>NZ_JASPFL010000001.1:3510000-4093522 GCF_036855945.1 Sphingomonas sp. LR59
ACTAGTAGAAGTCTTCTGGAAAGAGACGCCATAGCGGGTGACAGCCCCGTATACGAAAGTGAGAATTCAGGACTCGAGTAGGGCGGAACACGTGAAATTCTGTCTGAACATGGGGGGACCACCCTCCAAGCCTAAATACTCGTATGTGACCGATAGCGAACTAGTACCGTGAGGGAAAGGTGAAAAGCACCCCGATGAGGGGAGTGAAACAGTACCTGAAACGGATTGCCTACAAGCAGTTGGAGGGCTTTTATGGCCTGACAGCGTACCTCTTGCATAATGGGTCTGTGACTTAATGTATCAAGCAAGCTTAAGCCGATAGGTGTAGGCGCAGCGAAAGCGAGTCTGAATAGGGCGCCAGAGTTTGATGTATTAGACCCGAAACCCGGCGATCTAGGCATGACCAGGATGAAGGTGCAGTAACATGCACTGGAGGTCCGAACCGATTAACGTTGAAAAGTTACCGGATGAGTTGTGTTTAGGGGTGAAAGGCCAATCAAGCCGGGAAATAGCTGGTTCTCCGCGAAAACTATTGAGGTAGTGCCTCGCACGAACACCTTAGGGGGTAGAGCACTGGATGGGCTAGGGGGTCGCGAGATCTACCAAACCTAACCAAACTCCGAATACCTAAGAGTGATATGCGGGAGACAGACGGCGGGTGCTAAGGTCCGTCGTCAAAAGGGAAACAGCCCTGACCTACAGCTAAGGCCCCCAAATCGTATCTAAGTGGGAAAGCATGTGGGACTTCCAAAACAACCAGGAGGTTGGCTTAGAAGCAGCCATCCTTTAAAGAAAGCGTAACAGCTCACTGGTCTAAACAAGAGGTCCTGCGGCGAAGATGTAACGGGGCTCAAGATACGTGCCGAAGCTTAGGGTGTACCACTGATGTGGTACGCGGTAGCGGAGCGTTCCGTAAGCCTGTGAAGCGATCTGGTAATGGGTCGTGGAGGTATCGGAAGTGCGAATGCAGACATGAGTAGCGATAAAGAGGGTGAGATGCCCTCTCGCCGAAAGACCAAGGGTTCCTGCGCAAGGCTAATCCGCGCAGGGTGAGCCGGCCCCTAAGACGAGCCCGAAGGGGGTAGTCGATGGGAACCACGTTAATATTCGTGGGCCTGGTGGTGTGTGACGGATCATGTGTGTTGTCATCCCTTATCGGATTGGGATGGCTTCGAAATGGTTCCAGGAAATAGCCCCACCGTATAGACCGTACCCGAAACCGACACAGGTGGTCAGGTAGAGTATACCAAGGCGCTTGAGAGAAGTGTCCTGAAGGAACTCGGCAAATTGCCTCCGTACCTTCGGAAGAAGGAGGCCCTCACTATGCGCAAGCACTTTGAGGGGGCACAGGCCAGGGGGTAGCGACTGTTTAGCAAAAACACAGGGCTCTGCTAAGTCGGCTTCAAGACGACGTATAGGGCCTGACGCCTGCCCGGTGCCTGAAGGTTAAGTGGAGGGGTGCAAGCTCTGAAATGAAGCCCAGGTAAACGGCGGCCGTAACTATAACGGTCCTAAGGTAGCGAAATTCCTTGTCGGGTAAGTTCCGACCTGCACGAATGGCGTAACGACTTCCCCACTGTCTCCAGGACATGCTCAGCGAAATTGAATTCTCCGTGAAGATGCGGAGTACCCGCGGTTAGACGGAAAGACCCCGTGCACCTTTACTGCAGCTTCAGAGTGGCATTAGGAAGAAACTGTGTAGCATAGGTGGGAGGCTTTGAAGCATCGGCGCCAGCTGATGTGGAGCCATAGGTGAAATACCACCCTGTTTGTTTCTGATGTCTAACCTCGTTCCGTAAGCCGGAACAGGGACCCTCTGTGGCGGGTAGTTTGACTGGGGCGGTCGCCTCCTAAAGAGTAACGGAGGCGCGCAATGGTGGGCTCAGGACGGTCGGAAACCGTCTGTTAGAGTGCAATGGCATAAGCCCGCCTGACTGCGAGACTGACAAGTCGAGCAGAGACGAAAGTCGGTCATAGTGATCCGGTGGTCCCTCGTGGAAGGGCCATCGCTCAACGGATAAAAGGTACGCCGGGGATAACAGGCTGATAACCCCCAAGAGCTCATATCGACGGGGTTGTTTGGCACCTCGATGTCGGCTCATCACATCCTGGGGCTGGAGCAGGTCCCAAGGGTTTGGCTGTTCGCCAATTAAAGTGGTACGTGAGCTGGGTTCAGAACGTCGCGAGACAGTTTGGTCCCTATCTGCCGTGGGCGTCGAAATTTGAGAGGAGTTGACCCTAGTACGAGAGGACCGGGTTGAACATACCTCTGGTGTACCAGTCGTTCCGCCAGGAGCGCAGCTGGGTAGCTATGTATGGACGGGATAACCGCTGAAAGCATCTAAGCGGGAAGCCTCCCTCGAGATAAGATTTCATAGAGCCGTCGGAGACCACGACGTTGATAGATCGGATGTAGAAGTGCGGTAACGCATGGAGCTAACCGATACTAATTGCTCTATTCGCGCTTGAGAGTCTCACACCATCAATGACAACACTGGGTCACCAGTAGCGACAAACGATGCGTGCGGATGATTAAGACGACGCCAGATTGCCAATCCCCTCGCCGTCGAGGGATTGGTCAAATACCACTACAAACCTTGCACGGTATCGATTTTAAAACCCTGTCCCGGCGAAAGCCGGGGCCAGGGTACCCATAGCATTCCCCAACGTATCGTCGCACCGGCTCCATTGCCTGGTGGCTATAGCGTCGGTGTCCCACCCGATCCCATTCCGAACTCGGCCGTGAAACCCGACTGCGCCAATGGTACTATCGCTCAAGCGATGGAAGAGTAGGTCGTCGCCAGGCATTGAAGCCCGTGCGGCAATACGTAACACAGAACGCTTGAAACCCATTCACCATGTCTCATACCCCCTTCGCGAAAGCGAATGTCGCGGGGTGGAGCAGCCCGGTAGCTCGTCAGGCTCATAACCTGAAGGTCACAGGTTCAAATCCTGTCCCCGCAACCATCTTCTACGACACTCCCAACCCTGTAGCGCAAGCTCCGGGGCCGTTGGCGTTTCTGTATCTATATATGCAGGCAGTCTTCGAACATCGCAGGTCACGGCAAACCGAGCCACCCACGATTGCCCCACCTCGTCCGTCCGCGAATCCGAGCGAGATCAAATTCAATAAATCCTGCGGGTGTTTCAGGTCCCGCGCCATATTCTCTTTCGAGATCCTAGCTAATCATCCGACGCCGCTTTGCATAACCGTCGCATAACACCCGCATTTACAACGGCTCTTTACACCAATAAGTGCCCGACCAACGGGCGCCGTCCCGAACCTACTGGAGCAACACATGGCGCGCGTTGATGTCGTTATGCCCGTGCGAAACGGGGAAGCATTTGTCGAGGACGCCATCCGATCGGTGATGGTGCAGACCGAGCGCGACTGGCGGTTGATCGTCCTGAATCATGCGTCGACCGACGCGACCGGGGAGATTATTGATCGGCTGGGGGGAGGATCGTCGCGTACAGCGTCAAGATTGTGGTCCTGCCATGACGCTGTCGGATGTCCGCAATGCAGGGTTCGATCGGAGCGACGCACCGTTCGTCCTGCTCCACGATGCCGACGATTTGTCGGTCCCTGAGCGAGATCGCGGTGCTGCTGGCCGAGATGGAGCGCCTGCCCCATCTCGTTCTCGTCGGCAGCAATTACGTCACCGTCGATACCCAGCTAAAACCACTAGGCACGCGCAAGCTGCCAAGCGATCCGGATCGGCTTGCGGTGGCTGCCCTCTTCAGCAACCCGATCGCGCAGCCTACCGTAATGCTGCGACGTCTCGCGCTCGACAAGGCCGGTGCGCGCTACGGCAAGACCTTCCTCACGCCATCCAGAGGGCCCGCGCCAATGACGGTGGCGACGCTGGTCGAGGATTATCTGATGTTCGGCCAACTCGCGATCGAGGGGCTGTGCGCCACCGTGGCCGAGCAGCTCGTGCTGTACCGCTGGCATGGCGGCAATACGAGTTCGGTCGGCTTTCAACGCCAGATGGAGCTGTCGCTGGACATCTCGCGTCACCTGATGGCGCTGGTCGCGGCAACGCGGGGCGTGGCGTATTGCGATCCGACCCCGTTCTGCAACCATGGCGCGCGACTAGAGCCTGCGTCCGGTACGGACCTGGCCGAGCAATGGCACCCCTTGCGTCAGGCAATTCTGGCGGCGTTCGGCGACACGCCCGGCGTCCGTCGAGAATTGGCCTTCCGTAGCGTTTTGGGGACCCGCAGCCTGCCCGCGATGCTCGCCAGATTCGCCCGGTTCAGCCTGTCCCACCGACCCGACAGCGATGAGCTCGCAACCATTCGCGCATACGCCGCCAAGACGGTCCGTCGTCGATGAGCGGTATGACAGGGTCGAAGACCGTGGGTGCGGAAAGGCGCGGTACGTCGCGGATCGAATATCTCGAGACGCTGCGGGGGTTTGCCTGCCTTTTGCTGGTGGCGTTTCACGTTGTCGGCGACAGCCCGATCCGGGGGCTACGGCTGCCCGCGGACCATTGGCTGTCGATCGCCAATCATGCGCTCCACGTCGTACGGATGCCGCTGTTCGCCTTTATCTCGGGGACGGTCTTCGCATCGTTCGTGCCGAATGCCGGTGCCTGGCGGGGCAAGGTCCTGGCGAAGGCCAGACGATTGTTGGTACCGATGGCATCGGTAAGCGCGCTGTCCTGGTGCATCCAGTCGCTCGTGCTCCACAATGCGACGCCGCCATTGTGGCAGATCTTCTTCTTCTCGTACGATCAGTTCTGGTATCTGCAGGCGACGTTCGTCCTGATGGTCGCGATCCTGACCGTCAGTCTGCTCCTGCCAGGCCGCGATCTTGCCCCCTATGCGCTGGCGCTGGTACCGATCGGATATTTCTATCCGCTGGTATCCGCGTGGCAGCCCGACGTCTTTTCGGCCGGGAAAGCCGTGTACCTCGCGCCCTATTTCCTGCTGGGACTCTTCATGCGTCGGCATGACCTGCTGCAGGGGATGCGGGGGCTGGATACGCTGCCGGGCCGGGTATTGCTGGCGATCGGCGTGTTGGGCTTGATGCTGGTTGGCATCAACGCCGATGCCGCCGGCCACAGCCTCGTGGGGTCGATGCTCGGCTATACCGCCGGGCTGGCGATCTGCCTGTTGGCGGTGTCGATCCGGGCGCGGGTGTCGTGGCTGGCGTGGATTGGCGGCAAATCCTATCCGATATTCCTGTTCCACGTCCTGTTCGCGGCGGGGACGCGGATCGCGCTGCAAAAGATTGCGCCCGGCATGCCGGTATTGTTCTATTTTGCCGGCGGTCTTGGTGCCGGGCTGATCGGACCGATCATCATGGGCGAGGTGCTGATCCGAAACCGCATCACCGCACTGCTGTTCCTGGGCATCCGGTCGCGCGCCGCCGGCAAACCGGGCCTGGAGATGGCGACGCCGCGCTGATCGGCCGCGTAGCGGTACTGCGCGACGGCTGCGAGGTGAGCATGGACTGTGTGGTCAGCGTTGCTGCGTGCGCATCCGCAGTCGCAGCCGTAGCAGCTTAGGCTAGGGGCGGGGCGTGGGCATGCGGATGGTTGCCGGGTTGCCGACCGCGCGTGCACCGGGCGGGACATCGCCGAGCACCACGGCATTGGCACCGATCACGGCATCGTCGCCGATCGTGACGGCGCCGAGGATGACGGCACCGGCGCCGACCTGCACGCGGTTTCCCAGCGTCGGCGCATCGAGCGGGCGCCGTTCGCTACGGTTGCCGAGCGTGACGTTCTGACGCAGTAGGCAGTCGTCGCCGATCACGCTGGAGCCATGCACGACGATCCCGCCGAAATGCTCGATCCGCAACCGCCGCCCGATCCGCGCGGTTTCCGGCAGCGAGATACCGCACCGCACCTCGACCCACTTGCCCGCAAGCTTGGTCCATATGCCCCATATCGTGCGAACGATCCCGCGCCGGCGCGCCAGACGGGGCGCCGACAGCCGATAGACCGCCAGCGCCCAGAAGCCCTGGGACAGCCAGCCCTCGCGGTGATTGCGTCGATCTTCGCGGAGCAACGCGAACGGCCCAGGATTCGGCTCAGTCATGCGGATGCGTTGCTTATATGCGACGCTTTATAGCGTGCTGCCAGACGATGCCCGAAATCGGTCGACGGTCGCTCCAAGTAGCGTGTGCTCAGATGCGCGATTACAAAGGTAATCAGGAAACTGAGTGGTCTCTTGAGGTACCGCTCTGTCCGGTCGCCCGAACCCAACCATCCCGCATATGTGATGGGATGAACCACATATAATGCGTAGGAAATCGTGGCGAAGTACCGCAAGATTTTGCTTTCTAGAACGCGTCGATAGCCGGAATGAGGATAGCCGAAAGACAGGCCGACCAAGCCGGCTGCGAAATAGGGCCTCAAATAAGCGAGTAGGGGCACGGTATGGCGCACATATTGCTGGGTCCCCGCCAGGAGCAGCACAATCAGCAACGCCGATGCGGCGCCTGAGGCCTTCCCTAGCGCGACGGGTTTGCGTCCGGACAGCAATAGCGCGAGCATTGCGCCAGCCAGGATCTCGTCGACACGGTCGAACGTGGTTACGCCGACTGTGGTCCCGCGCCACACACGTGCCACGGTGATCGCAATCCCACACAACGGCAGCAGATAGAGTCCCTTGCGACGAAAAACCGAAACGATCAGTGCAATGAACATATAGAACTGCATTTCGATGGAGAGACTCCAGAAATGCGGTGCGTATCGCAAATAATATTGCGAAAGATTCGCATAGAAAAACAGGTTGGCTACGACGATGTCCATAGGACGTCCCGGGGCAATCAAAACGAAGGCGATGAACGTCCAGGCGAGTGGCACGATGCGAAACAGGCGTTTGATTAGGAACGTCACGACCGTCTGATCTCTCAGCAACGTGGTCGTTATCAGGAATCCGGACAGCACAAAGAATATCGCCATTCCCGCAGCGGCGACGGCTTCGTTTAGAAAATACGCTTTTGGCCCGATCGGGAGCATATGACCCGCGAGAACCATTAAGATGGAAAGCCCCCTCCATCCGTCAAGCACCGCGAGGTGTGCTTTGGCGCGGGGGTCGTAAGCAAATTTTTCGGTCATCGTACCTTTTACCGCAGGCCACCAATCATAAGCTGCGGTTGACGCCGACTTGCAGTCAGCCAGCTAGGAAGGCTTGGAGCCTGCCCTATTATACACCCAAGTATGAAGACAAACTCTACGTTTACGGACAGATAATACAGCATATTGTCGCTGACGGACACGACCGCATAACCGACTATCGCTAGGAAAATATACAGTTTTTCCGACGACGTTGTAGCCCGGAACAGGCTCACGGCAACGATGCTGACCAGGAGATAGACGAACGAAAGCATGAGCACGAGGCCGCCTTCGAAGATCGTTTGGACATACACATTGTGCGCACCGCTTCCGTTGGTGCTGGTGAGGGCGAAGAAGTCCCGCGACAGCGGCGCAAAAGACGACAGGCCATATCCGAACGTCATTTTGCGTTCGATCCAAGGCCATGCCGCCTGCCACAGGTAGCGACGCCATGTTCCAGAATCGACTTCGACGAACTGCGATGCGTCAACGTCACCGTGCGATATGCTGACCAGATATGCATAGCTCATTTCCGGTGCGCCCTCCGCCGCATTGGTAATGCGGTCCATTACGCCCGGAACCAACATGGCGAGCGGTCCCGCCAATAATATCGGTATCAGATACAGAGGACGCTGAAACGCCGTGTAGACGATCAAGAACAACGCCGTCGCCACATAGGCAGAGCGCGTGCCGGTGAGTAGAAGCTCCAGTGCTGCAACAACGAGCAGTATCCAGACAGCATTGCGTTGCCATCCGCCGCGTAGGTAGTTGCTGAGCTGCGCATGATACAGGAACGATATGTAGATCATCATGAAGAAGGCGAGAATATTCGGATGCGTGAAACTAGCCTCCAGCCGTTCTCCCATATCGCCTAACGCGATTTGTATTAGGCCGGTTGCCAATGGCACCACGCCTGACAGTGCAACCGCCAGCGTCAATACACGTCGCCCGATATACGGCGCATAGTACAGCGCGAGCATGGATACTGCTGCGAAGGTCAGGTAATTGAAGAGAACTTGAATGGCTTCCGCGAACACTGGAGAGTGCACCGCTGCGATCAACGCTGCCAGCAAGAATGGTGCCCAGATAATCGCTGCTGTGCGGATGACGGTTTGTGCCCGTCGATCCACGAGTAGCGCATGGAGCATCACCAAGCTGGCCAGGGCCACGAACAGGAAATTGAACAGGAATCCTGGTGTGATGCTGAAAGCACCAAGATTCATCCGACCAAGACCGAATAAAGGATCCAGCGAAGGACGCGCCACCAGCATAGGCAGTACGATTGATACGAACGGCAGCGTTCGTCTTTGGGGCACGGCGATCATGGAGCGATGTTCCCCCGGTTGCGGACCGGCTCTCACCTCGGTCCGACTCTAGTAAGCCCTGGCTCTTCCAGTACAGGCCATCGCGTTGCGGCGACGGCGAGATACCTCTCCATTGGCGCCGCGTTTTGCATTATCGCTGCGGGGTTTCAAGCGCTCTGCGATCCGTTCGCCGCCAGTCGCCTTCGCTTCGTAGCTAAACGTGCCTGCGAGTGCCATCGCCGTGAATCATCCGCCCCGACGCCGCGGATCGCGAACAGGACGAAGAACAGCGAGAGGTTGGCGGACAGGTAATAGAGGATGTTGTCGCTCGCGAGAACGATCGCATAGGCGAGCACCAGGAGAAGCGCGAAGATCAGCTCGCCGCGTCCGAACGGGAGATTGGCCGCGTTCTGCAAGGCAGACGCGATATACGTCCACAGGAAGCCGAGCAGCAGGACGCCGCCGCCCTCGAACACGAGCTGCAGATAGGTGTTGTGCGCGAAGACCTCGCTCTCGCCGTTCGGCAGCAGCGCGAAGAACTGGCTCGAATAATGCGGGAACGACGCGAGCCCGCTGCCGAGCAGGGATGGCTCGTGACCCACGGCCATGCCGATTCCCAGAGGTAGCGACGCCATGTCCCCGAATCGACCGCGACATACCCCGAATCGGCGATATCGCCGCGCGCGACGCTGACGAGATAGTCATAGGTGAAGACCGGTGGGCCGCTGGTCGCGTCGCTGATCCGGTCGAGTACGCCCGGCACCAGCAGCGCGAGCGGTGGCAGGATGATGAGCGGTATCAGGTAGATCGGCCGGCGCAGGGCGGCATAGAGAAACAGGAAGACGAACATCCCGGCATAGCCCGCGCGCGTGCCGGTCAGCAGCAGCGCCAGCAGGCCGAGCGCGATCGACAGCCACAGGACCAGACGCGCCCCGGCACTCTGTAGGTAGGCGCTGACCTGCGCATGAAACAGGAAGGCGACGTAGATCAGCAGGAAGAAGGCGAGGATGTTGGGATGCGGGAAGGTGCCCATGACCCGCGTGCCGGCGCCGCCGGTGGCGGCCTGGAACAAGGCGGTCAGGATCGGGATGACGCCCGACGCCGCGATCAGCATCGTCAGTCGCTCACGGCCGATATGCGGTGCCCATGTCAGCGCCAGCAACGACACTGCCGCATAGGACAAATAGTTGAAGAGAACCTGCAGCGCCTGCGCCGGGACCGGCGATCGCGCTGCCGCGATTCCCGCCGCCACCAGCATCGGTGCCCATATGATCAGCGTCGTCACGACCGCGCGATCGGGCGTGCGGTGGACCAAAGCGGCATTGACGGCGATCGCTGCGGCGAGGCCGACGAGCAGCAGGTTGAACAGGAAGCCCGCCGACAAATTCAGGGCGCCGACCTGCATCGTGACGCTGGCAAAGATCACGTCGAGCGAGGGGCGCAACGCGATCAGCGCGAGTATCCCCCACGCAAAAGGCGGCAATCCAGTCGCGATGCCGAGCGGCGTTTTGGCGATACTATCGGAACCGGACTGGACCATATTCATCCTTTGCCACGATGGCACATTGAGATGTTCACGCTTGTACAACACCACTTGCGAGCGACCTGAGGTATTGATAGCGCGTGCGGCGGCCGCGGGCCTGAACTGGAGGTGCGGCGCATGAACGTTGGCTATTTTACTAATCAATATCCTAAGATTAGTCATACCTTCATTCGGCGTGAGATCGCCGCAGTGGAGAATCTTGGGACAACCGTCGAGCGTTGGGCGATCAGGGGCTGGGATGCCGAGATCGCGGACCCGCTCGACGCGGCAGAGCAGCAGCGTACGCGGTATCTGTTGCGGGGCGGGGCGATCCCGCTCCTGACCGCGGCGTTCCTAGAGCTGCTGCGGACGCCAAAGGCGTGGTTCGCGGCGTTGCGCCTGTCGTTCCGGATGATGAAGCGGTCCGATCGTGGGCCGCTGCTCCATCTCATCACCTTTCTCGAGGGGGCGATGCTGTCGCGGGGCATGCAGGCGGCCAAGCTCGATCATCTTCACACGCATTTCGGGACCAATGCCGCGGAGATCGCGATGATCGCGTCGTGCTTGAGCGGCGTGCCGTACAGCATGACGGTGCACGGGCAGGGCGAGTTCGATGCCCCCGTCGCGCTCAAGTTGAACCTCAAGGTCGCGCGGTCCGCGTTCGTCGTGGCAATCACCAATTATTGCGCGAGCCAGCTCTATCGGTGGGCCGAGGTCGCCGATTGGGACAAGATCCATGTCGTGCACTGCGGTCTGTCGCAGGCGTTTCTGGAACAGGTGCCGACCCCCGTACCGGCGGTTCCGCATTTCGTGAACGTCGGGCGGCTGGATCAGCAAAAGGGACATTTGATCCTGGTCGAGGCGGTGGCACGGCTGCGGGCTGCCGGGACGCCCGTCCACGTGACGCTGGTCGGCGACGGCGATGCCCGCGGGCAGCTCGAAGCGGCGATCGCGCGTCTCGGGATCGCGCAGGATGTCACGATCACCGGCTGGGCCGACGAGGCGGAGGTGCGCGCGCATATCGTTGCCGCGCGCGCGATGGTGATGCCGAGCTTCGCCGAAGGGTTGCCGATCGTGGTCATGGAAGCGCTCGCGCTTGGCCGCCCGGTCCTGGCCTCGAACGTCGCGGCGATGGCGGATCTCGTCGTCAACGGTGAAACCGGCTGGCTCTTTTCGCCAGGGTCGGTGGATGCGGTAACGCGGGCGATGGCCGATTGCATCGCAACGCCGGTCGAGACGTGCACCGCGATGGGCGAGCGCGGCCGGGCCTTGATTCGCGACCGTCACGACGCGTCACGCGAGGCGCGCAAGATTTACGATCTGATGACCACCTATAAGACAGCCCATGAGACGGCCCATAAGATGGAACGCCGCGCATGACGCTCTTGAGTGCGGTGCTGGTCGTGATCGCGCTGGTGCCGCTTCCGGCGAGCATGCTGCTGGCGGCACAGATGTTGGCCTCGCTGAAGCGTCGACCGGACCGCCTCCAGTCGCGGACGGGAACGGAAACAGGGGCGGCCTGTCCCGCCTTCACGGTCGTGGTGCCGGCGCATGACGAAGCTACGGTCATCGCCGCGACGATACGCTCGCTGCGTGCGCAGTTGCGCCCCGACGACCGACTGCTGGTGGTCGCCGACAATTGCACCGACGATACCGCCGCGATCGCGCGGTCCGAAGGGGCCATGGTGACCGAGCGGTTCGACGCCGACCGTCGTGGCAAGGGCTATGCGTTGGAATGGGGCGTCCGCCACGATCTGGCGCGGGCGACCGCGGTCACGATCGTCGTCGATGCGGATTGCCTGGTCAGTCCGGGTGGGCTGGAGGCACTGGCACGCGAGGCGGCGGTGAGCGGCCGGCCGGTGCAGGGTGATTACCTGCTCGAGGCGCCGGCTGGCGCAGGGCCGGGCACACGCTTCAGCGCCTTTGCGATTCGGATCAAGAACCGGGCGCGGCTGCTGGGTTCGCAGCGACTCGGCATTCCGTGCGTTCTCACCGGCAGCGGCATGGCGTTTCCGCGCGCGGTACTCGACGACATCCACCTGGGATCGGGCGAAATCGTCGAGGATCTGTTGATGTCGGTCGACCTGGCGCTCGCCGGCGCACCGGCACGGTTCTGCCCCGATGCGCGGATCACCAGTCCGTTGCCGCTCGATCGCGCCGCAGCGGATGGTCAGCGTGCCCGGTGGGAGCGCGGGTATCTATCGGTCGCGCGCCGCTTCGCCTGGCGCCTCGTCGCTGCGGGGGTGCGGCGTCGTTCGCCCCGGCTGATCGGCATGGGTATCGACATCGCAATTCCGCCGCTCAGCCTGTTCGCGGTCGCATTGATGGGTTTGGTCGTGGTCACGCTCGCCGGCATGCTGTTCGGTGCGTCGCCCGCGGGCTTCATCATTGCAGCGATCCAGCTCGCCGTGTTTCTCATCACCGTGACAACCGGCTGGCTGGTATATGGTCGAGACCTGCTCAACTTCGGCGACTTCATCGCCTTGCCGCTGAAAATTTTCGCCAAGATTCCTTTTTATGTCCGGCTCGCACGGCGCCCGCAGCAGGGTTGGGTACGGACCGCGCGCGATAGCGAGGATCGCGAACCCTAGGCAAAATGCGGTGGGCTCTGGCGCATCTTCGTCACAGGCGATCGAATAGTAAGAATGGGGCCATGGCGTTCCGGGAAAATTGCCTTAACAGGCCCCCCGCGACTGTCTGGACGGCCAGTTTTCTGACCTGTTCGATGGCCGCATCGCGCCAATCTTTTTTACGTGCATTCAGACGATTGTCACGAAGTGTCCCATAATGCTGCATCGAGCGGTGAATCGCAGCAGGCAAGTTGCCGATTTGTCGCGCCTGGAATATGACGAGCCGAAGGAATGGTGGCTAATGCATTTAATTCGCTCAATGTTATTTGCGGTATTGTTCGCGTCGGGATCGCTCGCCGTGGCGCAGCGGCCGGCCGATCCGGTGGCACCGGCGGGTAAGGTTCAGTCGTCGACGCCTGCTACGGCGACGGCGACGGCGACCTCTGCCGCCCCGCCTGTCACGGCATCGGCAACGGCCTCGGCAGGGGCATCGCCGGGTTCGACGACGGTGTCGGATAGCACGCAGGACGATTATCGACTCGGCGTGGCGGACAAGATCCGCATCATCGTTTTCAATGAGGAAACGCTGTCCGGTGAGTTTTCGGTAAGCGATTCGGGAACGTTGTCGCTGCCGCTGATCGGTGACGTCCAGGCACGCGGCCGTTCGCCGCGCGAAGTCGTCAAGGACATCACCGCCAAGCTGGCCGACGGGTATCTCCGCGAGCCTCGCGTCAGCCTCGATGTGCTGACCTATCGCCCGTTCTACATCATGGGCGAAGTGACCAAGCCTGGCGAATATCCTTACACAAACGGCCTGACCGTAATGAATTCGGTCGCGCGCGCAGAGGGTTTCACCTACCGGGCAAATAAGGGAAAAGTGTTTATCAAGCGCGCGGGAGAGACCGAAGAACGTCGCTATCCGCTGCAGGCTGATTTGCGCGTTTACCCCGGGGACACGGTACGAATTGGCGAACGCTTTTTCTAAACGAGCGGGCTTAGGGGCGGGTAAAGAGAGGGATACGATGAAGCAGTTTTCTAGGGCGATGGTCGTTGTCGCATTGAGTGCGGTCGCACTGCCGACGGCAGCGAACGCCGTGCGTCCGGTCGTGCGTGCAGCCGAGCCGGACGCATTGGCGGTCCAGTCGGTCATCGCGGCGTTGCGCGGCGTGATGCGTGCACAGGCGGCCAGCGCCACGTCTCAGGACATCGAGGCTGCGCTCGTCTTCGCGCTCGACCAGCAACAGCAACCGGCTCCGGTGTCTCTCACCGCGCTGAACTATCTGCTGGGTAACCCCGACTATGCCCACAAGGTTCGGGCGGCGTTGGTGAACGTGCGCCTTTCGGTGCGACGTGGACAGCGCGGTACGGCGTCGATCGCCGACGGTGGCGACCCGACGTTGATTGCGGGGCCGATCGTGACCGGCGGGAACGCCGGCGCGACGTATTCGGCACCGAACTAAAGCCAGACGGGCCCGGCCCGCTTTTGACCATCGCGGGAGCAAATGGATCCCGCCTTTGAATAGCGCGGGAGCGTATCATGATTAAACGTTACGCGGCCGCTTGTGTCGGCCTTTCTTCGCTCTGGACGGGGGTCGCCGAGGCCCAGATCTACATCAGCAACGATCCGATCGATGCTGTCGTCCCCTTGATCTACAACCGCGGTCGCAACGAGAGCGTTCTCGATCGACCCAGGCCCGAAGTGAACGCAGTCGGCGTACCGCTCGGCAGCTTTACGGTCTTGCCCCAATTTACCAGTCAGCTGGGGTATACCAGCAACGTTCTGCAGACCGCGGACAATCAAAAGTCCGACGCGTTCGTGCGGTTTCAGCCGCGCCTGCTGGCGAAGTCGAACTGGTCGTTGCACAGTCTGCAGCTCGAGGGCGCGGGCGATTTCGTCCGCTACGCCGACCAGACCGCCCGCAACGAAAACGGCTGGAGCGTCAGCAGTCGTGGTCGCTACGATGTGAACGGTGACATCGCGATCAGCGGGCAGCTCGATACCGCGCGCCGGTACGAAACGCAGTTCTCCGGCGCCTCGCTGGTCAACGTCCTGACGATCACGCCGTATCAGCGCTCGCAGGCCAAGCTGCTGGGCGACGCACGGTTCGGCCGGATTCGTGCCGTGCTGTCCGGCGACTATACCGACTATAACTTCAAGTCGGTTCGCACGCTCGACAATGTCGAAGTGTCGCAGGACGGGCGTGACCGCAAGGTTGCGCGCGGCGCGGGCCAGTTCGAATATGGCTTGAGCCCGGACGCCGGCGTTTTCGTCCAGCTTGGTTATACCGACACGAGCTATCGCCTGCCGCTGACGTTCGACCAGCCGAGCCGCAGCTCGCACGAAGTGCGTGCACTGGCCGGCGTGACCTTCGATCTGACCGCGTTGATGCGCGGTTCGTTCGGTGCAGGGTATATCACGCGCAATTTCGACAGCGCGGCGTACAAGACCGCCAAGGGTCTGACGATCGATGCCCGGCTGGAATATTTCCCAACGCCGCTGACGACGGCGACGCTGGCCGTCAACCGCACGGTTCAGGATGCGACGCTGGCTAGCGGCGGCTTCTTCAACACCACCACGGCGTTTCGTCTCGACCACGAGCTGTTGCGCACGCTGTTGCTGAATTACGCCGTGTCGTACGAAGTCGATACGTATATCGGCATACCGGGCAAGGCCAAGATCGGGCAGGTGAGCGGCGGTGCACGCTATCTCATGAACCGACTGCTGACGGGCAACCTTGATCTGACCTATGCAAACCGCAAGAGCGATTTTGTCGGCGTGAACGGTCCGCGATTGTCCGAATTCCGGGCGCTCGTCGGCGTCGCGATCCACCGCTAAATCACCGCTAATCACGTACGGAGACGTAAACTCATGGTAATGGAACGTCCGGGGGACCTGAATGGTCCTGCGATGCCGCCGAGCGGTGTCGGCGTGATTCGGTCGCTGTCTGGCGCCGTAAAGGCGATGTTCCAGCGCCGGTGGCGGACCTTTGTCGCGGTGGCGGCGACCGTGCTGGTCGTCGGCATCGCGCTCGTCATGATGATGCCCTGGCGGTACGAAGCGGTTGCGCGCGTCAAGATCGACCCGTCGGCAAACGCCGCGCTGGGTCGGATGGACGGTGAGCGCCCCGACCAGAATATCTTCGATACCGAAGTGAACGTCGTCAAGTCGCGCGACGTCGCGATCGGCGTCGTTCGCAAGCTCGGGCTCGCCAATCGGGCCGACCTGACCAAGGGCCTGCCGGAATTGCCGCGCAATCCGACCCCGGAACAAGAGCAGAAGCGGGTCGACATGATCGCCTCGCGGTTGCTGTCGAAGATCTCCGCCGACCGTGACAAGATGACGTACGTCGTCAACATCGGCTACACCGCGGCAGATCGTTTGCTCGCGGCCGAGGTCGCCAACGGCTTTGCCAGCGAATATATCGCGTACAGCCGCGGCCAGCGAACCGGCGCGGCGTCGCGGGAAACCAGCTATCTCGATCAACGTCTGGCCGCGCTGAATCAGCAGGCTGCGTTGGCGGATGCACGGCTCGCGCAATATCGCGCCCAGGCCGGTATCGTCGGCGGCGGATCGTCGACCGTGACGGATCAGCAGATCAGCCCGCTTGCGGGTCAGCTTGCGACCGCCGAGTCCGAAGCCGCTGCGGCGCAGGCTCGCCTGGCAGTCGCCGGCAGCCAGATCGCGTCCGGCGGCATCGATGCGGTTTCGGCCGTGCTCGATTCGAAGGTCATCGCCGATCTCCGTTCGCAGCGGGCGCAGATCGTCCAGCGTCAGGGCGAGGTGCTGTCGCGGTACGGAGCGCGGCATCCCGAGAGCGTGAAGATCAAGGAGCAGCTTTCCGCGATCGACAAGCAGATCCAAGACGAGGCCAATCGCAACATCGGCGGGCTTCGCAGCGAAGCCAGTGCCGCCGCGGCGCGGGCCGGCAGCCTGCGCAGCGAAATGGGCAAGCTTCGCGGCCAGCAGTCCAGCGATACGCGCGCCTCCGCGCTCGCGGAAACCTACCAGCGTCAAGCCGACGCGGCGCATGCGGCGTATAATCGTCTGGCTGAGCAGGCGCAGACGATGAACCAGGTCGCGCGCAGCTCGCTGACGCAGGCGCAGATCATCGAGTCGGCGGTGCCGCCGTCTGCGCCCACGTCGCCGAACCGGCCGATGCTGGTGATCCTCACGATCATCGCCGCGATCGGTGCGGGCATCGTCGTGATCGGCGCACAGGAAGTGCTGGCCAAGGGTCTGTACTCGATCGACGATCTGGAACAGCTTGGCCTCCCGGTGCTCGCGACGATCCCCAAGTTGCGGCCCGGGCGCGGCTCGGCAAAGCATTCGCCGGCAACGTATCTGATCGACCGTCCGATGAGTGCCTATGCCGAAGCGTTTCGCACGCTCCGGCGTTCGATCGGCCCCGCCAAGAGCGTGGCGATCGTGTCCACGCTTCCCAACGAAGGTAAGACGAGCAGCGCGCTGGCGCTGGCCCGGATCTGCGCGATGTCGAAGGAGCGCGTGCTGCTGATCGATGCCGATCTGCGTCGGGCGGGCTTGATCGAAGCAGCCGGCATCAAGCCCGAGCGTGGCTTGGTCGAGTTGCTGCGCGGCGAGGCTTCGCTTAGCGACGTGATCATCCCCGATGCCGTCCCTGGGCTGGATCTCATTCCGGTCGCGAACAGCTCGTTCATCGCCGAGGATCTGTTTGCGGGCAACGCGCTGTCCAATCTGATCGCGTCGCAGATGGATCGCTACGATCGGATCGTGATCGATACGCCGCCGCTGCTGGGTGTCGCCGACGCGCGGTCGGCGGCCAATGTGGCCGAGCGAACCGTGATCGTGGTGAAGTGGGGTGCGACGCCGGAGAATGCGGTTCGCAGCGCGCTGGCGTGGCTGAGTCATGACGGCGTCGATGTCGCCGGTGCGGTCTTCTCGATGGTCGAGATTTCGTCCGAGGCGTATGGCGGGATGTACTACTCCAAGAAATACGCCAACTATTACAATGCGGACTGACCCTTTCGGGGCACAGTCTTCGGCGATCGCTACGCGGCGGGGCGGAGGGGCGGTCCCCCTCCGGCCCGGCGACTATGATGCGCCGTATGCGAGCCACTGGATGCAGCGCGCCGCTATCGCGGTTCTGGTAGCGGCGCTGTGTCTGGCGCTGGTCAATCTTGTCACCGAACTCCGTGTCGCGGCAATGCGAACCGCACTCGATGCGCAGCAATCCGAGGCGGAGGTCGCATGGCCTTGGCTGATCGACGATCGACCCGCCGCGATGCTCGCGCCCCGCACTGCGCTGCTGCGGGGGATGCTGCGGACCTATGATGCGTTGGACGAACCTGCGCCGCGTCGCGCTGTGATGCTGGCGGACGCGGCGGTAGATCTGGCGCGGACGCGGGCCGTTCGGACCTGGTGGGCCGAAGCGGATGTGGCGCAGTCGTATCGGGCGTTGCTGGCGGACGGACCGGACTCGCCTGCCGCGCTGGCGGGGCTGGTGCGGAGCTACGAATCGGCGCCGTTCCTGCGCGGTGGGGCACCGTGGCGGATACGCTATGGCGCGGCCTTGTGGGCAAAGCTTTCAGCGGCCGATCATGCCCGGATCGTGGACGAGACGGTCTGGCTCGCGGGTGCGTCGGGGCGAACCTATGGCTACGCAACCGGACTGGTGGCCGGGACCCCGGCCGAAGCGCCGGTGGCAGCGAGACTCGCCGAGACGACGCGCTAGACCGATAGCAAGCATGATGGTGGTGCGGGGCGGGAACGAAGATCGTTCGGTTCCCGGTGCCGGCGTCCTATGATGATCGCCGAAGCTGCGCCGCAATCGATCCCGGCGGCGGCACCGTCGATTATGCCATCGTCACGGGCTGTCTCACCGAGCCACCCCAGACGGTTCCGATCAGGAACGCCGCGAGCGATGCGAAGGCCGGTATATCGAGCGTGATATCGACGCTGGCACAAGCGAGGATGACGCCGATCGCCGATATCGAGGCTCGGATCATCGGTTGCCGCCGGATTGCCGATGACCGGATCGCGGGCCAGGCGAGCGATCCCGCCGCGGTCAGGATCAATACCAGATAGGGCCATCCGCCGACCAGCAGCAGCGAAAGGAATAGGTTATGCGGCGAGTGGACGAACCATATCCGCGCCGCGTCCGTCGTCGACGAGAGCGCGTGGAGCGTGATGTCGTCGAGTCCGCCGGGTCCGACGCCCCAGGGATGCGCGAGCACGATCCTGCCGTAGAACGCCCAGATCCTGGTCCGTTCGATACCGTCGGTCGACACCGTCTGAAACCTGTCGCTGACGACATCGCCGACCAGGAACAGCATGACTGCGACGCCGGTCGCGAGCGCCGCCAGCAGCAAGACGATGTAGCGGGTCCGCTGTCGGGCCTGTTCCCGCAACTCCTGGTCGAATATCGTCGCGAGCAGAAGGGCCACCAGGGTTGCCGCCAACGCGGTCCGCGACGCGGTGATCGCACACGCGCCGATCCCCGCCAGCAGTGCGACAGGGGCGGCGATCATGATCGGCAGCGGGGCAGGATCGAGCCTTCGGGGCAGCAAGGTGAGAAATCGTCCGAGACCAAGCACCGCAAGGATGCCGAACAGACATCCGGCGGCGTTCGCGTTCAAGATCGTCCCAGTGAAGCGACCCGCGAGGAAGCCCTTGTCATAGCCCCAGACCCGGCTCGGATCGGCTTCGTTCATCGCAAACCCGGCCGCCAGCAGGATCAGCGAGAGCATGATCCAGGTATCGAGCGAGACGCGCGCGCCGCCCGGTCGCCACGCCACCGCCGACGCGGCGACAAGGACCGCAACGCCGCCGATATAGCGGACGACGCCGCCACGATTGAGATCCGGGGCGATCCAGCCACGATGGAGCAGATCGACGCCAGGCATCGTGCCGGAGGCGAGCCACACGGCGGCAAGACCGAGCACCGCCAGCGGCGGTGCCAGACGCCGCCAGAACGTCGACGGCGGCGCTACCAGGAGCAAGACCAGGATCGTCGCCAGGATTTCCACAGCCGCGGCGGCGGCGGCCAGCAAGGGGCCGTCGGCGGCCAGAGCCATCATCTGGCCGAACAGGACGACGGGGACGATCACTGCGGCAATGCGGGTCCGACGATCCGACCCGGAGCGCGTCATCATGCTATCCTCTTGCTTTATCGCGCTAAGGTCGGCGAATTGTTCGCGGTCATAGAGCCGAGCCTGGAATACTCCAGCGCTTTTGGCGGGCCACCAGCGCACCGGCGATGTGCCATTCCAGGACCGATTCCGATCTTGCAATGCGAAACGATCGCGCCAGTGTGAGGCCATGTCGATCCGCTGTGTATTTGGTCATCAAGCCCGTGCGAGCCAGCGCAATGCCGGGCTTTGCGTCGGTGTTTGCGATCATTGCGCAGCCACCGTCATCAGCACGGCCGGCGGGCGCTGGTGGAAGCTGTCCAGCCACTACCGCATCGTCTGGGCCGAACGCGGACGGCACGCGGTGTCACCGTATGAGGCATTGCGAAAGGCCCGCCGGCGCGCGTCGCCGCTGCACCGGCTGCGACCATCGCGCGATACATTCGGTGGCTATCACATCAACTAAATCAGCTGCGGCCGGCGCGATGCGGACGCCGGCACACCACCGGCGTCGGGATCAAAAGGCGGTGAATCCCCAGATCAGCAATGCCCAGCCGGCGATCGAGACGGCGGCTATGATAGTCATGGTGGACCGCGGCGAAGGCCCCACACGGCGGACATCGGAAGCGCGGTCGGCATCGGTCGTGCCGGTCGCGACCGAATCGGGAGCAATCGGATTTGCACCGACCGGGAGCGTAACGACGTTTTCCTCGAACGCCGCGCTGACCCGGCCACGCGGCAACGACGTCATGAACACGCAGCCATAGCCGGTTGCGCTGCGCCGGACGACGCGCGCCTCGACACTGCCGACGCCGGCGATGCCGATCGTGATCTGCTCGTCGGGCAGCAACGTCTCGTCGGTCTCGATACGACATCCGTCGCGCGTGAGATCGGCAATCCGAATGACCAGCTGGGCGCGATTCTCGCCACGCAACGTGCCCGAACGGCCTAGCGGCACGCGCGGTTCGCTTCGCAAGTCGGTCGTGTTTACTTTGGCCTGGGAACGCATGGCACGCATAAAGTCCTCCGGTCTCCCGACCTAATTGCGCGCGGTTAATAAAGTGTTCAGCGACACCCAAAACTGTCCCGATTTCACCGTATGTGTTGGAATGGGTTGGCAAACAACTCCGTTGACTACGCCGCCAAGGCACCTATCAACGCACCCGGATTGGGTAGTTTCCCGGTCTCGCGTGGTGGTTGGAGGGTAATTCATGAATCGTACGGCCGACGATTCCGCTATTGGCGTACACGCGAAAACCGGGATGGTGCGGGCCTCGGCACACATGGTGCGTATCCGCATTTATGCATTGCTGCTCGCGCTGGACGTGACCGCGATTATCCTCGGCGTGGTGATGGCGATACCGTTGCGTGTGACGCATGCAAATTGGTTTGGCGTGCTGATACTCCTCCTGCCGCTGTTCGTGACGATCTCGTTCAATTCGAAGGCCTATTCGGTCGATGCACTCCATTCGACCGAGACCGGTATTTGGGCGAGCCTGCAGTCGTTGTTTCTTTCCTACACGCTGTTATTTCTCACTTATTACCTGTTCAAGGTCGACCCTTTGGCGTCGCGGCTCATCATGATCTGTTCCGCGGTTGCGGCGGCGATCCTGATGTATGGTTTCCGTGAGGTCGTCGGCCAGTGGCTGATCCCGTATCTGGGCACGGCCGTCACGGCCGAGATCCTTATCGTCGACCGAGTTTCGCTCGGCGACAGGGCCAGTATCACGACTGTCGATGCGGAGGCGTTGGGGCTTCGTCCGGATCTGCAGGATCCGACGATGCTCAATCGGTTCAGCCAGGTCATTCGCGGGCTCGACCGTGCCGTCATCCTGTGTCCGCCGGACGCGCGTCGGGCTTGGGCGATGATGCTGAAGGGGGCCGGCGTCCGGGGCGAGATCATCGTCGAGGATGTCGACGAACTGCGCCCGATCGGCGTCGGGGCCCTCGATGGCCGTTTCACGCTCGGGGTATCCGCAGGGCCGCTCACGTTGCGTAACCGGGCGATGAAGCGCGCCTTCGACGTGGCGGTTTCGGCGGCTGCGCTGATCGCGATGTTCCCGGTCCTGTTGCTGATCGCGATCGCCATCAAGGTCGACAGCCCCGGCCCGATATTGTTCCGGCAGCGGCGCGTGGGGCGTGGCAACGCCTTTTTCGATATCCTGAAGTTCCGCAGCATGCGCGTCGAGAGCAGCGATGCCGACGGTGCTCGCTCGACCCAGCGCGACGACAATCGCATCACTCGCGTCGGGCGGCTGATCCGAAGCACCAGCGTCGATGAGTTGCCGCAGCTGATGAACGTCCTGCTGGGCCATATGAGCATCGTCGGACCGCGACCGCATGCGCTGGGGTCGCTGGCTGGAGAGGATCTGTTCTGGGAGGTCGACGAGCGATATTGGCATCGCCATGCGCTGAAGCCCGGCATTACCGGTCTGGCGCAGGTCCGTGGATTCCGGGGTGCGACGCACACCCGCGACGATCTCGTCCTGCGTCTTCAGGCCGATCTTGAATATGCCGATGGCTGGCGACTGAAGCGCGACCTGATCATCATATTCGCGACGTTCAAGGTGCTCGTTCACAAAAACACCTATTGAAGATAGGCGGTTGAGCGTGGGCGGTGGCCGTCAGGATCGGTCGGTATCGGCCGTATCACTCGTCGCCAGCGCGATCTGCCGTTCCGACAGCGGCTGGCGCCAGGCTTTCGATCCTGCGAACGCCTGTACGGAAAGCCACGTATAGCCGCTCTTGTACCAGGGCCGCAGATAGGGCGTGCGGCTGTCAAGAACCTGATCCCCGTCGCGAGTCCGCGCTACCAGGACCGTGTGAAGGCCGACCGCCGGCGCATAAACCACGGCCAGCGACAACCGGCTTTTGGGAAAGCCGGCGCTGATCAGCTCCGCCTGTTTCTCGAGGGCCATGTCCTCGCAATCGCCGGCGGCGCCGTCATACGCGCCGCTCGCGTGCCACACCTCCTCGCGCCCGTAGATCGCCAGATCGGTAGCCTGGCGGACGATCCGGTTGACGCGCACGTTGATCTGTCGAAGCAGTTGTTGCTCGTCGATATCTGGCGACATCGGTGTCGGCGCCGGATGCGGCATCGGCGCGAGTATCGGTGTCGAATCGACCCTGTAGACGAAGGCGAGCGCCGGCGGCGGGGTGTACGATCCGATCGTGAGCGTGAATCCCCCGACGCGATCGTTGAGCATCGGCCCATGAACTGCGACCGAAAACAGGGACTGACGAAAAGCGACAGCCGGGGCGAGCACAGGCAGGACGTGGCGGGCGGCGACGATAGCGCCCGTCGCGCCGATCGAGGCACCGACCGGCGTATGAACGTCGACCGAGTCTGCGGATGCGGCGAGCGATGATGCCGCGGGGTCCCCGTCACACTCGACCGGCGTCTGCGCGCACATCGCGAGATAGCCTCTCGGTGCCTCGGCACTGCCGCCCAGTATCAGGAAGGGAGACGGTTTCGGCGACGCAAGCGCAGGCTGCATCACGATGCACTGCGCCGTCAGGCCGTAGAGCAAATGCCGCTTCAGTCGTGCCACGCACGTTCTCCGACCAACTTAAGGGCCGAGTGCTAGCGGTCGTCTATCAATATAGTGTTCCGGCACGTGGTTAATCTCGATCAAAGTGTCCGGTAACGCGGGTATGGCCGCGGCACGGGTATTTCGTCGCCCTCTCGGCACGGGGCCATCGGTCAGCCTATGTCGGCCGCGACCCGGCCGAGAGGTCGTCTCAGCCGCACGGTCGGCCGTGTATTATCGTGACATCGTCGGCTGAGACGCTAGGGGGACGCGCGGGAGAATAGATGATGGCGGACAACGGATACAAAGCACGCGTCATGTCGGGCGCTTTGAGCACCGGCGCCGCGCAGGTCATCCGCATCGTCCTCACCTTTGCCAGCACGATCATCGTCGCGCGGCTGTTGTCGCCGAGCGACTACGGAACCTATGCGATGGCGGCGCCGGTCATCGGCTTTGCAATGCTGTTTCAGAATATCGGTTTCGATCATGCGATCGTGCAGGCGGACGAGGTGGACGACGTTCAGCTGTCGTCGCTTTTGTGGTTGAACGTCGGGTTGTGCGCGGTGACGTCGATCATTCTGGTCGCCATCTCGCCGCTCGTCTCCGTCTTCTATCACAATTCGGCCAGCGGCGTCCTCGTTGCGGCGTCGGCGCTGTTGCTGCTCTCGACCGCGCCGAACCCGCTGTACAACGCGATGCTGAACCGATCGATGCGGTTTCACGCCCAGAGCCTGGTCGAGATCGTCAGCAGCGTCGCAGGCTTTGCCGCAACCGTCATCGCCGCGATCGTCCTGCGCTCCTATTGGGCCCTGTGGATCGGCTCGCTGCTGTCGACCATCGCCAATACCGCCATGTTCATGATCCTCGAACGATGGCGGCCGAAATTCGTGTTTCGCTGGAGCGCGATCCGAACGATGGTCGGCTTCGGTGGCGGCGTATCGGCGGCGAACATCTCGGTTTTCGTCACCCGCAACCTCGACAACGTGCTGCTCGCGCGATTCTGGGGTGCAGCGCCGCTTGGTCTCTATGACCGCGCCTACAAGCTGATGCTGTTCCCGCTGCAGAATTTCACCGGGCCGATGTCGCGCAACGTCCTGCCCGTGCTGGCGCGAACCCGTGACGATGGCGAGCGGTTTCGACGCGCCTTCATGCTGTTCCTCCAGGCGCTCACCGCCGTCGCCGTGCCGGGTATCCTGGTCGCCGCGGTGGCAGCGGAGGATGTGGTTCAGGTGCTGATGGGCCCGCGCTGGAGCAGCGCCGCGCCGATCTTTCGCTGGCTCGCCGCGGCCGGCGCGCTGCTGATCGTCAACGATGCCGTGCTGTCGCTGTTCATCGCGACGACGCGTACCAGGGCGCTGGTCCGGTGGAGCCTGTTCTCGGCGGTGACCGTCATCATCGGGTTCGTGGCCGGACTGCCCTGGGGACCGCTCGGCATGGCGATCGCCTATTTCGTGGGTGAGGCGATCCGCGCGCCGGCGCTGTTCGTCGCCGCAACGCGCGGTACGTCGGTGCGAGTCCGCCATCTGTTCGGTCTACACGTGGTCACGGTGTTCGCGCTGGTGGCGGATCTTGCGGTCATGGCGGTGCTACCGACGACGCTGCCGGCGGTCGTCCGTCCCGGCGTGCTCCTCATCGTCAGTTACACAGCGTCGATCGCGGCCCAGTTCCTGTCCCCGTTCGGGCGCGAGCTGATGTCGATCGGGATGCGCTGGGTGGGGCAAAGCGGTCGGTCGCTGTTCGTGACGTTGCGCCGGCCGCGCTAGCGGCACGGCGCAATCGCTGCTGGCCTCAAACGGCGGCGCGGTTCGTCGCGGCGGCGTATGCGTCGAGCGTCTGGTGCGCGAGCAGGGTCGGGTCCATCCGGCTGAGGTCGGGCGTGGCGGCGCGTGGCTTTGCCGCCAACTCGACCGCTACTGCCAGCGCGGCAGCGGGCTCGCCCTCGAACACCCCCAGCCATTCCGATCCGACCACCGCCTGAAGGTCGCGCATGGTGGGGGTGTCGCGCACCACGACCGGCGTGTTCAACGACAAGG
This sequence comes from Sphingomonas sp. LR59, assembly GCF_036855945.1. Classification (NCBI taxonomy): domain Bacteria; kingdom Pseudomonadati; phylum Pseudomonadota; class Alphaproteobacteria; order Sphingomonadales; family Sphingomonadaceae; genus Sphingomonas; species Sphingomonas sp. LR59. The sequence goes on from NZ_JASPFL010000001.1 coordinate 3,535,140, forward strand.
CGAGGATGGCCGCGCCCGAATGGAGCGCGGTGCCGAGATCGTAGGGCAGCACGACCACATCGGCGAGTGCATGGAGCCCGGCGACCGCATCGTCCTCGATGCGTCGTTCGATCAGCTCGACGCCCGGCGTCTCCGCCAGCGCGTGAATCTCCTCGCGGAACGCCTGCGTTCCACGGATTTCTCCAGCGATGATGAGTCGTTCGCCCGCTGCACGCTCGCCGAACGCCCGCATCAGGCCGTCGACGTTCTTGTAGCGCCGCAACTGGCCGAACGTCATGAATGTGAGCGCGCGGCCAGTAGCGAGCGGGGCAGCGGGCGCTACGGGCGCAGCTGCGGGATAATAGCCGATGTAATGCGAATGCAGGATCACCCGCGCGGGCGTTTTGGCAAGTTCGGGAAACCGCGCCTGAACCGATTCGAGCGCCGAAGGGCTGAGGCTGATCACCAGATCGATCATTCGGTTGAAGCGCGCCAGGAACCAGCGGTAGAGCCGGCCCGCCTCCGGACGATCATGCGCACCGAGATCATGCGCGGTCCATACGATCCGCGCGCCACGCGCCTTCGCCAGCCTGAGCAGCGAAAACTCCTTGAGGACATCGGCGATCATGGCCACCCGTCCGGCATCCCACCTGACGAGAAACTCCGGCCAGTGGATGTGGATGACATCGGGCGCCTGCGTCGCGATGGCATGGCGCGTATACGGGATGATGCGGACGGGAAGCCCCGACATCCCGTCGTAGAGCAGCTTCGTATAGGGATTCTCACCCGATGTTGCAGATGCCGCTTGGGCAATGATGCGCAATTCGCGCGGCGTCGTCGTCATTTTGGGGAGGGCCCTCGAAATCGATCGAACGATGCATTTGCATCGGCGAATGGAAGGGGATCGGACGCGTCCGCTACATACGCGTCTGATTGCGCTCACTATAACGGAGACGCATCGAAGGGAACAGTCGTGACGAAAAGAGTGAATTCGCGGTTCGGCCCGGCGCTTGCTCTGGCAGGCGCAAGCCTGGTGCTGACGACATCGAGCCCGGCCCAGACGACCACGCGGCAAGCCGCCGACCAGCCGTTTGCCGATACGAGCATATGGAACACGCCGCTGGGGCGTGGTGCGGTATTCCAGTCCGATACCGCGGCCGAAACGGCGATGATCCACAGCGATGACGTGGGTTACCATAGCGGGTCTTACGCCTGGATCGCGGTCGGAGCCTTTGGCGTGTACCGCGCCAAGGAGAGCGACCCGCTCGTGCGGTGGACGTTCGAACGACGCTCGGCGACCGCGGCCTGGCCGGCGGGTGGAGCGATGACCAATGGCTCGATCGACCTGCGAACGCCGTCCTCGGTACAGTTTCTCGGTGGCAGCGACGGACATGCCGTCTTGATCGATCCGACCGGGCAGGTGGCGTATGAGGCCTGGATCGGCAAATGGGATTCGGCGCATCGGACGATCCACGCAAACTATCTGGTACGCGTCGATCTGAAGGGATCGGGCATCGCCAGCGGCGAGGGGCGATCGGAAGGGATTCGCGGCTTCGGCGGATCGCTGCTCGGCGGACTGGTGCGGTGCGAGGAATTGCGGCGCGGTGAGATCCCGCATGCCGTCGCGATGGTCTTCAGCACGACGATGTTGCGCAAATCACCGACCATGGCGGGCCAGAAGGTCTGGCCGGCGAGCATGAGCGATGGCGGCGGCAAGAACAACTACGCGGGACTTGTGCCGATGGGCGCGCTGATCGGGATCCGACCCGATGTCGATATCGCATCGCTGGGATTGACCCGCGAAGGTGCTGCGCTGGCTCGTGCCTACCAGCGGTTCGGCGGGTATGTCGTCGACGCGTCGGTGGGATCGGAAACTTTGGCTGTGACCGAGACCGGCTGCGACAAGGCGGCAACCAGCAATCTGTTCAAGGACGTCCGCAAGGTCAGGGACAAGCTTGTTCGCGTTCTTAACAACAGCCCAACGACCGTGGGGGGCTCGGGGAAGCGCGTCGCGTCTGCTCCGCCGCCGCTAGACACATCCCGCTAGCGGCGGTTTTGCGTCGGTCACAGCAGGTATGTAATCGCTCCAGCCCAGACTGTTATACCGACGAGCACAGCGCCCAACAGGGACATGGCACCTTGAGCGGACGGAGCCTCTCGGATGACGGTCTGGTGATTATTCATACCCACTCCATTGGTAAGCCGGTATCCCGGTCTCGTTTCCATATGTGTCCCAAACGCGGACACATGAGCAAGGTTCACCATCTTGCTGGCGTTGACAAGACTTTTTTACAATTTTTTTACAGCAGGTTAAAAGCCGATGTAGAAAACTTCGATTCCACGCCGAGCGGTCGGGTTTCCGATGTCTCGCAGCGAGGCCTTGCAAGGCGTTGCGTGCACCCCCGTCAACGTTCGCGAGCACGGTGCTTCACCCCGCCGGACATGCGAGTATCAGGCACGCCGATCTGGTGTCGTTCCGCTCGCAGCGACCGGTTTGCACAGCGTCTGCTTCGTGGACGACTCGACCGAACCGCAGTACCGCCGCTCGCGCGGTGAAAACCTGAATTTTTTTACGAGGATGAGCATGGCACGTTGGTCCGCAAAGGCTGCCTCATATCTGGACTTCAGAATTGGTCAGATCCGCGAAGCCTTGCTTGCGGTTCGCGCGCCGCTGCTGGCGAGGCGCCCGGGCGTTCGGCACACGCCCTTGCGCATGGCGGGTGTCGAGGGGCTCTGCAATCCGAGCATTCTGCGGTGGCAGGAAAAATGGCTCGTCGCGGCGCGGCGGCCGAATTATCGCATGACGGCGCAGGGGGCCTATGTCGTGCCCGGCGGGATCGACAATCTCGCGTCGGAAACCTGGCTGGTCGAGTGCGATGACTCCCTCAATCCCGTCGCGGCCGTTCTTCTCGACGACCATGTCGCGCGGTCGACAGTGCCCGAGGCGCGGAACGGTTTGGAAGATCCACGCCTCTTCATCGATCAGGGGCGGCTCTTCGGACTATGGAGCGCGCTGCAACTCGCCCCGCAGGCTGCCGTCCCCGATCAGGAAGGCGCAGTGATGCCGGACTGGACGGGAACCCGCAACACGATGTGCATCGCCGAGATCCGCGACACGGATGTCGGCCCGCTCCAGCTGTTGCCCTCGCCGCACGGCGCTCTGCGTGAAAAACTGGATGCCCGTGCTGGACGCGGAGCAGCCGACGTTCCTGTACCGTCTTGAAGACATGCAGGTCTATGCGTTCGATGGCGAGCGTCTGGCGAAGCGATATCGGCGTTCGACCCGTATTCCCGCGCTGGCCAACTGGTCCGGGTCGTCTCAGATCATTGCGTGGGGTGGAAATTGGCTGTGCGTGGCGCATCTGGCGGCGCGCAAATTGACGGCAAGCTTGCCGAAGATGGAGCCGCTCTATCCTCATCGGTTCGTCGTCCTGGATCCCGACTGGAATGTCGTCGGTATGTCCGAGCCGTTTTTCTTCGAAAAGCGCGGTATCGAGTTCTGCGCGGGGTTGGCGGAGCACGATGGCAGGGTCGTCATGTCCTATGGTCTCGGCGACAAGGCGAGCGCCCTCGTCTCCATGGAAAAGAGCGCAGTATTGGCCATGATCAAGCCGGTCCCGCACGCCGCGCAATAGTGATCCCGGCATGCCATGTTCGGGAAAGATCGAACGAAGGTCGTGGCTTGCACTATGGCGATCCGCTGATAGGGACGCCGACCATAGGAATAATTGAGACGGTACGGGATGACGGGGCAGGGTGGTCTGCCCGGTCGTCTACCGTGGTGCGAGGATGACGATATAGTGCGAAGTACAACGATGCCGGTGCACGACGACAAGGCATTCCTGGGGTTCCGCTTCGCGCAGGGGAGCCACGAGGCATTGACCCGTCGTATCGAAACGCTGTCCCGACAGTCCTACGGCTTCGTCATCACGCCGAACGTCGATTTCGTGACCCGGGCCGATCAGGATCCCGCGATCAAAGCGGTGTACGACCATGCCGCCCTGCAGATCTGCGACAGCCGGGTCCTGGCAAAGCTGGCCGGGATGACCGGCGTAGCGCTCGACGTCTATCCCGGTTCGGATCTCGTCGCCGATCTGCTGGCAAATAACATGATGCATAATATCGGTATCATCGGACCCAGCCACGATGACTGGCGAACGTTGGTGGCGCGTTTTCCCAAGGCACGAACCACCTTCATCGCATCACCGGGCAGCATGGCGGTGGGGAGCGAGGCCTGGTCTGCCTGTCTGCACGACGCTGCGGATGCCGATTGGGACATCCTGCTCGTGTGTTTCGGCTCGCCCAAGCAGGAACGATTCGCCGACGCGCTGACCGCGTTTCGGCAGCGGCCCGGCGTGGCGTTGTGCGTTGGTGCGTCGATCGATTTCCTGACTGACCGCCAGCGCAGGGCGCCGGTCTGGATGCAAAAATCCGGCGTGGAATGGTTGCATCGCCTGATGTCGAATCCTGCGCGGTTGTGGCGGCGCTATCTGATCGATTGCCCCCGGATTTTCCGCCTTGTCCTCCGCGAAAAGGCCGGTCGGCGGGCATCCGGCATCTGACCATTGTGATGTCCCTGTGATGCGATGGATCGGGCACTACCCCGACTTTGGCGACGCGATCGGATGTCCACCATCTCATCGCACATCGACGGCGCCGTGGTTGCAGTCTTACCGTTTCCGAACGAATTCCGCGCGCAGCACCAGCCCCTTGATGCCCTCGTACCGACAGTCGATCTCCTGCGCGTCGCCGGTTAGCCGGATCGACTTGATCAGCGTCCCGCGCTTGAGCGTCTGGCCAGCGCCCTTCACGGTCAGGTCCTTGATCAGCGTCACCTGATCGCCATCCGCCAGCACGTTGCCGACCGAATCCCGCACCACGACCGCGCCGTCATCCACCGCCACCGCGGTCGTAGCACCGCCGGCGACCCATTCGCCGGTTGCTTCGTCATAGGTGTATTCGTCACTCATCGGTCGGTCTCCGGCAGCGCCCAATCGATCGGGGTGCGCCCATGGGTTTCGAGAAAGGCGTTGGCCCGGCTGAACGGCCGCGATCCGAAGAACCCGGTTCGCGCGGCCAGCGGCGACGGGTGCGCGGACTGGATCACCAGGTGTCGCCCGCCCTTTTCGATATCGTCGACGAACGCCGCCTTCTTCTGCGCATACGCCCCCCACAGCAGGAACACGACCGGTTTGTCCTGCGCGTTCACCGCCGCGATGACGGCGTCGGTAAATTGCTCCCAGCCGCGCTTCTGGTGCGACGCCGCCTCGCCCATCCGCACGCTCAGCACTGCGTTGAGCAACAGCACGCCCTGCGCGGCCCAGTGATCGAGCATGCCATGGCGCGCTCGCGGGATCCCGAGATCCGCCTCCAGCTCCTTGTAGATATTCACCAGGCTCGGCGGTGTCCGCACGCCCTTCCGCACCGAGAAGCTGAGGCCATGCGCCTGCCCCTCGCCGTGATACGGATCCTGCCCCAGGATCACGACCCGCACCTGATCGAGCGGGGTAAGCTCCAGCGCCCGAAACCGATCCGCATCCTCCGGAAACACCCGAGCCCCAGCCGCCCGCTCGCCCTCCAGAAACGCATCGAGCGCCTGCATATACGGCGCCTCAAGCTCGGCTTGGAGCGACTGCCAGCTTGCGGGGAGGGTGGGTGTCATCATCCCCGGCGCATGTCGGACAGGGCAGGGGAGTGTCAATCGTCCCACTCGTTCCCCCGCGAAGGCGGGGGTCCAGGGTCTCACAGGGCAACGCCCGTAACCCTGGACCCCGCTTCCGCGGGGGAACGGCGACGGTGCGGGTCTCGATGCGAAGCGAAAGGCTCGCACTCCACGGCGCGTCACCTTATATGCGCCGCCATGACCGAGATCACCGTCGCCGCGCTGCAGCTGGGCTTCACGCCCAACATCGACCGCAACATCGCCAACGTGTCGCGCCTCGTCCACGAGGCCGCCGCAAAGGGCGCGCAGGTGATCCTGCCGCCCGAGCTGTTCGAAGGCGAGTATTTCTGCCGCGTCGAGGACGAGAGCCTCTTCGCCAACGCCGCCCCCGTCGGCGAGCACAAGGCGGTCCTCGCGATGCAGGCGCTAGCCGAGGCGCTCAAAGTGACCATCCCGACCAGCTTCTTCGAGGCGGACGGCCCGCATCATTACAACAGCCTGGCCATGATCGGCCCCGACGGCAACATCCAGGGCGTCTACCGCAAGAGCCACATCCCCGACGGCCCCGGCTATGAGGAGAAGTTTTACTTCCGCCCCGGCAACACCGGCTTCAAGGTCTGGCCGCACCCGGCAGGCAAGCTCGGCGTCGGCGTCTGCTGGGACCAATGGTACCCGGAGACCGCACGCGCGATGATGCTGATGGGCGCGGAAGTGCTGTTCTATCCGACTGCGATCGGCAGCGAGCCGCACGATACGTCGCTCGACACCGCCCGCCTGTGGCGTCGCGCGATGGTCGGCCACGCGGTCAGCAACGTCGTGCCCATCGTCGCCGCCAACCGCGTCGGCGTCGAGCACGGCCAGACCTTCTACGGCACCAGCTTCATCGCCGACGAGCGCGGCGATATCCTGGCGGAGTTAGGCCGCGACGACGAAGGCGTCATCACCGCGACGATCGACCTCGACATCGTCAAGCGCCACCGCGCCGCGTTCGGCTTCTTCCGCGACCGCCGCCCGGATCTGTACGGCCGGCTGGTCCAGGATATCTGACGCCCCCATCCTCCCCTGCAAGGGGAGGTGGCAGCGCGTAGTGATGACGGAGGGGTGACGCGCTCTCGATAGGGCATCACCCCTCCGCCGCTTCGCGCCACCTCCCCTTGCAGGGGAGGATCAGAACCACGCCAGCCCCGCCAACGCCGCGCCCACCAGCGCGGCCGCCCCCGCGACCCACAGCAACCACCGCCGCCCAGTCAGCGCCGTAATCGACGCCAACGCGATCGCCACCTGGATCGCGGTCACCGCCAGCGCCAGCTTCGTATGCGGCCGCAACGCCTCGTCCGACTCCGCGTTCGACGCCGCCGATTGCCGGTCCAGCGCCTCCGCCTGCCGCTTCAGCCCAGCCCCACGCGCCTTGTACCGCGCGATATCCGCCCGATGCTTTGCCATCTGCGTTGCACCCAACCCGGGCGGTGCGAGATCGACCTCCATCTGCGCGATATGCCGCTTCAGATCCTCCGCCTGGTAATAGCCCCACGCATCCGACGCCTGCGCCTTGATCAGCACCGCCTCGTTCTTGTGGAGCAGCGCCTCGTTCTGCGTATGCCCGCCGAGAAAACTGGTCACCGCCGCCAGCGTCGCCAGGATCGCAGTGAACAACGCGATCCGCTGGTCGAACGCCTCCCCGCCGGCAGCGCGCTCCTCCGACAGCTGCTCATGCAACCCGCGCACTTCGAAATCATCGTCCATGCTGGTCGCTCTGGCCCTCCGCGCGTGACTGGACCCTGATGATCGGGTGACATATTCGTCAGCGCGCCATGATCCGCCCCCGCTCGATACTGCCCGTTTTCGCGCTCCTCGCCGGCTGCGCGACGCCGTCGGTGAAGAGCATCCCGCCGAGCGATCACTTCGACGGCACGCGCTTCTTCAACCCCGACGGCGTGCAGGGGAGTATCGGCGAGCAGAAGCAGGGCCCGGTCGCGCTGCTCCGCAATCTCGTAAAGCCCCCTATCGGAGCTGGCCCGAAGTTCCCGTAACCCCGACGCGGCCCCCGGCCCGGGTCGAGGGCCAGACGATGCGCGTCACCTGGATCGGCCATTCGACCGTGCTGGTGCAGACCCAGGGGCTCAACATCCTGACCGATCCGATGTGGCTCGAGCGGTCGTCGCCGGTCCAGTTCCTCGGGGTGAAGCGCGTCCGCCAACCCGGCGTGCGGCTTGTGGACCTGCCGAAGATCGACCTGATCCTCTTAAGCCACGACCACCGCGACCATCTCGACATGCGTGCGATGCGAAAACTCTGGCACCGAGACAAACCGCTGATCGTCACCGGTCTCGGCAACGACCAGATCCTCAAGCGCAACGGTGTTCATGCAGAAGTGCGAGACTGGGGCGGGCGCGTGTCACTACGCCCCGGCATCGACGTGATCGTCGAGCGCGCGCATCACTGGAGCGAATACGACCCCGGCGACCGCGACAAGACCTTATGGGCGGGCTTCACCGTGACGCTCCCCGGTGGGAACCTGTATTTCGCGGGCGACACCGGCCCCGGCGACATGCGCTGGGCCACCGAGGCGCGAGCCGCGGGACCGGTCCGGCTCGCGATCCTGCCGATCGGCGCTTATCATTTTGCGGGACACGAGACCGACAACCATATCGGCCCGGATCAGGCGGTGACGGCGTTCGAACAGCTCGGCGCGGCGTATGCGCTCGGCGTCCACTGGGGCACGTTCGAGCTGACCTCTGAGGGCATCAACGAACCGCCCGACCACCTCCGCGCAGCGTTGGCGCGAGAACACATCGCCGCGGATCGCTTTCGTACGCCAGAGGCCGGCGAGGCTTGGGTGATCGAGTAATCGTCCGTCCCCCCACCCGTCATCCTGACGAAAGTCAGGACCCAGGGTAACGGACGGTACCGCTGATGGCTCTGGATCCTGACTTTCGTCAGGATGACGAGAAGCGTTTCAAACCGTCCCGCGCAACTCGAGCGCCCGCTTGAACACCGCGTCGAACATCTCCGCGGTCAGTACACCCGTATTCACGTTGTACCGCGAGCAGTGGAAGCTATCGATCAGGATGCGACCATCGGGCATCACGTGCTCCGCGCCATGCGCGAACCGCGCTTTCGGCAACCGCCCGCCGAGCATCTTCACCGCCGACTGATGCGCGATATGCCCCAGCGCCACGAACACGCGCGCGGTCGGCACGGCGTCCGCCTGTGTCTCGAGGAACGGTCGGCAGGTGCGGATCTCTTCCGGCGTCGGCTTGTTCTCGGGCGGCAGGCACTTCACCGCGTTGAGGATGATCGCGCCGTCGAGCGCCAGACCGTCCTCGGCCTTCGCGCCATACGTACCGGTGGCCAGCCCGAACCGCCCGAGCGTCTCGTACAGGAACTGCCCCGCATAATCGCCGGTGAACGCGCGTCCGGTCCGGTTCGCGCCATGCTTGCCGGGCGCCAGGCCGATGATGCTGAGCCATGCCGCCGGATCGCCGAACGCGGGGACGGGCGCGTTCCACCAGGTCGGGAACTCGGTCCGCAGCTGCTCGCGCACCGCGACGAGGCGCGGGCAGAGCGGGCAGTCATGCGGCGGCTCGGTCTCGGGCAGCGCGGAGACGGGCGCGAAGACGGTCGTGACGTCGACCGCGTCGGCCAAGTCGATCGCGGCGTCGGGAAGCTCGGTGGTGTAAGGTGTGGAATCCATCGGAGTGCGCTAGGCGGACCAAATGTCGCCTGCAACCCCGCACCCGATGATCGCGCGCACCGCAACCACCTACGCGATCGCGCTCGGCTCGAACCGACGCGGCCTACACGGCGCCCCCGAGCGCGAGATCGCCGCCGCGCTGGAGGCGCTCGGCGATGTCGTGGCTCGATCACCGACCGTTGCGAGCGCACCGCTCGGCCCCTCGAACCGGCGTTATGCCAACGCCGTCGCGCTGATCGAGACGCAAGAAGATCCCGCAGCACTGCTCGTCCGCCTCAAACGGATCGAACGCGCATTCGGCCGCCGCCCCGGCCGCCGCTGGGGCAGCCGCGTGCTCGACCTCGACATAATCCTCTGGTCGGGCGGCGTATGGTCGTCGCCCGGACTCACCGTGCCGCATGCCGCGTTCCGCACCCGCGGCTTCGTGCTCGGTCCCCTTTCCGCGCTGGTTCCGAAATGGCGCGATCCGCTGACCCATCGGACGATCCGCCAATTGGCACAGATGGTTGACCGACGGCACCCGCGCGACTAGGTGCGCGGTCCACGATGGCGGGGGTCCGTAGCTCAGTTGGTAGAGCAAGCGACTTTTAATCGAGAGGTCCCGGGTTCGAGCCCCGGCGGACCCACCATCGACGGCACGCCGCCTGAGGGTGCGCGACGACGCCTGCCCGCGGTTCTCGCCGGCGCATCGGTCGCCGCGGTCGGCATCGTCCTCATCCTGCTCGTCGGTCTTGCGGTCGACCATTGGCCGTTCGCGTTCGACCGCTCGATCATCCTCGGGCTGCGCGCCTGGGGTGGCCCGTCCTGGCTGCCGAAGGTTGCCGCCGACGTCACTGCGCTGGGCGGCGGGATCGTCCTGACGATCGTCGTGGTGATCGTCGCCGGCCTGCTGATCGTCCAGCGGCTCTGGCTGACCGCACTTGCGATCGTCGCGTCGAGCGTCAGCGGCAATATCGTCGTCGAACTGGTCAAGCTGCACGTCGCGCGTCCGCGCCCCGACATCGTCACGCACCTCGTCACCGTCACGCATATGAGCTTCCCCAGCGGGCATTCGGCGAACAGCGCGATCGTCTACCTGACGCTCGCCGGTCTCGCCTCGCAGGTGACTCAGGATCGCGCGACGCGGGCGTACATGCTCGTCGTCGCGATCCTGCTGGTCGGCGCGATCGGCTGCAGCCGCGTGTATCTCGGCGTCCACTGGCCGAGCGACGTGCTGGCCGGATGGAGCTTCGGCACGCTGTGGGCGCTCGCCTGGTGGCTGGCGACTGCGCGCGCGCGGCGGGCGATCGGCGGCGAGCGGCATGCTTTCGGCACGCCGCCCACCGATCCGGCCGCGTCCTAGCGACCCTTCTCCGCCAGAGCGCGCTCCCACGCCAGCGCATCGCGGACGATCCCATCGAGATCGGCGTGGCGCGGCGTCCAGTCGAGCGCCTTCAGGATCGCGCGATTGTCCGAGATCAGCATCGCCGGGTCGCCCGCACGACGCCCTTCGAGGCGCCGCTCGATCGTGCGGTTGGTGATCTTGTCGACCGCATCGAGCACGTCGAGCACCGAGAAGCCCTTGCCATAGCCGGCGTTGAGCGTGTGGCTCTTGGTCGGTTCGGCGATCAGCACCTCGAGCGCGGCGACATGCGCGGCGGCGAGGTCGGTGACGTGGATGTAATCGCGCACGCCCGTGCCGTCGGGGGTGTCGAAATCGGTGCCGTAGACGCCGACATGGCCGCGTTTGCCGGTGGCGGCCTCGACCGCAATCTTGATCAGATGCGTCGCGCCGACCGTCGATTGGCCGCTGCGTCCCTGCGGATCGGCGCCCGCGACGTTGAAGTAGCGCAGCGCGGCGTAATTCATCGGGTGCGCCGCGGCGACGTCGCGCAGCATCGCCTCGGTCATCAGCTTCGACATGCCGTACGGGTTGATCGGCACGGTCGGATCGCCCTCCGCGACGGGCACCTTTTCGGGCGTGCCATAGGTCGCGGCGGTCGACGAGAAGATGAAGTGCGGCACGCCCTCGACGACCGCGCTCTCGATCAGCGCACGGCTCGCGGCGGTGTTGTTGCGGTAATATTTGAGCGGATCGCTGACCGATTCGGGGACCACGACCGAGCCGGCGAAATGCATGATCGCCTTCACATTGTGCTCGCGGATCGCCGCGCGGACCTTCGCATCGTCGGCGACGTTCGCCTCGACCAGCGCCGCGCGGGGATCGACCGCCCAGTCGAATCCCGTGACGAGGTTGTCGAGCACCACGACGTCGTATCCCGCGTCGAGCAATGCCAATACCGCATGGCTGCCGATGTAACCGGCGCCGCCGGTGACCATAACCTTACCGTCGATCATACGCGTCTCCTCTTTGTTGCGCGGTAGCGGCTTCCTACATTGGCGGAAAGGAGATCGTGATGACGGATTATGTAACGCTCGCCGGCGGCTGCTTCTGGTGCACCGAGGCCGTGTTCAAAGATGTGATCGGTGTGGAGAGCGCCGAGAGCGGGTATATCGGCGGGCATGTGCCCAACCCGACCTACAAGCAGGTCTGCGGCGGCGACACCGGCCATGCCGAGGCGATCCGGATCGGTTTCGACCCGGAGCAACTGAAGCTTGGCGATCTGCTCGACATCTTCTTCGCGACGCACGACGCGACGACGCTGAACCGGCAGGGCAACGACGTCGGCACGCAGTACCGCTCGGCGATGTTCCCGGCGGACGACGCGCAGAAGGCTGAGATGGAAGCGGCTTTGGCGCGCGCGCAGGCCGACTCGCCCAAGCCGATCGTTACCACCATCGAGCCGATGGACACGTGGTACGAGGCTGAAGGCTATCACCAGGATTACTGGGAAACCTCGGGCCGTTCGAACCCGTATTGCATGGCGGTGATCCCGCCCAAGCTGCAGAAGCTGCGCAAGAGCTTTGCGGCACGTTCTAAGGCGGCGGTTAACGCGTAAGACAGAATGGGTTCACGCGAAGGCGCAAAGGTGTTGGATTTAGGTATGTCCGTTCCGGCATATCGAGAGACTTAAACCTCTTCGCGCCTTTGCGCCTTCGCGTGAATCACTTTTATTTTAACGGTGTGCGGCACGGCGAAGGCGGTCATTGATCGCTTCGCCGATACCCTCGAGCGGGATCGGTGCGATAGCGAGGCGGGCGCAGTCGTTCGCATCGGCAGCGTGGAGCAGATCGAACAGCTTTGCGGCGGCTTCGACGAGGTTTCCCGAAGCCGACAGGGAAACGTCGCCCGCCACATCGCCAAACCCAATCAGCCACTCGTCCGAATCTGCCTCCGTAGCATTCAACCGAAGGGCCTTGCTCGGCGCATAATGGCTCTCAAGCTGCCCCGGCGCCGTCACCACACTCTCACTCCCCGGCGAAGGCCGGGGCCCAGTTGGGGAACGGCTATGATCGGCGCTGCGCACGGTTACATCCGACGTTCCAACTGGGCCCCGGCCTCCGCCGGGGAGGTGTTTTGCAATGAGCGCCGCCGTCACCGGCCCCGGTCGCAGCACCATCCGCCCCGCTACGATCGTCGACTCTAATCCAGCCTCGGTAGCTCCGTCGTCAAGGATCAACGACACGTTCTCCCCGAGACTCCCCGCCACATGAGCGGCGCGCGTCGGGCTAATCCCCCGCTCGCGTTGGCCGACGGCGCCGCCAACGGCCGCCCCGATTCCGCAATCAACGCCTGCATGGCCCGATGCCGAGGCACCCGGATCGCGATCGTGTCGAGCCCCGCGGTTACCAGCGAAGCGATCCCCGAATCCCCCGCACCGGCAACACCAGCGTCAACGGTCCCGGCCAGAACGCTTTTGCCAGCGCCAACGCATCCGCATCGAACACCGCGATCCGCTCCGCCGCTGCCAGATCGGCTACATGCACGATCAGCGGATTGAAACTCGGGCGGCCCTTCGCGGCATAAATCCGCGCCACCGCCTCCGCATTGGTCGCGTCCGCCGCGAGCCCGTACACCGTCTCCGTGGGCACCGCGACGATTCCCCCGTCGCGAATCAGCGCGGCGGCCTCGGTGATCGCGGCCGTGCCGTACGGTAAAATCCGGGGTGTGGACGGGTCATCCTGAGGGCCTATAGCGGGTCCAAACCGTAGCGATAAGAGGATGCGATGGCCTTCACTCCAGCAACCACCGAACAGCGTTTCGTGCTCGACCATGTCGTGCGGATCGGCGAGATCGCCGCGACCGAACGCTATGCCGCCGCAAGCGACGACGTCGTCGACGCGGTCCTCGAAGGCGTCGGCCAACTCGCGGCCGGCGAATGGGCGCCACTCAACCGCGCTGGCGACACCGTCGGCGCAAAGTGGACCCCGGACGGCGTCGTCATGCCCGACGGCTTCGCGCAGGCGTACAAGGATTATGTCGAAGGCGGCTGGGGCACGATCGGCGTCGACGAAGAGTGGGGCGGGCAGGGCCTGCCGTTCGCGATCCAGACCGCGGTGCTCGACACGCTCGGCTCGGCCAACATGGGCTTCGCGCTGTGTCCGACGCTGACCGTTGGTGCGATCGAGGCGCTCCAGCATCACGGCTCGCCCGAGCAACAGGCGCTGTACCTGCCGCATCTCGCGACCGGCGAATGGACCGGCACGATGAACCTCACCGAGCCGCAGGCGGGCTCCGACGTTGGCGCGCTCCGTGCGACCGCCACCCCGCTCGGTGACGGCAAATGGTCGATCAAGGGCACCAAGATCTACATCTCGTTCGGCGATCACGATATGGCGCCGAACATCGTCCACCTTGTCCTCGCGCGGACCCCCGGCGCACCGGCAGGCACGAAGGGCATCTCGCTCTTCCTCGTCCCCAAGTACCGCCTCCAGGAAGACGGCACGCCGGGCGACTTCAACGACGTCCGCGTCGTCTCGATCGAGCACAAGATGGGCCTCCACGCGTCGCCGACCTGCGTGCTGAGCTTCGGCGACAACGACGACTGCATCGGCGAACTGATCGGCGCGGAGCTCGGCGGCATCCGCGCGATGTTCACGATGATGAACAACGCGCGGTTGAACGTCGGCCTCCAGGGCGTCCAGGTCGCCGAAGGCGCCACCCAAGGCGCGGTCGCCTATGCGCTCGACCGCGTGCAGTCGGCGCGCGCCGGTTCGCCGAACAAGGAGTCGGTCAAGATCGTCGAGCATCCCGACGTCCGTCGCATGCTGATGCGGATGAAGGCGCAGACCCAGGCGGCGCGCGCGCTCGTCTACTACGCCGCAGGGCAGGTCGACCGCGCCAATCTCGGCGACCACGCCGCGCGCAACCGCCTCGAACTCGTCACGCCGCTCGCCAAGGCGCACGGCACCGATCTCGGCAACGAAGTCGCGTCGCTCGGCATCCAGGTTTACGGCGGCATGGGCTATGTCGAGGAAACCGGCGCCGCGCAGTATTTCCGCGATGCCCGCATCACGCCGATCTACGAGGGCACCAACGGCATCCAGGCGGCAGATCTCGTCGGTCGGAAACTCGGCCTCGACAATGGCGGCGCGTTCGCCGCGCTGATCGCCGACATTCGTGCGGAAGCGAAGGACGAGCGGCTGTTGGCGCTGGTCGACGCGTGCGAAGCGATCGGGCGCAAACTCGCCACCGCGGATGCCGACGACAAGCTCGCCGCGAGCTACCCCTTCCTCACCATGCTGTCGGTCGCGACCTGCGGCTGGCTGATGGAGCGGCAGGGCGAGGTCGCCGGCAGCGACGATTTCGGCCGGATGAAGACCGCGGCGGTGCGCTTCTACCTCGACCAGATCGTCCCCGAGGCGATGGGGCTCAACGCTGCGGCGAACGCCAGCGCGGCGGTGCTCTACTCGATCGAGCCGGAATTGTTCGCGGCTTGATCTAGCGGCCCGCACCCCACCCCACGTCATCCTGACGAAAGTCAGGATCCAGAGCCAAAAGCGGCTGCGTCCACGGCTCTGGATCCTGGGTCGAGCCCAGGATGACGGGATGAGGTGAGGCCAGCATCCCGCCCGTTCCTTGTACGCCATTTGCAGGGCTACTCGACGGCTGCTCGGGACGAACGGTATGGGGTGAGGGAATCATGGGAAACCCTGTCAGATGTTCGACCTCGACGCCTATCTCCACCGCATTGCCATGCCCGCGCGGCCGACGCTTGACTCGATCGGTCTCGGCCGGCTCCAACTCGCGCATCGGCAAACCATCCCGTTCGAGGATCTCGACGTTGTCCTCGGCCGCGGCCTCGCGATCGACAGCGCGTCGGTGTTCGCCAAGCTCGTGACCGCACGCCGCGGCGGCTATTGTTTCGAGCATAACCGCCTGTTCCTCGACGCGCTGGCCGAGCTCGGCTTCACTGCCCGCCCGTTGCTCGCGCGCGTGTGGTATGCCGCGACCGACGTGCCGCCGCCGCTCACCCACACCTTCGCGCTCGTGACGATCGACGGGCAGGACTGGATCGCCGACACCGGCTTCGGCGGCAGCTACACGCCCGTCCTCCCGCTCGCCGACGGCGCCGAGGCGACCGCGCCCGACGGTGCACGCTTTCGCCTCGAGGCGACCGAAAACGGCTGGATGCTGCTCCGCGACGGTGATCCGATGACCACCGACGGCCGTGGGGCAGGCGAGGGGTTCCAGCCGCAATATAGCTTCACGCTCGCGCAAGTGTTCGACGCGGATCTCGCGCTGTCGAACCACTGGACCTCGACCGCGCCGTCCAGCCGTTTCACGCACACGCCGATCGCCAGCATCGTCCTGCCCAACGGCTTCGCC
Organism: Sphingomonas sp. LR59; assembly: GCF_036855945.1. Lineage (NCBI taxonomy): Bacteria > Pseudomonadati > Pseudomonadota > Alphaproteobacteria > Sphingomonadales > Sphingomonadaceae > Sphingomonas > Sphingomonas sp. LR59. Next base: position 3,551,184 of record NZ_JASPFL010000001.1, read on the forward strand.
TCGCTGATCGGGCGCAATTACCGGCGGCGCTCGGGGACCGACACCAGCGTCGGCGAGGTCACCGACCCGCGCGTGTACCGGATCCGCATGAGCCTGTTGTTCGGGATCGACCTGAGCGTCGAGGACGTCGCCGCGCTGGGGATTTTTGAGGCCTGGTTGGGCTTCTATCCCATTGCCGTTCGTGCTGAGTAGCGACTGAGTAGCTCCGTCAGGAGCGTATCGAGGGCGTGTATCGAAGCATGGGTTCCGCGCCGCGCGCCAACCTGTCCTTCGATACGTCCTCTCGATACGGCGCTTCGCGCTTACTCGATGACTACTCAGGACGAACGGAAGGGGCAGGACGTAGGACGGAACGAGGGAATGCAGAATGACGGGAGGGGTTTCAGGCCCGCTCACGCTCCAGCAGGTCATGCGCATCCAGCCCCAGCAAATCGATATGCCCCAAAATCCTAGGCCACTGCGTCGTCACGAAATTCTCGCGCTCGGCCACGCGCAGCGCTTCCGCCGCGCCCGGCATCACGAACATCCCGACGCCGCGCCGCACCTCGACATAGCCGTCGTCCTGGAAGCTCTGATATGCCTTGGCGACCGTCAGCGGGTTCGCACCCTGCTCCGCGGCGAATGCGCGGACCGATGGCAACTGATCCCCCGCACGATAGTCGCCACGCAGGATCCCCGCGGCGATCGTGCTGCGGAGGCGGATGTATACGGGGCTGTCGTCGCTGCTGAGCGCTGTCATAGTGGCTTAATACAGTAATTGCGTAGGAAGTCGAGTCCTCAGGAACCCCAATGGCTTACCAGCCGTGCCATATCCGGGCGGGGCCGTTCGTCGAGCGCGCGCGACGGCGTGCCGATGAACATGAAGCCCGCGATCCGCTCCGACGCCGACCCGAACGCATCACGCACCGTGTCCGAGAATGCCGCCCAGCCGGTCAGCCAGCCGCCCGCGAACCCCTCGGCATGGACCGCATGAAGCAGGTTCATGCACGCCGCGCCCGCCGACAGCTCCTGCTCCCACAGCGGAATCTTGCTCTCTTTCGGCGACGACAGGACGACGACCAAGGTCGGCGCCTGATGCGCGAACTGGTCGAGCGACTCCAGCTCGAGCCGCGACGCGTCGGGACGCTCGGCGAGATACGCGTCGGTGATCAGCGCCGACAGCGCCTTGCGGTGCTCGTCGCCGACTACCACGAACCGCCACGGCGCGAGCTTGCCATGATCGGGCGTCCGCGCCGCGATCTCGAGGATCGTCGCCAGCTGGTAGGAATCGGGGCCGGGGAAATCAAATCGCGCGGCTTGCCCGACCTTCGGGTGGCGAGCAGCGAGAGCGGCGTGGAGCGATCGTTGAGCATGTCCCGGCAGATAGGCCCTGATGTGTGATATTTACAGTCCGGGCTTTGTCGTTAAGTTGCGCGCGATCGAGCGTCCGTCAGCGGCGCACACACGGAGCATCACCACCCCATGGCCAGCGCTATCGCCAAAGCGAGTACAAGCAGCGGCGTTCCCGCCGATGCGAAGACGTTTTTCGGGCACCCGCGCGGGCTGTTCATGCTGTTCTTCGCCGAGCTGTGGGAGCGTTTTTCGTTCTACGGCATGCGCGCGATCCTGGTGCTGTACCTCACCAAGCATTTCCTGTTCGCCGAGCAGCCCGCCTACGCGATCTACGGCGCGTATACCTCGCTGGTCTACATCACGCCGATCATCGGCGGCTATCTGTCCGACCGGTTCCTGGGGCCCCGGAAAGCGGTGCTCGCGGGCGGCGTGTTCATCACGCTCGGCCATTTGCTGCTCGCGATCGTCGAGGCGCCGCAGGGCGTACAAGGCACCGCGCTCAACGGCTTCTATCTCGGTCTCGCCTTCATCATCGTCGGCACCGGCTTCCTGAAGGCGAACATCTCGGTGCTCGTCGGCCAGCTCTACGCGCGCGACGACATGCGCCGCGATGGCGCGTTCTCGATCTTCTACATGGGGATCAACACCGGTGCGTTCGTCGGCCCGATCGCAGTCGGTATCCTCGGCGAGACGGTCGGCTGGTCGTACGGCTTCGGCGCAGCCGGGATCGGCATGGCGCTCGGACTGATCGTGTTCGTGCTGTTCCGCCGGGAGCTGCACGGCGTCGGTGAATCGCCCGCGCCTGCCAAGCTCGCCTCGAAGCCCGTCGCCGGGCTGTCGATCGAATGGCTGATCTATCTTGGCGGGATCGTCGGCGTCGCCGTCTCGTGGTGGTTGGTCCGCAGCCAGGGCGTCGTCGGCACCGCGCTGATTATCGCGTCGCTGTTCACTGTCGGCTATATCCTGTGGACCGCCGTCGCGAAACTGCCGCGCGTCGACCGCGACCGGATCTTCGCCGCGCTGTTCCTGATCGCGCTCGCACCCTTGTTCTGGGCGCTGTTCGAGCAGACCGGGTCGTCGCTCAACGTCTACACCGACCAGGCGGTCGATCGCGTCGTGTTCGGCTGGACTATCCCGGCGTCGGTGTTCCAGTCGGTCAATCCGTTCTTCATCATCACGCTGGCCCCGGTGTTTGCGGCGATCTGGACCAAACTTGGCAAGGCCGGGCGCGAGCCGAGCGCACCGTTCAAGTTCGGCATCGGCCTGATCCTGGTCGGTGCAGGCTTCTTCGTGCTGACGCTCGGTGCGCCGGCACAGGGCCTCACCCCGGCGATCTTCGTCGTGCTGCTCTACATGCTGCACTCGATGGCCGAGCTCTGCTTCTCGCCGATCGGGCTGTCGTCGATGACGCGGCTGTCGGTGCCGAGCATGACCGGGCTGATGATGGGCACGTGGTTCCTCGCCACCGCGGGCGGCAATTTCCTCGCCGGCCTGATCGCGCAGGCGACCGGCGGCGAGGGCGCGGGCGTCGGGCTGGTGCTCGAAGTCTACGGTCGGATCGGCTGGTTCGCGATCGGCGTCGGCGTCGTCGTGCTGGTGCTCGCGCCGTTCGTCACCAAGCTGATGCATCTCGACCAGCTGGGTGCGGTGGATCACGCGATGGCCGGCCAAAACGAACTTGGCGAGCCTAGCGCGGCCGGGCTCGATACGCGCGGCGAGCAGGTGCCGCGCGGGTGAAGCAAAATTCCCCTCCCGCTCGCGGGAGGGGTTAGGGAGGGCGCGACGTACGTACTGGCGTCCGGTGCATGAGGCACGCCCCTCCCCGACCCCTCCCGCAAGCGGGAGGGGAGGCCGTCAGATCCGCGTCATCGACAGCGCCTTCTCGCCGTACCGCGGCCCGGCCGTCCCGCCCCGCGGCGCCGCCGCATCCAGCTTCGCCAGATCGTCAGCCGACAGCGTAATGTCCGCCGCCTTCATGCTGTCCTCTAGCGTGACCCGACGCTTCGACCCCGGGATCGGCACGATGTCGTCGCCCTGCGCCAGCAACCACGCGAGCGCCACCTGCGCCGGCGAAGCTCCATGCGTGTCGGCGATCGACTTCACCACCGCGACCATCTCCATGTTCTTGGCGAAGTTCTCTTCCGAATAGCGTGGATCGTTGCGCCGGTAATCGCCCTCGGGAAGATCCGACCGCGCGGTAATCTGCCCAGTCAGGAAGCCACGACCCAAAGGTGAGTACGGCACGAACCCGATCCCGAGCTCGCGACACAGCGGCAGGATCTCGTCCTCGACATCGCGCTCCCACAGCGAATATTCGCTCTGCAACGCCGTAATCGGATGCGTCGCCGCCGCCCGCCGGATCGTGTCGAGCCCAGCCTCCGACAGCCCGAGATGCCGCACCTTGCCCTCGCGAACGAGGTCCGCCATCGCGCCGACCGTATCCTCGATCGGCACCCCCGGATCGACGCGGTGCTGGTACAGCAAATCGATCGTCTCGACCCCCAGCCGCTTCAGCGATCCCTCGCAAGCCCGCCGCACATTGGCCGGCGTGGAATCGACCCCCGTCATCCCGTTCTCGTCATAGCGGAAGCCGAACTTGGTCGCGATCACGACGCCGTCGCGCTTGCCCCGGATCGCCTTGCCGAGCAGCTCCTCGTTGACCAGCGGGCCATAGATCTCGGCGGTGTCGAACAGCGTCACGCCAAGCTCGATCGCGCGGTGGATCGTGGCGATGCTCTCGTCGGCGTTCGCCTCGCCGTACATGCCCTTGCCGATGCCGGCCATCGGCATGCAACCGAGACCCAGCGCGGAAACCTCGAAATCAGGGCCGAGCGTGCGATACTTCATGAGTGTTCTCCTGAGCGCCGACGCGATCGGACCGCGCTGCGACGGAGATGGTAACGGCGGTGTCCATCGTCACGTTCCCGACGGTCCGAAACAGGTCGGGTATGGTCTCGACTGCGATGAGCAGACCCAGCACCTCGAGCGGGATGCCCATCGCCAAGGCCACCGGCGCGACCGAGGCGACGAAGCTGATCGTGCCGGGTAGCGAGATCGATCCCATCGTCGTGATCGCCGCGGTCGCCACGCCCGCCGCCATCTGCCCCGGCCCGATCGGCAGCCCCAGCCAGTGCGCGACGTACAGCGCGACCGCGAGGTTCATCGCAGGGCTGGTCGCGCGGAACACCGCGACCGACAGCGGCAGGACGATCCCTGCGGTGGCGGGCGACGCGCCGAGATCGGTCGACGCCTTCAGCATCGCCGGCAGCGAGGCGAGCGACGACTGCGTGCTGATCGCTACCGCCTGTGCCGGCGCGACCGCGCGCGCGAACCGGCCGAAGCCGACCCGGCCGCCGATCATCCCGATCGGATAGGCGGACAGCAGGACGATGAACCCGATCGCCGAGACGCAGATGATGTAGTGCAGGAGCGCGCCGAACGCCGCCGTACCGGTGCGCGCGCCGACCCCGTAGGCGAGCGCGAAGATGCCGATCGGCGCGAGCTTCAGCACCCATTGGATGATGATCAGCAGCGCGTCGACGACCGCCTGGAAGAAGCCGGTCAGGATGCGGCGGCGATCGTCGGGCAGCTTCGTCACGGCGAACGCGAAGGTCAGCGCGAAGACGGTGAGCGGCAGGAACGAGTCGCTGGACGCGGCCGCGACGATGTTGGTCGGCACGATCGTATCGAAGAACGCGCCGATCCCCGGCACCGGCCCGACCGGCGCGGCACCCGTCAGCGCGGCGCGCAGTGCGGAGCCTAACGCGCGGGGCAGCGGGAAGGCATCCAGGATCAACGGCATGACCAGCGCGGACATGATCGTCGTGCTCCACAGGATGACGACGATCATCACCATCGCCCGCACCGTGATCCGCCCGGCGCGCGCCGCCTCGGTGGTCGCGCCGATCCCGGTTACGAGCAGCCCGACGACGAGCGGTACGATCACCATCTGCAACCCGTGCAGCCACGCCGAGCCGATCGGCTGCGTCACCGCCGTCGCCGCGATCGCGTTGGCGGGCGATAGGGCGGCGGCGGCGATGCCGATCGCGATGCCGCCGATCAGGGCGGCGAGAATCCGTGTAGTCTGCGACATGCTCGCCCTTCGTGATGTACCGCGCTATCAACGGATCGGACACCGATACGGGACGGAAAGCGGACGCGATGGCAAGAAAATACTTCGGCACCGATGGCATTCGTGGGGCCACCAACACCGCGCCGATGACCGCGGCGATGGCGATGAAGGTCGGCATGGCGGCGGGCGCCTATTTCCAGCGCGGCGATCACCGTCACCGCGTCGTGATCGGCAAGGACACGCGGTTGTCGGGTTACATGCTCGAATCCGCGCTGGTCGCGGGTTTCACCAGCGTCGGCATGGACGTGGTGATGGTCGGACCGATGCCGACCCCCGCGGTGGCGATGCTCACCCAGTCGATGCGCGCGGATATCGGCGTGATGATCTCCGCGAGCCATAACCCGTACGCGGACAACGGCATCAAGCTGTTCGGCCCCGATGGCTACAAGCTGTCCGACGAAGCCGAGGCGGCGATCGAGGCGTTGATCGACGGCGATATCCCGCTCGTGCCCTCCAGCCAGATCGGCCGTGCGCGTCGGATCGACGATGCGCAGGGGCGGTACATCCATTTCGCCAAGTCGACCTTCCCTGAGAATCTCCGCCTCGACGGCATGCGCGTGGTGCTCGATTGCGCGAACGGCGCCGCCTACAAGGTCGCACCGTCGGCGCTGTGGGAACTCGGCGCGGACGTCGTCGCGATCGGCGTCTCGCCCAACGGCACCAACATCAACGACGGCGTCGGCTCGACCGCCCCACAGGCGCTTGCCGAGACGGTGGTCGCCAGCGGCGCGGACATAGGCATCGCGCTCGATGGCGACGCCGACCGGCTGATCGTCGTCGACGAGACCGGCACGATCGTCGACGGCGACCAGCTTATGGCGACGATCGCGGCAAGCTGGGCACGGCAGGGCCGGCTCGCGGGTGGCGGGCTGGTTGCGACGGTAATGTCCAACCTCGGGTTGGAGCGTCACCTCGCCGCGCAGGGCCTGGGCCTCGTCCGCACCAAGGTCGGCGATCGCCACGTGCTCGAGAAGATGCGCACCAGCGGCTATAATGTCGGCGGCGAGCAGTCGGGCCACATCATCTTGTCCGATTATGCGACGACCGGCGACGGCCTCGTCGCGGCGTTGCAGATTCTTGCTGAAGTGAAGCGCTCGGGCGCACCGGCTAGCGAAGTCCTCCACCGCTTCGAACCGCTGCCGCAATTGCTCAAGAACGTCCGCTTCGCCGGCGGCAAGCCGCTCGATCACGACGCGGTCAAGGCGGTGATCGCCGAAGCCGAGGCCGAACTCACCGGCAAGGGCCGGCTCGTCATCCGCCCGTCGGGCACCGAACCGGTGATCCGCGTGATGGCGGAGGGCGACGATCTCGCCCAGGTCGAACGCGTCGTCGACCGGATCTGCGACGCCGTCCGGAAGGCCGCCGCCTGATGCTGGAGATGCGCCCCACCTGCGAACGCTGCACGACCGACTTGCCCGCCGATGCACCCGGCGCATTCATCTGCTCGTTCGAATGCACCTTCTGCGCGGAGTGTGCGGACGCGCTCGACGAGCGTTGTCCGAACTGCGGTGGCGAACTGCTCGACCGCCCGACAAGGCTGGGCGAGGCACCGCCGCAAAAGCCAGCAGCGGGCAGGCGGCACTAGGCGCCGTTCGATTAGGCGCCACCTGGCTCCTTTCGGCCACTTTAACCCCGTCTACCACCCCGGCGAAGGCCGGGGCCCAAATGGGGGGACGGTGCTAACCAAGGGCATCGCTTCGTTACTTTGCCCTTCCCAATTGGGCCTCGGCCTCCGCCGGGGTGGTAAAGGGGCATACCCCTGTCCTACATCTCACCAGGTATGACATAGCCCAGCATATGACCGCCAACCCCGCCAAACCCCGATCAGCGACCCCAAACGGCGCCCAAACGAAACCGTGCGAGCGTCTACACTTCCTATACTTCACTTTTTCCGCCGACCTCCAATGACCGCCAGAATCCTCATAATAGCCGGCTCGGATTCCGGCGGCGGCGCCGGCATCCAGGCGGATATCAAGACCGTCACCATGCTCGGCGGCCATGCGATGACCGCCGTCACCGCGATCACCGCACAGAACACGCTCGGCGTTCAGGCGGTCCACCAGATTCCGACCGACATCGTCCTTGCGCAGATCGAATCGATCGTGTCGGATATCGGCGTCGATGCGGTGAAGATCGGCATGATCGGCTCGGCAGCCACGGCAAACGCCGTAGCCGACCTTCTGCCCTCCTTGTTCCCCCGCGAAGGCGGGGCCCAGACTGGACTCCCGCCTTCGCGGGAGAACAAGGGGGGCAGGGCACCATCACCCTGCGTGCGTTCCCATCGTCTTCGATCCCGTGATGATCGCCACCAGCGGCTCCGTCCTCGCGGACAGCGACACGATCGCCGCCTTCGCGCGCCTCATGCGGATCGCCACGCTCGTAACCCCCAACCTCCCCGAACTCGCAGCCCTTGGCGGCGAGGCCGCGATCCGCGCGCTCGGCCCCGCAGTTCTCATCAAGGGCGGCCACGCCGAAGGTCTTCACATCGTCGACCGTCTCGTCACCGACGCCGGCGAAACCCGCTGGACCAACCCCCGCATCGAAACCCGCCACGCGCATGGCACAGGCTGCACGCTTGCCAGCGGCATCGCCACCGGGCTCGCCCAGGGCCTGTCGCTCGACGCCGCAATCGCGCGCGCCATCGCGTTCGTCCGTGCCGCGCTTGCCAGCGCACCGGGGCTCGGCGCAGGGCACGGCCCGATGGGGCACGCACTCGGCACCAGCCCTTTTGACCAGTTGAAAGACACCTAATGCCCGGCATGAAACACGAAAAACTCTGCATCGGCCCTGTCGCCGGTGTCGATGAGGCAGGGCGGGGGCCTCTTGCTGGGCCCGTAGTGGCCGCCGCGGTGATCCTCCCATCAAAAGGTGTCCCTCGCGGCATCGACGATTCGAAGAAACTCTCCGCCTCCGAGCGCGAACGGCTCTGCGCGCGCCTCAAAGGCTGTGCGATCGTTGGCATCGGTATCGTCCAGCCGGAAGAGATCGACACGCTCAACATCTACTGGGCGACGATGAAGGCGATGACGCTCGCGGTTGACGCGCTGGCGGTCGAACTCGGCCAAGCCCCCGGCCACGTCCTCGTCGACGGCAACCGCTTGCCCCGCTGGACTTACCCCGCCACGCCGCTGGTCGGCGGCGACGCGAAATCGCTGTCGATCGCCGCCGCCTCGATCGTCGCCAAGCACACGCGGGACCTCATCATGATCGCCGCGGCGGACGTGCATCCCGAATATAACTGGCATTCGAACAAGGGTTACGGCTGCGCGCACCATATGAAGGCGCTCCGCGAACACGGCCCCACGCCGATTCACCGCCGCAGTTTCGCGCCGGTCGCCGCCGCCTATCTGGCGCGCGAGGGACTTTTCGCGAAGGAAACGACGAGCTGAGTCTTTCGCGCCACACCCCAAGGGCTTGAGCCGCGAGTCTCCCACGACTCAACATCTGGACGAAGCCGACTCGATTGGTCTCAACGGCGGAATCGCACCGAAACGCCGTTAACGAATGTTTGCTTGACGGAGTCGGACAATTCCGCCGCTATGGGCGTCGATAAGGGGCGGAAATCATGGGTTTGATCGACACGATCGCGCGGCCGCGTGCGAAGAAGGCAGCGGAGCCGGCAGTTCAGCCGGTCCTCCCGCTCGACCAGATTTTACGCGGCGACTGCATCGAGCACATGAAGGCGCTTCCGTCGAACTCGATCGACATGATCTTCGCCGACCCGCCGTACAACCTCCAGCTCGGCGGCGAACTCTATCGCCCCGACGGCAGTCACGTCGACGCGGTCACCGACGACTGGGACAAGTTCGACACCTTCGCCGCCTACGATCGCTTCACCCGCGCCTGGCTGAAGGAAGCCCGCCGCATCCTCAAGGACGACGGCTCGCTCTGGGTCATCGGCAGCTATCACAATATCTTCCGCGTCGGTGCGGCGGTGCAGGATCTCGGCTACTGGATCCTCAACGACATCGTCTGGCGCAAGACCAACCCGATGCCGAATTTTCGGGGCACCCGCTTTACCAACGCGCACGAGACTCTGATCTGGGCGTCAAAGGGCGAGAAGGCGAAATACCACTTCAACTACCGCGCGATGAAGACGCTCAACGACGAGCTCCAGATGCGCAGCGACTGGGAATTTCCGACCTGCGGCGGCGCCGAGCGGCTGAAGAAGAACGGCACCAAGGTCCATCCGACGCAGAAGCCCGAGGCGCTGCTCTACCGCATCCTGCTCGCCTGCACCGAGCCCGGCGACGTCGTGCTCGATCCGTTCTTCGGCACCGGCACGACCGGCGCGGTCGCCAAGCGCCTCGGCCGCAGCTGGATCGGCATCGATCGCGAGGGCGATTATATCGAGGCGGCGCAGGAGCGGATCGAGGCCGCGCTGCCGCTCGACGAATCGGCGATCCGCACGATGATGAGCCCGCGCACGCAGCCCAAGGTCGCGTTCGGTGTGCTCATCGAGAACGCGTACCTCGCCCCCGGTGCGGTACTGACGGACTCGAAGCGTCGCTGGCGCGCGACGATCCGCGCGGACGGCTCGCTGCTCAGCGACTGCGGCACGATCGGCTCGATCCACAAGCTCGGCTCGACGCTCCAGAACGCCCCCGCCTGCAACGGCTGGAGCTTCTGGCATTACGAAAGTGACAAGGGCCTGAAACCGATCGACGACCTCCGCCAGACGTACCTGCTGGCGACCACGGTTTAAGGGTGGGTTTAGAAATTGCCGTTCGTGCCGAGTAGAGACCGAGCGTAGTCGAGGGCTCGTATCGAGGTACATCTCCCTCGATACGCCATCTCGACACGCTCGATGTCTACTCGGGACGAACGGGATTGGGAGTTTGAACGGCCAGCGGTTTTGAGGAACAGGGGATCATGACCAGCCTCCACCTCCGCCCCGTCCAGTTCGTCGACACCCCCGTCGGCCACGAAGACGGCAGCGTCGCGCGCCTGGCGGGCGGGATGCAATGGTTCGCCGCGTACGAAGTGATCGAAGGCCGCGCCCGCCGCACGATCCCCGTCGCCGATATCGCCACGCTAGGCGAACGCGCCGCCCACCTCCACGCCGCCATCACCGCACCCCGCAGCGCACTCCAGCTCGGCGAACGCACGCTCCGTTTCGACCAGCCGATCGTCGCCGGCATCCTCAACGTCACCCCCGACAGCTTCTCCGACGGCGGCAAGCACGTCGACGATCCCGCCGCCGCCGCCGCAGCCGGGATCGACATGGCCGCCGCCGGCGCGACGCTGATCGACGTCGGCGGTGAATCCACCCGCCCCGGCGCCGCCGCGGTCTGGGAAGGCGACGAGATCGCGCGTCTGGTCCCCGTCGTCGAACGCCTCGCGCGCGCCGGTGCGATCGTGTCGGTCGACACGCGCAAGGCCGCGGTCATGGAAGCAACGCTCGCCGCCGGCGCGCACATCGTCAACGACGTGGCGGCACTTCTATGGGACGACCGCGCGCTGGAGGTCGTCGCAAAAAGCGGCTGCCCGGTCGTGCTGATGCACTCGCCCGACCCAAAGAAAGGCGGTCACGGCGATGGCGGCTACGGCAACGTCCTGACCGACGTATTCGGCTGGCTCGAAGCCCGTATCGCCGCGGTCGTCGCGGGGGGTGTCGACCGGTCGCGGATCATCGTCGATCCCGGCATCGGCTTCGGCAAGACGCTCGCCGAGAACCTCGCGCTGCTCAACGGCCTGGCGATCTTCCACGGTCTCGGCTGCCCGATCATGCTCGGCGCGAGCCGTAAGCGGCTGATCGGCGCGCTCTCGAACGAAGCGCCGGTCGACCAGCGCCTCGCCGGTTCGCTCGCGCTGGCGCTGAAGGGCGCGGAGGCCGGCGTCCAGATCCTGCGCGTCCACGACGTCGCCGAGACAGTCCAGGCGGTGAAGATCTGGCGCGGCCTGCGCGATCAGTCGCTCGTCGGGGGCTGATCGTCGACGGTAACTGGCGCTGCATTGCAGCGAAACGCCTCTTCGCGCATTAAAAGCGCATTAAACAAGGGAGCTTTCGTTTGATCGTCACTGCAACACCGCGCCTCAGTCAGATCCTGAGCGAGGTTTGGCGCCCGCTGCTCGGCCTCTTCGTCTGGGACGTGATCGTCACGATCACCTATTACGTCCTGCCGTTCCACGCGCCGGCCTTGCCGCTGACCCTCTTCGGCACCGCGCTCGCGCTGTTCCTCGGCTTCCGCGATAACTCGGCGTATCAGCGCTGGTGGGAAAGCCGCGGGCTGTGGGGCCTGATGATCAACGCCTCGCGCAACCTGGCGCGGATGGCGCGCAACATGCTGCCCGAGCCCGAGGGCCACGACATGAAGCGGACCATTGTGCTCCGCCAGATCGCATATGTGAATGCGTTGCGCTGTCAGTTGCGCAAGCAGCCCGCACCGCCCGAGGTGTTGCGATTCCTGTCGAAGGAGGAGGCGTCGTTTGCGCTTGAGCGTACGAACATCGCCAACGGCCTGCTCGACGGCACCGGCCGCCGGATCGACATCGCGCGGCGCAACGGCTGGATCGACACCATCCAGCAGACGCAGTTCGAGGCGATTCTGGTCGACATCGCCAACGCACAGGGCGGCATGGAGCGGATCAAGAACACGCCACTCCCCAACCAGTACCGCTTCTTCCCAAGCCTGTTCACGCGACTGTTCTGCGTGCTTCTCCCGATCGGCCTGGTCGAGACGCTCGGTTATGCGACCCCGGTCGGTTCGACGATCGCCGGGCTGATGTTCCTCGCCGTGCTGCAGATCGGCGACGATCTGGTCGATCCGTTCGCGGACACGATCCACGACGTGCCGCTCAACGCGATGTGCCGGACCATCGAGATCGACTTGCTCCAGGCGATCGGCGATCCCGCACCCGAGCCGTTGACGCCCGACAAGGGTGTGCTCTGGTAATTTGAACCGCGGCAGACGGCTGTCGCGGCAAGACCGTCAGGTCGACGGCACGTAAAGTGACTTGTCCAACGGCGAACTACAGCCCAGTTTTACGCATGGCGAAATCGCAGCATATCGAACGAAGCGGCGGCGGGAGTTATCCCGCTGCCGAAGTGTCGGTCCACATCGGAACCCGCGTGACATTCGACGCCCGCATGACAAGTGTCGGACTGCTTTCGGTCGGTGTGCTCGTTTCCGGTATTCTTCTGTCGACCGCAGTCGTTGTCTTGGCAGCGGGTCAGAACCGGCGAAAACGGACCTGACGCGGGTAATGCTAGCCAAAGCCTTATCCTCCTCGGCGCCGTTTGGGTGATGCCGCACGCTGGCGTTCTTCGGGCCTTCCGGTGGCCAGCTTTCGTCCTCATGGCCGTTTCAGGATGTGGCGGATCAGCCGCCGTCGAGCAGCCAACCTCACGAACCGAGGTGACCAACGAAGTATGGGCGCTTCGCCGGCTCGACGGCAAATCTGTGCACCGCGCCCGCCCCGAAACGGTAACCATTCAGTTCCTGGCCGATCACGGCGTCGTGGGAACATCCGTCTGTAACGATGTCGGCGGCAACGAGCTCAAGTGGTTTTCGGGCCCCTCCGACAGGAACGGCGCGTTCAAACGCGATCGGACCGAAGCGACGATTACTACGGTGGTCGGATGCCTAGACGGGCGCGCAACCGAGGTCGCCGATCGGTTCTGGCGAGAAATGCGCATGGCGAATGCATGGTCGCTGCAAGGGAGGACGTTGCACATCAAGTTTTCGGACGGGAGCGTTGCGGAACTGGTGCCAGCCGGAAAATCTGACTCGAAACGTAAAATCGGCTGCACAAACGGCGATTCGAGCAATCTCGATTGTCCAAGCCTGGGATAGGCTATTTCGACAGCAGGACCGTCGCCATGCCGTTTTGCCTCATGCGGCGTTGTCGATCCCTAGGTCGCTTAGCTTGCGGTACAAAGTCGAGCGGCCGATGCCGAGGCGGCGGGCGACTTCGGTCATGCGGCCGCGGTAATGGCCGATCGCCAGGCGGATGACGTCGGCCTCGATCTCTTCCAGGGCGCGTAAATTGCCGTCGGGGCGAAACAGCGTGACGCCGCCGCCGCCCGCCGCGACTGCGGCAGGGCCGCGTTGGCGGTTGCCTAGCGCGGCGATCTGCGGGAAATCCTCTTCGGTTAGCGCGGCGCCTTCGCACAGCACGGCGGCGCGGAAGAGTGCGTTCTGCAACTGGCGGACGTTGCCGGGCCAGTCGTACTGGACCAGGAGCTTCAGCGCGGCGTCGGTGATCCCGAGCGGCCTTAGCCCCGGTTGCTCGGCGATCCGCGCGAGCAGGTGGCGAGCGAGCGCGGGAATGTCGCCGGTGCGTTCGCGAAGCGGCGGGATCGTCACCTGTACCGCGTTCAGCCGATAATAGAGGTCTTCGCGAAACCGCCCCGCCTCGACCTCGTCGAGCAGCCGCTGGTTGGTCGCGGCGATCACCCGCACGTCGACATCGCGCGCATGCCGTGCGCCGATCGGCTGGACCTCGCCGGTGTGGAGCAGATGGAGCAGCTTGGCCTGCGCCTCGAGCGGCATCTCGCCGATCTCGTCGAGGAACAAGGTGCCGCCATCGGCATCGTGGAAGCGGCCGATCCTGCGCTCGAACGCGCCGGTGAACGCGCCTTCCTCATGGCCGAACAGCTCCGATTCGATCAGATTGGCGGGCATCGCCGCGCAATTGACGGTGATCATCGGTTTCTTGGCGCGCGGCGAGGCGGCGTGGATCGCCTCGGCGACGACCGCCTTGCCGACCCCGCTCTCGCCCTCGACCAGCACCGCGACGCGCGCGCGCGCCGCCTTGGCCGCGATCGCCAGCGCGGCGCGGAAATCGGGGAGGAGCCGACGATCTCGTCGAACGCGAGCAGCGCGGGGATCTTTTCGGTGAGCGGGCGCAGTTCGCCCGCCGCGGTGCCGGCGACGGCCGCCTCCAGCGCGGCGAGCACGCGGTCGGGGGCGAGCGGCTTGACCAGGAAATCGGTGGCGCCCGCGCGCATCGCCGAGACCGCGTGCGCGACCGAGCCATTGGCGGTGAGCATCAGGATCGGCAGCGCGGGGCGACGTTCGCGGAGTTCGGCGATCAGCGCGGTCGCGTCGCCATCGGGGGCGGAGTGATCGAGCAGGATCGCATCGAGCTGCATCCCGTCCTGCGTGCCGAGCGTGGCGATCGCCATCTCGCCATCGGTCGCGAACACCGCGCGCCAGCCGCCACGGGCGGCAAGCGTCGCCACCAGCCGGCGCTGTGCAGGCTCGTCGTCGATCAATAATACTAGGCGCTGGCCGTTGCGCGTCATGGCGAATCCTGTCCCGTTCCGGCACGTGCAATAGCGCAGGCTAGTAAAGAGCGCCTTAAATGTCGTGCTTGGCGATCCCGGATGTGCGGGTTAAGGTCGGTGCCATAGAGGATGGCGCTCCGCAGATTGGGGCCAAAAGACAGGGGCACGAACCATGGCCGGCAACGGAGACATGAAGGCGCACGTCGCGACCTATTCGAGCGTGACGGGGATGATGAAATGGGGCTCGGTAGGGTGCGCGCTGGTCGTCGCGCTCGTCATCTGGTTGATTTCGTAACATCATGAAGATCGCCGTCCTGAAAGAGCAAGCGGACGGCGAGCGGCGGGTCGCCGCGACGCCGGAAACCGTGAAGAAGTTCATCGCGCTGGGGGCGGTGCTGGCGGTGGAGGCCGGGGCGGGCGAGACCGCGTCGATCGCGGATGCTGGCTATGCCGATGCGGGTGCGTCGGTCGGCGACCGTGCGGCGACGCTGGCGGGGGCGGACATCGTGCTCGGCGTGCAAGCGGCGGATCCCGCGACGCTCGTCGGCGTATCGTCGGGGGCGTGGGTGGTCGCCAGTTTCAATCCGTTCGGCCAGCGAGACCGGGTCGAGGCTTATGCCGCGGCCGGGTACGAAGCGCTGGCGATGGAGTTCATGCCGCGCATCACGCGCGCGCAGTCGATGGATATCCTGTCGTCGCAGTCGAACCTGTCGGGCTACAAGGCGGTGCTCGACGCAGCGGCCGAATATGGTCGCGCGTTTCCGATGATGATGACCGCGGCGGGGACGATTTCCGCGGCGAAGGCATTCGTGATGGGCGTCGGTGTCGCCGGTCTCCAGGCGATTGCGACGGCACGACGGCTGGGCGCTCAGGTGTCGGCGACCGATGTCCGCGCCGCGACCCGCGAGCAGATCCAGTCGCTTGGGGCGAAACCGATCTTCGTCGAATCGGTCGCTGGGATCGAGGGCGAAGGGACGGGCGGATACGCCGGCGAGATGAGCCCCGAATACCAGGCGGCGCAAGCCGAATTGGTGTCGGGCCATATCGCCAAGCAGGACATTGTCATCACCACCGCGCTGATCCCCGGCCGTCCGGCGCCGAGGCTGATTTCGGCGGCGCAGGTGGCCAGCATGAAGCCGGGCTCGGTGATCGTCGATCTTGCGGTCGAGCAGGGGGGCAATGTCGAGGGCTCGGTCGCGGGCGAAGTGGTCGTGGTGAACGGCGTCAAGATCGTTGGCCACCGCAACGTGCCGTCGCGGTTGGCGGCAGACGCCAGCGCGCTGTTCTCGCGCAACCTGTTCAACTTCCTCAACGCCTTCTGGGACAAGGAGGCGGGCAAACCCGTGCTCGACGCGGAGATCGGCGACGCGGTGCGGCTGACGCAGGGCGGCAAGATCGTGAACCCGCGGTTGCTGTTGTGATAATCTTCCCCGGCACGGGGAGGGGGACCGGCGCAGCCGGTGGAGGGGCGTTCCGCACATCCTACGCCCCGAAGTATTGCTCGCGCGCCGTCTGCGCCGAGAGATGAGCCTCCCGGAAGTGCTCCTATGGGAGCATCTCCGAGGACAGAAGACCGGCTTCAAGTTCCGCCACCAGCATCCCATCGGGCCGTACGTCTGCGACTTCTACTGCGCTGCCGTGCATCTGGCGGTCGAGGTCGATGGCGAATTCCACGGCCGCGGCGACCGACCCCTGCGCGACGCCGAGCGCGACAAGTTTTTTGAGCAGAATGGCTACCGGGTGCTGCGAGTGGCGGCAGGCGACGTGCTGAGGGATATCGAGGCTGTGGTGACGATGATCGTATCGTCCGCGGCCAGCCCCTTCCACCAGCCTGCGGCTGGTCCCCCTCCCCGTGGCGGGGAGGAATAATGGACTTTATCGCGATCCTGTCGATTTTCGTGCTGGCGTGTTTCGTCGGGTATTTCGTGGTGTGGGCGGTCACGCCGGCGCTGCACACGCCGCTGATGGCGGTGACCAACGCGATCTCGTCGGTGATCATCGTCGGCGCATTGATCGCCGCCGCTGCTGCGGGAATCGGGGCCGGATCGGGCGTGGCGAAGGCGCTAGGCCTGATCGCCGTCGTGCTGGCGAGCATCAACATCTTCGGCGGCTTTGCGGTCACCGCGCGGATGCTGGCGATGTACAAGAAGAAGGAACGGCCGGTCGCGAAGCCTTAAGGCCGTCACCCCAGCGAACGCTGGGGTCTCGTGCCGCAGGGACGCGTGCGACTACCGGGAGATACCAGCGTTCGCTGGCATGACGGCAAGGGGATGGAATGGAACACGCACTGACGGTCAGCCCCTGGGCATCGCTCGCCTATCTGGTCGCGGGGGTGTGCTTCATCCTCGCGCTACGCGGGCTGTCGAGCCCGGCGTCGAGCCAGCGCGGCAACCGCTTCGGCATCATCGGCATGACGATTGCGGTGGTCACGACCCTGGTGACGCATGTGCCGCTGCGTTCGGAAGCATGGCCCCCGGCAATCCGCATGATCTGATGATCGACTGGACGACCGTTGTTGAAATCCTCGCAGCGATCGGCGTAGGCGCGGCAATCGGCCTCGTCACCGCACGCCGGATCGCCATGACCGCGATGCCGCAGCTCGTCGCCGCCTTCCACAGCCTCGTCGGCCTCGCCGCGGTGCTGGTCGGCGTCGCCGCGTACCTCAACCCGCAGGCGTTCGGGATCTCCGACCTCGTCATCCCGCTGATCGGCCAGCCCTTCGCGGTCATCCACCCGGTCAGCCGGATCGAACTCGGGCTCGGCGTGGCGATCGGTGCGATCACCTTCTCGGGCTCGGTCATCGCGTTCCTGAAGCTCAACGGCAACATGGGCGGCAAGCCGATCATGCTGCCCGCTCGTCACGTCATCAACATCGCGCTGCTCGCCGCCATCCTCGGCCTGATCGCGTATTTCGTCACCGATCAGTCGGCATGGATCTTCTGGACGATCACGGTCTTGAGCTTCGTCATCGGCTTCCTCCTGATCGTCCCGATCGGCGGCGCGGACATGCCCGTGGTGGTCAGCATGCTCAACTCCTATTCGGGCTGGGCCGCCGCGGCGATGGGCTTCACGCTGCACAACAGCGCGATGATCATCACCGGCGCGCTGGTCGGCAGCTCGGGCGCGATCCTCAGCTACATCATGTGCCGCGCAATGAACCGCAGCTTCATCAGCGTGATCGCGGGCGGCTTCGGCCAGTCCTCGGACGCCGGTGGCCCCGCCGCAGCCAGCGATCGCCCGTGGAAGCGCGGTTCTGCCGAGGACGCCGCGTTCCTCATGAGCCAGGCGGAGCAAGTCATCATCGTCCCCGGCTACGGCATGGCGGTCGCACAGGCGCAGCACGTGCTCCGCGAAATGGGCGACAAGCTGAAGGCCGAGGGCGTCCGCGTGAAGTACGCAATCCACCCGGTCGCGGGGCGCATGCCGGGCCACATGAACGTCCTGCTGGCCGAAGCGAACGTGCCGTATGACGATGTGTTCGAGCTCGAGGACATCAACAGCGAGTTCGCGCAGACCGACGTCGCGTTCGTGATCGGCGCGAACGACGTGACCAACCCGGCCGCCAAGACCGACAAGTCGTCGCCGATCTACGGCATGCCCGTGCTTGACGTCGAAAAGGCCAAGACGGTGCTGTTCATCAAGCGATCGATGGGCGGCGTCGGCTATGCCGGTGTCGATAACGATCTGTTCTACCGCGACAATACGATGATGCTACTCGCGGACGCGAAGAAGATGGTTGAGGATATCGTCAAGGCGCTCGACTAGGTCTCGTATAGGCGGGCACTCAATCCAACCGAAGTCGATCCAGTTCGAGTGTAAATCCGGAGATGATCGAGGTTAGTCTTCGCGACACAGCGGAGATGATCATGATCCTACCGGACGGCGAGGCCGACGACACGCGCTACGATACGGGTATCGCCGCGGTCCTTGTTGCAGCGACCGACGCGCCCGACCGGTTCTCCGCCGCGCTTGCCGCGATGGGGGGCGGGTGGTCGCCACGATCGACTGGCAGGCGCCGTTCGGCCTGCATGCCACGCCGCAGGTTATCGTGGTCGAGACCGCGGGGGTGGACGTTGCAATCCTTGCCGAACATCTGCCGCGGATCGTCGAGCGCGCGGCCGTGCTGGAGGCGGGGCTGGTGGTCGCGATGGGGAGCGACCAGATCGACGCGGTCGCGGCGGCAACGCTTGGCGGCGGGACGATCCTGCTGGTCGATCCGAGCGTCGCGGACTGCATCGCGGCGATCGTCGTCGCCGCCGAGCGCGTCCGCAGCCCGGCAGGGGTGTTCGATGTCACGCGCGAGACCGACGGTACGCGGCTTGAGCGATTGAACACCGAGGTCGCGCGGATCGCCGAAGCGCTTGCCTGGCTGACCCGTGCGGAGATCGACGGCGATGCCCCCGCCGCGCCGATCGTTGGCGATCGGACGAACCGCTACGGCGCGCCGCCATCGCTGGCCGAGCCGAGCGCCGCCGACGTCCGGCGTGCCATCCGTGCGCGACGGTTGCGCGATCAGTTCTTCGGCACCGCATTGTTCGAGGATCCCGGCTGGGACATGCTGCTAGATCTCTACGCCGCCGAACTCGAGCGTGGCCGCGTGTCGGTGTCGAGCCTGTGCATCGCCGCCGCGGTCGCGCCGACCACCGCGCTGCGCTGGATCGCGCGGATGACCGACACGGGGCTGTTCGAACGCCGCCCCGATATGCACGACCGGCGGCGCGCGTTCATGGTGCTCTCCGACCGCGCGAGCGAGGCGATGCGCGGCTATATCGTAGCCACCAGGGGCGCCGACCTGCGGATTCCGTGACGATCCGCGCCCTTTTAGCTTGCCCCGGCCGCCCGGCTTTGGCATCGCACCCCAACCCGAGAGGGGCGATTAGCTCAGTTGGTAGAGCGTCTCGTTTACACCGAGAATGTCGGCGGTTCGAGCCCGTCATCGCCCACCACCTTCCTACAGCTCGCGGACCAGCCGCATAGCGACCGCGATCCAGCCCGGGTCCGCGATGGCCAGCGGCTGTGTGCCGGTGCCCGGCGGCAATACCGTCACGCTGCCTTCGCATCCTGTGAGGCGTCCGAACGCGAATCGCCCGGCCGGTTGCGGGACGAGCACGTCGCGGTTGAGCGCAGTCGCGAAGTTTTCCGGCGCCAGCATCGCGCACCAGATCACGTCACCCGCGCGGTAGTCGCCGATCCCGCCCGCCGCCGTCACGGCGATTTGTCCGGGTGCGACCTGGGGCGGGGGCACGGTCGTGGTCCGGCGCGGCGCGTGGACGCCGCGGCCGTCGAGGATCGCGGTGACGGGCAGGTCGGCGCGGTCGGGCAACGTCACGAGATCGCCCGCCTCGACGCCCAGCGCCGCGGCGATCCGGTTGAGCCAGCCGACCGATACGGTACGCGTGCCCGTTTCCAGCCGGCCGATCGTCTGCGCGGTCGT
Source organism: Sphingomonas sp. LR59 (assembly GCF_036855945.1). Classification (NCBI taxonomy): domain Bacteria; kingdom Pseudomonadati; phylum Pseudomonadota; class Alphaproteobacteria; order Sphingomonadales; family Sphingomonadaceae; genus Sphingomonas; species Sphingomonas sp. LR59. The sequence continues at coordinate 3,571,314 of NZ_JASPFL010000001.1, forward strand.
CGGCGGAACACAGCGCCGTGCGACATCTTCCAATGTCAGGCCCTTGGCGCGGCGGACTTCGCGAATGGCAGTGATCATTGCACGGTGATCATCGGAAGGCTCCAAACCAGATGGGTTATTCCTCTGTCCTACAACCATGTCGATATGGCAACCGGCGCAAGTGACGTGGAGCGACAACGGGAGACGGCGGATGCGCGAATTGGTGGAACGATCGATCGATTCGGAGGGCGTTCCGCAGCCATCGGGCGCGCGGCGTGGGCGGATGGTCACTGTCAATCTGGCCGAATCGCCGCTCGGATGGCTGCGGTCGCGCGGACTGGTCGACGCGCGGCAGTTCGCAGCGGGAGGACAATTGCGCGTGGATTACGAACGCGCCTCGATCGCGCCGAGCGTGACTATGCGCTGGGTGGAGCGAGTCGATGGAGGCGGGCATGATGGGCTAGATCCAACGTCCGCGCAGATCGCGGCGAAACGCCGGTTCGACACCGCGATCGCGGCGGCGGGGCCGGGGCTCGCGGATATCCTGTGGCGCGTGGTCTGCGCGGGGGAGGGGCTGCCCGCGGCGGAGAAGGCGCTGCACTGGCCAGCTCGCGCAGGGCGACTGGTATTGACGCTCGCGCTCGACCGGTTGGCCGCACACTATGGGATTGGTTAGCGCGGGACTGCGACCGGTCACCTCACGATCCTCCCCCGCAAGGGGGTGTCTGGCCCTTGCCAGACGGAGGGGGAGGTGAGCGATCACCCCTGTTGTGTATCCTCCCCTCCGTCGCCTTCGGCGCCACCTCCCCCTGGCGGGGGAGGATCGAGAGGGCGACGTTCGGCCAGCAAGCATCATGCGGTCGGATTACTGGCTCAGGGCCAAGCTGTCCGCTCAGTCTCGTCACGAACAGGACTACACTCGCGCGCCGATCCGCCCACTCGCTTTGCCGGCCACGCAGCACTAAATGGCGGATATGCGCTTCGACCTCATCAAATGCCACGGCTCCGGCAACGACTTCCCCCTGATCGACGCGCGGGCGTCGACGTTGGACGATGCAGCCTGGGCGGCCGTCGCGCGCGCGCTCGCGGATCGCGACGGGCCGGTCGGTGGCGACGGGCTACTTCTGCTCACCGGCGGGGACGAGACACGCGCATTCGGCATGCGGATGTTCAACTCCGACGGCAGCGAGTCCGAAACCTGCCTAAACGGCCTGCGATGTGTAGCGCGCGCCGGGTTCGCCGTGACAGGGTCGGGGACCGCGACGGCGTTGCTCAAGACCAGCGATGCGGTCGTCGTGCACGATGCCGACATCGCGCCGGGCGTGTTCACCGTGCGCGAGATTGCGGGGCCCGCGTCGCTCGACGTCACCGCGTGGCCGATGGATGTCGGCGCGGATCGCGTCATCGACACGCCGATCGCGGGCTTGCCCACCGCCCGCGCCTTCACCGCCGTCGCCATGCCGAACCCCCATCTCGTGACGTTCGTTGATGCGATCGACGAGACCGAACTCGTCCGCGTTGGCGAAGCGTGCGAGGCGGCCCCCGACTGGCTTCCCAACCGCGCGAACGTCAGCTTTGTCGAGGTTCGAGGTGCAGACCTGTTCGTCCGCACCTTCGAACGCGGGGTTGGACTCACCGACAGTTGCGGCAGCGCGATGGCGGCGTCGACCTATGCCGCGTGCCTGACCGGGCGGATCGCCTACGACACGCCGACCACCGTCTTTAACAAGGGCGGGCTCGTCCGCGCTGAGGCGAGCGAGGCGGCGATGGTCACGCTGTCGGGCAATGCGACGTTCGAATGGCGCGGGTCGATCGACGTCGATTTCGCGACGGCGACGGCAAGCGACCTGACGATCGCGCAGCACCATGATGACGAGATCGCGGCGTGGAAGAGGCTGATCGCAACGATCTGAAACGCGGCTGCATCATTCTTCCGATCCGGCCGTATCTTTCCACGAAAGCGTCGGACGACCGGCGCCGTGCAGGAGAGAGAACGCCATGAATCACGTGTTTCGTACCGCGATCGTCGCCGCCGCCATCGCCGTCAGCGGTAGCGCGATCGTCGCCGCCCCGACCAACCCGAAGGTCGGCGGCGCCGCGATGTATCCGACCAAGACGATCGTCGAGAACGCGGTCAATTCGAAGGATCACACGACGCTAGTCGCCGCAGTGAAGGCTGCCGGCCTGGTCGAGACGCTGTCGGGCCCAGGTCCGTTCACGGTGTTCGCGCCGACCAACGCCGCGTTCAAGAAGCTGCCCGCCGGCACCGTCGACACGCTGCTCAAGCCCGAGAACAAGGCGCAGCTGTCCGCCGTGCTGACCTATCACGTCGTCCCCGGCACGATCACCGCCGCCGACATCGCCGCCAAGGCGAAGGCGAACGGCGGCACCGCGACCTACACCACGGTGCAGGGCGAGCCGCTGATGTTCATGAAGTCCGGCGCAGGCTGGGGCATCATGGACGGCAAGGGCCACAAGGGCCGCGTCACGATCGCCAACGTCATGCAGTCGAACGGCGTGATCCACGTCATCGACACAGTGATGCTGCCGTAATCGGCGATTTTGCGAGATAGCTGCCTCGCTTTCCCCCGCGAGGTAGTTTGCGTCGGGCCCGTTGCCGAAAGGTGGCGGGCCCGATTGCGTTTGCGCGCCGTCGCCCTAGCCCCGTCATCCTGACGAAAGTCAGGATCCAGAGCCACGAAAGGTGGCGCTTGTTACCCTGGATCCTGACTTTCGTCAGGATGACGGACGGCTTAGCCGATGAGCAATCCCGCGAGCGCGGCTGACATCAGGTTTGCCAAACTCCCTGCCGCCAGAGCGCGCAGGCCGAGCTTGGCAATCATCGGGCGCTGGTTCGGCGCCAAGCTCCCGGTCACCGCCATCTGGATCGCGATCGACGAGAAGTTCGCAAACCCGCAGAGCGAGAAGGTGATCACCGCGATCGTCCGCGGGCTGAGCCCGGTCTGCGTCCCGAGCGAGATATACGCGACGAACTCGTTCAGCACGATCTTCTGCCCGAACAGCCCGCCGGCGATCCCCGCCTCGCTCCAAGGCACGTTCAAGAGGAACATGATCGGCGCGAAGACATAGCCGAGCAGCCCCTGGAAGCTCAGTCCCGGCAGCCCGATCATGTTGCCGAGCCCGCCGAGCAACCCGTTCGCGAGCGCCACCAGCGCCACGAATGCCAGCACCATCGCACCGACTGCGACGGCGAGGCGCACGCCGGTCTGCGCGCCCTGGGCTGCGGCCATGATCAGGTTGGCGGGCTTTTCCTCGTCGTGCGTCGCCTGCGGCATGGGCTCGCCCGCGCCCGATTCACCTGGCTGGTCGCCGAGTGCCAGTTCGCCCTCGGGTGGCATCACGCGGTCGGGCATGATGATCTTCGCCATCAGGATGCCGCCCGGCGCCGCCATGAAGCTCGCGGCCAGCAGGTAATCGATCCGGATCCCCATCGACGCATACGCGGCGAGGATCGTCCCCGCGACGCCGGCCATGCCGCTGGTCATCACGGTAAACAATTGCGCCGGGGTGAGACCCGCCAGATACGGCCGGATGACGAGCGGCGATTCGCTCTGGCCGACGAAGATGTTCGCCGCCGCGCACAGCGATTCGACCTTCGACACGCCGATGACCTTCTCGATCCCGCCGCCGACCCAGCGCACCACCAGCTGCATGATGCCGAGATAATAGAGGATCGAGACGAGGCTCGCGAAGAAGATGATCACCGGCAGCGCGGCGATCGCAAAACTTTGCCCGCCGATCTCGGGCGTCGCCATCTTGCCGAACAGGAATTCGGTGCCCTTCTGCGAATAGCCGAGCAGGTTCGCGACCCCGCCGGACATGCTGCCCAGCACGACCTTGCCGATGCTCGAATACAGCACGAGCACGGCGATCCCGGCCTGCAGTGCGAACGCCGCGCCGACGATGCGCAGGCGGATCGCGCGGCGGTCGCTCGACAGCAGCACGGCGATGCCGAGGATGACGGCGATGCCTGCAAGGCCGATGACTAGTCTTTCCATGGACGCCCTGCATTTTTGACTGACACGCGCCGCCCCCGGCTGCGCAAGCGACCGACATGACACGCGAGCGGCGTGCTCGCCAGTCTTTATGATGGGGAGGTCATTTGACGGCGCGCGCGATTCCGCTAGCGTCGCCGGCGATGGATAAGCCTGTTCCCGCGTTCCCGCGTTCGCTCTTCGTTTTCTCGGTCCTGTATGGCGGCATGGTGTGCATCGCCGGCGTGCTGGGGGTGAAGCAGGTCGCGCTCGGCCCGCTCGCGGTCGAGGCGGGGATCTTCGGCTTCCTCCTGCTAGTGGTGCTGAGCAGCGCGATTTCCGAGCTGCACGGCCAGAAGACCGCGACGTTCCTAGTGCGCCTCGGGTTCATCCCGCTGCTGGTGTCGGCGGCGCTGATCCACCTGGTGCTGGCACTGCCGCACGATCCGGGGATGTACCCGCCCGCAGTCGACGCGTTCCCGATCGTCGTCGGCCAGAGCTCGCGAATGATGATCGCCGGGCTGATCTCCTACGGTATCTCGCAGACGCTCAACGTGCTGATCTTCTCGAAGCTGTCGGGACAGGTCGGCAGCGGTGACGGCAAGCTGGTGTGGCTGCGCGGGATGATCGCGAGCATCATCTCGCAGATCATCGACACGATCCTGTTCATCACCATCTCGTTCCTCGGCGAACGGCCGATCCTCGGGCTGATGGAAGGGCAGATGCTGACCAAGGTCGTGCTGTCGATCGTGCTGGTGCCGTTCATGATCACATTTTTCGTGCGGCTGGGCCGGCGGCTAGACCGGGTCTGATTTGAAGGCCGCATCCTAGGCCCGTCATCCTTTACGCTCGTCCCCCCAAAGCCCATCGCCCCCCAAAGCCCATCCCCCAAGCCCGTCACTCCCCAAGCCCGTCACCCCCCACGCCCGTCACCCCAGCGAAAGCTGGGGTCTCCCCTGGGCGGATGCAGCGGCTCGAACCGGGAGATCCCAGCTTTCGCTGGGATGACGGATGGGGCCGACGTGGGATGTGTCACGCTACGCCACGCCACGCCACGCACGTTCCTCGGATGACGAACCGCCTGCGACTGGCTAAAGCGCGGGCATGACCGATCACACGCCCGATCCCGCCCTGCTCGCCAAGGCGGAAACGCTCACCGAGGCGCTGCCGTATCTGCAGCGCTACGCCGGCAAGACGTTCGTCGTGAAATACGGCGGCCACGCAATGGGCGACCCCGAGCTCCAGCGCGATTTCGCCGAGGACATGGTGCTGCTGAAGGCGGTCGGCATCAACCCGGTGGTCGTTCACGGCGGCGGCCCGCAGATCGGCGCGATGCTGAAGCGCCTCGGCGTCGAATCGCGCTTCGTCGATGGCCTCCGCGTGACGGATGCGGAGACCGCGCAGATCGCCGAAATGGTCCTCGCAGGCTCGATCAACAAGGAAATCGTCGGCTGGATCGGCCAGGCCGGCGGTCGCGCAGTCGGTATCTCGGGCAAGGACGCCGGCCTCGTCCTCGCGCAGAAAGTCGGCCACGGCCGCGAGCCGGACAAGCTCCAGGGGATCGAGCGTCACGTCGATTTGGGCTTCGTCGGCGAACCGATCGCGGTCGACCGGACGATCCTCGACACGCTGATCGCCGCCGACATCATCCCGGTGATCGCCCCGATCGGCATCGGTGCCGACGGCCACACCTACAACATCAACGCCGACACGATGGCTGGCGCGATCGCCGCGGCGATGGGGGCGGCGCGGTTCTTCCTGCTGACCGATATCGTCGGCGTGCTCGACAAGCAGGGTGAACTGCTCACCGATCTCGACCCCGCGCGGATCGCCGAACTGCGCGCCGACGGCACGGTGACCGGTGGCATGATCCCGAAGCTCGACACTTGCGTCGCTGCGGTCGAATCAGGCGTCGATGCCGCGGTTATCATCGACGGCCGCGTTCCCCACGCGATGCTGCTAGAGATCTTCACCAAGCAGGGCGCGGGGACCTTGGTCAGCGCCAACGGGCGCACCCGGTAACGCGCGACGGGTGTCACCCTCACTACCCCCACATCCGTCATCCCAGCGAAAGCTGGGATCTCCCGGTTCGAGCCGCCCGCCCGCCAGCGGGGATACCCCAGCTTCCGCCGGGGTGACGATAGCTGGGGTGACGATAGTCGGTCGGCGCGCGCGAGCGGCGGCGAAAACGACCGACACCACAGGACTTCTCGTTCTTCACGCCCCCACATCCGTCATCCCAGCGAAAGCTGGGATCTCCTGGCTCGAGCCGCGCACCCGCCAACCGGGATACCCCAGTTTTCGCTGGGGTGACAGGCTGGGGCTGGTGGGACTATCGCCTAAGCAGGGCTTCTCGTTCTCCCCCGCCACCTTATATCAGCAACACACCAGCGGAGACCCTTGCCTTGATCGCCCTTCTTCAGATCGTCCAGTTGCTGCTCAACCTCGTCTGGTGGGTCATCGTCATCCAGGCGGTGCTGTCGTGGCTGATCGCGTTCAACGTCATCAACACGCACAGCGATTTCGTTCGCACGGTCTGGAACGCGCTGCAGAAGATCACCGAGCCGCTCTATCGCCCGATCCGCCGCATCCTCCCCGATTTCGGCGCGCTCGACCTGTCGCCGCTGGTCGTGCTGCTGATCCTCTACATTCTGACCAACATCGTCATCCCGAACATCGCGCAGAACTACCTCGTCGCAGCCTATTGATCGAGCCGGCGGCCTGGCGAGCGGTCGATGACGGCTTGGCGATCGCCGTCCGCGTAACCCCGCGCGGCGGTCGCGACGCACTCGCCGCCGGAACGCCCGAGCATTTCGCCGCGCGACTGGCAGCCGCCCCCGTCGATGGCGCCGCGAACGCCGGGCTGGTCGCTCTCGTCGCCAAGACCTTCGGCGTACCCAAGCGTGCCGTAACGATCATCTCCGGCGAAACCGCGCGGCTCAAGCGCCTGCACATCGGCGGCGACTCCACCGTACTGGCGGAAATCGCCTCCGCGCTCTATGGGCCGCGGGCATGAGCGCGACCATTATCGACGGCAAGGCCTTCGCCGCCGGCCTCCGGGCCCGTATCGCAGACGGCGTCACCGCCTTCAGGGCGCAGGCAGGCCGCGCGCCCGGCCTCGCCGTCGTGCTGGTCGGCGAGGATCCCGCCTCCAACGTCTATGTCCGATCGAAGGGCAGGGCGACGCGCGAGGCCGGCATGGAGAGCATCGAGCACCGGCTCCCCGCCGATGTCCCCGCCGAAGACCTGCTCGCGCTGGTCGAGACGCTCAATGCCGACCCGACGATCGACGGTATCCTCGTCCAGTTGCCCCTGCCGAAGCATATCGACGAGCAGGCGGTCATTTCGGCGATCGACCCCGACAAGGACGTCGACGGCTTCCACCCGATCAACGCCGGGCGTCTCGCAACCGGCCTGCCCGGGTTCGTGCCCTGCACGCCATTTGGCTGTGTGATGCTGCTGAAAAGCGTGCTGCCGACCCTCAGCGGGCTCGAGGCGGTCGTCGTCGGCCGCTCCAACATCGTCGGCAAGCCGATGGCGCAACTGCTCCTCCGCGAGAGCTGCACCGTTACCGTCGTGCATAGCCGCACGCAGGACGTGCCCGCACATATCCGCCGCGCAGACATCGTCGTCGCGGCGGTCGGTATCCCGCAGATGATCAAGGGCGATTGGCTGAAACCCGGCGCGACCGTCATCGACGTCGGCATCAACCGCGCCGACGCCGGCCTCGTCGGCGACGTCGACTTCGCCAGCGCGGTCGAGGTCGCGGGCGCGATCACGCCGGTGCCGGGCGGCGTCGGGCCGATGACGATCGCCTGCTTGTTGCGCAATACTTTGGTCTCCGCAGGCCGCCGCGAAGGCGTCGCGATCGAGGAGTCGAGCCTGTGATCGAACTCTACATCTCGTCGCTGATCACGTTCTTCGTGGTCATCGATCCGCCCGGCTGCGCGCCGATCTATGCCGGGCTGTCGGCGAGCGCGTCGGCCCTCCAGAAGCGGGCGATGGCGATTCGTGCGGTCGGCGTGTCCGCGCTGATCCTGTTCGTGTTCGCACTGTTCGGCGAGGCGTTGCTCAAGGGCCTCGGCATCAGTCTCGCCAGCTTCCGCATCGCCGGCGGCATCATGCTGTTCCTGATCGCGCTCGAAATGGTGTTTGAAAAGCGCACCGAACGCCGTGAGGACCGCGCCGCCAAGGTCGCGAGCGATCCCGAGGTCGAAGACGTCTCGATCTTCCCGATGGCGATGCCGATGATCGCCGGGCCGGGCTCGATCGCGTCGGTGATGCTGTTGATGAGCCGCAACAGCGGCATCGAGCGCTCGCTGGTCGTGCTCGGCGCGATGGTGACGATCCTGCTGCTGACTTTGGTCGCACTGCTCGCGGCAGGACCGATCATGCGGATCCTCGGCGCAAAGATCGAGGCAGTGATTACCCGCTTGCTCGGCGTGCTGCTGGCGGCGCTGGCAGTGCAGTTCGTGCTTGATGGTTTGTCGGTGGTGCTGCGCTGATTCGTCATCCTGGGCTCGACCCAGGATCCAGAGCCAAGAGCGGTATCGCCGATGGCTCTGGATCCTGACTTTCTTCAGGATGACGGGCTAAGGTCAGTCCACCTTGAACAACCGCAACGGCGACTTCGCCGGCAGCGGTAGCGGCGTGAGCCACGCCGGCACCTCGTTATTCGCCATCTGCGCATAGAACCCCTTCGGACTACGCGCCTTGTAGTTGGTCGACTCCGCCGCGTTCGGGCACAGCAGCAGCATCGTCGCGCCGTGCCGCTTGATGATCGCACGCGCCTGGTCCGGCGTCCCCCCGAACGCATGCTGCACATCGAGGATCGCATCGCCGTTGCGGTGGTACGGCCCCGCGATCGCATCGTGATGCGTGATCGTGATCAGCCGCGGTCCCATGTCGACGAAGGTGAACACAGTCTGCGCGGGATATTTGTCCAGCGCGAGCAGCACGGTCGTCCGCAGGCAGTTGCCGGTCGCCATGTTGACGCGCTTCTCATACGGCTTCGGCCGATCGATCGGGAAATACTGGATCAGCATCCCGGCGAACAGCCCCGACACGATCAGGAACGCACCGACCGTCCCCAGCACGCGCACCGCCACCGATCGGTTGCCGAGCAGCCGCGGCAGGATCAGCCACCCGAGCGCCGTTGCCCCCGGAATCGCCAGCAACTGCGCTGCCGGCCCGGCACGAACCTGCCACAACAGCATCGCACACGCGAACGCAGTGAACAGCGCCACCGCCGCCCAGCCGACGGCACGGTCGTCGCGACGCGCGCGCCAGGCTGCAAGGATAGCCCCGATCAGCCCGATGATCGGCAGCGTCGCCAGCGCGAACCCGACGCGGAAGCTGTGCTTGTAGATCGGCTTGGCCTCGCGGACATTGTCCAGCCAGTTGCGCTGCAGCTCGGGCGAGATCCCCTCGGGCCGCCCCAGGCACTGCGGAAACACCAACGCAAAGCCGGCAACGATCGCCGCACCCGCGACAACCGCCAGAGCCAGCCGAGCCGCCCGCGAAGCCGGCCCAAACCGCGCAAGCAGGAACAGCAGCATCCCCGCCGCGATCATCACGCTCAACCACACCGGCGTCAGCGCGTCGCAGCGCATCGCCTGGTTGGCGTTCGACGCGAACAGCGCGAACCCCAGCGTGCTGCCGCCGCCGAGCGTCAGCGCATAGATCGACAGCCGCTCGGCCTCCGACCGATCCCACACCCAGCGCAGCGCGATGATCGCCCCCGCCATCGCCGCATACGGCAGCAGCTCGAGCCCGATCGACAGCGACACCGCGCTGGCGAGCCCGACCATCGCGCCACCGCGACGCCCGTTGGTATCGCACAGCCCCGCCACCGTCAGGCTCAGCATGGCGAGTTGCCAGCCGTGATGATCGATCCGCTCGGGCATGAACATCAGCATGGTGCCGGTCGCGCCGACCATGATCACGACCGCGAGGGGCCACGCGTAAGGACTGATCAGCCGCCGCACGGTCGCGCCGATGCCGAGCATCGCGATCGACAGCGGCAGCAACGGCGCGATCCCGCAGGCGAGCCGCTCCGCCCAGCTGTTGCTGGTGAACAGGCGGAAGAACAGGATCAGCCCGGCGATCGGCAGGTCGACGATGCGGCTCCAGTGGATGTCGAACCCGACCGGTGGGTTCATCCGGTAGTTGCGCAGATCGTACCAGCCCTGGCCGTCCAGCAGCGCACGGACCTGCATCAGCCGCATGTTGTCGTCGGTATCGCCGAGCGACAGCCAGCGGATCTGGCCCCAGCGATCGAACATCGACCACGCCGCCACCGCCACCCAGGCGAGCAGCGTCAACGCGATCCAATGCCGATCGAGTTCGTCCAGCAACGTCCGCCGCTGAAGTGGTGCCTGATCCAAAACGCTTTCCTCCAGCCCGCACGCACTCTAGATGCGCGGGCGTATCTCAAGCGTCGCTCTATCGCGGTGTCCGTAAAGAACAAGGCACCGGCGCGATCGCCGGAGGGTAAAGAACAAGGCGGGCATGCAGGCGATTTGGCGACAGATGGAGCAGATGCGGGCGAGCGGCGTGCTCGGCCAGCTCGTGCGCTTCGGAATCGCCGGCGGGATTTCCAGCGTGGTGTATTCGCTCGTCTACCTGCCGCTGACCGCGTATGTCTTTCCGCCCCGGCAGGCGGTTGCCGCAGTGCCGTTCGCGTTTGCGGTCGCAGTGGTGGTCGGGTTCTTCCTGCACAGTCGCTGGAGCTTCAAGGGGCATGCGAAGGAGCCGGGCGCGGGGCGGCATGTGAAGTTCGTGATCGTCCAGGGTTCGGGGCTCGCGCTGAATGCGGTCATCACCTGGATCGGTACGGCGTTGCTGCACCTGCATCCGTGGATCCCGTTGATCCCTGCCGTCTTTCTTGCCGCGATCGTGACGTTCGTGCTCAACCGTTTCTGGGTTTTCAACTGACATGAATTTCAACCGCAGGGCCGACACTTAATGGACCGCATCGTCTACGACCGGATGGCCGCGCATGATTCCACGCACTGGTGGTATCGCGCCCGCCGCGACATCCTGGCGGATTACCTGACGCGGTATGGCGCTTTGCCGAAGGATGCGAAGATCCTCGAGATCGGCTGTGGCACCGGGCACAATTTGCCGATGCTGGCTGAGTTCGGCGAGATCGACGCGATCGAGATCGATCCGGCGGCGCGCGAGATCGCGAGCGAGCGGCTGGGGAAGCCGGTTGGCGCGGCGCCGTTGCCCGAGCTGCCAGGCGTTCCTCGTGCGCATTACGACCTGATCGCGGTGCTCGACGTGGTCGAGCATATCGAGGACGATGTCGCGGCGTTGAAGGCGATGGCCGATTGCCTTGCTCCGGGGGCAAGATTTTGATCGCGGTGCCGGCGCATGCGTGGCTGTGGAGCGCACATGACGTGGTGAACCATCACCATCGGCGGTATTCTAAGGCTACGTTGCAGGCGGCGATCGAGACGGCCGGGTTGAAGTCGGAGAAGCTGGGGTATTTCAACTCGCTGCTGTTCCCGCTGGCGGCGGCGGCGCGGATTGCCGGGCGGATGACCGGGCGTGACGACAGCGACGATTCGCCACCGCCGAAGCTGGTGAATGCGCTGTTCGAGAAGATCTTTCGGCTGGAGCGCCATCTGGTCGGGCGCGTGCCGATGACGCCGGGGGTTTCGATCGTGACGTTGGCGGTGCCGCGGTAACGATCGAGGGACCTGCGCGTCCTACTTCCGTTCGTCCGGAGTAGCCGTCGAGTAGTGGCGAAGCCGCGTATCGAGACGGCGTATCGAAGGATGGGTTGGCGCGCGGTACCCGTACCTCGATACGAGCCCTCGATACGCTCCTTGCGGAGCTACTCGGTTTCTACTCGGCACGAACGGGGTAGGGGCGCGGGGCACGTCCTGAACTCGTAAGCAACCTCCACCCCGGCGGAGGCCGGGGCCCAGTTGGGCAACGTCGCTAACTTCGAGTGCGCTTCGGTACTGCGACCTTTCCAACTGGGCCCCGGCCTTCGCCGGGGTGGTGTCGTGATTGGCAGGCGCGTTCGTTATTCGGGGTGGAAGGGAAGGGGCTGTCAGGCAACCGCACCACTTCCACCGGTTCCGCCCGAAACCCGAGCGTCGCCTTCCCCTGGATCGGCCCCGCGACATCCGCGACGATATACAGCGGCCGACGCTTGGACTCGACATACAGCCGCCCGAGATATTCGCCGATCATCCCCAGCACGAACATCTGCACCGCGCCGAGAAACACCGTGACGAGCATGGTCGAGGTCCAGCCCTGCACCGCGCTGCCCGAGAGCCAGCCGATCGCGATGTAGACGAACAGCAACAGCGACACGCCAGTGAGCGCGAGCCCGGCGTGGCTGGCGAAGCGCAGCGGGGCGGTGGAGAAGCCGGTGACGGCGTCGAACGCGAGGCGGATCATCTTCGCCAGCGGGTAGTTCGTCTCGCCCGCGAGCCGCTCGGCGCGGTCGTAGGGGAAGGGAACCTGCTTGAAGCCGATCCAGGCGACCATGCCGCGGATGAAGCGGGCTTGTTCGGGGAGCGACAGGAATGCGTCGAGCGCCCGCCGGCTCATCAGGCGGAAGTCGCCGGTGTCGAGCGGGATCGGGGTTTCGGTCATCCGCGTCAGCAGGCGATAGAAGGCGGCGGCGGTGGCTTTCTTGAACACCGTCTCGCCCGCGCGCTGGCGGCGCACTGCGTAGACGACGTCGGCCTGGCTCGCCGCCATCGCCGCGCGCATGTCGGACAGGAGTTCGGGCGGGTCCTGCAGATCGGCATCGATGATCAGGATCTGCTCGCCTGCGCACAGGTCCAGGCCGGCGGTCAGCGCCAGCTGGTGGCCGTGGTTGCGCGACAGGTTGATCGCGACCAGCCGCGGGTCGGCGGCGGCGAGGCGTTGCATCACGCCCCAGCTGTCGTCGCGCGAGCCGTCATTGATCAGGACGATCTCGTAATCGTCGCCAACCGCGACCTTTGCCGCGCCGGAAATGCGCGCGTGCAGGATGTCGAGGCACGCCGCCTCGTTATAGCAGGGGACGACAATCGAAAGGGACGGACGGTTCATCGCCCCCGTCTAGCGCCCACCGCGCCCCGCGTCATCGTTGGATGTTTCTACACGCGCTCCACGGTGTGCACCGCATCCGCCGCGCGGAGGCCCGCCATCAGCCGCATCAACTGCTGCACGTCGTGCACCTCGACGTCGATCTCGTTGGTGTGGAAGCTCTTGTCGCGCGTATCGAGCCGCAGGTTGATGATGTTGGCCTTGTGCCCGCCGATGATCGTCGAGACGATGCCGAGCGAGCCCGGCTCGTTCTTCACCATCACCGATATCCGCGCGACCGCACCCTCGGTCTCGTCGCCCCACGCGACATCCACCCAGTCGGTCTCGTTCTCCGAGCGTTCGGCAAGCTCGGCGAGTACGCGGCAGTCGATCGCATGCACCTCGATCCCCGCATCCGGCCGACGTAATCCAACGATCCGGTCGCCCGGCACCGGGTGGCAGCACGTCGCGAGATCGTAGGCGACACCGGGCGTGAGCCCCTTGATCGAGATCGCGCTCGACTGCGGTGCCAGCGCGTGCGTAACGTCGGCGCCTGCCGAGCCCGGCATGAGCGCCTCCATCACCGCCGCATCGGACAAGGTGCGCCGCGCGATCGCGACCATCAGCGACGATTCGTCGGGCAGCTTCAGCCGCTTCAGCGCGTGGCTCAGCGCATCGGTGCCAATCTGCGCGGGCAGGCGGGTGACGATGTCCTCGTACAAGGTCTGGCCGAGCGCGGTCTGCTCGACGCGTTCCTTCTGACGTAGATGCCGACGGATCGCGGCGAGCGCCTTGCCGGTGGTCGCGACGTTCAGCCATTGCGGTTGCGGCGACTGGCCCTTCGAGCGCAGGATCTGCACCTGGTCACCATTCTCGATCACCGTCGACAGCGGCACGACGCGGCCGTTGACCTTGGCGCCGACCGCCTGGTCGCCGAGATCTGTGTGCACCGCATAGGCGAAGTCGATCGAGGTCGCGCCCTTGGGCAGCTGGATCAGCTCGCCCTTGGGCGTGAACGCGAAGATGCGATCGGTGTACATCGCCATCCGCGTGTGTTCGAGCAGCTCTTCCGGGCTCTCGGCGGTGTCGAGGATTTCGACGAGGTCGCGGATCCAGCTGACCTGGCGATCGCTGCCGTTGATCTGCTGTTTGTACGCCCAGTGCGCCGCCAGCCCGAACTCGGCCTGCGCATGCATATCAGCCGTGCGGATCTGGATCTCGATCCGCGCGCTGTCGGCGTGGATCACCGACGTGTGCAGCGAGCGATAGCCGTTGCGCTTGGGCGTCGAGATGTAATCCTTGAACCGGCCCGGCACCATCGGCCAGCGCTGATGGATGATCCCGAGCACCCGGTAGCAATCCTCCTCGGTCGGCACGATCGCGCGGAAGGCCATTACATCGGAAAGTTGTTCGAAGCTGATGTGGCGTTCGGACATCTTTCGGAAGATCGAATAGGGGTGTTTTTCACGCCCCGAGATTTCCGCCTCGACCCCGGCGCGCGACAGCACCAGCTTTAGGCCGGACGCGATCTTGGCGATCCGGTCGCCGTCGCCCTTTTTCAGCTGTTCGAGGCGGCGGTTGATCGATTCGGAGGCTTCGGGCTCGAGCTGTTCGAACGCGAGCGACTGCATCTCGCGCATGAACTCGTACATGCCGATCCGCTCGGCGAGCGGCGCGTAGATGTCCATCGTCTCCTTGGCGATGCGACGGCGCTTCTCGGGCTTCGAGATGTGATGCAGCGTCCGCATGTTGTGGAGGCGGTCGGCAAGTTTAACGAGAAGTACGCGGATGTCGTCGGACATTGCGAGGAGGAATTTGCGCAGATTCTCCGCGGCGCGTTCGTTCTCGGTCTGCGCCTCGATCTTCGACAGCTTCGTCACGCCGTCGACGAGGCGCGCAACCGAGGCCCCGAACAACCGCTCGATCTCCTCGGGGGTCGCGACCGTATCCTCGATCGTGTCGTGGAGGATCGCGGTGGCGATCGTCTCGGCATCGAGGTGGAGGTCGGTGAGGATGCCCGCCACCTCGATCGGATGGCTGAAATACGGATCGCCGCTCGCGCGTTTCTGGCTCCCGTGCGCCTGCATCGAGAAGACATAGGCGCGGTTCAGCAGCGCCTCGTCGGCATCGGGATCGTAGTCGAGGACGCGATCGACCAGTTCATATTGGCGCAGCACCCGCCATAGATGGGGCCGGGCAGGGACTTTTGGCAACAAAAAGCGTCGCATCACTGTGATCTAGTGGTTGCGTCAGCCATTCGTGGGCGGCGCATAACGTAGGATAAGCGGGGCGTTTCGCTTCTGTGGCTTATGCGGTACGTTCGCGGCGGATGAGGATGACGTGATGGGCAAATTGCGCGAACCATTGCTGGAATGCAGCCTGCCCGCCGCGCTGGAAGCGATGGGCGAGCGCTGGTCGTTCCTGATCCTGCGCGCGGCGTTCAATGGCCTTCATCACTTCGAGGAATTCCAGTCGGAACTGGGCATCGCGCGGAATATCCTCGCGAACCGGCTGGCGCGGCTGGTCGAGCACGGCATCCTGGAGCGGCAGCCGATCCCGGAGGATCGGCGCAAGATCGCCTACGGTCTGACCGACAAGGGATTCGCGCTGCTGCCGACGATGATTGCGCTGCGGCAATGGGGCGAGCGATGGGAGACGTGCGTGCCGGCGTTTCCGATCCTGGTCGACGAACGCGATCGGCGGCCGTTGCAGCCGGTCGCGGTGCGGGCGCATGACGGGCGGGTACTGGGGAAGGGCGATCTGATCTGGGCGCTGCCTGGGGAGGTCGCGGGCGTCGAGGCTGAGGCGGCAGAGTAAGGCGCCCCGTTGCGAATGGGATCGGACGTCAGCCCATACTTCCTTGTTCTCCCGCGAAGGCGGGAGCCCAGTCTGGACCCCCGCCTTCGCGGGGAAACATGCTCTCTTCGGGTTATTGGGTCGGTAGCGCTTCCAGCACCGTGCGGATCGCGTCGGGCAGGGGCACCGGCCGCCCCGTCTCCAGATCAACGTGCACGCTGACCATCGTGATCACGGTATGCAGTTCACCAGTCTCCGCATGCGCCAGCTCGAAGCGTTTCGTCAGGCTCGTCGTCCCGAGCTTCTCGATCCGCACGAACGCCTCGACCGAATCCCCCAAGCGGAACGGCTTCAGGTAATCGATCTCCGTCCGGCGGACGTTGAACTCGGTGGTCGGCCAGACATCCGGCAGGGCCTCCGCGATCCCGGTCCATTCCCAGAATTCGGTGACCGCGACGTCCGCATATTCGAGATAGCGCGAGTTGAAGACGATCTTCTGACCGTCGATCTCGGCATAGCGCACGCGGAACTGCGTCGAGAAGGCGAACCCCGGCCGCATGTCAGAAGATCAGCTTCACGCCGACCAGCGCCAGCACGGTCGCGAGGACCGGCACCAGCACGCGGTCGGAAACGCGCGTCGCGATCAGGCTGCCGACAATGATGCCCGGGATCGAGCCGATCAGCAGCGACACGAGCAGGTCGACGTCGACCGAGCCGAGAATCCAGTGGCCGATCCCGCCGAGCAACGTCAGCGGCACGGCGTGCGCGATGTCCGAGCCGACCAGCCGGTTGATCGGCAGCGTCGGGTAGAGAATCAACAATGCGGTCATGCCGAGCGCACCGGCGCCCACCGAGGTCAGCGAGACGAGCACGCCGAGGATCGCGCCGAGCAGGATCGTCAGCATCGCCTGACGCTCACCGCCGACGGTGCCCACGCGAGGCGTCAGCCACGCGACGATCTTGCCGCGGAAGAACGTCGCGACCGCCGACAGGATCAGCGTCACGCCGAGCACGACGGTGATCGCGTGGCCAGTGTCGGACGATTTCTCGCCGAGATGGTTGAGCACGAGCAACGTCGCGATCGCTGCGGGGACGCTGCCGGTGGCGAGCCGGCGGACGACTTGCCAGTCGACCGTACCGCGCCAGCCATGCACCGTCGTGCCGACCGTCTTGGTCGCCGACGCGTAGAGCAGGTCGGTGCCGACCGCGGTGGCGGGGTGGAAGCCGAAGACGAGCACCAGAAGCGGCGTCATCAGCGACCCGCCACCGACGCCCGTCAGCCCGACGATGAGGCCCACGAGCACGCCGGCCACCGAATACAACAGGTTGATATCCACGCTGGCGAAGGTCAGCCAGCGCCACGCGCGGGCGTGTTGACGCCCATCGACTGAAGATATTTCTTCACGTTGCGCGCCGCCTGGCGGAGCCGCTGTTCATTCTCGACCATCGCGATCCTCACATAGCCCTCGCCGTTTTCGCCGTAGCCCACGCCTGGAGCAACGGCGACATGCGCGTGAGTCAGCAATTGTTTGGTGAACTCAAGGCTACCTAAGTGCGCGAGTGCGGGCGGCAGGGGGCCCACGCGAACATCGACGCGCGGGGGCTCGGGATATCCCAGCCAGCGCGGCCAAAGCTCTCGACCAGCACGTCGCGGCGCTTGTGATAAAGCTGGCGGTTGCGCTCGACGATGTCCTGCGGGCCGTTGAGCGCGGCGCAGGCGGCGGCCTGGATCGGCGTGAACGCGCCGTAATCGAGGTACGACTTTACGCGGGTCATCGCCGCGATCAGCGTCTTGTTGCCGACCCCGAAGCCCATCCGCCAGCCGGCCATCGAATAGGTCTTGCTGAGCGAGGTGAACTCGATCGCGACGTCCTTTGCGCCGGGGACCTGGAGGATCGAGGGCGTCGGCTTGCCGTCGAAATACAGTTCCGAATAAGCGAGGTCGGAGATCACCCACAGCTTGTGCTTCTTCGCGAATTCGACGACGCGCTCGTAGAAGGCCAGGTCGACGACTTCGGCGGTCGGGTTCGACGGATAGCCCATCACCAGCACCGACGGCGCGGGGACGGTGAACGCCATCGCACGCTCAAGGCTCTCGAAATACGCCTCGTCGGGCGTGGTTGGCACCGCGCGGATCGTCGCGCCGGCGATGATGAAGCCGAAGGTGTGGATCGGATAGGACGGGTTGGGCGCGAGCACGACGTCGCCGGGCGCGGTGATCGCGGTTGCGAGGCTGGCGAGGCCTTCCTTCGAGCCCATCGTCACGACGACCTCGGTCTCGGGATCGACATCGACGCCGAAGCGGCGGCCGTAATAGTTCGCCTGGGCTTTTCGCAGGCCGGGGATGCCCTTCGACTGCGAATAGCCGTGCGCGCTGGGTTTGCGCGCGACTTCGACGAGCTTCTCGATGACGTGCTCGGGCGGCGGCAGGTCGGGATTGCCCATGCCGAGATCGATGATGTCCTCCCCGCCCGCGCGCGCCGCCGCCCGCATCGCGTTCACTTCGGCGATGACATAGGGGGTAAGCGTTTGATGCGGTAGAAGTCTTCGGACATAATCAGCCTCTAGCTGGAGGAGCGGGTGCTGTACCGCAGGTGAGGGGAGGCGTCACCCCAATCCCAATTGCCGTCACCCCAGCGAAAGCTAGGGTCTCCCGGTTCGCTTCAGTCAATCCTCCCCCGCCAGGGGGAGGTGGCACCGAAGGTGACGGAGGGGAGGCAGGCGCCACCTCTGCTCCGTGTCCTCCCCCTCCGTCTGGCAAGGGCCAGCCACCTCCCCCTGGCGGGGGAGGATCGTCGGGCTCTGGCGATGCGGCCACGCTTCCGCTCGACCCACACCTGCGTTAAGCTCCGGAAAAAGCAGAGGACGTCATGGCCGAAACTCCTCCTACCCCGAGCCTGCCCGATCTCCAGCATTGGACGTGGGTGATGGGCCGCGCGCAGCAGATGATGTTGGAGCAGGGGCTCGCGGCGATGCAGGCCAAGCCCGAGGCGATCCCGGCGATCCCCGGCTTCACCGACCCCGCCACGCTGGAGTGCGCGCGAGATTTCTGGACCGAGAGCCTGACGCTGTGGCAGCGGTTTCTCGATCCCGCCAAGGCGCCCGAACCTGCTCCCGTCACCGACAAGCGCTTCAAGGCGCCGCAGTGGCGCGAACCCGTGTTCGACCTCATCCGGCAAAGTTACGAGCTGATCGGCGACCACATGCTCCGCGGGGTCGAGGCGGTCGACGGGCTCGACCCGAAGCAGAAGGAGCAGTTGCGGTTCGCGACCAAGGGGTTCGTCGATGCGATGAGCCCGACCAATTTCGCGCTGACCAACCCGCAGGTGATCGAGAAGACGATCGAGACGCGCGGCGAGAATCTGCTCAAAGGTCTGCAGAACATGATGGCGGACCTGGCCCGCGGGCAGGTGACGCATACGCCGGACGGCGCGTTCGAACTCGGGCGCAACCTGGCGATGACGCCGGGCAAGGTGGTGAAACGCACGCCGCTCTACGAGCTGATCCAGTACACACCGACCACCGACAAGGTGCTGGCGACGCCGCTCGTGATCTTCCCGCCATGGATCAACCGGTTCTACATTCTCGATCTGACGCCCGAGAAAAGCTTCATCCGTTGGGCGGTGGAGCAGGGCATCACCGTGTTCATGGTCTCGTGGAAATCCGCGGACGCGAGCATGAAGGACGTCGTCTGGGACGATTACATCGCCGCGCAGGTCGACGCGATCGACACGGTGCGCACTGCGCTGAAGGTGCCGGCGGTGCATACGATCGGCTATTGCGTGGCGGGCACGACACTGGCGGCGACGCTCGCGCTGCTGGCGGCGCGCGGCGAGGCGGCCAAGGTGGCTAGCGCGACGTTCTTCACCGCGCAGGTCGATTTCGCGCAGGCGGGCGAGTTGCAGCATTTCATCGACGACGAGCAGTTGAAGATGGTCGCGTCGCTGTCGCCCGAGGGGTTCCTCGACGGGCGGTACATGGCGACGACGTTCAACCTGCTCCGCGGGCGCGACCTGATCTGGAACTACGTCACGCAGAATTACCTGCTCGGGCAGGATTACGTGCCGTTCGACTTGCTCCACTGGAACGGCGACACCACCAACCTGCCTGCGAAATGGCATCTGAGCTATCTGACCGATCTCTACCGCGACAATCTGCTGGTCACGGGCACGATGACGGTGGACGGGACGCCGATCGACCTCACCAAGGTGACGACACCCGCTTACGTCCAGGCGGGGCGCGAGGACCATATCGCGCCGGCCGAAAGCGTATGGAAGCTGACCCAGCTGTTCGCGGGGCCGCTGAAGTTCGTGCTGGCGGGGTCGGGGCACATCGCCGGAGTCGTGAACCCGCCGGCTGCGGGCAAATATCAGTTTTGGACCAATCCCTCGGCGCATACGACGCTCGACGACTTCGTCGCAGGGGCGACCGAGACCAAGGGAAGCTGGTGGCCCGACTGGGTCGAATGGGTCCGCGCGATCGATCCGAAAACCGTGGCAGCCAAAGGGGTTAGGCATCCCGGCAAGGGGTCCCTCGCGGCGCTTGGCGATGCGCCCGGCGAGTATGTCAAAACCCGGTAGCGCTACCTTCCGTTAACGTCATGGTGCAGTGCACAATTTCATTGTGCGGCGCCGCGAATCGTGTATCAAGGACCACGACATAACTCCGAAGAGAGGTGCGTGGATGGTGGATATCGTGAAACGGACGGCCAAGGCCGGTTCGAAGCCTGTCGCCACCGCGAAGGCTCCTCGGACCGTCGCCAAGCCGGCTCAACCGGCACCCAGGCCGGTCGCCAAGAACCCGGCGATCGACACACCTCCCGCGGCCGCTTTTGTATCGCCGCACCCGGACACTCCCGCCCCGATTCTGGCCGTCGCGCCGTCGGGGATCCCAGCTAGTGAAACCCTAGCCAGCGAAACGAAGGACGCCACGATGGACACGATCCAGAGCATCACCGAGAAGACCAAGGCCCTGTTCACCAATGGGTTCAGCGGCACCACCACCAGTGAATTCAGCGAGCAGGCCAAGGGCGCGATGGAGAAGTCGGCGAAGATGGTCGAGGACATGACCGCATTCGGCAAGGGCAACATCGAGGCACTGGTCGAATCGTCGAAGATCGCCGCGAAGAACGTCGAAGCGCTCGGCCACGAAGCCACCGAATACGCCAAGACCTCGTTCGAGAGCGCGACCGAAGCCGCCAAGACGCTCGCCGCCGCCAAGTCGCCGACCGAGTTCATGAAGCTCCAGGGTGATTACGCGCGTACCGCGTTCGACACGATGATCGCCGAGGGCTCGCGCTCGACCGAGCGGATGCTCAAGATGTTCGGCGAGTTCGCCCAGCCGATCTCGAACCGCGTTGCGGTCGCGACCGACAAGATGAAGATCTCGGCGTAAGTCGATAGCGCCACGCCTTCGGGCGGTGCGACGAGAAGGGGCGGCCGTCATGCGACGGTCGCCCCTTTTCGTTTGCGGATTTCGCGCGGATTTCGCGTGGGGTGTGCGGGCGCCCCCTTGCCCTTGCCCCCCGGCATGCCATATTTTGGCAGCATGGTGTTGACCCCCGAAATGAAGCTGGCCGTGATGATGGCCGAGCGCCGCGACGATGGTGGCGAGGATGGCAATGACGGCACCGGTGCCGGCATCGCGACCAAAACGCGCGCAAAGACCAAACAGCCGACGCCGTACCGCGTGCTGATGCTCAACGACGACTACACGCCGATGGAGTTCGTCGTGCTGTGTCTCCAGCGTTTCTTCCGCATGGACATGGAGGCCGCGACGCGCGTGATGCTGCACGTCCACCAGAAGGGCGTCGGGGTCTGCGGGACGTTCAGCTACGAAGTCGCCGAGACCAAGGTAAGCCAGGTCATGGATTTCGCCCGGCAGAACCAGCATCCGCTGCAATGCACGCTCGAAAAGGCCTGAGCTTCACCGTTTGAGGTGATCCTCCCCCGCAAGGGGGAGGTGGCACCGAAGGTGACGGAGGGGGAGGTAAGCGCCAACCTTGGTTCCGCGCCCGCCCCCTCCGCCTGGCAAGAGCCAGCCACCTCTCCCTGGCGGGGGAGGATCTAAGAAAGTGGTCACCGCGCGGGTGGCAGCCAGCGCAGGTCCAGCCGATCGAACCGGTCGATATAGTTCGCCGCCTGCGCCAGCATCGCCTCGTTGAGCAACGTCACGCGGCCCGCCTCGCGCCGGATCAGCCCATCCTCTTCCAACTGGCGCAGCATCCGGTTGACGTGCACCGCGGTGAGTCCGGTGGCATCGCCGATCTCCTCCTGCGTCAGCCCGAGCGTGAAACTGTTGCCCATCGCCCGGTCGCGCATCCGCATCCGGTTGCGCATCTCGAGCAGCAACGCCGCGATCCGTGCCTTGGCCGAGGTGCGACCCAGCGCGGCGAGCCGGTCGGTCAGCGCCACCTTCTCCATCTGGTTCATCACCATGATGATCGCCGACAGCCGCGGATGATCGGTGACGAGCGCAGTCATCGCCGAGCGATCGAACGCGCACACCGTGCAGTCGGTCAGCGCGACCACCGTCTCGGGCGAATCGCGATACACCAGCGCGGAGACCGCCAGCATGTCGCCGGCATAGAGAAAGCGCAAAATCTGGCGGCTGCCGTCGTCGAGCAGCACATAGCTCATCGCCATGCCGCGTTGCAGGATGAAGAGTTCGGCCTGCGGATCGTTTTCGCGCACGAGGACGGCACCGCGACGCAAGTCGCGCGGGCGGTCCTCCAACCGCGCTAGCGCAGCCTTTTCGTTCATCGACAAGTCGATGAGATCGCCGACGCGGTCGGCGAAGCAGCTGTCCGGCACTCTGTAATGGTCCCCAATGTTCAAGAACCACAGAGCAAAGCTAGGATTTCCGCGCATTAAAGTCGATCAAGCGCGGGGCGTTAGCGCTACTGAGGGCGCAAGGCGGGTCCCAGCGCGGGACTTGGCCTCGCGCAGCGTCCGCCTGTCGCCCGATCGATGCGCGGCCCTTGCGCAGAACGCCAGCCGCGATAGACACCCGGGATGGACCGTATTCTCATTCGCGGCGGCAATCGCCTGTCCGGGCGCTTGCCCATCTCCGGCGCGAAGAACGCCGCGCTCACGCTGATGCCGTGCGCGTTGCTGACCGAAGAGCCGCTGACGTTGCGCAATCTGCCGCGACTGGCGGATGTCGACGGCTTCGGCCACCTGCTCAACCAGCTTGGCGCGTCGACCGCGATCCAGGGGACGCGGCCCGAGGATTTCGGCCGGGTGATGACGATCCGTGCGGGCAATTTGACCTCGACCGAGGCGCCGTACGACATCGTCCGGAAGATGCGCGCGTCGATCCTGGTGCTCGGGCCGCTGCTCGGGCGGGGCGGCGAGGCGACGGTGTCGCTGCCGGGCGGCTGTGCGATCGGCAATCGGCCGATTGACCTCCACCTGCGCGCTTTGGAAGCGATTGGTGCCGAGCTCGAGATGGCGGCGGGCTATGTGAAGGCGATCGCGCCGGGTGGACGCCTGCCGGGCGGACGCTTCCGCTTCCCGATCGTGTCGGTCGGCGCGACCGAGAACGTCGTGATGGCGGCGGTGCTCGCCAAGGGGACGAGCGTGATCGAGAACGCGGCACGCGAGCCCGAGATCGTCGACCTCTGCAACTGCCTCGTCGCGATGGGCGCGTCGATCGACGGGATCGGCACCGAGACGCTGACGATCGAAGGCCGCGACCGGCTGCACGGCGCGACCTATGCGGTGATGCCCGACCGGATCGAGGCGGGCAGCTATGCGTGCGCGGCGGCGATCACCGGCGGCGACCTGGAGCTGGTCGGCGTGTCGATCCCGGACATGGGTGCGACGATCGATGCGCTGGTCGAGGCGGGCGTGTCGGTGACGCCGACCAAGGACGGCGTGCGCGTTGCGTCCGACGGTTCGTTGAAGCCGCTGACGCTGTCGACCGCGCCGTACCCTGGCTTCGCAACGGACATGCAGGCGCAGTTCATGGCGATGCTGTGCAAAGCGGACGGTGCGAGCGTGCTGACCGAGACGATCTTTGAGAACCGCTACATGCATGTGCCGGAACTGGCGCGGATGGGGGCGGATATCCAGGTTCGGGGGCGAACTGCGGTCGTGCGCGGCGTCGATAAGCTGGTCGGCGCACAGGTGATGGCGACGGATCTTCGGGCTTCGATGAGCTTGATTCTGGCGGGGCTCGCGGCGGATGGCGAGACGTCTGTGGGCCGGGTGTATCATCTCGACCGCGGGTATGAGCGGTTGGAGGAGAAGCTGAGCGCGGTCGGTGCGGATATCGAGCGTGCCAGCGACGGGTGAGGACCACCCCGGCGAAGGCCGGGGCCCAGTTGGAAAGGTCGCTCTAATACGCGTTAAGTTTCGTTACTCGGCTGTTCCCTCGCGAAGGCGGGGGCCCAGGATCGAGCAAGACCGTCCTTCGTAATCCGGTAGACATCTACTCAACGCCGTCGGCAAAGCCGCCGTCGGACGGGTTCGGTGAACCGACCCGCCGGCCGTGCCGGGCGCTGCCCGCTTCGCTTTGCTCGCGGCCAACGGCGCGGACGTTGCCGCGCTTGCGCCCGTCAGTACATGTGCTGCCCGCCATTGATGCTCAGCGTAGACCCGGTAACGAACCCGCCCTCCTCGGAGCAAAGAAACGCTACCCCCCGCGCGATCTCGTGAGCCTGGCCCAGTCGCCCGACCGGGATCTTCGCGACGATCTTTTCCAGTACGTCCGCCGGCACCGCCGCCACCATGTCCGTATCGATATACCCCGGTGCGATCGCGTTGACGGTCACGCCCGCGCGCGCGCCCTCTTGCGCCAAAGCCTTCGTGAATCCGTGGATGCCGGACTTCGCCGCAGCATAGTTCACCTGGCCGTATTGCCCGGCTTGCCCGTTGATCGAGCCGATGTTGACGATCCGCCCCCATTTGCGCGTGCGCATGCCGGGGAAGACGGCCTTAGCCATGTTGAAGCAACCGCCAAGATTGGTGTCCATCACCTCTTTCCAATCCTGGTAGGTCATCTTCAGGATGGTGCCGTCGCGGGTGATGCCGGCGTTGTTCACGACGATGTCCACGTCGCCCAGATCGGCGGCGACCTGCGCGCAGCCGGCCTGGCACGCGTCGTAGTCGGCGACGTCCCATTTGTACGCCTTGATCCCGGTGCGCTCGGTGAACTCGCGGGCGCGGTCGTCGTTGCCGGCATAAGTGGCCGCGACGGTCAGGCCCATGTCCTGCAATGCGAGACTGATCGCTTCGCCGATTCCGCGCGTACCACCGGTTACAATTGCGACGCGTGCCATCAGTCTCTCTCCTCAGTGTTTTGCCGAAGGCTAGCCAGCCCGCACCCATCCTTCAAGCTCACGCGCCAAAATGCTGCGCAACATTTCCACGCCGACGGGGCTATCGTTGAGGCAGGGAAGGTAGGCGAAGTGCGTGCCGCCAGCCTCTTCGAAGCTCTCGCGCCCGCGGATCGACAGTTCCTCCAGCGTCTCCAGGCAATCGGCGGAGAAGCCCGGCGCGAAGATCGCGACCTTGGTCTTGCCTGCCTTGGCGAGCGCGACGAGCGTCTCGTCGGTCGCCGGACCCAGCCACTTCTGCGGCCCGAACCGTGACTGGAACGCGATCGTCAACTCGCGCCCTATCCGCTCGCCGAGCAGTCGCGCGGTCTTCTGGCAGTGGCAGTGATACGGATCGCCCTGCTGCAACGTCCGCTTCGGCATCCCGTGGAAGCTGGCGACGATCGCATCGGGCGTGAAATCAAGCGCGGAGAGCCCCTCTTCGAGCGAGTCCTTCAGCGCGTCGATATAGAGCGTGTCGTCATAGTAAGGTGGCAGCGTGCGGACCGCCGGCTGCCAGCGCAAACCGGCGAGATGCTTGAACGCCTTGTCGTTCGCCGTCGCGGTCGTTGCTGCGCAATATTGCGGGTAGAGCGGCGCGAGCAGGATGCGCTCGCAGCCCGCTGCCTTCATCGCGGTCAGCCGGTCCGAGATCGACGGATTGCCGTAGCGCATCGCCCAGTCGACGAGCACTTCCGGGCCGAACGAATCCTTCAGCGCGGCCGCCTGCAACCGGGTGATCGCGGCGAGTGGCGAGCCGTCCTCGCGCCAGACCTGCGAATAAGCATGCGCGGACTTTTTCGGGCGCGTGTTGAGGATGATGCCGCGCAGGATCGGCTGCCACGCGATCTGCGGGATCTCGACGACGCGCGAATCGGACAGGAACTCGCCGAGATAGCGCTTCACCGATTTCGCGTCGGGGCCATCGGGCGTGCCGAGGTTCATCAGTAGGACGCCGATCTTCGGCTTGGGAATCGGGGGTGATCGGGGGCAGGGTCATGGCGCTGGTCTTAAAGGCAAATTGCGGATGCGGAAGCCCGTTGAGGCATAGAGCGCGTTGGCGATCGCGGGCGCGACCGCGGGGACGCCGAGTTCGCCGACGCCGCCGGGGGCTTCGTCGCTGCGGATGACCTCGACGGTGATGTCGGGCGTGTCGGCGAGGCGGGGCAGGGCGATGGCGTCGAACCCGCGCGCGTCGGCGAGGCCGCGGGTGAAACCTGTCGACACGCCGAGCGCGGCGGCCATGCCGAAGATCAGTCCGCCCTCGATCTGCTGGCGGACGATGTCGGGGTTGATCTGCGCGCCACAATCGACTGCGGCGACGAGGCGGTCGACCACCGGGCGCTGGTCCGCGCCCATGTGCGCCTCGGCCATCACGGCGATGTAGCTGCCTCGGAACGCGTGGGCTGCGATCCCCTGACCGCTGCCTGCGACGCCGCCGTTCCAGCCGCCGAGGGCTGCCGCGGTCGACAGGCAGCGCGCGAGTCGCGGTTCGCCACCGAGCATCCCGATCCGGAACGACATCGGTTCGGACTGGGCCGTGCGCGCCAGTTCGTCGAGGAAGCATTCGGTGAAGAACGCGGTGTAGCCATGCGCGCCGCCGCGGAGGTGGCCGGTCGGTATGCCTATCTCGGCGGGGTGGTGCTCGATCGCATAGGCGGGGATGCGATAGGCGGGCGTGGCGCCTGCGACGGCATAGCGGTCGCCTTTGACGCCGATCAGCGCGGCTTCGGTTGCGAGGCCCGGCATCATCCGGCGTGCCATCTCGGCGCCGGTGGAGGGGGCGGCGATGTTGGCCGACCAGCCCATGATCGCGCCGTTGGGGGCGAGCCGTGCGGCCATCTTCGCGACGGCGGGCGGGCGGTAGTGATCGTGAAGCGAGTCCTCGCCGCGCGACCAGACGAGGCTGACTGGCCGGCGAAGCTTGATCGCGAGGACGGCGGCTTGCTCGGCGACGTCGTGCTCCAGCGCGGAGCCGAACGATCCGCCGACCAGCATCGGGTGAACGACGACAGAGTTTTCGCTGAGACCCGCCGCGCGCGCCGCAGCCGATCGCGCGAGCCCCGGTGCTTGCGTCGCCAGCCAGAGTTCGAGCCGGCCGTTAGAGGAGGACGCAGTCGCGCTGCGCGTCTCGATCGCCGCGTGCAGGCCAAGGCCGGCGCGGTAGGTCGCCGTGACGAGGTTGGCGCCTTGGAAGGTTGCGGCGACGTCGCCCGTCTCGGCCATTCGCGTGCCCGGTCGCGTAAGCGCCGCATCCAGTGCAGCGTCGATCGACTTGGTATCGGGCAGGGGGGCGTCGTTCTCGAACCGCGGCGCGAGCGCGTCGAGCGCCTTCTGCGCCGCCCACCACGTCGTCGCCACCGCGGCCACCCAACGCGGGTTCTCGACGATCGAGAGCACGCCGCGGATGCGGTCGGCGGCGGCGCGGTCGACCTTTGTTAGGCGACCTCCCACCGGTCCTTGGCGGATCGCGGCGTGGACCATGTCGGCGAGGCGGACGTCGCCAGCGAAGTTCGCCGAACCGTCGACCTTCGCTGGCGTGTCGAGTCGGGGGACAGATTTGCCGACCAGCTTGCCGGCGCTCTGGATGCCGAGCGGGAGGGGGCGGGGAGAGTGAACTTCGCGGCCTCCTCGGCCAGTTCGGCGAAGCGGATGCGTTTGGCGCCGAAGGTGCAGAAGCCGGCGTCGACGTTGACCTGGGTCCAGTCGGCGTCCCAGCGCTTCGCTGCCGCCATGCAGAGCAGCGCGCGGGCGCCGGCGCCGGCTTCGCGACAGGCTTGCTCGAACATCCGGATCGAACTCGATCCGCCGGTGAGCATCGGTGGTTGCGGGGTGCCGTCCGGGAGGCGGTCGAACAGGCCTTCGAACAGGTCGTGCGTGGCGATTCCGTTGGCATAGAGTGGGTTGAGCGGGGCGGGCTCGACACCGACGGTGCGCCAGTCCGCTCCGAGCTCGTCCGCGACGATCTGGGGGAGGCTGGTGTAGACGCCCTGGCCGTGCTCGACCTGCGGGACGGCGACGGTGACATGGCCGTCGGTGCCGATCTTGAGCCACGCGCCGAACGGGGTTTCGCCGGGGTTGGCGACGAGGTTGGGGGCGTAGGTTCGTGGCCACAGACCCCAGGCGACGACGAGGCCGATCCCCGCGCCGCCGCCGACTAAAATCTCACGCCTGCTGATCATGAGGTGGCCTCTAATCCTTCTCCCCCACGGGGAGAAGGTGGCGCGAAGTGGCGGATGAGGGGGAGTGGGTCTCCGGGGCCGTGCCGGGAGTCTCACTGCCCCTCTCCCTTCCGTCGCCAAGTGGCTCCTCCCTCCCTCTCCCCGGAGGGGCGAGGGAGGTTAGGCCAGCGCTCGGTAGGTGGCTTTTAGCGAGACCTTGTCGATCTTCTCCGTCCCCAGTCTTGGCAGCGGCTCTTCCGAAATCCAGATTCGCTGCGGTATCTTGAACGCGGCGATGTGCTGGTGGAGGAACGCGGTCAGGTCGTCCGGGGTCAGCGTTTCGCCGTCCTGCGGCACTACCACTGCGCCGGGGACCTCGCCGAAGCGCTCGTCTGCCAGCCCGAACACCGCGGCTTCCGCGACCGCTGAGTGTTCGTACAGTGCGGCCTCGACCTCCTGGCACGAGATGTTCTCCCCGCCGCGGATGATGATGTCCTTCTTGCGATCGACGATGAACAGATAGCCGTCCTCGTCGAGGTAGCCGATGTCGCCGGTCCGGAAATAGCCGTCCGACGTGAACGCCGCGGCGGTCGCGTCCGGGCGGTTCCAATATTCCTTGAAGTTGCAGATCGTACGGATGCAGACCTCGCCGCGCTGGCCCTGGTCGACCGGGTGGCCGGCATCGTCCAGGATGGCGAGATCGACCAACGGCGCGCCGGGGCGGCCGGCGGAGTTGGGCTTGGCGAGGTAATTGCCGCGCCAGTTGCCGGTGCCGACCGCGTTGGTCTCGGTGAGACCGTAACCGATCAGCGGCGCGCTACCGCCCATCTCCTCGTCGATGCGGCGGACGTGATCGACCGGGCGGGGTGCGCCCCCGCGGCGAAATCGGTGACGGTCGACAGGTCGTACTTCGCGCGATCCGGATGGTTGAGAATCTCGAAGCTCATCAGCGGCACGCCGACGAAATAGGTGACGCCTTCCGCCTCTATCAGCCGCATTGCCTCGCCCGCATCCCATTTCGGCATCAGCACCAGCTTTCGCCCCATCGCAAAGCTCTGGAGAAACACGGGGACTTCGCCAGTGATGTGGAACAGCGGGATCGTGAGCAGCGTGACCGGCTGGCCGACCGGCGGATTGCCTTGCGCGGTGGCGATCCCGACCATCATCATCGCTTGGCCGAGATAATTGAAGATCCCCTGCACGACCGCGCGATGTTCGGAGAGCGCCCCTTCGATTGGCCGGTCGATCCGCTCGTGAACAGGATCGTCGCATGATCCTCGGGCCCGAGCAGCGGCAGGTCGGCGGTGCGGTCGTCCTTTGCCAACACGGCGCCGAGCGCAGCGTCGAGCGGTCGCGAATCGTCGATCTCGACGACTGGCGCGCGCAGAGCCGCAATCTGCGCGAGGCGCTTCACGCGCGGCGGATCGGCGAACACGAGCGCGCAGTTGACCTCGCCGATCGCGGTCTCCAGTTCCTCCGACTGCCACCAGCCGTTGAGCAGGGTCGCGACGCCGCCGGCCATGATGATGCCCATGTAGAGGACGATCCAAGACGGCGAGTTGCGCATCGCGATGCCGACTCGGTCGCCCTTGGCGATCCCGTACCCGCCGACCAGCGCGCGGGCAGTGCGTTCTGCGGCGGCGTAGACCTCGCCGAAGGTCAGCCGTTCGGCGCCGGAGACGAGGAAAACGGCGTCGCGGTGCTCGTTGGCGTAGTGCGCGAAATAATAGCTGAGCGCGGGCGGGGCGGCGGCAATCGTCGGCAGCGTGACGCCGAACCGCTCGGCCGATCCGAGCGCGAGCATGCCGTCGGGCGCGGTCAGCGCGGCCATCGTCGAATCCATAGCTAGGTCTAGCTCGGTCCGCATATCGCTCTCCTACTTGGTCTTATCGTTATCGGTCTTTATGCAGGGGCGAACGCGTGGGGAAAAGCCTTTGATCCTGTCGACCATCACCGCCGCTGCGGGCGTAGCGCCTGCCGTCGGCAGTCACATCCGTTTCGAGGATTTGGGGCTCCACCCCGACGTCTTCTCGATCGGCTTCTTCACGCTGCGCTGGTACAGCCTCGCCTATATTGGCGGGATCCTGCTCGGCTGGTGGTATCTGCTCAAGCTCCTCGCCCAGCCCGGCGCACCGATGGCGCGGCGGCATGCCGACGACCTCGTGTTCTACGCGACGCTCGGCATCATCCTCGGCGGCCGACTCGGCTATGTGATCTTCTACGCGCCCGAGATGTTCCTGCATCCGCTGCGGATCTTCCGGCTGTGGGACGGCGGGATGTCGTTCCACGGCGGGGTGATCGGCACGTCAATCGGGCTGATCCTGTTTGCACGGAAGCACCAGCTCAACTGGTTGCGCGTGCACGATTATATCGCGTGCTGCGTGCCCTTCGGACTGTTCTTCGGGCGGCTGGCGAACTTCGTCAACGGCGAGCTCTGGGGCAAGCCGACCAACGTCGCCTGGGGGATCATCTTCGAGCGCACCGTGCCGTTCGGGATGGTCGAGCCGGCGCGGCATCCGAGCCAGCTGTACGAGGCGGGGCTGGAGGGCATCCTCCTTTTCGCGCTGCTGTGGTTCGCGTTCTGGAAGACCAAGGCGCGGTATGATCCGGGCAAGCTCGTCGGGTTGTTCGTGCTCGGCTACGGCCTTGCGCGGTTCACCGTCGAGTTCTTCCGCGAGCCGGATTCGCAGCTGCGCGCGTTTGCCGAGCATACCGGGCTGCACATGGGGCAGTGGCTGTGCGTACCGATGATCATTGGCGGCGGGTATCTGGTGGCGACGTCGGCCAAACGGCGCGTGCGGGTCGAGTCGATCGCGGGGACGCAGAGCGTCGCTTAGCTCCCCTCCCGCTTGCGGGAGGGGTCGGGGAGGGCATGGCCGCAAATGTCATGGCCAAAGATACTCCAGCCCCTCCCCTAGCACCTCCCGCAAGCGGAAGGGGAATCGCAGCAGCTCTTCCGGAGCGGCTCGCCCGGGCGATCGCGCTCGCAGGTCCGATTCCCGTTGCGCAGTATATGGCGGCGGCCAACGCCCAGTATTATGCGACGCGTGATCCGCTGGGGGCTGCGGGGGACTTCACTACTGCGCCTGAGATTAGCCAGATGTTCGGCGAGCTGATCGGTCTTTGGTGCGCCGATCTGTGGGACCGGGCTGGGCGGCCGGACGTGGCGTGGGTCGAGCTCGGGCCGGGCCGCGGTACGCTCGCCGCCGACGCCGGGCGAGCGATGGCGAAGGCTGGCTTCAACCCCGAGATCCATTTCGTCGAGACCAGCCCGGCGCTGCGGAAGGCGCAGGCCGAGCGCGTGCCGACAGCGACCTGGCACGATACGATCGATACGCTGCCGACCGATCGCCCGCTGATCGTCGTCGCCAACGAGTTCTTCGATGCGCTGCCGATCCGGCAATTGGTGAAGCGCGCGCAGTGGCACGAACGCCTGGTCGCGGCGCAGGACCTGCTGTTCCTGCCGATCCCCGGCAAGCCGCTGCCCGACGCAGTCATTCCCGAGCCGTTCCGCGATGCCCCCGCGGGCTCGATTCTCGAGACGTCACCCGCTGCCGTTACCATCGTCCGCGGCCTCGCCAAGCGGG
This sequence comes from Sphingomonas sp. LR59, assembly GCF_036855945.1. Classification (NCBI taxonomy): domain Bacteria; kingdom Pseudomonadati; phylum Pseudomonadota; class Alphaproteobacteria; order Sphingomonadales; family Sphingomonadaceae; genus Sphingomonas; species Sphingomonas sp. LR59. The sequence goes on from NZ_JASPFL010000001.1 coordinate 3,603,187, forward strand.
TCGCCGCGCAGGGCGGTGCGCTGATCGCGATCGACTATGGGTATGAGGGGCCGGCACTCGGCGACACCTTGCAGGCGGTCCGCAGCCACGCGTTCGCCAACCCGTTCGAGGCGCCAGGCGAGCACGACCTGACCGCGCATGTCGATTTTACGACGCTTGCCGCCGCGGCGCAGACCGAGGGGGCGGTCGCGTGGGGGCCGGTGAGCCAGCGTGACCTGCTCGGCGGACTTGGGATCGATTCGCGGACATCCGCGCTCGCCAAGGCGTCGCCTGCGCGTGCGGAAGCATTGGCGGCGGATCGGAGGAGGTTGATGGACGACATGGGTACTCTTTTCAAAGCGCTCGCGATCACCGCGCCAAATTGGCCAACCCCGCGGCCTTTGCATGATCGCCTATCGCGATGCCGTCCCGGCCGACGGCGCCGAACTTGCCGCGATGGCGAAGCGGTCGTTCACCGACACGTTCGGCACGCTGTATCGGCCCGAAGATCTTGCTGCGTTTCTCGAGCAAGCGTTCGGAGAAAAGGGTTTGCCGGCGCAGCTGTCCGACCCTGCCTTCACCGTGCGCGTCGCCATGGACGAGGCGGGTAAGATCGTCGGGTTTGCGAAGATCGGCCCTGTTGCCTTTCCCGGCGACTGGCCTGCGTCCGCGATCGAACTTTATCAGCTTTATGTGCGCAGCGACCAGCACGGCGCGGGTGTCGGCCCGGCGTTGATGGACTGGGCGATCGATGTCGCGCGCGCCGAGGGGCGGACGGAGATGATCCTGAGCGTCTATGTGGATAACCACCGGGCTCACCGGTTCTATCAGCGCTACGGCTTCGTCGAGATCGGGCGGTATGTGTTCATGGTGGGCGAGCAGCCTGATGATGACCGGATCATGCTGCTTGTGCTGTGATCGGCGGCGCTACCAGAGATATCGTAGCGAAAGGCCACCACCCCGGCGGAGGCCGGGGCCCAGTTGGAAAGGTCTTGGTAACGGCGCGATGCCTGCTGTTAGGAACGTCACCCAACTGGGCCCCGGCCTCCGCCGGGGTGCGGATGTGCTTGATGTTGGGTGACCTAAAATGACCATCGACCTCCTCCGCGCGAAGGCGCTTGGCGACATTCCGCATGGTTTTCTCGGACGGCGTGGCGGCGTCTCGACCGGTGCGTATGCGAGCCTCAATGTCGGCATCGGGTCCGACGACGACCCCGCCAACATTGCCGAAAACCGTCGTCGTGCGACCGAAGCCGTCCTGCCCGGCGCGAAACTCGTCGGTTTGTACCAGGTCCATTCCGCCGACGCGGTCACCGTGACCGAGCCGTTCGACGACGCGATTCGCCCGCATGCCGATGCGCTGGTCACCAACCGTTCCGGTCTCGCGCTCGGCATCCTCACCGCGGACTGTGCACCCGTGCTGTTCGCCGACCGCGAGGCTGGCGTCGTCGCCGCCGCGCACGCCGGCTGGAAGGGCGCGCTCGGCGGCGTTACCGACTCCACGATCCTCGCGATGGAGGCGATCGGTGCGCACCGCGATCGGATCGTCGCCGCGGTCGGGCCGTGCATCGCGCGCAGCAGCTATGAGGTCGATGACGCCTTCATCCGGCGGTTCTGCGAGGCGGACCCGGAGAACGAGCGCTTCTTTGCCGATGGCCGCGTGGATCATTACCAGTTCGACCTCGAGGCCTATGTCGTCAGCCGTCTCGCGATCGCCGGGATCGGCCGGATCGAGGCGCTTGGGCTCGACACCTACGCCAATCAGGATCGCTTCTTCAGCTATCGGCGTGCGACCCATCGCGGCGAACCCTCCTATGGGCGACAGATCAGCATCATCGGGCTGTAACGGGGGGCCGTAACGGGTCCCAAATCCCGCACGGCTCGTTTAGACTCCGCACATCGGCCCGCGCCAGACGGGCCACGCAGGAGTTTATTGATGTCCGATACCCCGAATAACGCCGGTGCAGTTCCCGCGGAAACCGAAGCCGATCTGACCGGAGTCGCGGCACGCGTCGCGCCCAAGCCCGAGGTCGAGAAGATCGGCGGTCGCAAGCTGAAGCCGTCGACCTTGATGATGGGTCATGGTTACGACCCGTCGCTGTCGGAAGGCTCGCTGAAGCCGCCGATCTTCCTCACCTCGACCTTCGTGTTTCCCAACGCGGCGGCGGGCAAGCGTCACTTCGAAGGCGTCACCGGCAAGCGTCCGGGCGGTGCCGAGGGGCTCGTCTATTCGCGCTTCAACGGCCCGAACCAGGAGATCCTCGAGGATCGCCTCGGCGTCTGGGAAGAGGCGGAGGACGCGCTCGCCTTCTCGTCGGGCATGTCGGCGATCGCGACGCTGTTCCTCGCGATGGTCAAGCCGGGTGACACGATCGTCCATTCGGGGCCGTTGTACGCGGCGACCGAGACGCTGATCGGCCGCGTGCTCGGCAAGTTCGGGGTCAAGTGGCTCGACTTCCCGGCGGGTGCGACGCGCGAGGAGATCGATGCGGTGATGACCGAGGCGGCGACCGGCAACGTCGCGTTGATCTATCTGGAAAGCCCGGCGAACCCGACCAATGCACTGGTCGACGTCGAGGCGGTCCAGGCCAGCCGGGACGCAATCTTCAAGGGCGAGAAGCCACCGATTGCGATCGACAACACCTTCCTCGGGCCGCTGTGGTTCCAGCCGCTCAAGCATGGTGCGGATATCGTCGTGTACTCGCTGACCAAGTATGTCGGCGGGCATTCGGATCTGGTCGCGGGCGGCGTGCTGGGGTCGAAGGAGCACATCAACACGATCCGGACGATGCGGAACACGATCGGGACGATCACCGATCCGAATACCGCGTGGATGCTGTTGCGATCGCTGGAGACGCTCGAACTGCGGATGAGCCGTGCGGGCGAGAATGCGGCGAAGGTGTGTGGCTTCCTGCGCCATCATCCGAAGGTGGAGCGGGTCGCGTATCTCGGTTTCCTCGAGGACGAGCCGGGCATGGAGCGGCAGGCGGACATCTATCGCCGCCACTGCACCGGGGGTGGTTCGACCTTCTCGCTGTACCTGAAGGGTGGCGAGCGCGAGAGCTTCGCGTTCCTCGATGCGTTGAAGATCGCCAAGCTGGCGGTGTCGCTCGGCGGGACCGAGACGCTGGCGAGCCATCCGGCGGGGATGACGCATCTGTCGGTGCCCGATGCGCGGAAGCAGGCGCTGGGGATTACCGATAACCTCGTGCGGATCTCGATCGGGGTGGAGGATCCGGACGATCTCATCGCCGATTTCGAGCAGGCGCTGGAGACGATCTGAGCGGCTCAGGCAACTCCCACTTCTTGTTCTCCCGCGAAGGGGCTCCCTTCAAAGTAATACTTTGAAGGGGCCCTGACGGCGGGAGCCCAGTCTGGGTCCCCGCCTTCGCGGGGAAACAAGGAGTGGGCGTTACACCTGTGGCGCAAGGTGGGCGGGTTTTGAGTGAACTCTTCGCCACGACCCGCTAGCATCCGATCGATGCCGATCTTTACCCCTATCCCGCAGCACGAGTTCGTCGCCGCGATCCACATCCTCGCCGCCAAGCTGGTCGAGGATATCGCGTGGAAACCCGACTACATCATCGGCATCGGCCGCGGTGGGCTCGTGCCGGCGGTGTTCCTCAGCCATGCGATCGGGCTGCCGACCCTGTCGGTCGATTATTCGAGCCAGGTGAAGGACTTTGCCGACGAGCCGCTGGTCAAGCTGGCCAAGCGGACGCGGGATGGCGAGCGGCTGCTGTTCCTCGATGACATCAACGATTCGGGGCGGACGATCACGCATCTGCGCGGTGCGCTCGCTGCGGCGGGGGCGGTCGAGGGATCGGTGCGGTTCGCGATGCTGATCGATAACGTCAGTTCGGCCGAGCGGATCGAGTATTGTGCGCGGACGATCGACAGGGCGGTGACGAAGGACTGGTTCGTGTTCCCTTGGGAAGCGGTGGCACCGGCGGCGGCGATCGCGGAGGATGCGGCCGAAGTGCCCGAGCGGATTGCGTAGCCACCCGACGACCCTCCGCCATCTTTACGACCTACCGTCATCCTGACTTTCGTCAGGATGACGGAGTAGGGCGCTCCGGCACTATCGGTGCGGGGAATGCGCAACTGCAGACGAACAAAGGGCCGGCTTCCGAACGGGAAACCGGCCCTCGCCCTCGATACGCTACGCGAGGGAACTGGGAAACTGGTTGGGCTCAAGCGGGCGGGACGTCGGCAAAGCCGTCGCCCACTCGACCTGGGGTCGGATCAGGCTGGGCCTGCCCGCCGTCCGTGCCGGCGATTGCTCGCTTTCGCTTGCATCAGCCCGGGCGTTGCCGGGCCTATCGGCGGCAGTACCCCGGATTATCCGACTTATCGATCGCGTTACCGGCGAGCGCGCCACCGGCTGCGCCGAGGACTGCGCCGAGCGTCCGATTACCACGGCCCGCGACGGTGTTGCCGAGCAATCCGCCGGCGAGCGCGCCGACGATCGTGCCGCCCGAATTGTCGCAACCGCGACGGCTGCGCGCGTTGTAATTGTAGCGGCGATCGTTGCCGCGATACTCGCGGTAGCCACGGTCGTAGCCATTGTCGCGGTAGCCGCCACCCTGATAGCCATCGTAGCCACGCTCGTAGCGCGAGCCCCAGCGCTGCGCATCGGCGGCGGCGGGAACGAGGGCGGTCGCACCCAATGCGAGGGCACTGGCGGCGAGTGTAAAAGTCTTGAACATCGTGCGTCTCCCGTTGGGGATTTCAGCGGCGGCGGGGGCCGTGCTTCCATCCTCGATGAGACGCTTATGGGTGATTCGCATTGAGCTAAGCCTGAATGCCTCCGTTATCCGCTGTTCATGCTTCCGCGGATCGCCGGACACCCTATGAGGGATGCGATGCGGCGCTTGATCACTGTCCTGTTCGTCGCCGTGAGCGTCTGTGCGATCGAGCCAACTTGGTCGGGCGAAGCGCGGCTCGACCTGCTCGGCACGCATGCGCAGCTGACCGCGACGCGCGTAATGCTCGATCGCACCAACCCGCGGCACGTGCGGGTCGGGGGGCTGACGTATCTGGGGGGCGTGGCGCTTGCCAGCCGCGATCGGGCGTTTGGCGGCTTCTCGTCGATGGACGTCACGCCGACGGCAAGCGGCAATCGCTTCACGCTGCTCAGCGACGGCGGCAACATCGTCCAGTTCGACATGGGCGCCGACTGGCTGCCACACCGGGTCGCGTTCAAGAACCTGCCCGCCGGGCCCGGCATCGGCTGGGAGAAGCGCGACCGCGACAGCGAATCGATGGCGGTCGATCCGGTCACGGGAAAGATCTGGGTCGGGTTCGAGGATAGCAATTCGATCTGGCGCTATGCGCCGGGCTTTGCGCGGTACGATGCGCGGGTGAACCCTGACGCGATGCGGCGATGGCCAGCGAACGGGGGCCAGAATCGATGGCGCGGCTGCCCGATGGTCGATTCGTCGTCATCAGCGAAGAGGCGCATGTCCGGCGGCCGGACTGGTCCGGTTCGGACGAGGAGCGGTTGCATACGCGGCAGGCGCTGATCTTTACAGGCGATCCGACCGGGGTGGGGGTGCCGGAGCGATTCGCGTACGAACCGTATGGCCGGTATGATCCGTCGGATGTCACCGCGTTGCCGAATGGCGACCTGCTCGTGCTCGATCGCGGTTTTCGGCTGCCGTTTATCTTCTCGGCGCGAATATCGCGGGTGGCGGCGCGCGATGTGGCGGCGGGGCGAATCGCGCGTGGTCGGCTGATCGCGACGATCGACGCGCCGCTGATCCACGATAATTTCGAGGGGATCGACACGACGGTCGAGAACGGCGCGACGATCGTGTGGATCGTGTCCGACGACAACCAGATGGTTCTCCAGCGGACGCTGTTGCTGAAGTTTCGGCTGGAGCGGTAGCGGCGGGGCGGGTTTGTCAGCAGTCGCCCGTCGTGCCTTTACCCGTCATTCCAACGCCGCAACCGTCATCCCAGCTTTCGCTGGGATGACGGGCAAGGTGGATGAGGGACCCGGGAGGCGTCTGTGGAAGTACGGGCGCATGCAGACCTCGTGCACCCACGAACGCCAACGGCCCGCCCTGCGAGGTGCAGGGCGGGCCGCGGTGATCGCATCGCCCGCCGCTGCTAAGCGGCAAGCTTCAATCGTCGCTGTTAGGCGGCGACGGCCGAAGCGGCGATCTTCTTGACGACTTCGCGCTTCAGGCGACGAACGCGGAGCGACAGCTTGTCGTCCGAGACCTTCACCAGCCAGTTGTCGAGGCCGCCATTATGCTCGACGGTGCGCAGGCCGTGCGTCGAGACGCGCAGCTTGACGCCCTTCTCGAGCGAATCGGACAGCAGCGTGACGTTCTGCAGGTTCGGCAGGAACGTGCGCTTGGTCTTGTTGTTGGCGTGGGAGACGTTGTTCCCGACCATCCGGCCCTTGCCGGTCAGTTCGCAGATGCGCGACATGTGATTACCTATTCAAGTGTCGGGAGGAACCCCGGAAAGGCGCGCGGATAGCTGGCACGCCGGCTTTCGTCAACCGATTCACGTAAAACGTGTTGTGCAACCGGCAGCGCTCGGCGACGTTGTTACGCTATCGAACTGTTCAAGAAAAGGGGATGTCCTATGCGTACGCTCTTGTCACTGGTCGCGATCGCGGTGCTGGTCGTGGTCGGCCTGATGTATTTCGGGATCATCAACATCGACCAGACCCGCCAGGGCGTCGTCCAGGCGCCGAAGTTCCAGGCCGACGTCGCCAAGGTCACGCTCGGCACCGAGAACAAGACCGTGGCGGTACCGACGATCAACGTCGAGAAGCCGGCCAACAGCCAGGCACCGAACTGATCTTTACGGGCGGGCACGCGCGGGGCAGGGCCTGAGGCCATGTTCCCCGTTCCCGAACCCATGCGCCGCGCGCTCGACGCGGCACGCGATGCGGCGCTGGCTGGGGAAGTCCCGGTTGGCGCCGTTGTCGTTAAGGACGGCATCATACTAGCGACCGCGGCCAATGCGCCGCGCGCGCTGTGCGATCCGACTGCGCATGCCGAGATCCAGGCGATTCGTGCCGCGGCGTTGGCATTGGGGAGTGACCGGCTCGAGGGTTGCGATCTTTGGGTGACGCTTGAGCCTTGCGCGATGTGTGCCGGGGCGATCGCGCATGCCCGGATCGCGCGGCTCTATTATGGGGCGCCCGATGCGAAGGGCGGGGCGGTCGAGCATGGACCGCGGTTTTTTAGCCAGCCGACGTGTCATCACCGGCCTGAGATTTATGCGGGGATTGACGAGACCGAGGCGGCGACGATCTTGCGGCAGTTCTTTGCGAATCGACGGTAGGGGGCGGTGCCGATGTTCCTCCCCTGCAAGGGGAGGTGGCAGCGCATGGCGCTGACGGAGGGGTGACCCACTGTCGACAGGGTGACACCCCTCCGTCGCTTCGCGCCACCTCCCCTTGCAGGGGAGGATCGGTTCAGTTCAGCCTTCCAGGCTCTTAGACGCCTGCTCGAACAAATCCTTCGACAGCCCCGGCGTCCGCACGATCCGCTCCAGTTCCGCGCGCATCAGCCCGGCGCGTTCCGCATCGAACCGCCGCCAGCGGCCCAGCGGCGGCAGGAGTTTCGCCGCGGTCTGCGGGTTGAGGCGGTCGAGCGCGATCAACTGGTCCGCCAGGAACCTATAGCCACTCCCATCGGCGTTATTGAACGCACGCTGGTTCGCGCCGAACGCGCCGATCAGCGAGCGGGCACGATTGGGGTTGGTCAGGGTGAAGTCGGCATGCTCGGCAAGCCCCGCGACGATCGCGCCGGTATCGTCGCGCGACGACTGCGCTTGAGCCTGGAACCACTTTTCGAGCACCAGCGGATTGTCGCAATATTGGCTGTAGAAGATGTCGAGCGCGGTGGTGCGGATCTCGGACTCGCTGCTGACCAGCGTCGTCAGCGCACCCATCCGGTCGGTCATGTTGTCCGCCGAATCGAACTGCGCGAAGGCGAGGTCGGCCGCATCATCCGCGCCGCTCGCGGCTATATAGCCAAGCGCGACCGACCGGAGGCGACGCAGGCCCTTGCCTTCCGGCGTATAGGCATAGGGCTGGCCCTCACCACGCGCGTACGCCTGCCGCCATTGCGCTTCCAGTCGCGTGCCGAGATCGCGGCGCAGCGCTTCGCGGCCACGGAAGATCGCGTCGGGATCGACGACGGCCATCTGGTCGCCGATGAAGCTCTCCGACGGCAGCAACACCGCCTCCGCGACGAAGGCGAGATCAAGATCGGTGTCGGCGAGCGTGTTCGCGACCGCAGCGATCACGCCCTCGTGATCCGCATGCCCGCCCGCCGACGCGACCAGCGTATCGAGCATCAACTGCTGCATCGCCTCGTAGCGCGCGAACGGATCGTCGTCGTGCGCGCTGAGGAAGGCGAGATCGGCGGCGGTGCGGTCGCTCTCGACCACCACCGGCGCGGAGAAGCCGCGGTTGATCGACAACACCGGGCGCTCGGCGAGGCCTTCGAATTCGATCGTGTCGAGCGTGTCGTCGAACAGGACGAGCCGCTCGTCGGTCAGAGCCGCGCCCGACACAGCACCGAACAGCTTCACCCGCAACGGTAGCACCATCGGCGACTTCACCGGCTGGCCGGGCGTCGCGGGGACCTGCTGCGCGAGCCGCAGCGTCGCGCGGTCGCCGTCATGCGACAGGCTCGCCGAGACGCGCGGCGTTCCCGCCTGCGAATACCAGAGGCGGAACTGGGTGAGGTCGACCTTGCCCCCTTCCTCCATCGAGGTGACGAAATCCTCGCAGGTGGCGGCGGTGCCGTCGTAGCGGTCGAAATACAGGTCGGTGCCGGCGCGGAAGCCCTCGGTTCCGAGGATCGCGGCCATCATCCGGATCAGCTCGGCGCCCTTGTTGTAGATCGTCGCGGTGTAGAAGTTGGAGATTTCCTGGTAGGATTCCGGGCGCACGGGGTGCGCGAGCGGGCCGGAATCCTCGGGGAATTGCGACGCACGCAGGCCGCGGACGTCCTCGATCCGCTTGACCGCGCGCGAGCCCTGGTCGGCGGAGAAGCCCTGGTCGCGATAGACCGTGAAGCCTTCCTTCAACGACAGCTGGAACCAGTCGCGGCAGGTGATCCGGTTGCCCGACCAGTTGTGGAAATATTCGTGCGCGACGACTGCGGCGATCGCGTCGTAGTCGTAGTCGGTCGCGGTATCCGGGTCGGCCAGGATGTAGCGCGAATTGAAGATGTTGAGGCCCTTGTTCTCCATCGCGCCGAAATTGAAATCGTCGACCGCGACGATGTTGAACACGTCCAGATCGTACTCGCGGCCATAGGTCGTCTCGTCCCACGCCATCGCGAGCTCGAGCGCCTTCAAAGCGTGGTCGGTCTTGGGGAGGTCGGCCTCGCGCACCCAGATGCCGAGCGATACCGCGCGCCCCGACATCGTCGTGAAGCTGCTGCGGTTTACGGCGAGGTCGCCGGCGACCAGTGCGAACAGGTAGGAGGGTTTCGGGAACGGGTCGTGCCAGGTCGCCCAGTGGCGGCCATCGTCGAGATCGCCCTGTTCGACCGGGTCGCCGTTCGCGAGCAGCACGGGGAAGTGCTTCCTGTCGGCGGTCATCCGGACCGAATAGACGCTGAGTACGTCGGGGCGGTCGGGGAAATAGGTGATGCGGCGGAAGCCCTCCGCCTCGCACTGCGTGCAGAGATTGCCACCCGAAGCGTAGAGCCCCATCAGCTGCGTGTTGCGATCGGGGGCGATCTCGACCTGTGTCTCGACGACATGCGCGGCGCCCGTAAGCGGGATAACAAGTTGCTCGCCGTCGATCCGCCAGTCTTTGATCGCGACGCCATCGACCGTGACCGACAGTGGCTTTTGCCCAGCGCCGTCGAGCCGCAGCGGTGCGCCGTGATCGCCGTTGCGTGTGACCGACAACGTTGCCGTTACGCGGGTGGTGGACGGGTCGAGGTCGAACTCCAGCTTCGTCTCGGGGACTAGCCACTCCGGCGGGGTGTAATCCTCGCGGCGGATGACGAGCGGGTGGGCGAGACTGTTCTGGATATCGAGCATATGCTTGCGAATATAGGGCCGTGGCCGCCTATCGCCAGCCAAAGCTTGCGTGGGTGACGGTGGATGCTACGCCGCTGCAACACGTTCCCTTTGCAAGGATTTCCGGATGTATCGTCCTATCGGCGCGCTCGCGGTGCTCGCGCTTTCTGCCTCTGCCTTTGCACAGATTGCGCCGGTGGCGGTTCCGAACAATGCCGAGTTGAACGCCAAGCTCGCCGCGCCGCTGCCGGCGGATCAGGCGGCGATGAAGGCGCACGTGCTGTTTCTCGCGTCGGATGCGATGAAGGGTCGCGAGGCGGGGAGCCCCGAGTTCGACATCGCTGCGCAATATGTCGCCGCGCAGTTTTATGCGGCAGGCCTTCGTCCCGATGGCGATCAGGGCGGGTATCTCCAGAAAGTGCCGCTGGTGTCGTACAGGGCGGCGAGCAAGGGCGATTTCGTCTGGACCGGCCGCGGGCCTGCGCAGCCGCTCGTGTTCGGTGAGGACTATGTGCCGGCCGCGAACGGCGCGAAGGCGGAGACCAGCGTTTCGGCGCCAGTCGTATTCGTCGGCTACGGCATCGACGCGCCGCAATATGGCCAGGACGATTACAAGGGCGTCGACGTGCGCGGCAAGATCGTCGCCTATTTCGGCGGCTCGCCCGCGCGGTTCGGCGGCGAGGAGCGCGCGTTCTTCGGGTCGGGCGGGACCAAGGCTGCGATCGCGCAGGCCAAGGGCGCGGTCGGCGTGATCACGCTGGAGAGCCCGCGCTCGGCCAAGGTGCGGACCTTCGCCAAGCTGGCCGACTCCTATGCGACGCCGCGGATGACGTGGGCGAACCCCGACGGCACCGGCAAGGTCGAAGCGCCCGGCGCGCCGTCGCTCGGGACGGTCAGCATGGCCGGCGCGGCCAAGCTGTTCGCGGGTGCGAAGACGCCGTGGAGCCGGATCGTGAAGCAGGCGGACCGCGACAACGCGAAGTTCAAGGCGGTGCCGCTGGTCGGTACGCTGACCGTCGCGACAAAGACGAGCTTCGTGCCTGCCACGAGCAGCAACGTCGTCGGCGTGATCCCGGGCAGCGATCCGGTGGTTGGCAAGGAGGTCGTCGTGCTCTCCGCGCATCTCGATCACATCGGCATCACCAAGCCAGTGAAGGGCGACTCGCTCAACAACGGCGCACTCGACAATGCGATCGGCATTGCCAGCCTGATCGAGGAGGCCAAGCGCTTCACCGCCAGCGGGCAGGCGCCCAAGCGCACCATCATGTTCCTGGCCGTCACCGGCGAGGAGAAGGGGCTGGTCGGCAGCGACTACTTCACTAACCACCCGACCGTGCCGCTGACCTCGATCGTCGCGGACGTGAACCTCGACATGCCGATCCTGACCTACAAGTTCGAGGACATGGTGGTGTTCGGTGCCGAGCGCTCGACGATCGGCCCGATCGTGCAGAAGGCGGTGGCGGCGATCGGCGTCGGCCTGTCGCCCGATCCGATGCCGGAGGAGGGGATCTTCGTCCGCTCGGATCATTTCCGCTTCGTCCAGAAGGGGATTCCGTCGGTGTTCCTGTGGCCGGGTCAGAAGGGGCCGGGCAAGGCGGCGGTCGCGTATTTCATGGCGAACAATTATCACAAGCCGTCGGACGACCTGACTCAGCCGATCCTGTGGGATCAGGGCGTGCGGTTCGTCGATGCGAACTACCGGATCGCGCGCGAGATCGCCGACGGGGCGCAGCGGCCGGTGTGGAATGCCGGCGATTATTTCGGAACGCTCTACAAGGGGCCGATGGCTGGTGCGGCGGTGGGCAAATGAGCCGGCTGCTGGTCTTCGGTCTGGGGTACACCGCGTCGCGGCTTGCCGAGCGGCTCGCGGCGGATGGCTGGCATGTCGTCGGCACGACGCGGGACGGGCGGGGTGATACGCTCCGGTTCGACGATGTGGACGCGGTGACGGCGGAGATCGCGGCGGCAACGCACATCCTGTCGTCGGTGCCGCCCGAGCATGAGGCGGACCCGGTGCTCGGGCGCTACGGTTCGCTGTTGCTGCGGACGCGGGCTTGGATCGGGTATCTGTCGTCGACGGGCGTGTACGGCGATGCGCAGGGCGCGTGGGTAGACGAGACGGCGCCGATCGGTGGTGGTCGCAGGAGCGCGCGGGCGGCGGCGGATGCGGACTGGCTGGTGATTGGCGCGCGGACGTTCCGGTTGCCGGGGATCTATGGGCCGGGCCGCTCGCCGCTCGACCGGGTGCGGCAGGGCAAGGCGCACCGGATCGAGCAACCCGGCCAGGTGTTCAGCCGCGCGCATGTCGACGATATCGTCTCGGGCGTGATCGCCGGGTTCGATGCGCCGGCGGGGGCGTATAACCTCGCGGACGACGTGCCCGCGTCGCAGAACGACGTGGTGGCCTTCGCGGCGATGCTGCTCGGGATGCCCGCGCCGCCGTTCGTGACGCTCGAGGAGCTCTCGGCGATGGGGCGCGGGTTTTATAACGAGAACCGGCGGGTGGCTAACGGCAAGGCCAAGCGGGTGCTCGGCTGGACGCCCGCTTGGCCTGACTACCGCGCCGGCCTGCGCGCGCTGAGTGCGATGACCAAGCCGATACCCGACAATATCGCGCCGGCGACGGCCAAGGTCGACCAGTGATAGCGTTCGAAGATCGTCGATAGCAGCATCGCGATCACCGGCACGATGACGCCCGAATAGGCCGCCTTGGCCGGGCCGATCGCGCGGATGACGTTGAAATAGAGCGGGAAGGCGAGCGCGGACGCGAACACGCCGAGATAGAGGATGCCCGCGACATAGCCGAAGCGCGGCTCGAACACCGGTGGCCCGGTGGTGATCCAGGCGAACGCCGCGTCGAGGCTCGCGCCGATCAGCATCGCCATCGCGAGCGTCGGCGCCATCGGATAGCGTTTGGCGAACGCGCTGCCCTGGATGACGTTGGCGACCGAGGCGGCCATCACGCCGCACAGCGTCAGGACGATGCCGATCGTCGCGGAGCGCGGCCCGTGCGGATCGACCCGCGCCTCGTTGACGAATAGCAGCGCGACCCCCGCCATCGCGACGGCACAGCCGACCATCAACTGGCGTCCGAGGCGCTGCTTGAGGAAGATGCGGCCGAAGATCGCGTTGGGGACGAGCAGGAGGGCGAACACCACCGCGACGAGCCCTGAGGTGACGTAATGCTCGGCGCGGTAGACGAAGTTGAAGTTGAACGTGAACAGCGCGATGCCGATCACGGCCGCGAACGCGTAGCCGCGTGCGTCGAACTTGAAGCTCTCGCGCTTGATGGTGGCGTAGATCGCCATCGCGATGCCGGCGACGAGGAAGCGGTAGCTGATCGACCAGCTCGGCGGCACTACCGCGATCTGGTCGCGGATGACGAGCCAGGTCGAGCCCCAGATCAGCGTGACGATGCCGAACGGGATCAGTACGGCCGCGCGGGTCGACTGTGGTGGGTCGGTTGGGCCGGGGGTCATAACTCCCGGATCGCATCGGCGAGCAGGCCGACTGCGTCCGCCGGGCTGTCCCATGCGGTGACAAGGCGGATCTCGCCGGCTGCCCAGTCGTAGAAGTCGAAGCCTTTCGCGCGAAGGGCTGCGGCTTCTTCCGGCGTGGCGCGGAGGAACACCTCGTTAGCCTCGACCGGGTGGACGAGGCGGTCGCCGGCCGCGGTGGCGAGCTTGGCCGCCGCGTCGTTGGCGGCCTTGGCGTTGGCGAGCCAGAGGTTGTCGTCGAGCATCGCGAGAATCTGCGCGGCGAGATAGCGCCCCTTCGACAGCAACAGCCCGGCGCGTTTGCGGCGGTATTGCGTGACGGCGGCAAGGTCGGGCTTGAAGAAGACCAGCGCCTCCGAGCTCATCGCGCCGTTCTTGACGAAGCCGAAGCTCAGAGCGTCGACGCCCGCGCGCCACGTCATCTCGGCGGGGGAGCAGCCGACGCGTGCCATCGCGTTGGCGAAGCGCGCGCCGTCCATGTGGAAGCCTAGTCCGCACGCCTTCGCCAACGTGCCGATTTCCGAGACTTCGTGCGGCTGGTAGACACGGCCATATTCGGTGGCGTTGGTGATCGAGATCGCGTGTGGCTGGACGCGGTGGACGTCGTCGGCGATCGCGTCGATGACGGTGCGGATGGTGTCCGGCGTCATCTTCGCGCCGTCGCCGTCGGCCAGGAACAGCTTGGCGCCGTGGGTGTAGAATTCGGGCGCGCCGCCCTCGTCGTTCTGGATGTGTGCGTCGCGGTGGCAGACGATGCCGCCGTGGGGCGGGCAGAGCGCGGCGAGCGCTAGGCAGTTGGCGGCGGTGCCGGTCGGGACCCAGAGTACCGCGACCTCTGTTTCGAAGAGCGCGGACAGGCGGCCGTCGAGCTGCTGGCTCCACGCGTCGCCGGCATAGGCGGTGTCTAGCGTGTCGGCGGCGGCGATCGCGGCCATGACGTGCGGGTGGATCGTGGCGGCGTTGTCGGAGAAGAAGCGCATGGGTGAGGCATGCTGCGATGCGGTGGTGGCGTCAACCGGGGCAGCGGCTCTATCCCCGTCATCCTGGGCTTGACCCAGGATCCAGAGCCGCAAGCGCTATCGTTTGCGGCTCTGGATCCTGACTTTCGTCAGGATGACGGGATGGCGCTATTGCCCCTCGTAAGGCCCTTGTTCTTCCTCTGGCGGCCTCCGATCGTCGCGTGGTGGCGGGCCCTCCTCGCGGTCCCGGCGCGAGGGACCGACCGAGATCGTGCCGTCTTCACCCATCTTCAGGTTGAAGCCGAGGCCTTCGATCTCGCCCCCCAGCGGCAGCACCGAATTGTCCTGCTCATCCGCTGGCAACGCGTCCGGATCCACCTCTTCCACCGCCGGAGCCGGCGCGGCGATCGGTGCGATCCCCAGCGCGCTCTGCATGAAGTCGCGCCAGATCCGTGCGGGGATGCCGCCGCCCGACAGGCCGGGGTTCGACGAATTGTCGTCGTTGCCGACCCACACGCCGACCACCAGATCGCGCGCGAAGCCAACGAACAGCGCGTCCTTGTTGTCGGACGTCGTGCCGGTCTTGCCGAACGCGTCGACCGTCAGGTTCGCGCCGCGCCCTGTGCCGGTGCGGATCGAGGCCGCCAGCAGGTCGAGCATCTCGTCGTGGATCTTCGACGGCATCTCGGTCGCGCCACCGGTCAGCGACTGGTACCAGCCCTTCTCGCGGACATCGGCGAGCCCGCGCGGCTGGACCGGATATTGCTCGCGCGCGATCGCGGCATAGGCGGCGGTCAGTTCGAGCAGCGACACGGTCGAGGTGCCGAGGCCGATCGTGGCCTCACTCGGGATCGGCGTCGAGATGCCGAGATCGCGCGCCGCCTTGATCACCGCCTTCACGCCGACCTGTTGCGTGAGGCGTGCGGCGGCGACGTTGGACGAGCGCGCGAACGCCTGACGCAGCGTGATCGTGCCCTGGTAGCGGCCGTCGCTGTTCTTCGGCGTCCAGTCGCCGATCGTCACCGGGCGGTCCTCGATCGTCGAATCGGGCGTCATCCCCTGACGCATCGCGGCGAGGTAGACGAACAGCTTGAAAGTCGAGCCGGGCTGGCGCCGCGCCTGAGTCGCGCGGTTGAAGGGGCTCTTCGCGTAGTTCTTGCCACCGACCATCGCGACGACGCGGCCATCAGGACGCATCGCGACCAGCGCTACCTGTGCTTCACGCAGGCCCGCGCGCGCGACGGTGCGTTCGGCGGCGCGCTGGAGGCGCGGATCGAGCGTCGTCTGGACGGTCGCTTCGGTCTTGATCTCGCCGGCCTGATCGCGCGCCTCGGGGAGAATCCAGTCCGCGAAATAGGTGCCGTTGGGGAGCTGCGACGGGCGGCTGCCGAGCACGCGCTGCGGCTGGACCGCGTCGCCCTCGGCCTTGGTCAAGAAACCGGCATCGACCATCGCGCCGACCACGACGGCCTCACGCTTGCGCGCGCCTTCGAGGTTGGAGGTGGGGGCGAGGCGCGACGGTGCCTTGACCAGACCGGCGAGCATTGCCGCCTGTCCCACGTTCAGCTTGTCCGGCGTACGGCCGAAATAATGCTTGGCCGCGGCGCTGATCCCGTAGGTGTTGTCGCCGAAATAGACGTTCGAGAGATAGCGCGAGAGGATCTCGTCCTTCGACAGCCAGGCCTCGAGCCAGAACGCGATCATCGCCTCGCGGATCTTTCGCGTCGCAGTGCGATCCGAATCGAGGAACGCGTTCTTCGCCAGCTGCTGGGTGATCGTCGAGCCGCCCTGGCGGACGCCGCCCGAGCCCATGTTCGCCCATGCCGCGCGCGCGATGCCACGGGGGTCGATACCCCAGTGCGAGTAGAAGCGTCGGTCCTCGATCGCGAGGAACGCCTGCGTGACATGCGGCGGGAGCTTGGCCGCATCGACCGGCTTGCCGATGATCGCACCGCGCCGGGCGATCGGCGTGCCATCGTCTGCGGTCAGCGTGATCGAAGGCGGGGTGGGCGGCTGGAGCGACTTCGACAAGGGTGCAGTGATCGCCAGCCAGATGATCGCGATCACCAGCAGGACGATGCCGATCCCGAAGCCGCGCAGAATCCAGCGACCGATCGGGCGCTTGCGGCGCGGCGCGCGGGTCGTCGCGTAGGGCGGCGGCGCGTCGCGGTCGTCATACGGCTCGAATGCGTCGCCGTCCCGCTCCGCCTCGTATTTCTGGCGCAGGCGTTCGCGTTCGGTGATCAGCCGCTCGCGCTCATAGGCATAGGGCTCGCGGTCGCCGCTTGAGCTGGAACGGTTGGTGTCGAAGGGGTCGGGGCGCATCGGTCGTTCCAGCGGGTTGGCCAAGCGGCGGACATCAGGTGTATTATCGTCATACGACAGCTCGGGCAAGCCTGTGACCGGCGTATGCACATGCTTAACGTGTACGGGGGCTTAGCGACAGCGTTCGTGGTGGTCGTGGAGCGAGAACGGACGCAAGCGCTGTTGTCTTCGCGCGACGAAACGGGGAAGAGCGGGTGCATGACGTTCGAACAGGATGAAACCGTGACCGCTCCCGATACTCTTCCCTTGGTCGTTGGCATTGGCGGCACGATCGGCGGGGTGTCGTCGACCGAGCGCGCGCTGCGGATCGCGCTCGATGCGGTCGAGAAGCAGGGTTTCCGCACGCAGATGTTCGGCGGCGCGGACATGGCGCGGCTGCCGCTGTACGATCCGAAGGCGACGACGCGGACCGCGGACGAACGCGCGTTCGTCGAGGCTGTCCGCGGCGCATCCGCGGTAATCATCGCCAGCCCGGGCTATCATGGCAGCATCTCCGGCGTGGTGAAGAACGCGCTCGACCTGCTCGAGGAGACGTCGCGCGACGAACGGCCGTATCTGGCGGACATGCCGGTCGGACTGATCGCCACCGCCTATGGCTGGCAGGCGACCGGCAGCACGATCGCGGCGCTGCGCTCGATCGTCCATGCGCTGCGGGGGTGGCCGACACCGTTTGCGGCGGCAATCAATACGCAGGTGACGAAGTTCGACGACGAGGGCGGCGCGAACGATCCTGCGGTGATCGAGCAGCTGCGGCTGGTCGGGCGTCAGGTGGCGAGGTTTGCGCCGTTGTCGGAGCCTGCGAACTAACAGGTTGGCGCTATCGTCCGTTCGTCCTGAGCGAAGTCGAAGGATACGCCCCAAGCGAGGGTGCTTCGACTTCGCTCAGCACGAACGGGGTAGGGGCGTTCTGAGGTGTCGTACCCTTTACCGTACCGCCGCGCGGAGGGTGGCTCTGACGCCGGTGTGCGTCGGGTCGTACTCCACGATCGTCTGCAGGCTTTGCGCCATCGCACGGATCAGTTTCGTGCCTAGACCGGTGCCGCGTGGGACGGCGTCTTCGGGGATGCCGCAGCCATCGTCTTCGACCGCCAGCAGGAAGATGTCGTCGTCGATCCGGCGCAGCGCGACGCGAACTTCGCCGCCGCCGGTGGGGTAGGCGTATTTGCAGGCGTTGGTGACGAGTTCGGTGACGATCACGCCGAGCGATACCGCGCGGTCGGTCGGCAGGCGGATCGGTTCGGCAGCAAGGCTGAGCGCGCGCGGGAGGGCGTCAGTCGACCAGGTCTCGGCAAGTTCGTCGACCAGTGCGCCGAGATATTCCTGCATGTCGACACTCTCGACATCGTTGCTGGTGTAGAGTCGGCGGTGGACCTGCGCGATCGCCTGGATGCGGCGCTGCGTATCCTCCAGCGCCTCGCGCGCGGACGGGTCGGTGAGCGCGGTCGCCTGGAGGCGGACCATCGCCGAGACGAGTTGCAGCGAGTTGGCGACGCGGTGGTTCACCTCGCCGAGCAACGCCTCGAGCCGGGCGTTGCTGGCGCGGAGATCGGCTTCGGCGGACGCCTTCTCCTGTTCGAGCAGGGCGCGCGCGCGGACCTGTGCAAAGGACGCTGCGAGCAGGTCGAAGAAATCCTCCCCGACGGTCTTTACGACGTAATCCGACGCACCGGCCTTCAGCGCGGCGACCGCGATGCGGCCTTCCTCGGAGCCGGTGACGTACACGATCGGCGGATGATCGGGCAGGCGGCGGAGCGCTTCGAGCGTCTCCAAGCCGTCCATGCCAGGCATATAGTGATCGACCGCGATCAGGTCGAAACGCTCGGCCGCCGCCTTGACGACGCCCTCCGCGCCGGTCTCGGCAACCGTCATGCGGTAGCCGCGGCGTTCGAGCGCGCGCGCCGCCAGCCGCCGGATACCGGCGTCGTCGTCGATGTAGAGGACGCCAGGGGACAAAGGCACGGTCGTCGGCATCAGCTCTCGACGTCTGGAACCTGGATCACCGACAGGAACAGCCCGAGCTGGCGGATCGCCTGCGCGAAACTCTCATAATTGACCGGCTTGGTGATGTAGACGTTGCAGCCCAGATCGTAGCAGCGCTCGATCTCGACCTTGTCGTCGGTGGTGGTCAGCACGACGACGGGCGTACGGCGCAGCGGGCTGCCCTCCGCCTTGATCCGCGTGAGGATGTCGGTGCCGCTCATGTCGGGCAGGTTGAGATCGAGCAGGATCATCGCCGGGCCGCTTTTCGCAGGCCCGTCGGCGGCGTTGAACAGGAAGTCGAGCGCGCTGGTGCCGTCGGTGAAGTGCTTGATGTCGTTCAGGATCCCGGCGCGACGGATGTTCTTCTCGATCAGCCGTGCGTGGCCCTCGTCGTCCTCGATCATGACGATGCCGACGGTCTGGTGCTGGTTCATGCCGTGATATCCTGGATCGTCAGTGCGCTGGGAAGATTGAGGCGGAAGGTCGCGCCGTCGCCGAGCGTCGACTGCACGTCGATCGTGCCGTCGAGACGATAGGCGAGTGCGCGGACATGCGCGAGTCCGATGCCTTCGCCCGGCTGGTCCTGCGGTCCCGAGCGGCGGAACAGGTCGAACACGCGCTGGTGATCGCGCGGATCGATGCCGCGGCCGTTGTCGACCACCGACAGGATGACGCGGTTGCGTTCCTTGTGACCGCGCACGACGATCTCGCCGGGGCGGCCGGGTTTCAGATACTTGGTGGCGTTCTCGATCAGGTTCGACAGGATCTGTTCGAGCGCGAGGCGATCGGTGACGACCGCGGGGATCGGCCGCTCGACGCGGACGACCGCGCCGCGATCATCGATGACGTGCTGCATCGATCCGATGATCGTGTCGACCAGTTGCGCGGGGTCGATATGCTCGGGCGCGATCGTGCGGCGGCCTTCGCGCGACAGCTTGAGGATGGCGTTGATCAGCCGGTCCATCTTCTGCGTCGAGGTGCGGATGAAGCCGATCGCCTCGGGCAGATCCTCGCGCGCCGCCAGCCGGGCGTCGGCGGTGAGGATGTGTGGCGCTTCGGCTTCGGCGCGGTCGACGAGGTCGGCGAGCGGTCCGGCCGCAGTCGCGAGTTCGGCGGTGAAGCCCATCACGTTGACCAGGGGCGAGCGCAGATCGTGGCTGACGATATAGGCGAAGCGCTGGATCTCCTCGTTCGCGCGGCTGAGATCGGCGGTGCGCGTCGCGACCTGATCCTCGAGCGATTCGTTGAGTTCGCGCAGGCTGTCGCGCGAGGCGGCGAGATCGGCGGTGTAGCGGCGGATCACCAGGATCGCGAGGATCGCCACGACTAGCAGCAGCGCGGCGGCGAGGCCCGCGACCGAGAGGAAAAGCGCGCTGCTGCGTTGCTGGCGTTGGGTACGGATCGCGAGCAGGCGGACCTCGTCGGCGGCCATCGCCTGGAGGCGGTAGCGGATGCCGCGCATCAGCGGCACGCTGGCATCGACTGCGAACCGGCGCTGTGCCTCGGCGATCTGGCCCGACGCGACCAGTGCCATCGATTGGGTCCTGAGTGCGCGCAACCGGACGAAGCGCGGCTCGATCCGATCGAGTCGCGTGATCTGTGCGGGGTTGTCGTGGGTCAGGCGGCGCAGCGTGGCGATCGAGGGGACGATGTTGCCCGCGCTGCGCGCATAGGCGGTGGCGAAGAGCGGCTTCCCCGCCAGGACATAGCCACGGCGTGCGGTCTCGGACTGCTCCATCTGGATCTGGAGCGTGGCGATCGCCTGGCGGACGTCCTGCGTGTGGAGGATCTCGGCGGTGTAGGTGCGGTTGCGGATCGTGATCCAGCCGATCGCGATCGCTGCGGCGGCAAGCGCGATGAAGCCGAGCGTCATGAACGCGACCAGCCAGCGGGCGACCCGCCCCTCCGACGAGGGCAATTTCAGACGGACGCTTACCATTGAGGCCGATCTACGTCAGCGCCGGTCGTTACGCCAGCGATACTGGCTAGCCGTGAAGCAAGGGGCGCGCCCGCTTCACGATCCTCACCGGCAAGGGGGAGGTGGCGCGGAAGGCGACGGAGGGGGAGGATACGGAACATTGGTTTCCCTTACCTCCCCCTCCGTCTGGCAAGCGCCAGCCACCTCCCCTGGCGGGGGAGGATCATAGGGGTGCTACAGCAGCAGGTCCTGCGCGCTGGCTTTGCCGACGCGGCCGCCGCCGCTGCGCCGGTCCATTTCGTGGTTGGCGGTGAAGCGGATGTCGGGGTCGCGGTCGGTCATGAACGCCATCAAGGTCTCGTGATCGAGCTCGGACCATTCCTTGCCGCGATCGGGGCCGTAACGGACGCGCGGGATGAGGCCGGGGTCGCGCGACCATTCGAGCAGTTGCGCGAGACTCGCTTCGTTGAGCATGTCGCGGAGGTGGAACGCGGTGACGTACGCGTCGGGGAACGCGCGGTGCGCGGGCAGGCCGCGCTCGTGCTCCATGCCGTGCGGCTTGCGCCAGTAGCGCAGCACCTGGTTCGAGAAGCTCGGGCTATCGGGCCAGAGGCGGAGCGCGCATTTCCAGGTGCAGATCCACTCGGCATCCCGGGTCAGCGCAGACGTGCAGAATTTTTGCTCGAAATCGGCGCGGTGCGCAGCCAGCGCGAGGCGGCGCGGCCAGGGGTCGAGCACTTGCCGCGCGCAATCATGCCAATAGGGCGCGTCGGCGACCTGTTCGTCGAGGATGTGGTGGATCGCCTGCGTCACCGGCGGGATGAGGCGGCCGGGATTGACGAGGATGCTGCCGCCTTCGCCGTAGATCTCCCAACGGCCGTCCTCGCCGAGCGCGACGTCCTGCCAGCCGATCTCGCAGACGCCGTGCGCGGGCGGGGCTGAACCGGTGGTCTCCAGGTCCACGACCCGGATCATCTGCGGTTGCTGTTTGGGCTTGGGGTAGGGGGCGCCATGCCCGCCATGTGGGGACAAAAGCGCGCTTAATCCAGCGCGTATGCGTTCTCGTGGTCGATATCCATCTCGCGGACGCCGCGACGTTGGCGCGCGCGGTCGACCAGCTTGCGCAGGCCTTCGCGGCGGTCGCGCGCCATCGGGATATCGCGGAGGACGAATTCGCCGCCGCCCGTCGTGCGGTCGCTGGAGGTGAGCGTAATCGTGCCGATGTCGGTCATCTGATTGAGCAGCGAATAGCCAAGGCGGACGTCCTTGATCCGGTAGAGCTCGATCTCGTCGATCGTCTTGAACAGGATGCCGCGCCTGATGATCAGGCGCTGGTCGGTGATCTCGTAGCTGGCGCTGCGGTTCTTGAGCCAGCGGACGCCGATCAGGACGAAACCGACGCCGATCAGGCAGGTGACAAGGGTGCCCCAACCTGCAAAGCTGCCGAGCAGCCAGCGGCGCGTGCTGGAGCGGAATTCGTCGACTGGGCGCTCCACTTGGGGACTCCTTGGGGTGGTGGCGGGACGGTAGGCTGGGGCGGTCGCGTGTCAATCGTCCTCCCGTTCTCCCGCGGAGGCGGGAGTCCAGGGTTCCGGGCGCCGGCATTCGTGGCTTCTGGACCCCCGCCTTTGCGGGGGAACGGTTAGTTTCGCGTTACGTCGCGAGCCTCGGCGCTCGCCGGGCGTCAAATTCTGCGACCATCCCATCCCCTGCACCACCCCGGCGAAGGCCGGGGCCCAGTTGGGGGACGTTGCTAACGGTACGCGGCACTTCGTTATGTCCACCTTTCCAACTGGGCCCCGGCCTTCGCCGGGGTGGCGGCCTTGTTATGGTACCGATCTCGCAACACCGCTGACCGCGAGTTGCGCGTCGACCTCCGCGAGCAACGCGTCGAGCGCCGCCTGATCCTTCGCCTCCGCGCGAACCGTAAGCATCGCCTGTGTGTTCGACGCGCGGAGGAGCCACCAGCCTTCGGGTGTCGTCACACGCGCGCCGTCGGTGAGGTTCATCTCCGCGCCATCCTCTTTCAACCGCGCGATCACCTCGTCGACCACCGCGAATTTGCGCGCGTCATCGACCGGAAAGCGCAGGTCGGGCGTCGCCACCAGCGCCGGCATCGCGTCGCGCAGTTCGGTCAGCGAGCGACCCGACAGATGCACCGCACGGATCAGCCGCACCGCCGCATACAGCGCATCATCGAAACCGTAATACTCGCCGGCGAAGAACAGATGCCCGCTGAGTTCGCCTCCCAAGGGCGCGCCGGTGCGGGTCATCGCGGTCTTCATCAGGCTGTGGCCGGTGGGAGCCATCACCGGCTCACCGCCCAGCTCGGCGATTCGGTCGAACAGCGCTTGGGACGACTTTACGTCGGCAACGATCGGCGCGCCCGGATGCTCGCGCAGCGCAGGTTCGACCAATATGGAGAGGATCTGGTCGCCCCAGATTACCCGTCCCGACCCGTCGACTGCGCCGATCCGGTCGCCATCGCCGTCGAAGGCCAGTCCGAAATCGAGGTTGTTCTCCGCGACCAGGCTCTTCAGATCGGCGAGGTTCGATTCTTCGGTAGGATCGGGATGATGGTTGGGAAAATTGCCGTCGACTTCGGCGAAGATCACATGATGCTCACCCGGCAGCAGCTGGACGAGCTTCTCGATCACCGGGCCGGCGGCGCCGTTGCCGGTGTCCCAGCCGATCCGGTACGCACCGCCTGCATAGCCCAGCATCAAGCGGCCGACATAGGCGTCGAGAACGTTGGCGGTCGTGACCTCGCCCGCACCTTCGCTCCAGGCGCCCGACGCGGCGAGTGTGGCGAGGCCCTGGATGTCGTCGCCGAAAAATGGCGCGTGGGCGTGTACCATCTTGAAGCCGTTATACTCGGGGGGATTGTGGCTGCCGGTTACCTGGATGCCGCCATCCACTTCTAGCGTCGCCTCGGCGTAATAGAGCATCGGCGAGGTGCTGAGGCCGATCCGGACGACGTCGACGCCGCCCGCGGTGAGACCGGACACGAGCGCGGCTTCGAGTTCGGGAGAGGAGTTGCGGCCGTCATAGCCGACCGCGACGCGGGTGCCGCCGGCGGCGCGGATGCGGGTGGCGAAGCCTCGGCCGATCGCGACGGCGTCGGCGGGGCCGAGCGCTCTGCCGACGATCCCGCGGATGTCGTATTCGCGGAGCGAGGTCGGGTCGAACTGGTGGGTCATGGGCCTCTCTCCAATCTCGGTTGCGTGTGGGATTACCCTACCACCGTCACCCCGGACTTGTTCCGGGGCCACGGTGCCGCGCTCCCACAACTATCGAGAGTGCGGAACGGTGGATGCCGGAACGAGCCCGGCATAACGGGGGTTACCGGGTCCGCTTCAGCAGGAGGTCGCGCGCGGCGTTTACCCGGCGGGTCAGGTCGGTGGAGCCACCGCGATCGGGGTGAACCGAGGCGATCAGGCGGCGGTGCGCACTGCGGATCGCGTCGGCGTCCGCATTGCGATCGATGCCGAGGATCGAGCGCGCTTCCGCTTCATCCGTGACTACGCGCTGCTTCGGCTTGGGCCGCAGGTAATGCCACGCCGCCCAGATAAACAGCGCGGCTACGATCCACTTCACGCAGCCACATCCGGTGCGCGCTCGGCGACCACCTCGGGCAACTGCAATGCGGCCATCATCTCGCGCAGTTCCTGGCGCGCAGCGACATGCGCGAGGCCCATGCTGCCGAATGCCTTCGAATCGATCATCGTCAGGCCGGCGGGGAACATCTCGCGGTAGATCACGCGTTCGCCGAGCCCCGGAATGATCCGGAAGCCGACGCGCTTGGCAAGTTGCGCGAGCGCATCAGACACGCGGCGCATGTTGCGCGCCTCGATGTGCTGGAGGCGGTTGCGCAGTACGACCCAGTCGATCGTGGTGCCGTCGGCGCGCGCGCGCTGCTTCCGCGCATCCCAGATGAGCTCGGAATAGAAGCTCGGACGGGTCACCTGATACGTCTCGGGATCGACCTGACCGATCAAATCAAAGTCGACGAAGCTGTCGTTCATCGGCGTTACCAAGGTGTTCGCCAGAGCGGCGGCGGTACGCGCGAACGGATCGTCGCGGCCTGGCGTGTCGACGACCAGGAAGTCTGAACCCTCGCACAGCGAATGCCACAGGTCCTCGAACTGATCCTCGCTCTGCTCCGACAGCGTCGCGTGACGTGGCATCGGCAACACCGAGCCGTTGCGCTTCATCGTCTCGGCGCGGTTGTCGAGATAGCGGCCGACGGTGCGCTGGCGGTGGTCGAGATCGAGGCACGCGACGCGCGCACCCTTGGCGGCGAGCGCGATCGCGACGTGCACCGCGGTCGTCGACTTGCCGGTGCCGCCCTTCTCGTTGGCGAACACGATGACGTGCGGCGAAGCGGGGGTCTGTTCGGGGCCCGTGGCCAACGCGCGTTTCCTTATTGATCGTAACAGTCACCCTTCATAGAAGCCGCGACCGCACTTATCGAGTAGGAGTTTCACGTGGACACCGTCCGGGACCTTAATGCGTTGCGCGAAAGCGTCGCCGCCTTCCGTGCGGCGGGGCAGCGCGTCGCGCTCGTCCCGACGATGGGCGCGCTCCACGCCGGCCACGTCGCGCTGATCGAGGCGGCAAAGCGGCCGGGGACGAAGGTCGTCGCGTCGATCTTCGTCAATCCGACGCAGTTCGGGCCGAACGAGGATTTGTCGCGCTATCCGCGGCGCGAGATGGCCGATATCCGGATGCTGACCGAAGCTGGATGCGACCTGCTCTGGCTGCCGTCGGTCGAGACGATGTATCCCGAGGGTTTCGCGACGTCGGTACGCGTGTCGGGCGTCAGTGAGGGCTTCGATGGCGCCTCTCGGCCCGGTCATTTCGACGGCGTCGCGACGGTCGTGTCGAAGCTGTTCAACCAGGTCGGCCCCGATGCGGCGTATTTCGGCGAGAAGGATTACCAGCAGCTCGCCGTCGTGCGGCGGTTCGTCGCAGATCTCGATTTCGCGATCGATATCGTCGGGGTGCCGACGCAGCGCGACGACGACGGTTTGGCGATGTCGTCGCGCAACATCTATCTCGATGACGAGCAGCGCAAACAGGCGATCGCCTTGCCGCGCGCTCTGGGTGTTGCGGCGCGGGCGATCGCGAAGGGCGAGGACGTGGAGTCGGTGCTGGACGATGCGCGGACGACGTTGGTCGGGGCGGGGTTCACGATCGATTACGTTGCTTTGGCGGATGCCGAGACGCTGGCGGAGAACCCGGCGGCGGATCGACCGCGGCGGTTGCTGGCGGCTGCGCGGATGGGCGCGACGCGGTTGATCGATAACATCGCGGTAGAGTTGTAAAAAACGAGCGTTAACCCATTAACCATTTCGTAGTCGGAATCGCCGCAGTCTGTCCTCACGAACATTGGGGGCAAGACCATGGGCAGCAGTCTCAAGAACGCGAATATTACGATCGAACGCCGTCTGGCGGATGCCGCGCGCGGCGACGACCGGGCGTGCTACGAACTGGGGATGGTGTATTCGACGGGGACGTCGGGTGTCGTTCTCGATCTGATCGAGGCGCATAAGTGGTTTAACCTGGCGGCGGTGTCGGGGAACATCGCCGCGCAGGAATGTCGGGCGGAGATCGCCGAGGACATGACCGCGCGGGAGATCTCGGTGGCGCAGCGCGCGGCGCGGGATTGGATGCAACTGACACAGCGGCGGGCTGCTTGATCTGAAAACTCCCCTTCCGCTTGCGGGAGGGGTTGGGGAGGGGATCACCGCGAACGTCGCGTTCGTGGGGTATTTCGGTCCCTCCCTAGCCCCTCCCGCAAGCGGGAGGAGAATTAGGCTTCGACCTTCTTCTTTGGCGCGGCTTTCTTGGCGGGGGCCTTTTTAGCGGGAGCCTTCTTGGCTGGAGCCTTCGCCTCAGCCTCGTCCTTGGACACTGCCGTCTTGGCCGGCGCCTTCTTTGCCGCCGGCTTCTTGGCGGGCGCTTTCTTCTTCTTTGTCGCCGGTGCCGCCGCGGCGCGTGCGTCGATCAGTGACGCGGCTTCCTCGAGCGTGAGCTGGTCCTTTTCGATCGACTTGGGCAGCGTCGCGTTGGTGGTGCCGTCGGTGACGTAGGCGCCGTAGCGGCCTTCCATCAGCTTGATCTCGGCCTCGGTGCGCGGATGGTTGCCCAGCACCTTGAGCGGTGCCTGCGCCCCGCGCGCGGTACGTCCGCCGCCCGCTGCGGCTTCGGCGAGCTTCACCACCGCTGCATTCATGCCCGTCTCGAACACGTCCGCAGTCGTCTGGAGTCGGGCGTATTTGCCCGCATGCTTCAGGTACGGGCCGAACTTGCCGATCGTCGAGATGATCGGTTCGCCGGTTTCGGGGTGGTTGCCGACTGTGCGTGGCAACGACAGCAGCTTGACCGCCCATTCCAGGTTCAGCTCGCCGATGTCCTTCGGGATCGAGGCCATCTTGCGGTCCTCGCCTTCGCCGATCTGCAGATACGGGCCGAAGCGTCCCGATTTGCGCTCGATCGGCTGGCCCGTGTCGGGGTGCGTACCGAGCGTCGACGGGCCGGCATCCGCCTCGGCGTCGCCGCCGGGCTGCGCGAAGCGGCGCGTGTACTTGCACTCGGGGTAGTTCGAGCAGGCAATGAACGCGCCGAACTTGCCACCGCGCAGCGCGAGCTGACCCTCGCCGCAGTTCGGGCAGAGACGGGGATCGCCGCCGTCAGCCTTTGCCGGGAACAGGTAGGGCGCGAGGAAGGTGTCGAGCTCGGCGGTAATCGCGGAGGGCTGCTGCTCCATCACCTCGTTGGTACGCGGCTTGAAATCGCGCCAGAACGCGTCGAGCACCGACTGCCACTGCGCGCGGCCGCCGGAGACGTCGTCGAGCTCTTCCTCCAGTTCGGCGGTGTAGTCGTAGCCGACGTATTTCTCGAAGAAGCGCTCGAGGAATGCCGTCACCAGCCGCCCGCTCTCCTCGGCGAAGAAGCGGTTCTTCTCGATCCGGACGTAGGCGCGGTCCTTCAGCGTCTTGATGATCGACGCGTAGGTGGACGGGCGGCCGATGCCGAGCTCCTCCATCCGCTTGACCAGCGAGGCTTCGGAGAAGCGTGGCGGCGGCTGGGTGAAATGCTGCTCGGCGTCGACCTTCTTCTTGGCGGGCGAATCGCCTTCGCGCATCCGCGGCAGGCGGCGGGCGTCCTCGTCGGCAGAGTCGTCCGACCCTTCCTCGTACAAGGCGAGGTAGCCGGGGAAGAGCACGACCTGGCCGGTGGCGCGCAGGATGTTGCGGCCGGTGCCGTCGGCCATCTCGACCGTCGTGCGCTCCATCCGCGCCGACGCCATCTGGCTGGCGAGCGCGCGCTTGAAGATCAGGTCGTAGAGGCGTGCGTGATCGCCGCCGCCGGCCTTGTCCTTGCCGAAGTCGGTCGGGCGGATCGCTTCGTGTGCTTCCTGTGCGTTCTTCGCCTTCGACTGGTATTGGCGTGGCTTGTCCGGGACATAGCTCGCGTCGAAGCGGTTCGCGACGGCCAGACGCGCGGCGCTGATCGCGCTCGAATCCATCTGCACGCCGTCGGTACGCATGTAGGTGATCGCGCCGTCCTCGTAGAGGCCTTGCGCGATCCGCATCGTATGATCCGCCGAGAAACCGAGTTTGCGCGAGGCTTCCTGCTGGAGCGTGGACGTGGTGAACGGCGGCGGCGGGTTGCGACCGGCGGGCTTGGTCTCGACCGACTGGACCGAGAAATTGCCGTCGAGCACCGCCTGCTTGGCGCGCAGGGCATCGCCTTCGTTACCGATCGAGAGACGGTCGAGCTTGTTACCTTCGAACTGCGTGAGGCGCGACGTGAACGCGGTGCCGTCATGCTCCATTTCGGCCGTTACCGACCAGTATTCCTGCGGCTTGAAGACGTCGATCTCGCGCTCGCGCTGGACGATCAGGCGGAGCGACACCGACTGGACGCGGCCGGCGGACTTGGCACCGGGCAGCTTGCGCCACAGCACCGGCGAGAGCGTGAAGCCGACGAGGTAATCGAGCGCGCGGCGGGCGCGGTAGGCGTCGATCAGGTCGTCGTCGAGCTCGCGCGGGTTCTTCATCGCCTCGGTGACAGTGGCCTTGGTGATCGCGTTGAAGGTCACGCGCTCGACCTCCTTGGGCAGCGCTTTCCGCGCCCGCAGGACTTCACGAACGTGCCAGCTGATCGCCTCGCCCTCGCGATCCGGATCGGTCGCGAGGATCAGGCGGTCGGCGAGCTTGGCGAGATCGGTGATCGCCTTCAGCTGCTTCGACTTGTCGGCGTAATTCTCCCACGTCATCGCGAAGGCGTCGTCGGGATCGACCGAGCCGTCCTTGGGCGGCAGGTCGCGGACATGGCCGTAGCTGGCCAGGACGCGGTAATCGCTGCCCAGATACTTCTCGATGGTTTTGGCCTTGGCAGGCGATTCGACGATGACAAGCTGCATGGGGAAACCGGGGTCCTTACGTGTACGCGTACGAGGGTGACGGCGTCGGGGTGGCCGCGTCAACCCGGGGACGATCCGGAATGACGTGCATCAAGTGCCGTCGAGGCAGCCGGTTTTCCAGAGGGGGCGGGTAATCTCCGAGGCAAATTGGTCTTAAGCGACAGGATTCTGAGTCGAAACCGAACGATCCTCCCCCGCCAGGGGGAGGTCTCGCCGAAGGTGACGGATGGGGAGGACAGGGCGCAGACGTTATCGCTTTCCTCCCCTCCGTCTGGCAAGCGCCAGCCACCTCCCCCTGGCGGGGGAGGATCGTAAGGGGGCCTTAGAAGCGGTAGCCGATCGTCGCCTGGACGGTGCGGCGGTTGCCGTACCAGCACCAATTATAGTTGGCGAAGCACGACGTCAGATACTTCTTGTCGAAGATGTTGGCGCCGTTGACCGCCAGGCTGAGACCGCGCAGCGACGGTGCGAACTTTTCCAGGTCGTAGCGGATCAGCGCATCGTACACGGTGTAGGACGGGCTGTTGCGACCCTTGGTCTCGCCGGGCGTGACGCCTGCATAGACCTGGTCGACATGGCGCATCGCCCCGCCGACCGTCAGCCCTGCGAGCGGACCCTCGGGCGGGGTCCAGTCGAGGCCGAGCGTCGTACCGCCGCGGCCGACGGTTTCGAGCCCGCGGCCGACGCGCGTCGGGTTGTCGGCATCCTCGGTGACCTTGACGCGCTGACGGCTGAACGCGGCGCGGGCGTTGAAGCCGTAGGGCAACGGTGCGGTACCCTCGAACTCGACGCCTTGCGACCGCACGCCACCGGTCTGGCGCGATCGCGAGAAGTTCGGCGTCGAGGTGAGAACGTTGGTCTGGTCGATCCGGAACCACGCACCCGAGAGCAGGATCTGCGTGCCCGGTATGGTGAACTTGGCGCCCGCTTCGAGCTGTTTGCCAAGCGATGGGTCGGCGAGACCCGACGATCCGTCGCTGAGTTCGATCAGGCTGGCCTGCTGCTCGAACGAGGTCGAATAGCTGACATACGGCGCGAGCCCGAACGGCAGCGTGTACAGCGCGGCGGCGCGATAGGTGAACTTCTCGTCGTGCTTGACGCCGAGGTTGATCTGCTGCGCGCGCGCCCAGTCCTGCCGACCGCTGAGCACGACGCGGAGGTCGCCGAGCGCCATCTGGTCCTGCGCGTAGATGCCCTGTTGGCGCTGGCGGATGGTCGTGTTGCCAACACCGTATTCCGTCGGAACTTGCGATGGCGTCCGTGGGACGCTGACGGTGCCGTAGACCGGGGCATAGCCGTTGAGCGACGGCGCCGTGCCGAACGCGGCGTCCTCGATCGAATGTGCGACCTGCCGATCGACGCCGAACAACAACGTGTGCTTGATCGGGCCGGTCTGCACGGTGCCGCTCAGCTGGTTGTCGAACGTCCAGTTGTTGAGCTTTTCGCGGGTCGCGTAGGAGGCGCGGAGGAACGTCTGCCCGGTCGGATCGCGCGCATCGAGCCCGCCCGCGGTGTAGATCAGCCCGAGGTTCGCCTTCACATACTGATAGCGGCCCGACGAGCGGAACGCCCAGCCGCCACCGAAATCATGCCGGAAGATGTAGGTGAGCGCGGCCTGTTCGCGGCTGAACCGGTTGCCCGCCTCGCCCCCGTCGAAGCTGGTTGGCAGCTTGCCGTTGGGGTTGGCGAGCAACGTGCCGCTCGCCGGGAACACGCCGTAATCGCCATTGTATGGATCGTGCGAATAGGCGCCGAGCAGCGTGAAGCTGGTCGAGCTGCCCGCGCCCGCGGTTACTGCGGCGGAGACCGTCTGGCGTTCGCGCTTGCCGAACTTCTGCTGCGTGTCCGCGCCGTTCGCGCTGCCGTTGATCCGCCACAGCACGCCATCGCCCGTGCGCCCGCCGATATCGGCATCGACGCGGTAAAGATCGTAATTGCCGTAGGTCCCGCCGATCGCGCCATACAGCGACTGGTCGAGCGGGAGCTTGCTCGATTCGGCGACGAGGCCGCCGGGGCTCGACTGGCCGTACAGCACCGAGGCCGGACCCTTGATGACCTCGATCCGGTCGAGCCGCGAGACGTCGACCTGTGGCACGGCATAGCCCGACGCGCTGCCGAACATCTTCAGGCCGTCGAGATAGACCGGTGCATCGAACCCGCGCAGCTTGAACTGGTCGTACACTTCGGCGCTCGCGCCGCGCGTCTCGGGAGTCACGCCGGCGACGAAGCGGAGCGCCTGGTTGAGGTTCTGGAGGCTGCGGCCGGCGATGTCGTCGCTGGTGATGACGCTGATCGACTGCGGCGTTTCGGCGAGCGGGGTGTCGGTCTTGGTGCCCGACGACGCCTGGTTGCGCGGATGCTGGCCGGTGACGACGACGATCCCGGTATCGAGGCCGTTGGCGGCGGCATCGGGTGCGGTCTGCGCAAAGCTCGGGGCGGCGGCTGCCGAGGCCAGCAGGACGGCCAGGCCGAAACGTCGTGTCATGAGTTCCCTTTCGTAATGACCGCGCGCTACCGCTGATGATAATTATTATCAATAGCGAAGAGCGTCCTTCCATCATGCGAGCGCAAATTGTGGCATTTGCGCACCAGTTCGTGGCGACGGGCGTCCGCAAAGACTTGCATCCGCTGCGCTCCCGCAGCACCGCCTGCCGCGAATGACAGGATCGAGGACGACATGAACGGACGGGATTTGGCGATCGAGATTGCGACCGCGGGCGACGCAGCGTGGTTCGCCAAGGCGGCGGACCGGCGATTGCGGATCCGCAACATGGTGCCGGGGGAGTTTGCCGATGTCACGAGTGCGCCGCCGGTCGGGATGGCGTGGCGGACGATCGTGCTGGAGGCGCAGCCGGGTGCGCGCAGCCGCCAGATTATTGCGCTGCCGATCGGGACCGCGCTGGAGTCGTTCGACGACGAGGCACTTTTTGCGCTGTTCCTACAGGCCGCGCCGGCGGGCGCTCGCGACGTGATCGCCCGTCTGCGAAAGCTGAAGATCCCTGATCCGACGGCCCCGCAGACGATCGCAGGCGACTGAAGATCAGCCGTTAACAAGCTCTTGGCGGCAAGAACGCGCGCTAATGGCCATGATTTGGACACATATCCGACCAAGCGAGCCGCACGCGTGACGGGCTGTGCTTCCGCTGTGAGAATCTGATGCTAGCTTATGGCCAGCGATGCGCGCCTCAAAGCGCTGCGTCCTTGGCGCCCCGCCCGGATACGAGAGTGTCGCACGGACGGGCGGGGCGCCATCGTTCACCAAAAATTCACCAAGTCCTTGCAAAGCGGCCGCAGAGGATTCGCTGAGTAACGCGTACCTTCTGCGCTCCGCCGGTTTCAGTCACACGGGCAGGCGGAGCGCAAAATCCTGCTCTGCCCGTGTCCCTGCTCTACCCGTGCTTATGCAAGCCCCTGTCGCGACAGGCGCGCATCGATCAGGTCGAGCTCGCGGCCGAGTTGCTCCGCCAGCGTCACGCCGATTTCACGCCGCCTTGCCAGATCGAAGATCGCATTGCGTTCCGCGCGGACGGCGGCGAGCCGCATGTCGCGCTCGATCGGTGCATCCGCCTGTCCGGTGCGATCCTCGGGCAGCGTCGCCAGGCTGTCGATCCGCTCGCGATACTGATCCATCAGCCGCGCGGCGATGTCGGTGAACCGGTCGGGATCGTCGCGGCCTTCCGCCATCTGGTGCTGGACGCGGTCGAGTTCGGCGATCGCCGCCTTGGCCGACACCAGCCGTGCGCGGTCACGCGCCGCCGCCACGCCCTCGTCGGGCGGCAGGTTCAGATTGCGCAACAGCAGCGGCAGCGCGACCGCGGCGATCACCAGCGACGACAGGATGACCCCCGAGGCGAGGAAGATCACCAGATCGCGTGCGGGAAACGGCGTGCCGTCGTTCAGCGTGAGCGGCAGCGTCAGCGCGCCGGCCAGCGTGATCGCGCCGCGCGCGCCCGCCGCCGACATCGCCGCGATGATCCGTCGCGGCGGACTGACCGCTTCGTCGTTGCGGCGGCGCGCGCGCAACAGCGTGAACTGCATCGACACCCACACCCAGCCGAACCGCAGCAGCGCGAGCCCCGCGACCACCGCCAGCACGTACACCGCCAGCCACCACGGGCTGACATGCCCGGTCGTCGTGACCGTATCGCGCGCGCGGACGAACACCTCGGGCAATTGCTCGCCGAGCAGCACGAAGATCACGCCGTTGAGCGTGAACTGGAGCATGTCCCACACCGCACGACGACGGATGCGCGTGCCCGCCGCGACGCTGGTGGTGGCGCCGGTAAAGGTCATCGCGATCCCGGCGGCGGCGGCGGCGAGCACGCCCGAGGCATGGACATGCTCGGCGGCCAGATAGGCGGCGAACGGGATCAGCAGGCTGACGAGGATGTTCGAGCCGGTCTCGTCGCCGAACTTCCGCGCGAACGCGGCCTTGCTCGCGACGATCGCCCAGGTAATGCCGACGCCGATCGCGACGCCCGCGAGCGCCATCCACGCGAACGTCAGCGTCGCCTCGCCGAGCGAGAAGCCGCCAGTCAGCACCGCGGCGATCGCGGAACAGCTCGTCCTTGGGGATGCGCCAGCCATCGAGGAACAGCAGAGGCGGCACCAGCAGCAGGAAGAAGAGTTCGGGATCGAGCTCGACGCGGACATGCGCGACCATCCCGATCAAGGCGCCGAGTGCGATCTGAACGAGCGGCCGCGGCAGTGCGGAGGGCAACATCCGCGACGCCATCCCGCTGATGACGACCGCGAGCAACAGGAACAGGCACAAGGTAACGATCTGCAAAACGGCGGGCCCTCGGGTGATGTGGAGGCGTCCCTATACACGGATCGATGGCGTTTTGGGGATCGCATGGTGAGCGCTCCCGTCTGGTCTCATCCAACAAATCGGACGGCTGTCAGCACCATCGGGCGGGGGGCTCTCCCGCTCCATCCCCTTTGCGAGAAGGCGGCTCTATTGTTTGATTATTGGCTACGGAGAAAGCTGCACGTCGTTATCGGATATGTGGGTTATCGGATTTGTGGCCGCATAATTAATCATTTTGGTTCAGTCGGATTTATGGGCTGCGCGCTTACACGCCTCCCCAAGTAACGAGGCAGAGCTTGTGGATTTTTCATGACAACGTCTGGCGACAACCGCGCGCGCGCGGGCTTCCTCATGCGCCTTGTCCGCGACCGGCGCGGCAACACGCTGGCGATGATGGCCGCGTTTCTCATTCCGCTGCTGGGACTGGCCGGATCTGCGGTAGACGTCGCGCGTCTCTACGTCGTCAAAGCGCGCCTTCAGCAAGCGTGTGATGCAGGGGTCCTTGCGGGCCGCAAGTTCATGACGAGCACCAACAGCACGCTCGATCCGGCTGCAGTGACGCAAGCGCAAAATTTCTTTTCCAACAACTTTAAGACCGGCTGGATGGGAAGCACCGACGTTGCCTTCACGCCGACCAAGACCAGCGATAGCCAGGTCGCCGGTACCGCCTCGACCACGGTGCCTATGACATTGATGAAGATCTTCAACATGCCCGACAAAGCGATCGCGGTAAATTGTCAGGCGCGGTACGACGTTGCCGATACCGATGTCATGTTTGTGCTGGATACGACGGGCTCAATGGCGTGCCTACCGGGCGGCCCCGACACCTGCGGGACCGGCACATATTCCTATACGCGCCCGACAAGCGGCGGCGTACCGGGCTATGCCGGCAGCAAGGGCTATGCCGTAAATGAGCTCTTATCGAACGGGGGCAACGTGTCGCGCATTGAAGCGCTTCGTAAAGCAGTACTGAGCTTCTACGATGCGTTCGCGGCTAATGCAGATCCCGCTACGAACGTCCGCTACGGCTTTGTCTCGTACAGTTCGGTCGTGAATCCTGGACAAGCGATCTTGGACGTCTCGCCCAGCTATCTTGTCGGTTCGGGTGGATCGTCGGACCAGCCCTATTACCAGTCGCGACGTGTTATTGCCGACTACGTATCTTCGACATCCGACAGCACCCCTAATAATAGATCCGAAGCAGTCTGTAAGGGGGCACCTGTACGTAATCCCTCCACCCCCTTGACATACAATTCATCGGGATCCGCGACGAGCACATACTATTACTGGAAGACTACGGGCGGTTTCTTCTCGAGCAGCTATTGTGTCCTAAGGGTGGACACGCTTGGCCCGCGATGGGAGTATAAACAACTGCAATGGGATGTGAGTTCCTTGGTCAACGGCGCATCGTCGATGACCGATCCCACCGCAGTTGACGGTTCTAAAACGCAGTGGCTCGGATGCGTCGAAACACCGGTTGAAAACCCCGGGCAGACCGTTTTCGCAACAAACAGTCTGCCTTCCGACCTTGACCCCGACGCGAAGCCGAGCGGGGCAAAGCGGTGGTGGCCGCATATGCAGGATATCGAATATTGGCGCACTGCCGCCACCGATTACACCAATGGTGACGACAACAACAACCGTCCAAGCTTGGGTTCTACTACAATGATGCAGAGCGGCTATTCTGCCTGTGGCAAGCCGGTAAAGAGGCTTGGCGTGATGGCGCGAAGCGACATCTACAATTACCTGTATGCGACCGATTTCGTGCCGCAGGGCGGCACTTACCACGATACGGGCATGATCTGGGGCAGTCGCCTGATTTCACCCACCGGCGCTTGGGCGAACGATACCGCCACATGGGCTGGTCGCAACCCGCCAAACCGGGTGATCGTGTTCCTTACCGACGGCGTAATGTCTCCGAACAGCAATTCCTATTCGATGTACGGCTATGAGGATTATGACAAGCGGGTTGCCAACGGCGACACCAGCAAACTGACGAGCTATCATAACGCCCGGTTCCTTGCCGCGTGCGCGGCCGCCAAGGCGCGCAATGTCGATGTGTGGACGGTCGCGATCGCGTCCAGTACATCGACGCCGTTGCAGACCTGCGCGACGACGACGAACCAGGCGCTCTTCACCACTAGCGGCAACGGCCTGTCGGCAGCGTTTACGTCGATTGCTCAGCACCTTGCCATGCTGCGGATCACGAAGTGATAGTGCTCTTCCGCGAGCGGCTGGCGAAAGATCGGCGCGGCGCGACGCTGATCGAGTTCGCTTTGGTTTGCCCGGTCATGCTGTTGATAATGATGGGTCTGGGCGATCTGCTGTACCAGGCCTATGCGCAGTCCATCCTCAATGGCTCCATTCAGAAAGCGGCACGGGATTCGGCGCTCGAAGGCGGCGCCAGCAACGCCGCTACCATCGACGGACAGGTCATCACGCTGATGACGCCATTGATCAAAAATCTTACCAATAATTGCGCGCCCTCGGGATCGACCGGAACGTGGTGTTCAACCCGCAAGAGCTACGACACTTTCAGCGAAATCGCTCCCGAGCCGTTTACTGACGCGAACAGCAACGGAGTTCGCGATCCCGGCGAATGTTACACGGACGTAAACGGCAACGGCGCGTGGGATACCGACCCAGGCCTGAACGGCCAAGGCGGGGCGAGCGCAGTGACGGTATACACCATGACGATCACCTATCCGCGTCTGTTCCCAGTGGCCGGGCTGATGAAATTGTCGCCGATGCAGACAATCGCAGCGACCACGCTGCTAAAGAACCAGCCTTACGCCGGTCAGACAGTCTCCGCCAACGCAACGATATGCACATGATCAAGGGCAATTTTCGCAGGTTCGCTCTCGGCTTCTATCGCGACCGAGCCGGCTTGGCGCTCATCGAGTTCGCCCTTTCTGCGCCAATCGTGCTGTTGGTCGGATGCTACGGCGTCGAATTAGCGAACCTGGCGATTGTCCACATGCGGGTCAGCCAGATCGCGTTGAACCTCGCCGATAACGCTTCTCGTGTCGGGGCTTACAGCAACCTGGCGACGCAGCAGCTTCGCGAAGTTGATGTGAACGATATCCTCCAAGCGGCGCGGTACCAGGGTGCAGGTATCAGTCTGACCGCGAACGGGCGCATCACGCTGTCGAGCCTGGAAAACGTCGCGCAAAGTTATGACACGCAACCGGTACAGCGCATCCACTGGCAGCGGTGTATCGGCGCTCAAAGCGGCACGGGTTTCGACGGTCAGTTCAAAGCCAACGTGGCTACGAC
This sequence comes from Sphingomonas sp. LR59, assembly GCF_036855945.1. NCBI lineage: Bacteria > Pseudomonadati > Pseudomonadota > Alphaproteobacteria > Sphingomonadales > Sphingomonadaceae > Sphingomonas > Sphingomonas sp. LR59. The sequence goes on from NZ_JASPFL010000001.1 coordinate 3,640,379, forward strand.
GGCCGGCAGCACGGCTACGGTGAATGACAAGGGGTACGACCTCCCGCTGGGTATCAGCGACAACGGCTCGACCCCGATCATGGCCCCTGGCGGCGCAGGGGTGATGTATGTCGAGATAAACTATCGGACGAAACCACTGTTCGGTGCATGGCTCGCGCCGCCGCGGACGATCCACTATATCGCGTCGTTTGTGGTGCGCGACCGGCGAGATTATTCTCAAATGTATAATCCTGCGCCGACCTCTACGCCGTCGACCTGCAACCTGTACACGCAGTGACCCTAGCTGGTGAGGGGTAGGGCCTGTAATTCACTACAAGATGGTAGATGGTTATTATGAGGGGCATCGTGGATAAGGTGCATTTTCGACCATGCTTGGTCCCGTTGTCGGCGATTGCCTCCCTGGCGGCGTGGTTAGCTGCCCTACAGACCACGAGCGGAACCTTAGTTTGCTGTGGATCGCGCTCGGAGCGGCTGGAATCAATATCGCCGCGGTTTGGTTGCTCGTCTGTCTAGGGCGAGGTCGTTCCTGATCTAGGAATTCAGTAAGCCGCGCTTTCAGCCCCAAAGTCGGCCTGTCCGCTTTCCTTCCCACTCCGGACAGCCCGTGGAAGACCGGCTGACCCTATTGCTTGCCTGCCTCCGCATGGCGGACGATGTCTTCGCAGAGACGGTGGGTGGCGAGGATGTCTTCGGCGGCGGTGGGACGGGCTTCGCGGACGCCGGCGAGGAAGTTGGTGCACATCGCTTCGAAGCCGCGCTGGCGGGTGACCGGGGTCCAGTCGCCGCGACGGGCGTGCGTGTCGGTGCCGTTCTGGTCGCGGGTCTCGGACAGGTTGAGGACCGAGCGGCGGCGGTCGCCAGCGATGATATCGAGCCGCTCCTCGTCGAGCCCGGATTCACGCTGCATCGTGCCGATCGCGTGATGGCCATCGCCGGCGAGCGTCAGTGTGACGCCGCTCAGCAGACCGTCGCGGACGATCGTCTCGATCTGCGTCCGCTCGATCGGGCCGGGGGCCAGGAAGCGGAGCGTGTCGACGACGTGGATAAAGTCGTCGAACACGACTCGGCGCGGGGTGTCGGGCTGCGCGTGGCGGTGCTTCTGCATCAGCATGAACGCGCGGGGTTCGCTGCGCAGCGCGGCATAATCAGGGGCGAAGCGGCGGTTGAACCCGATGGCTAGCAGGCGGCCCTGGCGGTGCGCGAGATCGACCAGCCGTGCGGCCGCGTCGAACGTATCCGCGAGCGGCTTGTCGACCAGCACCGCGGCACCGTGGGCAAGCAGCGTCTCAACCATCGCGGGGTGCGCGGGCGTCGCCGAATGGACGAACGCGGCATCGAAGCGCGTCGCGGACAGCGCCGCGTCGAGGCTGTCGTGGCGATGCGCGATCCGGTAGGTCGCGCCGAGTGCGGCGAGCACATCGCGGTTGCGCGTGGCGAGGTGGAGCTCGATCCCCGGCATCGCGGCCAACACCGGGAGATAGGCTTTGCGCGCGATGTCGCCGAGCCCCGCCATCACGACGCGCATCGTCCGCTTGCTCAGGCGACGACGTCGACGGCGTGCGTCTGGATGATCACCGGGCGCGCGGCGGCGAGATCGCGCGCGGCGAGGCCGAACGCCTTGAAATGATCGGACGCCATGTGGTGCTGGACCGCGGTGTCGTCGGCATAGAGCTCGTTGAAGACGTAGCGGCGTTCGCCATCCGCTTCGCGCCACAGGTCGTAGTGCAGCACGCCCGGCTCGGCGCGCGACGCGGCGACGCAAACGCGGGCGGCTTCGACGAACGCATCCTCGCTGCCGGGCTTCACGGTGACGAAGGCGATGATCTTCACGGACATGGCGGCATCCTCTTTGAGTTTGCCCGCGTTCTGGCGGGATCGGGAGAGCGCGGCAAGCGCCGTGATTCCGACAGGCCGACTTCACGTCTGGCGACCTCCCGATCCTCCCCGTGGCGGGGGACGATCGATGCCCATTAGAACTGCCCGCCGACGTTGAAGGTGATCAGCTTGCTGTCGTCGCCGGGCGCCTTGAGGAGCGCTTTCGCCAGATCGATCCGCAGCGGGCCGAACGGCGAGGTCCAGTTGACGCCGACGCCGACCGACAGGCGCGGGCTGGCGGTGTTGCCCGAATAAGTCTCCTTATAGGTGCCGAGCGAATAGGTGTAGGGCGTGCCGGTGTTCGTCGTGGTGCTGGCGCCGGCCGAATCGAGATACAGAAGATCGCCCGCCGTGTTGGTATATTGGCGGGTGCCCGCAACGCACGCGACCGACGTCGCGTTGGCGGTCGCGCAGGTGTCGGTCAGCGTCGGAGTCTTGCCGCCGAACACCGCGCCGACGTCCATATAGATCGACGGACGAAGCCCCAGCTCGCGCGCGCCGGCGCCGAGAGGCAGTTCGAGCTCGAGCCGCGCCTGGTAATAGGCGGTGCCGCCGAGCGCGGTCTGGGTGTTCGAGCTGCTGGTGCTCGACAGCGTCGCAGGCACCGTCGACGTATCGTAATAGGTCCGCGTCACGCGCGGGCCGACGCCGCGGATGTCGAACCCGCGCATCTGCGGGTCGCCGAGATAGAAGCGGTCGGTCAGCCGGACGTCCTGCCCCAGTCCCTTGATATACCCGCCCTCGGCATGCGCCGACAGGATGAAGCTCGACCCGAGGTTCATGTACTTGGTGTAGTTGGCGGTGCTGCGGATGTACTTGGTGTCGCCACCGAGCCCGGCGAAGTCCTGGCTCACGCTGAACTTGCTGCCCTTGGTCGGGCGCAGGCGGCTGTTGGTGTTGTCGAACACCAGCGAATAGCCGATCGACGAGGTCCAGCGATTGCCGACCGCGTCGCACAGATACGTCCCGGCGATCGCGGGATCGCAGACGCCATTAGTGTAATAGGTGTCCTCGTCGAGCGTGACCTGGTCGTAGGACAGCCCATAGCGCGCGGTGGCCGACCAATATTCGGTGAGCGGAACGGCCGCGCGGATCTGGAATCCGGTCGAAACCTGTTCGTAGGTGGTGTCGTTGCTGTCGCCGGTGGTGCTGTACGAGCTGTAGTCGCGCCGAAATATGTCGCCGCCGAGCGCCACGTTGGTGTCGAACATATACGGCTCGGTGAAGCCCAGGCTGACCGATTTCGAGTAGCTCGACAGGCTGGCGTTCGCGCGCAGTTCCTGGCCCATGCCGCGGAAGTTGCGCTGCGTGATGCTGGCGGAGGCGATGAAACTTTCGAGGCTCGAATAGCCGGCCGACAGCTGCAGCTCGCCGCTCGATTTCTCCTCGAGGTTGGTTTCCAAGATCACGCGGTCGGGCGCGGAGCCCGGCAACTGCTTGATCGTCATCTTGTCCTGGAAATAGCCGAGCGAGTTGATCCGGTCCTCCGAGCGCTTGACCTGGAAGCTGTTGAAGGCATCGCCCTCCGCGAGGCGGATCTCGCGGCGGACGACCTTGTCCTTGGTCTGCGTGTTGCCGTTGATCTCGACGCGCTCAACGTATGTCCGCTTGGCTTCGGCAATATTGAAGTTGATCCCCATCGTCAGCGTGTCGGCGTCCTTCTGGAACTCCGGATTCACTTCGGAAAAGGCGTAGCCGAACAGGCCTGCGGTCTGGCTGAGGTTGTCGACCGAATCCTCGACGAGCTTGGCATTGTACCAGTCGCCTTTCTTGAGCGGCAGCGTGGCGGCCAGCTTCTTGCTGTCGAAGTCGCGGATCTGGCTGTCGACGCTGACGTCGCCGAATTTGTAGCGTTTCCCCTCCTCGACCACATAGGTGATGATGAAGTCCTTCTTGTCCGGCGTCAGTTCGGCGACCGCGGAGGTCACGCGGAAATCGGCATAGCCTTGCGTCAGGTAGAACTGCCGGAGCTTCTGCTGGTCGTAGCTCAGGCGATCCTGATCGTAGCTGGTCGCCGACGACAGCAACCGGCTGAACCGCGCCTGCTTGGTCGCCATCTGCGCGCGGATCTGCGCCTCGGAGAATACTGCGTTGCCGAGGATGTTGATCTGGCGAACCTTCGACTTCGGACCCTCGCTGACGACGAACACGACGTCGACGCGGTTCTGGTCGAGATTGACCATCTTCGGGTCGATCACCGCCGCAAACCGGCCCTGGCGGCGATAGAGTTCGAGGATCCGCGCGATATCCTGGCGTACCGCGGTGCGGGTAAAGATCTGGCGCGGCGCCAGCTTGATCTCCTTGGTGATCTTGTCGCTCTTCAGCGCCTTGTTGCCCTCGATCAGGATGCGGTTGACGATCGGGTTCTCGCGTACGCGCAGCACGATGTTGCCGTCGGCGACGCCGGCGATCGAGTAATCGGCGAACAGGTCGCTGGCCTGCAGGTCCTTCAGCGCCTGGTCGAGCGTCTCGGCGGTATAGGGCTTGCCGACGCGCAGCTTGGTATAGCTGAGGACGGTTTCCGGTTCGATCCGCTGCGAACCCTCGACGCGCAGGGTCTTGATGATGCGGCCGACGGGCACAGGCGCGGGCGTCATCTGGTTCGGTACGGCAGTGGGTACGGCGGTCTGCGGGGCAGACTGCGCGGGCGCGACCGGCGTCGTCATCGTTCCAGCCATGGCCAAAGCCAGGGAACCGGCGCCTAAATCGAACATCATGCCTGCGTCTCCGGGAGTGAACCGCGGCGCTATGGGGGGCATGTTTCCCCGGAATGTTCCGATATGTCGCAAGTTCGCAGCCGTGCAACATATCGCCTGGGATGGACCCGGGACCCGGGACGCTCGCCGGGCGCCTGGGGTGATATGTCTCAGTCGTGTCACGGATCGCTGGCGGGGACATTTCCAGGACATTCGTGATCGGTAGCGACCGCGGTGCAGGCCAATGCTGCGCCTGTCTGAAGAAAGGCCGATCATGCGTGTTGCCATCAAGGGTGTCCCGGCACCCGAACCCATCCGTCCCGCCGCGTCGCCGCCGATCGTCGACAATCCCTTTGCGCCCGAGATCTTTGCGACCGGGTTCGCCGGGTTGGCGAACCTGAGCGGCGTGATCGTGCTGACGCTCGAGAGTGCGCGCTGCGACCATGCGCGCCAGCCGCCGAGCGTCGACCGCGTCGTCGTCGGCCGGATCGCGCTGACCAGCAGCGCCGCCCAGGATCTGGTCGCGGGGCTCAACCAGTTTCTCGAACAGCAGGGGCTGAGCCCGTCCAAGGCGATCGCCGCCGGGGCGACGTTCCAGTGAGCGCGGCTGGGTATCCCTCGATCCGCCGGACCGTCCGGTTCGACGACATTAAGCGCTCCGGCTGGGCGGCTGCGAAGCGCGTCGTCTGGGGCGCGCCGACCACGCCGGGCGTCCGGATCCGGCGTATCGTCTTTGCCAAGAGTATTGCGGGACCCGCGCTGCGTTACGAGCCTGTAACAACCGTCACGGTATGACAGTTTTATGAAAGGCGATGAATAGAACCGTGTTCGCAAGACGACACCTTGCGGCGTAATGAGGAGAGCACCGGAACACCGCTTGTCGAGCGGGAAATCGCACCGCAAACCTGAGTGGCGGACCTTATCCGTACCCCACAACATCTGCCGCGGCGGTCAAGGATCGCGGTTCAGGGAGTATATTCATGCGTCTCGATTTCCGCGCACGCCTTTTGGCGTCCTCTCTCCTGTTGGGTATCGCCGGTCCGGCCTGGGCCCAGACTGCAGAGCCTCTGCCCGCCGATCCTGCCCCCGCTGCGACACCTGCCGCCGGTCAGGCCGAGCCAGCGGACGGCGACACGATCGTCGTGACCGGTTCGCGCCTCGGTGGCGACAGCCTGAAGCAGGCGTCGCCGATCTCCGTCGTCAGCGCCAAGGAGATCGCGCTGTCGGGCCAGATCAACGTCGAGAGCGTCCTCAAGGACCTGCCGCAGTTGATCCCCAGCACGACTGGCGCCTCTAACAATCCTGGCGGCGGCGTCGCGACCGCGGATCTGCGCGGGCTCGGTTCGACGCGTACGCTCGTGCTCGTCAACAATCGCCGGTACGTCGCGTATGATTCGAACCAGGTCGTCGATCTGAACACCATCCCGGCGGCGCTCATCGAGCGGGTCGACATCGTCACCGGCGGCCGCTCGGCGGTTTACGGGTCGGATGCGATCTCGGGCGTGGTCAACTTCGTGATGAAGAAGGACTTCAGCGGCGTTCAGGCCAATGCGAACTACCGCATCAACGAGGCGGGCGACGGCGGCACCTTCAACGGAAACCTGCTGCTCGGCGGCAATTTCGAAGATGGGCGCGGTAACGCGACGATCTATTTCGATTACACCAAGCGCAACGGCATCCTCCAGTCGGCACGCGACTATTCGAAGCAGGCGCTGGTCGACGACGGCGACGGCAACCTGATCGCGGGCGGCTCGGGCTCGATCGAAGGCACGCGCTTCGCGCTTGGCGGCGTCAACCGCAAGTTCGAGACCGACGGCAGCTACACGCCGTACAACGCATCGACCGACGCGTATAACTATGCCCCCGCAAACTATCTCCAGGTCCCGCAGGAGCGGTTCCTGATGAGCGCGCAGACGCATTATGAGGTCAGCCCGGCGCTGAACGTGTATGCCGAGGGCCAGTTCATCAACAACCGCGTGAAGAACCAACTCGCGCCGACGCCGTTCACCGGATCGGTCGCACTCGATGTGGATTCGTCGTTCCTGTCGGCCGGCTCGCAGTCGCTTCTTCGCGGTCTCGACACCGACGGCGACGGCTATGTCACCTCGACGATCTACCGCCGCCTGACCGAAGTCGGCTCGCGTGTGTCGAACCTCGACAACACCGCCTATCGCGCGGTGCTCGGCACCAATGGCGATATCGGCGGCGGCTGGAACTACGACGCCTATTACAGCTACTCGCGCACCAAATCGACCGAGACCCAGTCGGGCAACGTCTCGCGCAGCCGCGTGCTGCAGGCGCTGCGCACGACCTATGATGCCAGCGGCAATCTGGTCTGCTCGGATACCAGCAACGGGTGCGTACCGCTCAACATCTTCGGCACGGGCAACATCAGTGCGGCCGCCGCCGATTTCATCACCATCCCGGCGCAGAACACCAGCACGATCAGCGAGCAGGTCGCCAGCGCGTCGATCTCGAACCGCAACCTGTTCGATCTGGGCGCAGGCCCCGTCGGTATCGTGTTCGGCACCGAATATCGCCGTGAGCACGGCAGCTACAATCCCGACTTCGCGCTGTCGTCGGGCGACGTCGTCGGCTTCAACGCAGGCGAAGGCCTGAGCGGCGGCTATGACGTCAAGGAAGCCTATACCGAAGTCGCGGTGCCGCTGCTGGCGAACATCCCGCTGATCAAGAAGCTCGAGGTGAACGGCGCGTACCGCTATTCCTATTATTCGACCGCGGCGAAGTCGGTGAACACCTATTCGGGTGGCGTAGTGTGGTCGCTGATCGACGACCTCTCGCTGCGCGGCCAATATTCGCGCGCCGTGCGGGCACCGACCGTGTCCGATCTCTACAGCGGGTCGTCGCAGGATTTCCCGGCGGCAACCGATCCGTGCACGACCGCGGTCGCGGTGACGAACACCAACCTCAACGCCAGCTGCCTTTCGACGGGCGTCCCGGCCTCGCTGATCGGTACCGCCTATGACGGCGGCAGCACGCAGATCCAGACGGTCAACGGCGGCAACCCCGCGCTGCGCGAGGAAACCTCCGATACCTATACGGGCGGCATCGTGTTGCAGCCGCGCTTCCTCCCGCGCTTCTCGCTTACGGTGGATTACTACAAGATCAAGATCGCCAACTACATCTCGACGGTCGGCACCACGAACCTGATCCGTGCCTGCTACGGCGATGCGGACAACGGGTATACGCCGTACAACGCCAGCTATTGTGCGTCGCTACCGCGCGATTCCAACAGCTATGCGATCACCGATGCGGTCAACACGCTCGCCAATACCGGCGGCGTGACCACCCGCGGTGTCGATTTCGAGGCGCGCTACGGCCTGCCGCTCGGCTTCGGTGCGTTCGGGGCTGATACGAGCAAGCTCGACTTCCGGCTCAGCGGGACGCGTTTGATCGCGTTCAACTACAACCCGCTCGCCGCCATTCCCGATCTGACGATCAACTGCGCGGGCAAGTTCGGCCAGACCTGCGGCAATCCCTATGCCAAGTGGCGGCTGTCGGGACGGACGACCTATTCGACCGGTCCGGTGACCGTGTCGGTGCTCTATCGCTATCTGTCGCCGGTGAAGGACGACGACAGCGGTACGATCTATGCCGTCGAGCGGATCAAGGCGTATCACTATTTCGACCTGACCGCGGCGTTCGACATCAAGCCGGGCTTCACCTGGTCGGTTGGCGTCAACAACATCTTCAACAAGCAGCCGCCGATCATGGGTGACAACCAGCAGCAGGCGAACACCTACCCGTCGACCTACGACCCGTACGGCCGGGCCTTCTTCGTCAGCACGAACGTCAAGTTCTAGGAGACCCTGTCCCCCTTCCCCCGCAAGGGGAGGGGCAGCGCTGATGGACATGAAAAAGGGCGGGGTGGTCACCACCCCGCCCTTTTTCGTGCGCCGCCTGTTCGGCGACCCGATGCGAAGGTCGCCCCGTCGTCCAGCAGGAGTCATCCAGCAGGACGACGGGGCGGTGGTGGTCAGAACTCGAAGTGGACCGAACCGATCACGGTGCGCGGCGCGCCGAAGGTGTAGCGCGTGGTGCTCGCCGACGAGGTGCCCGTGCTCAGATTGCCGAAATAGCGTTCGTTGAACAGGTTCGAGACGTTCAGCTGGAAGAACGTCTTGTCGAGCCCGGCAAACGCCAGATCGAACCGCGCGTCGAGGTCGACCGTGGTGTAGCCCGCGGCGATCAGGTCGTTGACGTCGGTGACGTAACGCTGGCCGACATGCTTGACCTGGGCGCCGATCGACACCGGATCGAACGATGCCTGGACACGGCCGCCATATTGCCACTTGGGCGTCTCGACGACGAACTTGCCCGCGGTCGCCGCGGTGATCGCGCCGGTGGTCGGGTCGACCGCATCGTCCTGTAGCTTGGCGTCGATGTACGAGGCGAACCCGTAGAGCGAGATGTTGCGGATCGGGGTGATGCCAAGGCTCGCATCGACGCCCTTGCTCTTGACCGTGCCGACGTTGCGATCGGTGGTCAGCGTGCCACCACCCTCGAGCGTGGTCAGCGTCGAGATGATGCGGTTGTCGTAGTGGATGTACCAGCCCGCCAGCTGCGCCTGGATCAGCCGCGACGAATAGCGAAGCCCGAGATCGAACGAGTCGGTCTTTTCGGGCTTCACCTCCGCGACGGGCGAGATCTTGACGTCGTCGAACGCGTACAGATTGTCGGTGCGCGGTGCCGAGAAGCCCTTAGCGTAGCTGGCGAAGATGCTCGCATTCGGGGTGAAGGCATAGGTCATGCCGACGTTCGGCAGCACCGCGTTGTACGACTTGATGCGGTTCTTGTAGGGCGCGCCGTACGTGGCCGTGGTCGCGTTGGCGGCAACCCGCTCGGCGGTTTGCGACGTGCAATAGCCGTCGCTCGAATTGCCGGGGATCGTGTAGCAATAATTGGTGAGGTTGCGGCGGAAGAACGGTGCGCGCAGGCCCAGCGTCAGCTTCAGAGCATCGCCGAAATACGAGCCGCGATACTCGCCCGAAACCTGGTGGAGGATCGCGTAGGACAGGCGGTTGCGCTTGTTGACGACGTTGCCGGCGGCATCGAGAATCGCCGAACTGCCTTCGCCGTCGAGCGCGCTGAACGCATCGTACGGATTGCCGTTTGCATCGAGCAGGCTGGCCTCGCCGGTCTGGCGATGGCGGGCGCGGTCCCACGTATAGGCGAAGCGGACCGCGTTGTCGGCGTCGATGTCATAGCGCAGCCCGGCGATCGCGGTGAAGCGCTGCGTGCGGGTGTTCGACGGGAAATACGCACGGACATAGTCGAGCGTGTCGCCGTCGCCGTTGATGTCGACGCCCGCCGCGGTCCCTGCACCCAATCGCTGGAGCTGATAGGTGTAGACGCTGGTCGCCGCCGCCGTGCCCGCGGCATTGGTCGCGTTCGCATTGCTCTCTGCGAATACCGCCGACCCGCCGCCATTGGCGCGCGTAAAGCTGTACGCACCATCGAACGTGAAGACGAGCTTGTCGGTCAGCGTGTAGCGCGAGTTGACCCGGAAATTGCCGGTATTCGATGGGTTGATCGCCGTCGACGCCGCATTCCCGCACGACGACCGGTCGTTCTGGCTGGTGCCGTTGACGCCGCTCGCCGAGGGCAGCGAACAGCTGGCGTCGTAGAGATACGCGTTGGTCTTGTCGTCGAAGACCGTGTCGTATTGCGCGTTGTTCAAGTCGAGCGTGTACGGCGTGGCGGCGCTGACCCCGTCGTCGGCACGACCGTCGTGCCGAGCGTGGTGCGGATATTGGCCAGCGTCGGGTTGCTGTACGAGCTGTTGCGGTTCTGGTTGTAGTTCGCGCCGAACGCGATGAAGTCGCCCTTGCTGCCGATCGGCTGGTACAGCTTGGCATTATATTGCTGCCGGTTGATCTCGCCCGAGCCGCGAAACTGGTCGTAGCGTTGCTCGCTGGCGGACACCCAGGCCTTAGTCCCGAACGAGGTGAACACGCCGGTATCGATCTTGGCGAAGACGCGGTTCATGTCGTTGGTGCCGTGCGAATAGGCGACGGTCGCGCCCAGCTTGTCCTTCGGCATCACCGACCGGTAATTGACCGTGCCGCCCGACGCGCTGGCGGTCGGTGAATCGACGTCGGTCGCGCCGAAATTGACGTTGACCTGCTCGATCAGCTCGGGATCGAGCTGCTGGTTCGAATAGATCGCATAATTGCCCGAATCGTTGAGCGGAATACCGTCGAACGTCAGCGAGATGCGGTTGCCGTCGAACCCGCGGATCCGCAGCTGGCCACCCGAGCCGCCATAGGGATCGCTGTTGGTGAAGTTGACGCCGGGCACCAGGTTGATCGTGTCGAGGATCGTCTGGCCGGGCGTGCGACGCTCGATCAGTTCCTGCGTCAGGACCGCCTTCGCCTTTGGTGTATCGGGCGTCTGGATGCCGTTGACGTCGGGCTTGGCCCGCGATCCGCTGACGACGATGTCCGATTCCGCATCCACCGTGCCGGTCGACTGCGCCTGCGCCATCGCCGGCAGGACCAGCGTCGCGAGTGCCGCGCCGCAGAATAAAGTCTTACGCATCTAAACCCCTTTAAAGATCGATCGAGCTGCGACGCGATGATTGCGATCGCAGTGCGATCGATCCGATATGGAGCGAAGATGACAATATAGGGTCTATTGGCGGGCGCGGATGTTTTCGCGGCGTGCTGTTGTAGCGATATCCCGGTATGTGTCCGAACGTGTCACATATCTTGCAGTGGTGCTTTGATATCGTCGGACTTTGCTACGGAAATATCATGCAACGACCGTCGCGTGCGGGGTCGTCAGCAGATGCAGCAGCCCGGGAGCGGGGCGGGCGATCGCGTGAACGCCGAGGGCCTCGAGCGCCGGAACCGAGGCGCGGTCGGCGTCCTTGAGGCGAATGCGCAGGCGCGTGCCGTGCTGCGTCGCCGCCTCGACATTGTCCGCGCCCCCGAGCGCTGCGAGCGTCGCCGGGGTCAAGCGGATGTCGGCGAGCTTGGCGGCGGGGGCGATCGCTGCCGGTGCCGTACCACCTGCTGCGATGGCATCGCGGATCTCGACCGCGACCGAATCGGCGATCGGGCCGAGCACGATCTGGAGTGCATTGGCCGATGGACGGATCAGGCCACGGGCGCCGAGTGCCTTGAGACGGGCTTCATCGACCGCACCCTGGTCCGCGACGATCAGGCGCAGGCGGGTCGTGCACGCACCGACGCTGGTGAGGTTGGCTGCGCCGCCGAGGGCTTCGGCGAAGGCGGCCCCGCGCTCGCTCTTGGCGACACTTGCTGCGGCGACGGGTGCATCGCGCTCGCGGCCGGGGGTGGGCAAGTCGAGGCGTTTGATGACGGTGCGGAACAGCGCGTAGTAGATCGCGGCATAGGCGAGGCCGACCGGCAGCAGCAGCAGCGGCTTGGTCGCCTTGCCGTAGTTCAACACATAATCGAACAGCCCGGCGGAGAAGCCGAATCCCAATTTCACACCGAGCGCATCCATCAACGCCATCGACACGCCGGTCAGCACGGCGTGGATCGCGTAAAGCACGGGCGCGAGGAACATGAAGCTGAACTCGATCGGCTCGGTCACGCCGGTCAGCATCGAGGTGAGCGCGAGACTGAGCAGCATGCCGCCGACCGCTTTGCGGCGCTCGGGCAGTGCGGCGTGGTACATCGCCAGACACGCGGCGGGCAGGCCGAACATCATCACCGGGAAGAACCCGGCCATGAACGCGCCCGCGGTCGGATCTCCTGCGAAGAAGCGGCGGAGATCGCCGGTGGTACCCTGGTAATCGCCCGCGACGAACCAGACGATGTTGTTGAGCAGATGATGCAGTCCGGTAACGAGCAGCAGGCGGTTGAGTAGCCCGAACGCGAACAGGCCGAACCCGCCGGCACCGCTGATCCCGTAGCTAAGGCCGTCGATGCCCGTGCTGAGCGCGCCGAAGCCTAGGCCGACGATGATGCCAAGCGCGAGGCCCGCGACGCCGCTGACGATCGGCACGAACCGGCGTCCACCGAAGAAGGCGAGGTATTCGGGCAGCGCGATCGCCGAGAAGCGGTTATAGAAACTGCCGCCGATCAGCCCGGAGAGGATGCCGATCGGCACGTCGAGGCGGGCGATCGCCTTGGCCTTCCACGCCGCGGTGGCGAGCGCGATCGTGTCGCCGGCCAGGCCTTTGAGCGCGTCGGCGGGGACGGTCATCAGGGCTTGCGCGCCTTGGGTGGTGACGAGGTAGCAGACCACGCCCGCTAGACAGGCAGCGCCGTTGCCGTCGCGCGCGAAACCGGTGGCGACGCCGATCGCGAAGAGCAGCCCGAGATGCGAGAAGATTGCATCGCCGGCGGCGCTGAGCACGGCGATGTCGAGCAGGTCGGGCTGGCCGAGGCGCAGCAAAAGCCCGGCGACGGGGAGTACCGCGATCGGCAGCATCAGCGCGCGACCGAGCGGCTGGAGGGCTTCGAGCACGGACTTCATGGGCGGAAACTCCGGGCGAGCGTTCGCACGTCCGCGGCTGAGATGCAGTTCATCGCCGCGGCGGCATGCGCGCGGCAGGCGTCGATCGTGAGGGTCGCCACCAGCGCCTTGATCTCGGGGACGAGCGCTGGCGCGGACGAGAGTTCGGTGACGCCCAGCCCGATCAGGATCGGGACGGCGAGCGGATCGGACGCGAGGCCCCCGCACACGCCGGTCCATTTGCCGTGGACCGCACCGCCTTCGCAGGTCCGCGCGATGAGGCGCAGCACGGCGGGGTGGAGCCCATCGAGATCGCTCGCCACCGCCGGATTGCCGCGGTCCATCGCGAGCGCATATTGCGTCAGGTCGTTGGTGCCGATCGAGAGGAAGTCGGCTTCGCTGGCGAGCAGGTCGGCGGTGACTGCGGCGGCGGGGGTCTCGATCATGATGCCGAGTGCGACGTGCTCGGTGTGGCCGGTCGCGGCGGCTGCGGCGTCGAGCGCGGCGCGGACGGCGCGGAGTTCGGCGAGGCTTGCGATCATTGGCACCATGATGCGGCACTGGCCGGCGGGGCGGACCGCGAGGATCGCGCGCAGCTGCGCGTCGAGCATCTCGGGGTGCGCGAGACCAACGCGGATGCCGCGCAGGCCGAGCGCGGGGTTCTCTTCGGCGGCGATGGGCAGGTAGGGCGCGGGCTTGTCGCCGCCGATGTCGAGCAGGCGGACGATCAGCGGGCGACCGTCGAGCGTGTCAGCGATGCGCTGGTAATCGGCGGTCTGTTCCTCGACACTCGGCGCGCTGTCGCGTTCGAGGAACAGGAATTCGGTGCGGAGTAGCCCGCAGCCTTCGGCGCCGTTGCGGACTGCGGCCTCGGCATCGTCGGCCGAGCCGAGATTGGCGAACGCTTCGATCCGGACGCCGTCCTGCGTGCGGCATTCGCGTGCGGCGTTGGCGAGCGCGACGCGGCGGCGTTCGGTTTGCGCGTCGAACGCGGTTTGGGCGGTCGCCAGCGTCTCGGCATCGGGGGCGACGTGGAGCAGCGCTGCGCCGGCGTCGAGGATCAGCGGCGTGCCAGCCGTGATCTCGGCGAGGGCTGGGCCCACGGCGACGAGGGCTGGGAGCCCCATCGTCGCGGCGAGAATCGCGACGTGCGAGGTGGGCCCGCCGCGCTCGACGCAGAAGCCGACGATCGACGCGGTGTCGAGGCCGAGCAGATGCGAGGGGAGTAGGTCGTCGGCCAGCAGGATCGTGCCGAGCGGGAAGCTCAGGCGTTCGTCGAGGTCTTCGCCGGCGAGCGCGCGGAGCACCTGCCGTTCGAGGTCGAGCATGTCGTCGGCGCGCTCGGCGAGGCGGGCGTCGCCGGTGGCTTTTAGTGCGTCGGCCTGCGCGCGGATCGCGGTGCGCCACGCGTAGGCTGCGCTGTCGCCTTGGGTGATCGCGGCGTGGGCGGCGTCGGTCAAGGTTGGGTCGTCGAGCAGGGCGGTATGCGCGGAAAGGATTGCATGCTCGGCGCCCGTGGCGGTTGCGGACTTGCTGGCTAGGCGCGTGGTGACGGTGGCGAGCGCTGCGTCCAGCGCGGTGCGTTCTGTGGTTGCGTCAGCACCTTCGCGGGCCACGGCGATCTCGGTGAGGCGGAAGAGTCCCGCTTGGCCGATCGCGATGCCGGGGGAGGCGGTGACGCCGGGCAGGCGGCCGTCGGCGGGGAGAGTCAAAACCTTCCCCGCAGCGACCTTCTGTTCCCCCGCGGGGGCGGGGGGCCAGGAGCCAAGGGCGCCATCGTTTGTGATTCCTGGGCCCCCGCCTTCGCGGGGGAACACGGGGGCGGCGGGGGCCGCAACGGATCCGGCCTTTTCGCCCATGCCGCCGAGGATCAGGTCGCCGATCGCGGCGAGCGCTTCCGCGGCATCAGGACCGGTGGCGGCGAGCGTGATTTCGTCGCCGAGCTTTACGCCAAGCGCCATCAGCGCGACCGGGCTGCGGACGTTACCGTCGCGCTCATCCCTTGTAATTTTGACTTCGGACACGAACTTCCGCGCGGTTTCGCCGATCCGGGCGGCGGGGCGTGCGTGAATGCCGTGGACCAGCGGCACGACGATCGTGCGGCGGACCGTGTCGCCTTCGATTATAGCGACGTCGGCAGCATCGACGCGGGGTTCGAGCGTCATCATCGCCTCGCCGACACCGACCAGCTTGTCCGTCTCGCGGCGGACGATCGTGAAGCGTTCGGGGTTGGTGACGATCACCGGCGTGATGACCGCCCGCGCTTCGCAGACCAGCAGGTCGAGGTCGAAGCGGATCAGCGGGTCGCCGCGCTGGACGGTCGCGCCCTCGCTCACGCTAGGGCTGAACCCGCGCCCGTCGAGCGCCACCGTGTCGAGCCCGATATGCATAAGGATCTCGGCGCCCTCGGGCGTGCGCAGCGTGATTGCGTGGCCGCTCGCATGGACGCTCAGCACGACCGCGTCGCACGGCGCGTGCAGGCAGTCGCCGGTCGGGTCGACGGCGATCCCGTCGCCCATCATCCGTTCGGCGAAGACCGGGTCGGGGACCGCCTCGAGAGGCGATGCCCAGCCCTGAAGGGGCGACGTCAGGATGATAGGCTTCATGGCTTTACGTCCTGCCTGCGACCAGTTGGCCGCCGATCCATGTACCCGCGGGCATCAGGTCGGCGGTGAGCGCGACCCAGTCGGCGCGCAGCCCTGGGGCAAGCGTGCCGCGTTCGTGGCCGAGACCGAGGAAAGCCGCAGGGTTGGTCGATGCCATCGCCGCCGCCGCGGGCACGTCGGCATGAGTCCGTGCGACGAAATTGCGGACCGCGCCGGCCATGTCGAGGTCCGAGCCGGCGAGTGTCCCGTCCTCGCCGAAGCATTTGCCGTCCTCGACATGGATCAGGCGCCCTTGCAGGCGGAAATCCTTGTCGACCGCGCCGACCGACGGCATCGCGTCGCTGACCAGCATCAGGCGATCGTTGGGCCGGGCGTTGAGCGCGAGGCGCAGCGCGGCGTCGTGAACGTGCAAACCGTCGGCGATCAGCCCGCAATAGACGTGGCGGTCGTCAAGTGCGGCGCCGACCACGCCCGGCGCGCGGTGGAGCAGCGGCGACATCGCGTTGAACAGATGCGTGATCCCGCTGAGACCCGCGCCGACCGCGTCGATGATCGTCTCATAGTCCGCATCGGTATGGCCTGCGCTGACGATCACGCGGCCCTCGACCAGCCGCGCGATCGACGCCGCATCGGTCAGTTCGGGGGCTAGCGTCACCATCACGCGACCCTTTCGCGGACGGATCAGCTGCTCGATCATCGCGTCGTCGAGCAGCCGGAACTTGGCGGGGTCGTGGATGCCCTTGCGCGAGGGGTTGATCCACGGGCCTTCGATGTGCGCACCGACGACGCCGGGAACGCCAGCCTCGATCGCGGCGTCCATCGCGTCGAGCGTCGCCGCGATCACGTCGGGCGTGTCGCTGATCAGCGTCGGCATGAACGCGGTCGTGCCGTACGGCGCATGCGCGGCGCCGATCGCGGCGATGCCTTCGACGGTCGGCTGGTCGTTGAGCAGCACGCCGCCGCCGCCATTCACCTGCGTGTCGACGAAGCCGGGGACGAGCCAGCCACCGTCCAGGTCGATCGCCTCGGACGCGACCCGCTCGAGCGGGGTGATCAAGGCGATCCGGTCGCCGACGACGCGGATCGTCGCGCCGTTCATTAGTCCGTCGCGGGTAACGACGGTGCCGTTGACGACGTGGAACCGGGACTCGTTCATGTCATGCGCACTCATACCGTTCCCGCTCATACCGTCTTCGTCACCTTGCTGAGATGCAGAGGCGCATCGGGATTGAGGCCGCGACGCAGCGACAGGGCATTGGCCATGCGGTAGAAGCTCTGGATCATGAGGATCGGTTCGATCGCCGGATGCGCGGTGTAGGCGGCGGGGGCGGTGTCGCCGTTCGCCTTGGCATCAGCGAGGCAGACGACGGCGCCGCGTGCGCGGAACTCGGCGGCGGCCTCGCGCACGCCGTCGCCGGCGGTGTCGGAGGTGGCGAACGCGATCACCGGGAAGCCGTCATTGACGATCGCCATCGGCCCGTGGCGGACTTCGGCGGCGCTGAACGCCTCGGCGTGAAGCGCGCAGGTTTCCTTGAGCTTCAACGCCGCTTCCTGCGCGATGCCGTAGCCATAGCCGCGACCGATCACGAACAGGTTGTTTGCGTCGGCCAGCGCATCGACCACCGACGTCCAGTTTGCACCGAATGCGAGCGTCAGCATATCGGGGAGCGTGTCGATCGCCTTGGTCAGCGCGTCGTTCTGCGACCATGCCGCGGTCAGCGCCGCGAACGCCGCGAGCGCGCAGATATAGGATTTGGTTGCCGCGACCGAGCGCTCCGGCCCGGCCTTCAGCGCGATCATCGTATCGGCCATCTCGGCGAGCGGCGAGCCCTCGTCGTTGACGAACGCGACGACATGCGCGCCGGCCTTCTGATAGGCGGATACGGTGGCGAGCAGATCGGGGCTGCGGCCGCTCTGCGATACTGCGATCACCAGTGCGGTGCCCGGCGCCATCGGTGCGGCATAGACCGACGACACCGACGGCGCGGCGGACGCGACCGGCACGCCGAGCAGCGTCTCGATCAGGTATTTGCCGTAAGTCGCAGCATGATCGGACGAGCCGCGCGCGCAGGTCACGACCACCGCAGGCGGCGCGGCGCGGAGGCGCTCCCCGAGTGCGGCCACCGCCTCACGGTTGGCGGCGAGCAGCCGCGCGACCGCGTCGGCGGCCTCGGCGGCCTCGCTGTACATCAGCGTCTGCGGTGACGCAGTGGTCGCAGTCATAGTCTCGGTCACGGTAAGCCCCCGGCCGGCGCCCGTGCGCCGGCGTCAGATATCGTTGAGTTCGGCGACGAGGTCGTACGCGTCGCCACGGTAATAGGATTGGGTGAATTCGGCGGCCCGGCCATCTCGCAGGAAGCCGCGGCGTTCGATGAACAGGCCGGCATGGCCTGCATCGACGCCGAGCATCTTGGCATGCTCCGGGCTGAAATGGACCGCGCGCAGGCGTTGCAGCGCGCGAACCGGACGGTTGCCCGCCGTTTCGAGCGCCTCGTACAACGAGTCCTGGACGGCATCGATCGTCGGCAGGCAGTAGCCGGCGATCGTCGAATATTCGAGCGCCATCGGCGTGTCGTCGGCGTAGCGGATGCGCTGGAACCGGTACACCGCCGAGCCGGGCGACAGTCCGAGCGACAGCGATTCCTCCGGCGTCACCATGCCGATCGTCCGGCTGACCCACGCGCTGCTCGGCGTCCGGCCGCGCGACTGCATGTCCTCCGAGAAGGACGACAGCTTCGAGAAGCTCTTCTCGACGCGGGTCGCGACGAAGGTGCCAGCACCGCGACGGCGGGTCAGAAGGCCCTCTTCGACGAGCCCGCCGATCGCTTTGCGGACGGTGATGCGCGACACGTCGTATTCTATCGCAAGATCGCGTTCGGCCGGCAGCGCGTCGTCCTTGGCCAGCACGTTGCGGTTGATCGCATCGCGGATCAGTTGCTGGAGCTGAACGTACAACGGCGCGGGATTGCCATCCCGGAACCTGCCAATGCTTGTCGAAAAGGACATGGACGCGACTTTCAATGGTGTCGGCACGAGCTTTGCGAAGCGCGGACCGACAGCAGGGGAATGGGATACGTTATATATTGGTATTGTTCAAGCGAGTTGCGGATCGAAGGAATCGAGTACCATCTTCAGGTCGCGGACACGGTGTGCATCGGTGACCCTTCGATGGGGGCGGAGAACCCGAATTGGCGTTCGCGGGTATCGTCATCCGTTTCGGTCGGCGAGAGCGTGGCGCCGCACGACGCATGAATCTCGCGCAGGCCGACATCGAGGAAGCAGGTCGCATTGCCCGCATCGATGCCGCTGCCGGGCAGAATGACGATCCGTCCGGCGGCGGCGCGGTGGAGCGCCTCCAGCATCCGCACGCCGTCGATCGCCTTGGGCGCGCCGCCGGAGGTCAGGATCCGATCGAAGCCGAGCGCGATCGCGGTCTCGAGCGCTGCGGGAAGGTCCGGGCAAAGGTCGAATGCGCGGTGCAGCGTCAGCGAGAGCGGCGACCCGCGCGCCGCACCGCAGGTTCGCGCATGGCCGACGAGGTGCGTCAGAAGGGAGATATCGAGACTATGATCCGCCGCGCTGGCGCCGATCACGACCCCCGCCAGCCCCGCGTCAGCCGCCGCGGCGATGTCCGCGGCGATCAGTGTCGCCTCGCGTGCGCTGTACCGGAAGCCCCCTTCACGCGGGCGCACGAGCATATGGACAGGGATGGGCAGGTCGCGTGCTGCGGCGATCAGCGAGGGCGTCGGGGTCAATCCGCCGAGCGCCAGCGCCGCGCAGAGCTCGAGGCGATCGGCGCCCCCGAAACCGCCGAATCGACGCCGGTGATGTCGTCGACGCAGATTTCGAGGGTCATTCGCCGGCTTTCGATTGGTCGTAATTTTATTACGTCTGGCCGATCGAGTCGGTGTGTTCAACGACAAAGTGGCAATCACAAAGCAAGAAAAGGTATTGCGACCGTGACCGATCCTGGACGGCCGCCAATCCACCGAGAACGGGTTCGTCACATAAAAATCCGGATTAAACAGCAACCTAACCGATCGTCGCAAAAGTTCCGCCGCATGGTAACCAAACTGTAATTACCGATGGATTTCGTAATCAAATTGGTTATACGATATCCGTACCAGACCGCACATATAGCGACCAAAATAGTACCAGCGGTAAGGGTGGATGTGGCGCGGAGTTTCCGGGTCGGGATGACGCCGCGGCGTCGATTGGGAAGGGGCTTTGACGATGGTTTTCCGTAAGCAGGTTTTGTTGGCGTCGAGCGCGATCACGTTCGGTCTTGCAGGCTCCCTCTTCGCCCCATCGGCGATGGCGCAGGTCGCGACCGCCTCCCCGACAACGACGCCCCCGACAACCACGCCTGCGGGTTCGGATACGCAGAACGGTGCACCCGCCACGGTCGATGCCGACCAGGACATCGTCGTCACCGGTATCCGTGGGAGTTTGCGTAGCGCGATTGCGGTTAAGCGTAACGCCAACGCTGTCGTCGACGTGATCTCGGCCGAGGATATCGGCAAGTTCCCCGATCGCAACGTCGCTGAGTCGCTGTCGCACATCCCCGGCGTCAGCATCGATCGTCGTTTCGGCGAGGGCGAGAAGGTCGCGATCCTCGGCACCGATCCCGCGCTCAACCGCATGCTGCTCGACGGCCACGCGCTCGCCTCGGCCGATTGGGGCGGCAACGACAACGATCCGTCGAGCCGCACCTTCAACTATTCGCTGCTCGCACCCGAACTCGTCGATCGCCTCGAAGTCTACAAGTCGCCCGAGCCGCGCATCGAGGAAGGCAGCCTCGGCGGTACGGTCATCGTCCGCACCCGTCGCCCGCTCGACCTGAAGGCCAATGCGATCTTCGCCTCGGGCGGCTATTCGTACAACGACCGTTCGGACAAGGGCAACGTCCGCGGCTCGGGTCTGTACAGCTGGAAGAACAAGGACGAGACGTTCGGTGTCCTCGTTGCCGCGACTTACGACAAGCAGAGCCTGACGCGCTCGGGTGTCGAGTTCTTTGGCTATGACAACGTTGCGGCGAATGCGGACGGCACGCGCAACAGCCCGTTCGTCAACCGTGCACAGGACGGTACGCTGAGCCTGAAGAGCCCGGGCGCGACCATCACCGGCGGGACGATCGCCGATCTCTACAATGCGGCCTCGCCGTTCGGGATCAATTACGCGTATTTCCAGCAGACGCGCGAGCGCAAGAGCGTGTCGGGAACGGTGCAATATCGTCCGTCGTCCGATCTGACGTTCACGCTCAACGGCCTGCACATCGACGGCAACTACAACAACTACAGCCAGTCGATGTACACGATCCCCGGCGCCTGGACCGGCGACGTGCTGCAGTCGGCGACGATCAGCAACGGCGTCGTCACCGGCGCATCGTTCGGTGCCGCGAACAGCCAGTCCGCACAGCTCGACACGCTGGTACGCAAGACCAAGCTGAAGACCGACAACCTCAATTTCTTCACCGATTGGGAAGGCGATGGCGGCGCGAAGGTCTCGTTCGCGGGCGGCTGGAGCAAAGCGACCGGCGGGCGTAACCCGGAATATCTGTTCAACGTCCAGACCAAGCTGCCGTACAGCTATGCGTTCACCGACACGACCGCGACGGTGAATTTCGTCGGCGACCAGACCAACCCGGCGAACTATTTCACCAACCCCAACAACAACCCCGCGCAGATCGAAGGCCGTCCGGTCGTCGTCAACGGCACGCAGCTCAACGCCGCGCAGATCGGTGGGCTCGACTACAGCGTCACCACCGACCGCGACATCTTCGGCGGCTATGACGCGACGATCCCGGTTTCGTTCGGGCCGTTCACCGAGATCCTGCTCGGCAGCCGCGTGACCGACCATGTCAACAAGATCGATGCGCGCGGCATCAATACGTACCTGACCAGCTCACAGACGATCGCGCAGCTCGGCGTGCCGGTGCTGATTACGCCGAGCGGCACGTTCGACGGCAGCGGCGGCATGGGCAACGCGACCAGCTATCTGAACCTGCCCGAGCAGTCGGTGATCGATATCCTCGCCGGTGCGATCAACAGTCCGCTGGTGAACAAGGTCGGCGCCTCGACCAAGGTCAAGGAGACGGTCATCGCCTCCTATGCGCAGGCCAATTTCGACCAGGGCGGGTTCCGCGGCAATATCGGTGGCCGTCTGGTCTATACCCGCGACATCTCGAACTTCGCGACGACGCCGAGCGGCGTAGTGAACCCACAGCCGGTGCCGACGCGGACCTCGACCGACTATATGAAGTTCCTGCCGAGCCTCAACATCGCCTATTCGGTCAACCCGCAGGTGATCATCCGCGGTGCGGTGGCGCGCGTGATCTCGCGGCCGCGCTATCAGGATCTGGCCGCGGCGACGTCGCTCAACGACACCACGCTGGATGGCGGCGGCGGCAACCCGAACCTGAAGCCGTATGAATCGACCAACTACGAACTGACCGCGGAATGGTATCCGCGCGCCGGTACGCTGCTCGCGGTCGAGCTGTTCCGTCGCGATATCGAGAACTACATCATCAGCTCGCGCCAGAACGTCGATTACTTCAATGCGCTGCAGAACCGGATCACGACCTACAACGTCAGCCAGCCGATCAACGGCGCCAAGGCCAAGGTCAACGGTGCGCTCGTCTCGGGCCAGGCGGAGATCTGGGGCGGTTTCGGTCTCCAGGCGAACTATTCGTACCAGGACAGCAGCACCTCCTCGATCGACGTGACCGGCGCCGAGCTCAACCTGCCGTATCTGTCGAAGCACACGGTCAACATCATCCCGTATTTTGAGAGTGGGCCGTTCCAGGCACGGCTGAGCTACAACTACCGCACCGCGTATTTCCGGACGATCGGTCGTCTGGGATCGCGCGAGATGGTGGCACCGTACAACCAGCTCGATTTCTCGGCGGGGTTCAACATCACGCCGGCGATCACGCTGTCGGTCAACGCGCAGAACCTGCTCGACGCGACCTATCTCCAGTATAATACGACGCGCGATCGTCCGACCGCGTTCTACAAGAACGGTCGCACCTTTGCGGCATCGGTATCGTTCCGGATGTGACGTCTCGGCGCGCCGAAAACGGCGCGCCATCCTCCTCGACGGAAGTACGACGGCACGCATGATATCGGGATGTATCAGGGCAGGGTTGCGGCGGATCGGACATTACGGTGTCGGGTTCGCCTCGGCCGTCCTGATGCTGGTGCCTCTGCCTGCCGCGGCGGAACAGATCGGCCTCGATGCGGGGTGGAGCTTCTGGTTGGCGAAGGATGCGCCGGCTGATCCGGCGTGGCTGAAGGCTGATCCGGCGGGGGCGGAGAGCGTCGTTGTCCCGCATAGCTGGCCGCTGTCGCGCGGTGCGGGTGCCGAGGGCGTCGGCTGGTATGCGCGGACGCTGGTGGTGCCCGAGGCGATCGTCGGCAAGCATCTCGAACTGCATTTCGACGCGGTGTTCTACGCGACGCGCGTTTGGGTGAACGGGACGCTGGTCGGCACCCATGAGGGCGGGCATACCGCATTCGATCTCGACGTCTCGAAGGTGCTGAAACCCGGCGCGAACCGGATCGTCGTCGCGGCCGACGACCGGCCGGGGTTCGCAACGATCCCGGGGTATGCGATGCGTCTCCAGGCGTCGGGGAACGTCTGGTACGACTGGTGGCACAGCGGCGGGATCACGCGCGACGTGTCGCTGCGGATCGCCGAGGGCGGGCTTATTCGCCGCCAGCGGATTCGGCAGGTCCTGAAGGCCGACAGCGCGATCGTGAAGAGCGGCGTTAGAATCGAGAATGTCGACAGCAAGCGGCATGATTTTTCGCTGACGACGAGTGCGATAGATCCCGACGGCCGCCTGGCTGCGCGCGCTTTCGCGGGGTGACGGTGGCCGCGTCTTCGGCGGCGATGGCGGATGCGGCAATGACGATTGCCAAGCCGCAACTGTGGCAGATCGGTGCGGGGAAGCTCTACCGGATCGTCGCCGAGTTGCGCGACGAGAAGGGCGTCGTGCTCGACCGGCGCGAGGACACCGTCGGGCTGCGCACGCTCGCGCTCCGTGACCGGCGGCTGTACGTCAACGACGTCGCAGTTCGCCTCACGGGCGTGACGCGGCATGAGGATTCGCCGTGGGAGGGTGCCGCGGAAACGCGCGGGACGATCCTGCACGACATGCGCGATCTCGCCGCGCTGCATGTGACGCTGACGCGGCCGGTGCATTACCCGCAGCCGCAGAGCGTGTTCGATGCCGCCGACCGCGCGGGGATGCTGCTGATCCCCGAAATCCCGATCTGGCAGATGACCGCGGCGCAGCTGGGTGATCCGCGCCTCCTCGTGCGCGCCAAGGCGATGATGGCCGAGATGATCGCCGAGAGCGGCAATCATCCGAGCGTGCTCGCGTGGAGCGTGATGAACGAGAGCGAGGCCGCGACGCCGCAGGGCCTCGCGTTCGTGCGCGCGATGAAGGCGCATATCAACGCGATCGATCCGGGCCGGTTCGTGACGTTCGCGGATTCGCAGATCGCGGAGCGTGCCGTACGCGTACCCGCCCTGGTCGAGGCGGACTTCGTGATGGCCAACGCCTATTTCGGGACCTGGAGCGGCGGTGCGGACAAAGTCGGACCGTGGCTCGACGCGTTCGACAAGGCGTATCCCGACCGGATGCTGGTGATCTCCGAATTCGGCTGGCCCGGGCCGTTCTCGCACGACTCCGCGAGCGCAGACGTCGCGCGTACCGAAAACCTGAAGGACCAGCTCGCGGCGTTCGCGACGCGGCCCTGGGTCGGCGGTGCGATCTTCTGGAGCTATGCGGACTATCGCTCGAACAAGAACCTCTTCGCCGGCATGGCCGATGGCTATGTCGATCACGGCCTAGTCGATGCCGATCGCCAGCGCCGCCCGAGCTATTTCGCGTGGGAAGCCGCCAACCGCGACGTCTCCGCGAAGGTCGACCTGACGATGGCGGGCGAGACGCCGACCGGCTTCACCGCGACCGTGATGGGCGCTGCGAAGGCTGCATTGCCGTCCTATCCGCTGGTCGGTGCGCGACTGCACTGGCGCGCGATCGGCGGCGATCGCGTCGTGCTCGGCGAGGGCGAACAGGCGCTTCCGGTCATCGCGCCGGGCGGCACCGCGACGGTGTCCGCGGCCTGGACTGGTCGTCTTACGCCCGTCACGGTGACCGTCGATATCCTCACCGCGGAGGGCGCGCGCGCAGGCGGCGTCGTCCGCGACTACGAACCGTTCAAGGCCGGCTCTGCCGTCTATCCACCCGATCCAGCGCAATTGCCGAAGGACCCTAAATGATCCGTTTCCGCCCTCTGGTGCTCGCGCTGCTGATGTCCTCGACCGCGGCGGTGGCCGAAGGGCCGAAGCTGATCCCGATGCCCGCCTCGATCGAGCCTCACGCCGGCACGCTGACCATCGGCGAGGGTGCGGGGATCGTCGCTGGCGACACAGGCGCAAAGACCGCCGCCAAGCTGCTCGCCCAGCAGGTCAAGGTCGTGCGCGGGCTCTCGCTTGCAAGCGACGCCGGCACGGGGCCGATCCGCTTCGTGCGCGATGCGAGCGTGGCGGGTGACGAGGCCTACACGCTGACTGTCGATGCGAAGGGCGTGACGATCGCGGCGAGCGGCGATGCGGGCCTCGTCCACGGCGCGATGACGCTGGCGCAGTTGCTCAGCCCCGATGCGGCGGTCGGCAAGCCCGTGACGCTCGCGGCGATGACGATCCGCGATGCGCCGCGCTTCAAGTGGCGCGGACTGATGATCGATCCGGCGCGGCATTTCGTGCCGATGGCGACCCTGTACAGCATGGTCGATCAGCTCGCCGCGCAGAAGATGAACGTGCTGCATCTCCACCTGACCGATGATCAGGGCTGGCGCGTCGAGATCAAGCGCTATCCCGACCTGACCCGGATCGGCGCGTGGCGGACGCCGCCGTCTGCGGGTGGTGCGCCGGGCGAGAAGGTCGGCGGGTTCTACACGCAGGCCGAGCTGAAGGCGTTGGTCGCGTATGCGCAGAAGCGCGCGATCACGATCATGCCCGAGATCGACTTGCCCGGCCATGCGCAGGCGGCGGTGGCGTCGTATCCGGCTGAAGTCGGCGTGCTCGGCGATCGGCCCGCGGTCGGTCACGACTGGGGCGTGAACCCGTGGCTGTTCAGCCCGGAGGATCGCAGCATGACCTTCATCAAGCACGTGCTCGACGAGCTGATGGAGGTGTTCCCGTCGCAGTTCATCCATCTCGGCGGCGACGAGGCGGTCAAGGACCAGTGGGAGCGCTCGCCCGCTGTGCAGGCCAAGATGAAGGCGCTCGGGCTGAAGACCGAGATGCAGATGCAGAGCTGGATGATCGACCAGCTCGGCGAGTATTTGGCAAAGCACGGCCGTCGTCTGATCGGCTGGGACGAGATCCTCGAGGGTGGCTTGCCGCCATCGGCGTCGGTGATGTCGTGGCGCGGCGAGAAGGGGGCCATCGACGCGGCGAACCAGGGGCATGACGTCGTGCTGAGCCCCGCGCCGATCCTGTATCTCGACAGCTTGCAGAGCAATCGCAGCGACGAGCCGCCGGGGCGCATCTCGAACGGCGATGCGATCGTCCCGCTCGCGAGGCTCTATGCGTACGAACCCGAGCCCGCGGGGCTCGCACCTGACAAGGCGAAGCATGTGCTGGGCGCGCAGATCAACGCGTTCAGCGAATATCTGGTCACGCCCGAGCAGTTGCAGCACGCGACCTTCCCGCGGCTGTCGGCGCTCGCCGAGCGGACCTGGTCGCCGAAGTCCGCGCGTAATTTCGACGACTTCGTGGCGCGTCTCGAGCCGCAGATGGGGCGTTATGCCCGCGCTGGTATCGCCGCGGCGGACAGCGCATTCGCGGTCGACTTCGCGATTCCCGGCACGCGCGGCGATGCGCTGCGCCGCGGCAAGGTGCCGGTGACGCTGGCGACGCAGACGGGCTACGGCACGATCCGCTACACGCTCGACGGCAAGGTGCCGACCGCGCGATCGAAGGCCTATGCCACGCCGTTGTCGCTCAGGCCGGGGACCACTGTCCGCGCGGCGGCCTTCACCAGCGACGGCCGTTCGACCGCGGAACCGCGTCTGTTCGAGACGAGCCGGGTCGCGCTGCTGCGGCGGTCGAGTTCGGAGCTGGTCGCCTGCCCTGATGGCGCGATCGGGCTGCGCGTGCCGCTGACGTCGGAGGCGACGGCCAATACGCCGGTATTCAACGTCAACATCTTCGACACGTGCACGATGTACCCCGCCGCACCGCTGGATGTGGCGCGGAGCTTCACCGTGGATGTCGCGCGGTTGCCGCGGCATTACGGGCTGGCGCATGACGAGAAGGCGTTGCGGCGGCATTATGCGGTGACGACGTACGGCGAGCTCGTGGTGCGCACCGGCGGCTGCACGGGCACGATCGCGGCGACCTTCCCGCTGCCGAACCCGGCGACGAGCCCGAACCGTATGACCTTCCGCGGCACGCTGCCCGAAGGAAAGGGCGATGCGGATATCTGCCTGTTGTTTACGGCGTCGATGGAGTCGCCGTTCTACGCGGTCGAATCGATGCAGCTGTCGGAGAAGAAGTGATGCGGCGCACGGCTGTTCTGCTGCTCGCCGCGATCGTTGCGACGCCCGCCTGGGCGGCACCACGCACGAGCGTCGTGCTCGACAAGGGCTGGTCGATGCGGATCGATCCGGCCGATACCGCTGCGGCCAAGGCGCACCCTAAGGCCGGACGCTGGCTCCGCGCGACCGTGCCGGGCAGCGCGCAGACCGACCTGATGGCCGCGAAGATCGTCCCCGATCCGTACAAGGGCCTGAACGAGGCGAAGATCCAGTGGGTGGGTCTGACCGACTGGCAATATCACACCGTCGTGCGTGCGACGCCCGAACTGCTGGCGCGCGATCATATCGACCTGGTGTTCGACGGGCTCGACACCTTCGCCGAGGTGCGGCTGAACGGGACCAAGCTGCTGGCGGCGGACAATGCGCATCGGCGCTGGCGCGTGCCGGTCAAGGCGGTGCTGAAGCCGGGCGCGAACGAGCTGCTCGTCACGTTCCGCTCGCCGATCCGCACATTGCAGCCGATGGTGCTGAAGGCGAAGAACCCGCTGCCCGGCGAATATGATTCAATCTATGGCGACGAGCCGATGGGCAAGCAGACCTCGCCCTATATCCGCAAGCCGAAGTATCAATATGGCTGGGATTGGGGTCCCCGGATCGTCACGCAGGGGATCTGGCGTCCGGCGCGGATCGAGGCTTGGGACGACGCGCGGATCGAGGCGTTTCGGGTTACGCAGGAAGGGCTGACCAAGTCCGAAGCGCGGCTGTCCGCGGAACTCGACGTGGTGGCTGGCCAAGAGCGGCCGGTTACCGTGCAGATCGCGGTCACGGGGCCGGACGGTCGCGTGACGCAGGCAGCGCGGACCGTGACCATCGCGGCGGGCGCGAGCCACGTTGCGGTGCCTGTGAGCGTCGCCAATCCGCAACGCTGGTTCCCGGCGGGCTACGGCGCGCAACCGCTCTATACCGTGAAGGCGACGCTGACCGACGGAACCACGACGATCGACACCGCGCAGCGCCGCACCGGCCTGCGCACCGTCGAACTGCGTCGCGACAAGGACGCGCAGGGGCGGGGGTTCGCGTTCGTCGTCAACGGCATCCCGGTGTTCGCCAAGGGCGCGAACCTGATCCCGTTCGACATGTTTCCCGCGCGCGTGCCCGAGAGCCAGATCCGGACCGTCATGGCGGGCGCGCGCGATGCCAACATGAACATGATCCGCGTATGGGGCGGCGGCTATTATCTCGACGACGCCTTCTACGACCTCGCCGACCAGATGGGCTTGATGGTGTGGCAGGACTTCATGTTCGGCGGCGCCGTCACGCCCCCCGACCGCGATTTCCGCGAGACCGTCCGCATCGAGGCCGAGGAACAGGTCGACCGGCTCCAGGCGCATCCCTCGATCGTGCTGTGGTCGGGCAATAACGAAGTGCTCAGCGGCTGGGCGAACTGGTCCGATCGGATCGCCTTCAAGAAGGCGGTCGGCGCGGACGAGCAGGAGCGGATCGGCGTCGGCATGGCGGTGATTTTCGACCGCGTGCTGCGCGATGCCGCCGAACGCCGCGATCCCGACGCGGTCTATTGGCCGGGTTCGCCGAGCAACAATTACGAGGACAAGCCCGACATCGATGGCGATGGCGACCGGCATTACTGGGACGTGTGGGGCGGCAAGAAACCGGTCGAGGCGTATCTCGACAGCTGCCCGCGATTCATGTCCGAATACGGGCTGCAATCGATGCCCGAGATGAAGACGATCCGGACGTTCGCGACCGACGCCGACTTCTCGCCGACCTCGCCGGTGATGAAGGCGCACCAGAAGTTCCTCAAGGGCGAGGGTAACGACCGGCTGCTGTTCTACATTCGCGAGAAATACCGCGAGCCGCGCGACTTCGCCGAGTTCGTGTATCTCAGCCAGGTGATGCAGGCCGAGGGTATCGAACTCGCCGCGCTGCACCACCGCGCGTGTCGGCCGGTGACGATGGGGTCGCTGTTCTGGCAGATCAACGACGTCTGGCCGGGCGCGTCATGGGCGAGCATCGATTATTACGGCCGCTGGAAGGCGCTGCAATTCCGCGCGCGGCATTTCTACGCGCCGCTGGCGATCGCCGCCGAGCGCAAGGACGGGTTGACCAAGGTCAGCCTGATCTCAGACGCGACGGTGCCGACCGAGGCGAAGTGGCGCGTGCGGACGCTCGACGTCGACGGCAAGGTCGTCGCGACGCGCGAGGAGGCTGCGACATTGGCGCCTCTGTCCGCAACGGCGGTTGCCACTTTGTCGGATGCGACGCTGTTCGCGGGCGGCGATCCGGCGCGGACGATCGCGGTGGCGGAGTTGCTTGTGGGTGACCGCGTAACGTCGCGCGTGCTGGTGTCGGCCGCGCCCAAGACGATGACGCTGCCCGATCCGGGACTGACCGCGACCTGGGAGGGCGATCGCCTGACGCTGACTGCCACCAAGCTGGCGCGCGCAGTGTGGCTCGATTTTGGGAAGGTCGAGGCGGCGCCATCGGACAATGCGTTCGATCTGTTGCCGGGGGAGAGTGTTACGGTGACTGTTGCTTCGAAGGCGTCGGCTGCGGCGCTGAAGCGTGCGCTGTCGATCCGCACGCTCGCGGGCATCGCGGCGGTGAAGTCGTGATGCGCAACCATGCCACTACCGCCTCGTCATCCCAGCGAACGCTGGGATCCAGAGTTACGGACGTCACCACCCTTGGCTCTGGATCCTGGGTCGAGCCCAGGATGACGGATGGGGGAGGGGGCGCCTCTGGGCCAGGTTTGCCCGGCTCGCCTTCGTGCCGGGCCTGTTGCTCGCGTCGTCGGCGCTTGCGCAGACCGTCGATCCGGCTGTGAAGAGCATGACGCTCGACGAGAAGGCGGCGCAGCTGCAGAGCGTCGCGCCGGCGATCCCGCGGCTGAACTTGCCGGCGTATGATTACTGGAACGAGGGGCTGCACGGGCTTGCGCGCAACGGCGTCGCGACGGTGTTTCCGCAGGCTATCGGGCTGGCCGCGACGTGGGACGAGGCGCTGCTCAGGCGCGTTGGCGATGTCGTGTCGACCGAGGCGCGCGCGAAGTCCAATGCGCTGCCGGCGGGCGACCGCGAACGCTATCAAGGGCTGACGATCTGGTCGCCTAACATCAACATCTTCCGCGATCCGCGCTGGGGTCGTGGGCAGGAGACCTATGGCGAGGACCCGTATCTGACGGGCAGGCTCGGCGTCGCGTTCATCGGCGGGCTGCAGGGGCCCGACCTCGCGCACCCGAAGGTCATCGCCACGCCGAAGCATCTCGCCGCGCATAGCGGCCCCGAGGCGGGGCGCGACGGGTTCGATGTCGATATCTCGCCGCACGACCGCGAGGCGACGTTCCTCCCGGCGTTCCGGCTTGCGCTGACCGAGGGCAAGGCGCTGTCGACGATGTGCGCGTACAACGCGATCCACGGCGTGCCGGTGTGTGCGTCGGAGCCGTTGCTGACCGAGACCGTGCGGAAGCAATGGGGCTTCAAGGGGCTGATCGTGTCCGACTGCGATGCGGTCGGGAATATCTCGAACTACCATTATTATCGGCCCGATACTGCGAGCGGATCGGCGGCGGCGATTTCCGCTGGCATGGATTTCAACTGCGGGAAGACCTACGCGGCGCTTGGCGATGCGGTGCGGCGGGGGCTGGTGCCCGAGGCGACGCTCGACGCGAGCCTGACGCGGACGTTCGCGGTGCGGCGGATGCTCGGTGGGGCGTTCGGAACGACGAGCCCGTGGGACAGGATCAAGCCGACCGAGTTCGACACGCCTGCGCATCGCGCGCTGGCCCTGGAGGCGGCGCGGAAGGCGATGGTGCTGGTCCAGAACAACGGCGTGTTGCCGCTGAAACCGTCGGCGAAGATCGCAGTGATCGGGCCGAATGCCGACAGCGTCGACGTGCTCGAGGCGAATTACCACGGTACGGCCGCGGCGCCGATCACGCCGCTGGCGGCGCTGCGCACATCGTTTGCGGGCGTGCGGTATGCGCAGGGGTCGAGCATCGCCGAGGGCGTGCCCGTGCCGGTACCCGATACCGCGCTGTCCTTGCGTGGCGAATATTTCCGGGCAAGCGATTTCACCGGTACGTCGGTGGTGCGCGCCGACCGGCTGATCGACTTCGACTGGGACCGCACCGCGCCCGCGCCGAAGATTGATCCGGCCGCGTTCTCGGTGCGCTGGACCGGCACGATCACCGCGCCGGCGGCGGGCGAGTATGTGTTCCGACTCGACGTGCCGCGCTGTTTCGACTGCAAGGGGCATGATCCTGCGCGGTTATGGATCGACGGCAAGCCGATCGCCGACGACGACGGCAGCGGCAAGAACGTCGAGGCGGCTGTGACGCTGGCGGCTGGCTCCCATGCGATCCGCGTCGAGCTTGCGCATAGCGGTGAGGACCAGGGGCTGCGGCTGACCTGGACCGCGCCGGCCGATGCGCAGGTTGCGGAGGCGGTTGCCGCGGCGAAGGATGCCGATGCGATCGTCGCGTTCGTCGGACTGTCGCCCGCGGTCGAGGGCGAAGCCTTGCAGATCGAGGTGGCCGGGTTCTCGGGCGGCGATCGGACCGATATCGGGCTTCCGGCGGCGCAGGTGCGCTTGCTCGAAGCGGCCAAGGCGACCGGCAAGCCGCTGGTCGTCGTGCTGATGACGGGCAGCGCGATTGCGATGACGTGGGCGAAGGCGCATGCCGACGCGATCTTGGTCGGCTGGTATCCGGGGCAGGCTGGCGGGCAGGCGATCGCCGATACGCTGGTTGGCAAGAGCAATCCGGGCGGGCGACTGCCGGTGACGTTCTACGCGAAGACGCGCGATCTCCCGGCGTTCATCGACTACAACATGCGTGAGCGGACCTATCGATACTTCACGGGCACGCCGCTCTGGGGCTTCGGGCATGGGCTGAGCTATACGCAGTTCGCTTATGCCGCGCCGAAACTCGCGCGCACCACGATCGCGGCAGGCGAGAGCGTCACGATCGAAGTACCGGTGCGCAATGCCGGCAAGGTTGCGGGCGACGAGGTGGTGCAGGCGTATCTCGTGCCGCCCGAGCCGGCGGTAAAGCCGCGCTTCAACGATCCCGTCCTCCAGCGCCAGCTCGTCGGGTTCAGGCGCCAGACAGTGAAGCCGGGCCAGACGGCACGCGTGGCATTTACGATCGATCCTCGCGGCATGAGCAGCATCGATGCGGCGGGAACGCGTCGCGTCGTACCGGGCGAATACCGGCTGCATATCGGTGGCGGCCAGCCCGGCGACGGACCGGGTGTCGATACCGTCTTCACCGTGACGGGAACGCAGGATTTGCCGAAATGATCGACCCCAGGATGATAGACCGGCGCATGCTGATTGCCGGTGCTGCGGCACTGGGGCTTGCGCGACCGCTGCGGGCGGCCGCACCGTCGTTCGTCAGCAAGCGCCCGAAGCTTGACGATCGTCGCTACACCAGCCGCGCGGTCGAGGCGGAGATCGCGCGCGTTTCGGCAAAGATCGCCGATCCCGAACTCGCCTGGATGTTCGGCAATTGCTATCCGAACACGCTCGACACGACGGTGTTCATGGGCGCGGTCGACGGCAAGCCCGATGCGTTTGTCATCACCGGCGACATCGATTGCATGTGGCTGCGCGACAGCTCGGCACAGGTCCATCCGTACCTCCCGCTGGCCAAGCGCGATCCGGCGTTGCGGACGTTGTTCCGCGGGCTGATCGCGCGGCAGGCGCGGTGCATCCTGATCGATCCGTACGCCAACGCGTTCATGCACGACCCCTCGGCGAAGACCAATCTGAGCTGGTCGCTGGGCGACGACACGGTGATGAAGCCGGGCGTCGGCGAGCGGAAGTGGGAGGTGGATTCGCTCTGCTACCCGATGTGGATTGCGCACGCCTATTGGCAGGCGACCGGCGATACCGCGCCGTTCGACGCGCTGTGGGCGGATGGCGCGCGCGCGTCGATCCGGACGTTTCGCGAGCAGCAGCGCAAGGACGGGCCGGGGCCGTATCGCTTCCGCCGGTCGTCGCCGATCGTCGGGGAAAGCATGGCGCTCGACGGCTATGGTCCGCCGTCGCGCCCGGTCGGGCTGATCCATTGCGGGTTCCGGCCGTCGGACGATGCGTGCGTGCTCCCGTTCCTGATCCCGTCGAACATCTTCGCGGTCCGCGCGCTGCGCCAGTTGGCGGAACTCGCGACGCGCGCCCGGCCCGATGCGGTGCTGGCAGCGGATGCGAGCGCGCTGGCCGACGAGGTCGAGGCGGCGTTGCGGCTGCATGGCATGACCAAGGGGCCGGATGGCCAGCCGGTCTGGGCGTATGAGGTCGATGGCTATGGCAACGCGATCTTCATGGACGACGCTAACGTGCCGAGCCTGTCGGGGCTGGCGTATCTGGGGGCGGTGAAGGCCGACGATCCGCTCTGGCGGCGCACCGCGGCGCGCGCGTGGAGTAAGGACAACGCGTATTTCTTCACCGGCAAGGCGGCGGAGGGGATCGGCAGTCCGCATACGGGCTTGCGCGAGATCTGGCCGATGTCGATCGTGATGCACGCGCTGAACGCGCTCGAGACGGGCGATGACGCGACCGTCGCGCGGTCGCTCGCCGCGCTCAAATCGACGCATGGCGGTACCGGGTTCATGCACGAATCTTTCAACCAAGACGACGGCGCGAAATTTACCCGCGCCTGGTTCGCCTGGGCCAACGGATTGTTCGGCGAAATGATCGTCGACATCGCCGCCAAAAATTCCGCCCTTCTCGGAGTCCGCGCATGATCTCCCGCCGTATGCTTCTTGCCGGTAGTGGCGCGCTTGCGCTGACCGCGCGCGGAACGTTTGCCGCTACGCCGCGCACCACCACGGCGTCCGATCTGTTCGTCGGAACCGGTGGTCACGGCCACACCTATCCGGGTGCGACGTTGCCCTTCGGCATGGTGCAGCTCAGCCCGGATACCGATGTCGAGCGCTGGGATGCGTGCTCGGGGTATCACCGCACC
The DNA here is from genome assembly GCF_036855945.1 of Sphingomonas sp. LR59. Classification (NCBI taxonomy): domain Bacteria; kingdom Pseudomonadati; phylum Pseudomonadota; class Alphaproteobacteria; order Sphingomonadales; family Sphingomonadaceae; genus Sphingomonas; species Sphingomonas sp. LR59. The sequence goes on from NZ_JASPFL010000001.1 coordinate 3,674,547, forward strand.
GACACGTCGATCATGGGGTTCAGCCATACGCACCTTTCGGGCACCGGGATCGGCGACATGCTCGACGTGCTGGTGGTGCCCGCGCGGGGAAAGGTGCAGCTTACGCCGGGCACGCTTGCCGATCCTGACGCCGGGTATCGCCAGCGGTTCTCGGCCGAGCATGCGGAGCCTGGCTATTACCGCGTGACGCTGGAGTCGGGCGTCCGCGCGGAACTGACCGCGACCGAGCGGACCGGCATCCAGCGCCACGTTTTTCCGGCGGGCGCGGGGCATATCCTCGTCAACCTGTCGCACCTGATCCTCGACAAGTCCGACCAGGGCGTGCTGATCGACGACGCCTCGCTGAACATCGACGAGACCGGCATGCTGACTGGCAGCCGGCGCGTGTTCCGCTGGGCGAAGGGGCGGCGGATCCATTTCGCGATGCAGGTTTCGCGCACGCCCGACCGGATCGTGTTCTACGGCGATGGCGACGTCGCGCAGCCAGCGGGTGCGAAGGGCGTCGCGGGCAAGCGCGTCAAGGCCGTGTTGCACTATGACGACGCGGGTGCGGCGCCGATCGTGATCCGCACCGGCATCTCCGCGGTCGACGTCGCGGGCGCACGCGCGAACCTTGCGGCCGAGGCGCGGCATTGGGATTTCGATCGCTACCGTGCTGATGCGTCCAAGCGCTGGGCGCCTGCGCTCGCCGCGGTCAGCGTCGAGGGCGGCACACCCGCGCAACGTACGATCATGGCGAGCGCGCTGTACCATGCGCAGCTTGCGCCGACGCTCTTCTCCGATGTCGACGGGCGTTATGTCGGGCTCGACCGGCAGGTGCATACGGTGACCGGCAAGGACCGCGCGTACAGCACCTATTCGATGTGGGACACGTACCGCGCGCTGCATCCGCTGCTCACGCTGATCGAGCCCGAGCGTACCGCGGAGCTCGTCGGCGACCTGATCCGGCAGACGCAGCAGAGCCCGTACGGCCCGCCGGTCTGGCCTTTGCAGGGTGTCGAGACGGGCTGCATGATCGGCTGGCATTCGGTGTCGGTGATGGCGGAGGCGCGCGCGAAAGGCGTGCCCGCGAACTATGCCGCCGCGTGGCCGAACGTGCGCCGCCGGTCGTTCGATTTCGCGATGCCTACGATGGACAACAGCCTCGGGATCAAGCCGTACGACACGATGGGCTATATTCCCGCGGACACGGTGTTCGAGTCCGTCTCGCGCACGCTCGAATATGCATATGACGATTACGCGTCTGCGCATCTGGCCGATGCGGCGGGCGCGAGTGCGGATGCCGCGCGGTTGCGCAAGCGGAGCGGGAATTGGCGCAACGTGTTCGATGCATCGATCGGGTTCGCGCGGCCCAAGCTCGCTAACGGGACCTGGACGACGCCATACGATCCAATCGCGCTCGGCCATTCGAGCAAATGGCGCGATTATACCGAGAGCAATGGCTGGCAGGCGACGTTCCTCAACCAGCACGACGTCTACGGCCTGATCGCGGCGATGGGCGGCGATGCGCAGTTCGAGGCCAAGCTCGATGGCTTGTTCAACGCGCCGTCGATCCTGCCGAAGGACGCGCCGCCCGACATCAGCGGGCTGGTCGGGCAATATGCGCACGGCAACGAGCCGAGCCACCACGTCGCCTATATGTATACGTATTGCGGCGCGGCGTGGAAGACGCAGGCGATGGTCCGGCGGCTGCTGACCGAGATGTACAAGGACGATCCCGACGGCATCATCGGCAACGACGATTGCGGGCAGATGAGCGCGTGGTTCGTGCTGAGCGCGCTCGGGCTGTATCCGGTCGATCCGGTGAGCGCGAACTATGTGCTCGGCTCGCCGCTGTTCGATCGGGCGGAGATGCGCGTTGGGAGCGGCAAGACCTTGGTCGTCGAGGCGCGCGGCAATGCGGCGGACCGGCCTTACGTTCAGTCGGTGACGTGGAACGGCAAGCCCTGGACGAAGAGCTGGATCGCGCATGCCGACATCGTCCGCGGCGGGCGGCTCGTGTTCGAAATGGGCGACACGCCCAACCGTGATTTTGGCCGCGCGACTGCCGATCGGCCGCCAGCAACCACCGGAGTTTCGCGATGACCTTCGACTTGAACCGCCGCGCGTTGATCGCCGGTACGCTCGCTACCGCCGCGGCAGGCCGCGTGAACGCCGCCGGCCCGGTCGGTGCACCCGCCCCGTGGGGCGCGACGCCCAGCGTCCGCCAGCTCGCTTGGCACAAACGCGAGCGCTACGGCTTCGTCCACTTCACGCTGAACACCTGGACCGACAAGGAATGGGGCTATGGCGACGAAGACCCCAAGCTGTTCGACCCGACCGCGTTCGACCCGGATCAAATCGTCGCGGCGGCGAAAAGCGCCGGGCTGACCGGGCTCGTCCTGACCGCCAAGCATCATGACGGCTTTTGCCTCTGGCCGACCAGGCTCACCGAGCACTGCATCCGCAACAGCCCGTACAAGGGCGGCAAGGGCGACATCGTCCGCGAACTGGGCGATGCGTGCCGGCGCGGCGGGATTTCCTACGGCCTGTATCTGTCGCCCTGGGATCGCAACCGCGCCGACTATGGCACCCCCGCGTACGTCGAGTATTTCCGTGCGCAGCTGACCGATCTTTGTACGAATTACGGCGAATTGTTCGAGGTGTGGTTCGACGGCGCGAACGGCGGCGACGGCTATTATGGCGGCGCGCGCGAGGCGCGGAAGATCGATGCGCCGAAATATTATAACTGGCCGTCGATCATCGCGCTGGTCCATAAATTGCAGCCGATGGCGTGCACCTTCGATCCGCTCGGCGCGGATATCCGCTGGGTCGGCAACGAGGACGGGCGCGCGGGCGATCCGTGCTGGCCGACGATGCCGAACCATCCGTATGTGCAGAGCGAGGGTAATTCGGGCGTGCGCGGCGCGCCGCTCTGGTGGCCGGCGGAGACGAACACATCGATCTCGTCCGGGCTGGTTCTATCATGCCGACGAGGATCTGCAGGTGAAGTCGCCGCAGCGGCTGATGCAGTTCCACGACGAGTCGGTCGGGCGCGGCACCAACATGATGCTCAACCTGCCACCCGATCGCCGCGGACTGATCGCCGAGCCCGATCTCGCGTCGTTGAAGTCGTTCGGTGATGCGTTGCGTGGCAGCTTCAAGACCGATCTGGCGAAGGGCGCGGTGGCGAGCGGTCCATCGCGCGGGAGCCGGTTCGCGCCGGCCAACGTGCTCGACGGCAATCGTGACAACTATTGGAGCACGCCCGATGCGGTGAAGACGCCGTCGCTAGTGCTCGACCTGCCGCCGGGGCGCCGGTTCGACCTCATCCGGATCCGCGAGGCGCTCGACCTCGGCGTGCGCGTGACGAAGTTCGCGATCGACGTGGCGGATGCCAAGGGCGCGTGGCGCGAGGTTGCGATGCACGAGTGCATCGGCGCGCAGCGGATCATCCGCCTGCCCGAGCCGGTAACCGCGCGACGCGTGCGGCTGCGCATCGTCGAGGCGCCGGCATGCCCTGCGATCACCGAGCTGTCGCTGTTCCTGAGCGTTGCCCCAGTCGCGATCGCGGCATCGCAGGCGACGGGCAACAAGATCATTGCGAAGACCGGGTGGACGATCGTCAGCGCGATCCAGCACAGTCTGGCGATGAAGGCGGGCAAGCCGGATTTCGCGGGCGAGACATCGCTGGCGGGCGTGGTCAAGCCCGGATTGCCCGGTGCGGAGGCGGTGCTCGACGACGATCTCGCGACCGTCTGGACGACGCCTGCGCCGACGCCGACGAGTGTGGTGATGCTGATGATCGACATGGGCAAGGCGGAGCAGGTCGCCGGGTTCAGCCTGACGCCGACCCGTCAGGCGTTGCCCGATGCCGGCCCGCCGGGGCGCTACCGCGTCGAGACGAGCGAGGACGGCAAGTCCTGGACGCCGGCGGGCGAGGGCGAGTTCGGCAACATCGCCTATGCGCGGGCGACACAGCGCATCACATTCGCGAAGGCGCGATCGGCGCGGTACCTGATGCTCGGCTTCACCACCGTCGCGACCGCGCAGCCGAAGATGGCGATCGCCGGCATCGGCGCGTTCCGGCCGTAAGCTCCCGATCTCGATCCTCCCCCGCCAGGGGGAGGTGGCTGGCACTTGCCAGACGGAGGGGAGGTAAGCGACCATACAGGTTCCGTATCCTCCCCCTCCGTCACCTTAGGCGACACCTCCCCCTGGCGGGGGAGGATTAGAGCAGGGGCTGGGCTAGCCGGCTCCGATCGGGCATGGCTTCCCGCGGCAGAACGGGTGAGCGAACAGATGGACGAGCGTACGACGATGGCACGGATTGCGGGGCCCGAGGATCATGTCGTGGTGGTCGGCGGCGGGTTCTCCGGCGCGTTGTTCGCGGTCAATCTGATGCGGCATGACGGCCCCCGCGTGACGCTGGTCGAGCGCCGGGACCGGCAGCTCGCGCGCGGCGTGGCTTACAGCGCAGCGCACCCGGATCATCTGCTCAACGTCCGCGCTGGCAACATGAGCGCGCTGCCCGACGATCCCGATCACTTCGTCCGTTGGCTCGAAGCGCACGGCAAGGGCGACCGCAAGACCTTCGTCCCGCGCACCACCTATGGCGCATATCTGCGCGAACTGCTCGATGCGGCGATCGCGGAATCGGAGGGCCGGCTGGTGCATGTCGAGGGCGAGGTCTGCGCGATCGAGCCGGTCGAAGGCGACGGGGTGACGCTGACGATGGCGGACGGACGCAAGATTGCCGCCGATACCGCGGTGCTCGCGCTGGGAAACCTGCCGCCGCACACGCCGCCCGGGTTGAAGCCGGACGCGTTGCCCGCGGGAGTGTATTGCGCGGATCCGTGGGCGGCCAATCTCGCCGAAGGTTTGGATCCGGATGATACGGTGGTGTTGGTTGGAACCGGGCTGACCGCGATCGATGCGGCGCTGCTGCTCGATGCGCAGGGATTCGCGGGACGCATCCTGGCGATGTCGCGTCGCGGGTTGTCGCCGCGGCGTCATGTCGATGGCGCGCCGGCGCACCGCGGTGCCTCGGACAAACCCCAGGGCGGGCTGACCGACCTCGTCCGCCATGTTCGTGCACGTGCTGAGCAGGAAGGCTGGCGCTGCGCCGTCGACGAGCTTCGTCCGGTCACGCAGATGCTGTGGGCAGCGGCGTCGCAGGACGTGCGCGGACGCTTTCTTCGCCATCTACGCCCGTATTGGGACGTTCACCGCCATCGCCTGGCGCCTGCCGTTGCGGGCCGGGTCGAGGCGCTCGTCGCGACCGGGCGGCTGAGTTTCGCGGCGGGTAAGATCGTGTCCGCCGACGCCGACGGGACGCAGGCAAAGCTGACGTGGCGGCCACGGGGCGAGACCGACCCGGTCGTCACGCGCGCGGCACGGATCGTGAACTGCACCGGGCCGCAGGGTGACCTGCTCCGCTCGGAGGAGCCGCTCGTGAAGCACCTGCTTGCGGCCGGTGCGATCCGGCCCGATCCGCTCAGGCTCGGCGTCGACGTCGATGCGCAGTCTCGCGCGATCCGCGCTGACGGCACGCCCGACGACCGCATCCACTGCATCGGACCGATGACCCGCGGCGGGCTGTGGGAAGTCGTCGCGGTGCCTGACATCCGCGTCCAGAGCTGGGATCTCGCGCGCCGCCTGTCCAACGCGCAATGGGTTGGCGGCGAAGGGCTGTGACCGCAATCCGGCGGTTTTTGCCGGCGAGGCGGCGGGGGCCATCGTGCTGCTCGCGGCGACGATCGCGGCGCTGCTCGTCGCCAACTCGCCGCTCGCGGCGGCCTATTTCGCGACGCTGGACCACGCGGTCGCCGGAATGAGTGTGCATCACTGGATCGACGACGGCGCGATGGCGCTATTCTTCCTGCTGATCGGGTTAGAGGTGAAGAGCGAGTTCGTCTCGGGGCACCTCTCGACCTGGGGGAGCGCATCCTGCCCGGTGCGGCGGCGCTCGCAGGCATGGTGGTGCCGGCGTGCCTCTATCTGCTCGTCAATATCGGTACGCCCGCCAGCCTGCGCGGTTGGGCGATCCCGGCTGCGACCGATATCGCGTTCGCGCTGGGCATCCTGGCCTTGCTTGGATCGCGCGTGCCGACCTCGTTGAAGGTGCTGCTGACCGCGATCGCGGTGATCGACGACCTGCTCGCGATCCTCGTCATCGCGCTGTTCTACACCGGCCATATCGCGCTGTTGCCGTTGCTTGGCGCAGGCGTGGGGCTCTGCGTGCTGGTCGTCCTGAACCTGTCGGGGGTGCGGTCGCTGGCGCCGTATCTGCTGATCGGTCTCGGCATCTGGTACGGCGTCCTGCTGTCGGGCGTCCATGCGACGCTCGCCGGCGTGGCGATCGCGCTGACAATTCCGCTGCGGACGGGGAGGGGCAGCCGCCGCTCAAACGCCTCGAACACGCGCTCCAGCCCTGGTCGAGTTTCCTGATCGTGCCGGCGTTCGGGTTCGCCAATGCGGGCATCGCGTTCGGCGGGATGGTGGCGGCGGACGTGATTTCGCCGTTGCCGGTCGGGATCATGCTCGGGCTGTTCCTCGGCAAGCAGATCGGCATCTTCGCGACGATCCGCGGGCTCGTGATGGTCCGGCTGGCCGAGGCGCCCCGGAACGCGACCTGGGCGCAGGTCTACGGCATGGCGGTGCTGTGCGGGATCGGGTTTACGATGAGCCTGTTCATCGGCGGGCTTGCGTTCGCGGACGCGCCGCACGCGCTGGATTCGGTCAAGATCGGCGTGTTCGCGGGCTCGATCCTGTCGGGCGTCGCCGGCTGGCTGATCCTTCGCCGCACCGCGCGATAATTCGACAATACTACGCGAAACATATGCGCCGCCCCGGCAATCGATCTCGAATTGCTACGTCGCCGGAGCCTAATTGCCAGTCCTCGCGAACCGCCATCCTTCCGGCGGCACGCGCATGGGGACCGCAATGCACATTCTTCGTTTCACCGCCGCCGCCGGACTTCTCGCCGGTCTCGCCACGCCCGCATTCGCACAGGATACCGCGCCGCCTTCGCCCGTCACCGTCATTGGTTCGGTCACACTCGCGACCGACTACCGCCTGCGCGGCGTGTCGCAGTCGGACAAGGACGGCGCGATCCAGGGCGGGCTGACGATCGCGCACCAGAGCGGCGTCTATGTCGGCGCCTGGGGCTCGAACCTGTCGGGCTGGGGCACGTTCGGCGGCTCGAATATGGAGCTCGACCTGATCGGCGGCTACAAGCACAAGCTCGCGGACAACGCGACGCTCGACGTCGGCCTGACCTGGTACATGTATCCGGGCGGCGCGTCGAAGACCGATTATGCCGAACCCTATGTGAAGCTCAGCGGTACGACTGGTCCGGCGACGCTGACCGCGAGCGCCTTCTACGCACCGAAGCAGCAGGCACTCGGCAAATGGTATCGCACCGGCGCCGATGCCGCCGCGGGCGTCTACACCGACGCCGGCGACAAGGAGGACAACCTCTACCTCACCGGCGACGGTGCGTTCGCGCTTCCCGGTACGCCGATCACCGCCAAGGCGCATATCGGCCATAGCTGGGGCAATGACGGGCTCGGCCCGAATGCCACCAGCGCGGCGCCGACCGGCAGCTACTGGGATTGGTCGCTGGGTGCGGACACTACGTATAAAAATCTGACGCTGAATGTGAGCTACATCGACACCGACATCACGCGTCGCAGTGCAGCGTATCTCCAGCCGAGCTTCTCCCGCGGACAGGACGGCACCGGATCGATCGCCGACGGCACCGTGGTTGCCTCGCTCACCGCCGCGTTCTGAAAGGACCCGAGCTATGCAGGACCTACTCTGGATCGCGATCATGATCGGACTGGTGGCGGCGACGCTCGCCTATGTCCGCCTGTGCGACAACGCCTGAGCCCCGTGAGGACATCATCATGACCCTCGACCTCTGGCTCGCCGCGATCGTCGCGCTCGGGCTGCTGTTTTACCTCGTGGCGGTGCTCATCCGTCCCGAACGCTTTTAGGAGCGCGCCCTCATGACATTCGAAGGATGGATCCTCATCCTGGGCTTCGTTGGCATCCTGCTGGCGTTGACCAAACCCGTCGGCCTGTGGCTGTTCGCCTTGTACGAAGGCCGCCGCACGCCGATCCACGCGGTCCTCGGCCCCGTCGAGACCGGCTTCTACAAGCTCAGCGGCATTGATCCGAAGGCGGAGCAGGGCTGGCGCCGCTATGCCCTGCACATGATCGTTTTCAATGCCGTGCTGATGGCGCTGACCTACGCGGTGCTGCGTCTGCAGGGCGTGTTGCCGGGTAATCCGCAGGGGCTCCCAGGGCTCAGCCCCCACCTCGCGTTCAATACCGCGATCAGCTTCACCGCGAACACCAACTGGCAAAGCTATGCCGGTGAATCGACCATGTCGAACTTCAGCCAGATGTTCGGGCTGACGATCCACAACTTCCTGTCGGCGGCAACGGGCATCGCGCTGGCATTCGCGCTGTTCCGCGGGTTCGCGCGGCGATCGAGTGCGACGATCGGCAATTTCTGGGCCGACATGACGCGCGTCACGCTGTACGTGCTGCTGCCGATCTGCGTCGTCGTGACGATCTTCTACATCGCCAGCGGCGTGCCGCAGACGCTTGCCGGCACCGTCGACATCACGACGCTCGAAGGGCTCAAGCAGACGCTGACGCTCGGCCCCGTGGCGAGCCAGGAAGCGATCAAGATGCTCGGCACCAATGGTGGCGGCTTCTTCAACGCGAACTCGGCGCATCCATTCGAGAACCCGACCGCGCTCGTCAACCTCGTGCAGATGCTGTCGATCTTCGTCATCGGCTTCGGGCTGACCTGGACCTTCGGCAAGGCCGTCGGCAACACCAGGCAGGGCTGGGCGATCCTCTCGGCGATGCTCGTGCTGTTCCTCGCCGGCGTCACGATCACCTATGCCCAGGAAGCCGCGGGCAACCCGATCCTCCACCAGATCGGCGTCGCGGGCGGCAACATGGAAGGCAAGGAGGTCCGCTTCGGGATCGCCGCGTCCGCCCTGTTCTCGGTGGTCACCACCGCCGCATCGTGCGGCGCGGTCAACGCGATGCACGACAGCTTCACGGCACTCGGCGGCATGATCCCGCTGCTCAACATGCAACTCGGCGAAGTCGTCATCGGCGGTGTCGGTGCAGGCATCTACGGCTTCCTGTTGTTCGCCATCCTGGCTGTGTTCGTCGCAGGCCTGATGGTCGGCCGCACGCCCGAATATGTCGGCAAGAAGATCGAGGCGCGCGAAGTGAAACTGGCGGTGCTGGCGATCGCCATCCTGCCGCTCGTCATCCTCGGCTTCACCGCGCTCAGCGCTGTGCTGCCCGACGGGCTGGCGGGGCCGCTCAACAAGGGGCCGCACGGGTTCAGCGAGATCCTCTACGCGTTCACCAGCGCCGTCGGGAACAACGGGTCGGCCTTTGCCGGGCTTACCGCCAACACGCCCTATTACAACGGCTTGCTGGGCGTCGCGATGTGGCTTGGGCGCTTCTTCATCATCGTGCCGATGCTCGCCATCGCCGGTGGTCTCGCTGCGAAGAAGTACACGCCCGAAAGCGCAGGCTCGTTCCCGACGACGGGTGCGCTGTGGGTCGGCCTGCTGGTCGGGATCATCCTGATCGTCGGTGGCCTGACCTTCCTGCCGAGCCTCGCGCTCGGTCCCATCGCCGATCATCTCGCGATGATCAGCGGCAAAACCTTCTGACGGGACAAGCCAAAATGGCACGCACCCCTACCAAGTCGCTGTTCACGGCCGACTTGATCATTCCGGCGATCGGCGACGCTTTCCGGAAACTCGATCCGCGGCAGTTGATCCGCAACCCGGTGATGTTCGTCACCGCGGTCGTCGCCACGCTGTTGACGATCCTCGTCAACGTCGGCGGCGACGGGCTGTCGGTCGGCTTCAAGATCCAGCTGGTGATCTGGCTGTGGCTGACCGTGCTGTTCGGCACCTTCGCCGAAGCGCTGGCCGAAGGCCGCGGCAAGGCGCAGGCCGCGTCGTTGCGCGCGACCAAGGCCGAACTGACCGCGCGCCGCATGAAGGGCGACCAGGTCGAATCCGTCCCCGCCAGCATGCTCCGCGCAGGCGACATCGTCCTCGTCACGATGGGCGACCTGATCCCGGCGGACGGCGAAGTCGTCTGGGGCGTCGCCTCGGTCAACGAAGCCGCGATCACCGGCGAGAGCGCGCCGGTGATCCGCGAGGCGGGCGGGGACCGCTCGGCGGTGACCGCGGGCACGCGCGTCATCTCCGACGAGATTCGCGTGAAGGTCACCGCCAACCCCGGCGAAGGCTTTCTCGACCGCATGATCGCACTCGTCGAGGGCGCCGAGCGGCAGAAGACGCCGAACGAGATCGCGCTGACGTTGCTGCTCGTCGGCCTGACGATCATCTTCCTGATCGCGGTCGGCACGATCCCCGGTTTCGCCAGCTATGCGGGCGGCCGTGTGCCGGTCGCGATCCTCGCGGCGCTGCTGATCACGCTGATCCCCACCACGATCGCCGCGTTGCTGTCGGCGATCGGGATTGCGGGGATGGACCGGCTGGTGCGGTTCAACGTGCTGGCGAAGTCGGGGCGTGCGGTGGAAGCGGCGGGCGATATCGACGTGTTGCTGCTCGACAAGACTGGTACGATCACGATAGGCGATCGTCAGGCGAGCGAGTTCCGCTCGGTCGGTGGCACGCGTGACGAGGAGCTGGCCGAGGCGGCATTGCTCGCCAGTCTCGCCGACGAGACGCCCGAGGGCCGCTCGATCTTGGTGCTGGCGCGCGACAAGTTTGGTGTGACGACCAGCGAACTGCCGGGTGACGCGGAGGTCATTCCGTTCACCGCGCAGACTCGAATCTCGGGCGTGATCGTCGGTGGTTCGCTGATCCAGAAGGGGGCCGTCGACTCGATCCTGAAGGCCAATCCGGGGGCAGGGGCAACCGCCGCAGCCACCGAACTGCGCCGCATCACCGACGAAATCGCCCGCGCCGGCGGTACCCCGCTGGCGGTGGCCCGCGATGGCCGGTTGCTCGGCGCGATCTTCCTCAAGGACGTCGTGAAAGCCGGCATCCGCGAGCGGTTCGGCGAGCTGCGCGCAATGGGCATCCGCACGGTGATGATCACCGGTGACAACCCGCTCACCGCCGCCGCGATCGCCGCCGAAGCGGGGGTCGATGATTTCCTCGCGCAGGCGACGCCCGAGGACAAGCTCGACCTGATCCGCAAGGAACAGCAGGGCGGACGGCTCGTCGCGATGTGCGGCGACGGCACCAACGACGCGCCGGCTCTGGCGCAGGCGGACGTCGGCGTGGCGATGAACACCGGCACGCAGGCCGCGCGCGAGGCGGGCAACATGGTCGACCTCGACAGCGACCCCACCAAGCTGATCGAGATCGTCGGTCTCGGCAAGCAACTGCTGATGACCCGCGGTGCGCTGACGACCTTCTCGGTGGCGAACGATGTCGCGAAGTATTTCGCGATCATCCCGGCGATGTTCGTCGCGCTCTATCCGGGGCTCGGGGTGCTCAACGTGATGCGGCTGGGTTCGCCCGAAAGCGCGATCCTGTCGGCGATCATCTTCAACGCGATCATCATCCCGATGCTGGTACCGCTTGCGTTGAAAGGCGTGGCGTACAAGCCGATGGCCGCGGGGCCGCTGCTCGCGCGCAACCTGGCGGTGTATGGCCTGGGGGGCCTCATCGCGCCGTTCGTCGGGATCAAGCTGATCGACCTTCTGGTCGGCGTGCTGGGGCTGGCATGATGGTCAACATCAGTCCGTCGTGCGCTCGCGCGCTGTCTCACCACGAGCCACCACCCCGGCGAAGGCCGGGGCCCAATTGGAAAGGCCGAGGTAACGAAGCGCAACTCGAGTTGGCGACGTCACCCAATTGGACCCCGGCCTTCGCCGGGGTGGTGCCGAGTGGGCGGGCGCAAGGTGCAACGCGTTCCGGGCCTGACACCCCGACCCAACCCAACCCCGCCACCCCAGCGAAAGCTGGGGTCTCCCTCCCGAAGCGCGCCGTGCGCGGCACGATACCCCAGCGTTCGCTGGGGTGACGGCAGAAGGAAGCATGCAATGACCTCCGATTTCACCTCCGCCCTCCGCCCGGCGTTCGTCATGACGATCCTGTTCGCGCTGCTGCTTGGGATCGTCTATCCCCTCGCGATGACCGGGATCGGACAGGCCATTTTCCCCGCCCAAGCAAACGGCAGCCTCGTCATGGCCAACGGCAAGGCGATCGGCTCGGCCGTCGTCGGCCAGGCCTTTACCACCGGCCGTTATTTCCAGACGCGGCCGTCGGCGGCCGGCAAGGGCTATGATGGCCTCGCCTCGTCGGGCTCGAACTATGGCCCCACTAGCCAGGCGCTCGTCGACCGCACCAAGGCCGACGTTGCCAAGCGTCGCGCGGAAGGCGTGACCGGGCCACTCCCCGCCGATCTCGCCACCGCCTCGGGTTCGGGCCTCGACCCCGACCTGTCGCCAGCCTCGGCCTATGCCCAGGTCGCCCGCGTCGCCCGTACCCGCGGCCTTCCTGCCGACAGGGTCCGCGCGCTGGTAACCGCCAATGTCGAGGGCCCGCTGCTCGGCATTCTCGGCGAGCCGCGCGTCAACGTCTTCGCCCTCAACCGCGCGCTGGACGCAACGGGCGCACGTTGAACGACGACACGCGACCATCCCCCGAGGCCCTTCTGCGACAGGCGTCGCAGGAGGGTCGCGGCCGTCTGAAGATCTTCCTCGGCGCGGCCCTGGTGTCGGAAAAACCTACGAGATGCTTTCCGAAGGCGCTGAGCGCCGCCGCGCCGGTGTCGACGTCGTCATCGGCGTGGTCGAAACGCACGGTCGCGTCGAAACCGAAGCGCTCACGCGGGGCCACGAGATCGTCCCGCGCAAAGCGATCCCGTACGAGGGCCGCACGCTCGACGAGATGGACCTCGACGCGATCCTCGAACGCGCGCCGACGCTGGTCCTCGTCGACGAACTCGCCCACACCAACGCCCCCGGCAGCCGCCACCCGAAACGCTACCAGGACGTCGAGGAACTGCTCGCCGCGGGCATCGACGTCTATTCGACGATCAACATCCAGCACATCGAGAGCCTCAACGACGTCGTCGCCTCGTTCACGCGCGTCCGCGTCCGCGAGACCGTCCCCGACAGCATCGTCGAGGCTGCCGAGATCGAAGTCGTCGACATCCCGCCCGACGAACTGATCGAGCGGTTGAAGGCGGGCAAGGTCTATCTCCCGCAAGAGGCCACCCGCGCCCTTTCGCACTTCTTCTCCAAGTCGAACCTGTCGGCCTTACGTGAACTCGCGCTCCGTCGAGCAGCCCAGGCCGTCGATGCGCAGATGCTCGAACACGTCCGCGCATTAGGCGTCGGCGGCACCTGGGCGGGCGGCGAGCGGATCGTCGTCGCGATCAGCGAACTCCCCGGCGCGCTCGGCCTCGTCCGCGCGACCAAGCGGATCGCCGACGCGATGCATGCGCCCTGGACCGCGGTGTATATCGAGACGCCGCGCGCGCAGACTTTCGGCGAGGCCGAGCACCGCCAACTTGCCGCCGTCTTCAACCTAGCGACGCAGCTTGGCGGCGACGTCGCTACCGTCCCCGCGACGTCGGTGGTCGACGGCTTGAAAACCTTCACCACCGAGGCCCGCGCGACGCAGCTCGTGGTCGGCAAGTCGAGCCGCTCGCGCTGGTTCGAACTCCGCCACGGTTCGGTCGTCGACCAGATGGTCCGCGAGACGCCGGGCATCGCCGTCCACGTCCTGCCGATGGAGGCGGGCACTGCGGCGCCGACCGGGAGAAAACGCACCGGCGATTGGGGCAGCAAGGCAGGCTATGCCTGGACGACGGCGATGGTCGCGGGCGTTACCGGCGTGGCGAGCGCACTGTTCCACATCCTCAACCTCGGCAATGTCGCGCTGCTGTATTTGCTCCCGGTGATGGCCGCGGCGAGCCTGTTCGGGCTGCGCACCGGGCTGTTCGCCGGCATCGCCTCGTCGATCGCATATAATTTCTTTTTCCTGCCGCCGACCGGTACGCTGACGATCAACAATCCCGAGAACGTCATCTCGATCCTCGTCCTGCTCGGCATCGCGTTCGTGACGAGCCAGCTCACGTCGCGGGTTCGCGCTCAGGCCGATATCGCGGCCGCGAGCGCCCGCACCAACGCCGCGCTCGCGGGGTTCCTGCGCCAACTGACCTCGCTCAACGAGCCGGTCGCACTGGCGCGTGCAATCTGCGAGGAAATCGGGCGGTTGTTCGGCGTCCGCGCGGTGATCCTCGTCGCGGAGGATACCGGCCTTGCGGTGCAGGCCGCGAACGGCGCGGATTACCGGCTCGAGACGATGGAGATGGCGGCCGCGCAATGGGCCTATGACAGTGGCGCGCCGGCGGGGCGCGGGTCGAGCACGCTGGCTGCGTCGGAGTGGTTTTTCCAGCCGTTGCGGTCGGGCGAACGAACGCTGGCGGTGCTAGGGCTCGCGCGTGAGGCGGGGGGCGATCCCGTGCGATCGGACCAGCTGCCGTTGCTGATGAGCCTGGTCGACCAGGCGTCGCTGGTGCTCGAACGCGCGCGGCTGGAGGTCGAGATGCGCGATGTCGACGCGGTGCGTGAACGCGATCGGCTGCGGCAGGCGTTGCTGTCGTCGGTCAGCCACGATCTGCGCACGCCACTGACGTCGGTGATGGCGGCGGCGGGGAACTCCACCGTGGCGTCACGCCTGAGCTGATCGACACGATCGAGACCGAGGCGGCGCGGCTCAACCGCTTCGTCGGCAATCTGCTCGACATGGCGCGGGTCGAGGCGGGGGCGCTGCGGTTGCGGCTCGAACCGACCGACCTCACCGACGCGGTGGCGGGCGCGGTGCACGACACGAAGCGCGTGCTCGAAGGCCATGCGATCGAGCTGGACGTCGCGCCGAACCTGCCGCTCGTCCGCGTCGATCCGCAGTTGCTCCACCATTGCCTGCTCAACCTGCTCGACAATGCCGGCCGGTATGCGGATCCGGGGACGCCGATCGTGGTGCGTGCGGAACACCGTTTCGGGCTGCTCCGGCTGTCCGTGATCGACCAGGGGCCGGGCCTGCCGCCCGGCCGCGAGAAGGAGGTGTTCGAGACGTTCCGCCGCCTCGAAGGCTCCGATCGCGCGATTGGCGGGACGGGGCTCGGGCTTGCGATCGTGAAGGCGTTCGCCGAAGCGATGGGGATGAGCGTCGAAGCCAGCAACCGCGAAGACCTGACGGGCGCGCAGTTCAGCCTGTGCTTCCCGGTGGCCCTGCTCGTCCGCGAAACCGATGGAGCGAATCTATGAGCGTGCAGACGGTCCTGATCGTCGACGACGAACTGCATATCCGGCGGTTGCTGAAGAACACGCTGGAACGCGCGGGGTACGGCGTCGAGGAGGCGGTCGACGCGCGCGAGGCTTTGCGCATCGCGGCGAGCCGGCCGTTGACCGCGGTGCTGCTCGACCTGGGATTGCCCGATCGCGATGGGTTGGAGCTGGTACCGTTGCTGAAGAAGCTCGGCGATCCGATCATCCTCGTCGTCTCCGCGCGCGAGGCGACCGACCAGAAGGTGGCGGCGCTCGATCTGGGGGCCGAGGATTATGTGACCAAGCCGTTCGATACCGAGGAGTTGCTCGCACGGTTGCGGGTCGCGTTGCGAGGTCGCGGCGAGGCGACGGCTCGGCCGACGGTGTTGCGCGCGCATGGGGTGGAGATCGATTTCGAACACCGGCTCGTCCGCCGCGGGAACGAGGAAGCGCATCTGACGCGCAAGGAGTTCGATGTGTTGTCGGCGCTGGCGGCGCATCCTGGGCGGGTCGTGACGCACCAGCGGATATTGGAGGCGGCATGGCCGACCGATCACGATCGCCGGATCGAATATCTGCGGATCGTGGTGCGCAACCTGCGGCAGAAGCTGGAGGGGACGGGGGGCGTCGGCACGGTCATCGCGAACGAACTGGGGATTGGATACCGGCTCCTCGTCGACGCCTGAACAAGTTCATAGGCAGAAAGCTTGTTTCCCCGCGAAGGCGGGGATCCAGACTGGGCTCCCGCCTTCGCGGGATAACAAGGAAACGGGCGGTCTGCTCTTTATTCCGCGCAACCAGCCGTCACGCTACCCAATCCAACCGTCACCCCAGCGAAAGCTGGGGTCTCCCTGCCATAGGTCGCCCCTGCCGCGAGAGGTCCCGGCTTTCGCCGGGATGACGGGGTTGCGCACTACGCGAACACTATGGCTCCCCCGCAAAATCGATCTCGAACGCTTATGCGGCGAGCGATAGCTGAAGCGTCGCATGACCGACGCCCGCCGCCTTCGCACCGACCTCAGCCTCCGCGCGAGCGGCTTCCTGTCGCTCGCGCTCGCCGCCATCGCAATCCACACGTTGGCCGGTCTCAAGCCATCGACCAGCGTACTCGCATTCCTGCTCGCCACGATCGGCTTCCTCTGCGCGAGTGGTGGCGCGATGCTGGTGATCGTCGGCCACCACATCCACGACCGGGTTAAGGTCAGCGCTCGCTGGCGACGCGTGGCGCGATAGGCCGCGCCGGGGGCGGGACCTGTCGACGCGCGCGCCCGATGTCCTTATGCTACCGCATTGCAGCATGATGACGAGGGAGCGCTCTGCATGATCGGTCGACGCGAAGTAATGACCGCGCTGGGTCTGTTGGGTGTCCTGCCACAGGCCGCCGCAGCGATGCGCGCAGCGCCCGGCAAGGCGGAGCCGTTTTCGTGGGAAACGCTTCAGCAACGCGCCGCAATGCTTGCAACGAAGCCGTACCAAGCCCCCGCCAAGGTCGCTGCCGCCGCCGCGATCGATTACGACAAGGTCGGCAGCATCCGCTTTCGCGCGGACAAGACGCTCGCCGGCGGCATCCGGCTGTTCCCGCTCGGTCGCTATGCGCCGATGCCGGTCGCGATCAACGTCGTCGAGGGCGGGCAGGCGCGCCGCATCGAGTTTTCGCGTGACCTGTTCGAGGCCGAAGAGGGGCATGCCGCCGCGCTCGGCATCGCCGGGTTCCGCGCGATGGCGCCGGGCGGGACCAGCGACTGGATGGCGTTCCAGGGCGCATCCTATTTCCGCACCGCCGGCGCGCAGGATCAATATGGCCTGTCCGCGCGTGGGCTCGCGATCAACACGGGGCTGCCGGGTCGCGAGGAATTTCCCGACTTCACCGAATTCTGGATCGAGCGGACCGGCGCCGACGCGTACACGATCTACGCGCTGATGGATGGAGCCAGCGTCACGGGGGCGTACCGGTTCCAGTCGCGGCATGTCGCGGGCGCGGGCGTCGAACAGCAGGTTTCATCCGTACTGAACATCCGCCGCGACATCGAGCGGCTCGGCGTCGCGCCCGCGACCAGCATGTTCTGGTACGGCGAAGGCAACCGCGCCGCCGCGGTCGATTGGCGGCCCGAGATCCACGACTCCGACGGCCTCGCGTTGCTCACCGGCGCGGGCGAGCGCATCTGGCGACCGCTCAACAATCCGCCGCACGATACGCTCGACAGCTTTGCGGATCAGGCGCCCAAGGGCTTCGGTCTGATCCAGCGCGACCGCAATTTCGATCATTATCAGGACGACGGGGCGTTCTACGATCGCCGGCCGAACTTATGGGTTCAGCCGCAGGGCGATTGGGGCAAGGGTGCGGTGATGCTCTATGCGTTCCCGACCAACAGCGAGACGGTGGATAATGTCGTCTCGTTTTGGACGCCGGCCGCGCCTGCCAAGGCCGGGCAGCGGCTGCAGTTCGATTACTCGCTGTCGTGGAGATCGAGCGACCCGACTGCGGTCGCCGCGACCGCGCATGTCGTCGATTGCTGGCAGGGCGTCGCCGGCCGACCCGGCGCGGAACCGGTCAAGGGCGCGCGAAAGCTCGTGGTCGATTTCATCGGCGACGGTCTCGCCGGGCTCGACCGGCAGAGCGGCGTGACCGCCAAGATCGACGTTGTCCGCGGCAAGGTGCTCGCCAACGCGGCGTATCCGGTGGTCGGCCAGAAGAACCGCTGGCGCGTGACCGCCGACATCGCGCCCGATGCACAGGGCCCGGCCGACGTCAGGCTGTTTCTCACGCGCGGTGGTCGCGCGCTCAGCGAAACCGTGCTGACGCCGATCTTCTGATGTCCGACCTTCCCGCCATGATGCCGGGCGAGTCACCGATCGAGATGCTCCCGCAGCGTTTCGACGGGCCGCCGCCGCCCTGGTCCGCGCCCGAGCCGGGGCCGGGCATGGTCGTTTCGAACGACGATATGCTCGCGCGCCGGATCATCCTGATTTTGATGACCGGTCTGTTGGCGACCGCGGCATCGTCCGCGGTGCAGGAATCGCTGCTCGCCGACGGGCTGAGCCTGTGGGACGCGGTATTGCTGGCGTTGTTCTTTCCGCTGTTCGCGTGGATCGCGTTCGGCTTCATGAACGCGGCGATCGGCTTTGTGCTGTTGATGACCGGCGGCCATCCGGGCTTCGTGCCGACACCGCGCCAGTCCGAACCGCTCGAGGGGCGCACCGCGATCCTGATGCCGGTTCATAACGAAGACATCGACGCCGTGTTCGAGCGGATCGCCTGGATGGCGCGCGCGATCGCGGCTGGCGGTGTCGCCGACCGGTTCGACATCTTCATCCTGAGCGACTCGGGCGAAGCGGCGGAGGCGGCCGAGGTCGCGGCGTGGCAGAGGCTCGCGCCGACGCTCGACTGCGCGCTCTATTACCGCCGCCGGACCGTGAACGTGGGCCGCAAGCCGGGCAACGTGGCGGAGTGGATCCGGCGGTTCGGCGGCGGTTACCGCTATATGCTGATGCTCGACGCGGACAGCCTGATGGGCGGCAACACGATCATCGGCATGGCGCAGGTGCTCGAACGGCGGCCCGCGGTGGCACTGCTCCAGACCGTGCCTGCGGTGATCAACGGCGTCACGTTCTTCCAGCGCTGGATGCAGTTCGCCAGCCGGTTATATGGCCCGATCTCGACCGCAGGGCTCGTCTGGTGGTCGGGCTCGGAGGCGACCTTCTGGGGCCACAACGCGATGATCCGGATCGAGGCGTTCGCGGCGAGTTGCGGCTTGCCCGACCTGCCCGGCCGAGCGCCGTTCGGCGGCGTCATCATGAGCCACGACATGGTCGAGGCGGCGTTGCTGCGGCGGCGCGGCTGGCGGGTGCACATGCTGATGACCGAGGAAACGTTCGAGGAATATCCGCCGACCTTGATCGACGCGGCGGTGCGCGACCGACGCTGGGCGCAGGGGAATATTCAGCATCTGAGCTTGCTGACCTCGTCTGGGTTCCACTGGGTCAGCCGGCTGCAACTGCTGATGGGCGCGTCGGCGTTCATCACTTCGCCGGTGTGGCTGCTCATGATTGCCACCAGCGTCGTCCAGGCGCTGCTCGGCGAGCGTAATATCGTCGAGGCGCAGACCTCGTTGCAGGTGCTGTTCGTGACGCTGCTGCTGCTGTTTGGGCCGAAACTGTTGAGCGTGATCTGGGCATTCTCGAATGCCGAGCGTCGCGCGGGGTTTGGCGGGCGGCGCGGGATCGTGCGGTCGGTGCTGGTCGACGTGCCGTTCTCGATGTTGTCCGCGCCGGTGATCGCGTTGACGCAGACGATGGACCTCGCCGGGATATTGATGGGGCGGAAGTCGGGCTGGGCGCCGCAGAACCGCGATGCGCATGAGTTGTCGCTGGCGGACGTTATGCCGCGGTATCGCTGGCATGTCGGGGTCGGGGTGGCGTTACTGCTGGTGACGCCGTTCGCGCCGATCACCGCGGCGTGGCTGGCCCCGGTCACGCTCGGGTTGTTGCTCAGTCCGTTCCTGACGATGCTGACCGCGAGCGAAAAGGCGGGGCGGTGGGCCTTGTCGCACGGGATGTTCGTCGAGCCGGGCGAGCATGTGTCGGTGCTGTCTCGACCATCGCTGCCGGCGCATAGCGGCTAACCCCGCACTTCGTCATCCTGACGAAAGTCAGGACCCAGAGCCACTCAGGGCGCCGCTCGTTACCCTGGGTCCTGACTTTCGTCAGGATGACGAAGTAGGCGTCAGGATGCGGGGAGGGCCTTATGCCCGCTCAACTCCGCCCCCGCGTCCACTGCGAACCGCCGGTTCCAGATCGTTGCCGACGCCGACACCGCGGTCACCACCAGGAACGCCAGCGTGAAGTCCGTCAGCGCCGGCCGGGTCGCGCCCGTTCCCAGCATCCCGACATGCAGCGACGCTGCACCGACGCAGATGCCGAGCGACAGCATCAGTTGCTGGAACGTCGCGTAGAAGCTGGTCGCGCTGCTCATCCGCGACGACGGGATCTCGTCATACGCGATCGTGTTATATGCCGAAAACTGGAAGGACATGACGAAGCCTGACACCAACAATACCGCAAAGATCGCGGGGATCGGCCAGTCGGGGCGGAAGAGGCCGGCGACCGCGTAGCCCGAGCTTGCGCAGAGGCCACCGACGATCAGGCTGTTGCGGAACCCGAAGCGACGGAGCACGCGCGGGGCGAGCCCCTTCATTCCCAGCGAGCCGATCGCGCCGGCGATCGTGATCGCGCCGCTCGCCGCTGCGGTCATCCCGAAGCCCAATTGGAGCATCATCGGCAGCAGGAACGGCTGCGCGCCTTGCGTGATGCGGGTCAGCGATCCGCCGATCACCGACAGGCGGAAGGTGGGGATCCGCATCAGCGACAAGTCGAGGATCGGGTCGCTGCGGTGTTTCGCGTGGCGGATGTAGGCGACGCCGGCAATCAGTCCGACCGCGATGAGCACCATCGCGCGCGGCAATTCGCCTGTCCTGCTGGTCATCTCGAACCCGAACAGCAGGCAGCCGAGCGATATGCCCGACAGGATGAAGCCGGGGACGTCGAACCGCGCTGGTTTGTCCTCGCGCACCTCGCCGATGAAGCGCGTCACCAGCACCACGCCGAGCAGGCCGATCGGCACGTTGAGGTAGAAGATCCAGCGCCAGTCGAGATAGGTGACGATCGCGCCGCCAACCGGAGGGCCGAGGATCGGGCCGATCAGCGCGGGCATGATCAACCACGACATCGCCTGGACCATGTCCTCCTTGGCGACGCTGCGGAGCAGGACGAGGCGGCCGATCGGGATCATCATCGCGCCGCCGAGACCTTGCAGGAAGCGGGCGACCATCATGAACGGCAGGCTGGTCGCCTGGCCGCACAGCATCGATCCGCCGACGAAAATGAGGATCGCCGCGCGGAAAATGGTGCGCGAGCCGAACCGGTCGGCGAGGCGACCGCTCGCCGGGATAAAGATCGCGAGCGCCAGCAGGTACGATGTCAGCGCCGAACTCATACTGGTCGCGGGCACGCCGAAATCGCGTGCCATCGTCGGCAGCGCGGTGGCCAGCACGGTCGAGTCCATCTGTTCCATGAACAGTGCACACGCGATGATCAGCGCGGTGATGCGGTAGTTGCTCGGCGTATGCGGCAGCGCGTCCGGATCCCTGGCGACGCGCGCGATGGTGTCGGCGGCGGGCATGATGCCGTCGCGGATCTCGCTGTTGATCGAGGCGAGACCGCGTCTGCGGAGCCTCACGTCTGCCACCCTCCGCCGAGCGCCTTGAAGACATCGACCTGGCGATCGACCAGCAACGCGTCGGACGCGGCGAGGTTCGCCTGCGCGGTGGTGAGCGCCGCCTGTGCGGTCAACAGCGACAGGAAGTCGGTGCGGCCGAACCGGTAGAGCGTGCCGGCCTGATCCGCGGCGCGCGCGGCGCTGGACTGCGCGCGGCGGAGGGCTGCGTTGCGGTCCCCTTCGCGGGCATAGGCTGAGAGCGCGGTCTCGGTCTGGCGGAGTGCCTCAAGCGTGGTGGAGTCGAACTGGGCGAGTGCCTGGTCCGCAGTTGCGCCTGCCTGCGCGATCTGGGCGCGAACGACCGGGCGGTTGGGGAAGCTCCAGCTTATCAGTGGCCCGAGCCCGAGGTGGAACGCGTTGGTCGAGCCTAGCGACGACACCGGCCCGGTGAAGCCTGCCGAACCACCGAGGCTGACCTGCGGATAGAGGTTCGCGGTCGCGACGCCGATCCGCGCGGTGGCGGCGGCGAGGGTGCGTTCCGCGCCGCGGATATCGGGGCGGCGGCGGATCAGCGCTGCACCGTCACCGATCGGGAGCGGACGATTGAGTGCGGGCGGCTTTGCGCAGGTGGCGACGTCCTTGGGATAGTCGGCCGGCGCGCGACCCATCAGCGTGGCTAGCCGGTACAGCGCGGCGGTGCGGGTCGCGACCTGTGCGGGGATCAGCGCCTCGCTCTGGTCTACCGCGGTTCTGGCGCGCGTCACGTCGAAGGCCGTCCCGCGGCCGCCGCGTTGCAGGCGTTGCGTCACGTTGAGAGTCTGGCGTTGTAAGGCGAGGATGCGGTTGTTGGCGGCGAGCACCGAATTGGCGGTGCAGGCTGCGGCATAGCTCCGCGCGGTTTCGGCTGCGACGGTGACGCGGACGTTGTCGCGTGCGGCGGCGACGGCCTCGGCATCGCCTTGCGCGGCCTCGATCCCGCGGCGGATGCGGCCGGAGAGGTCGAGCGGATAGGCTAGCGTGATGCCGAGGTTATAGTCGAGCGTGCCGGGAAGGTTGCCGCCGGTCGTGTAGGGTCGGTCGAGCGAGGTGCCGCCGCCGAGCACGGTCGACAGCGTGCGGCCCGCGGCGACTTCGGCGACGACCGCATCGGCGCGGCGCAGGTTGGCGTCGGCGGCGCGGAGGTCGGTGTTGGCGGCAAGCGCTTCGGTGACGAAGCCATCGAGGCGGGGGTCACCGTAGAGTTGCCACCAATGGTCGGGGAGCGGGGTGTCGACGAACGCCTTTTCATGGCCGCTGTCGAACTGGCCCTGGGCGGAGGGGGTGTTGACGGCGGCGCGGTCGGGGAGGGCGTAGTTGGGGCCGGCGGTGGTGCACGCGGCAAGGGCGAGCGAAAGTGCGCCACTCAGTATCCGGGGCGCTTTGGACGATATGCCGCAAGCAACCACGGCATGCCGGCTTAGGCTGTGGGCTGCATCCCCACATCTTCCTCCCCGGCGGAGGCCGGGGTCCAGTTGGGTATCGTTGCCAACAAACAGCTGCGCTTCGTCACGACGGCCTTGCCACCTGGGCCCCGGCCTCCGCCGGGGTGGTGCATCGGTCTGGGGGAAGCGCGTGACAAACTCGGTCGGGGCCAGGAGGCAATCACGGATGCCGGGTTCGCGCTTCATGCCGTCGTCCCCGGCGCGACGCGCGGCTCGACCGTCACCGTTGCCGTGCGGCCGACGATCAGCTGCGTTCCCTTCGGCACCTGGGTCAGCTTCACGCGAACCGGAATGCGCTGCGCCAGCCGCACCCAGTTGAAGGTCGGGTTGACGTTCGGCAGCAGGTTCGTCGTGTTCGTCCGCTCGCTGTCGTTGATCCCCGCGGCGATACTGTCGACGCGGCCGTGCAGCGCCTGCGGTTCGCCCATCAGGTGGACGATCACGGGGTCGCCGAGGTGGATGCTGCCGAGCTTGGTCTCCTCGAAATAGCCCTCGACGCGCAGTGAATCGGTGTCGACCAGCGCCATCGCCTGCGCGCCCGTCGCGATATAGTCGCCGGGGTGGAGATCGAGGTTGGTCACGATCCCGTGCACCGTCGCTCGTACCGTCGTGCGGGCGAGATTGAGCGCGGCGGTCGATCGGGCGCTCTGGGCCTGCGCGAGTGCGGCGGACGCGGTGGCGACGCGCGCGACGTTCTGCTCGTGCGTTTCCTTCGCCACGAGATCGCCGAGCGCCAGATCGCGCTGCGCTTCACGGCGCGCCTGCAACAGCGTCGCGCGGGCGCTTGCGATCGAGGCATCCGACTGCGCCAGAGTCAGCTGGAAACGCGGGCGATCGACCACGAACAGCACGTCGCCGGGCTTCACCGCCTGATTGTCGTGCACCGCGACCTGCGTGACCAGCCCTGCGACGTCTGGCGTCACGCGGACGATATCGGCACGGATATGCCCGTCGCGCGTCCACGGATCGGTCTCGTAGCGCTGCCACAGCCACAGCGCGACCAGCACCGCGAGCGCGACGATGATCAGCGTGACGGCGGAACGACCGAGGGGGGCGAGCAGCGATTTCAGGCGGGTATTCATGCGGAAGGTCCGGTCAGCAGGGCGAGCAGCCCGAGGATGAGGATGAACAAGGCGAGGTCGACGAGCGGTCGATAGGTGACCGCGCGATAGGCGCCGGCGAACGCGAGCAGCCGCGTGGCGATGCCGGTGAGGATGACCGCTGCGACCGCGAGCAACAGGATGCTCGGCAGGTAGACGCCGCCGATCGAGATTTCGCCGGTCATGCGGCCACTCCGTACGCTGGTGCCAGATAAGGGGGCGCCGACGGGAACAGGTTGCGCCGCAGCGAGGTCAGCGCGAGTACGCTCGTGCGGTGGCGATCAGGCGTGGATGTGGCCATCGCCGCCATCGCGGTGTCGATCCCGGCGAGCAGATCGGGCTCGGGGGGCGCAGGCTCGTTGGGGCGCAGGGCGCGGTAATGTGCGCCGATACCGCGGAGAACCGGTGTTATCGTTGCGGCCTCGTCAGGCGTACCGTCGAGCCGCAACTGCTTGAGTTCGCCGACCGCGACGCCGACGCGCAGATCGGTCAGCGCGTCGAGCAGCGGCTTGCCCGGATCCTCGCCCTGCAAGGCGAGCCGCGGCGCGAGCAGGCCGATCCGGTCGAGCATCCGTGCGATCCAGCCGGCCGCATCGGGGCGGCTCGTCGAGTCGCTGCGCGCCGCCAGTTCGCGCCAGCCTGCACGGATCAGCCGCCGTGCGCTGGTGTCCGCGCCGATCGTCTGGAACAGGCCGACCGTGACCACCGCGAACAACGTGCCGACCAGCTGGGCAATGCCGCCGTTGATGAAGCTGTTGAAATCAGTGCCAAAGCGGTCGTTCAGCCCGACCGTGTTGAGGCCGCCGAGCAGTGCGCCTAGCGTTACGAGCAGGGTCGTCGGGCGCGCGAGGTACATCCCGCCGATCAGCATCGGCGGCGCGAGGACCGCGACCAGAGTCACGAAATCGGTCACGCGTGGCAGGATCGCGAAGGCGTAGATCGCGGATATGACGAGGCCGAGGATGGTGCCGTAGAAGAACGCCTTGATCGCCGGCGCGGGATCGTCGCTGTTGCCGAACAGCGCGCAGCACACGCCCGCGATCAGCACCGCACCGGCGCCGTCGGCCCAGCCGGTACCGATCCAGAAGATGCAGCCGAGCAGGATCGTCGCGACGGTGCCCGCGGCGGCGCGCAGTGCGATGCCGCGGTCGCGGTGGAGCGGTCGTCTGGCGATCCGGGCGAGCAGGCGGGCGACTGCGGGGGTGACGGGCGCGCGCGAGGGCGAGCGCATCTGGTCGCGCAGGTCGCGCGCGTTGCGGTGCGCATCGACCAGCTCGCCGAGCCGGGCCAGCAGGCTGAGCCGCAACGCGTCGCGCCAGATCAGCGTCTCACCGGCCGGCGGCTCGAGCGCGCGGGCGCGTTCGATCAGTGCGTCCGCGGTCGAGCCTCGGTCCGCTACAGGCGGAGGGTCACGCAGCCATTCGCGGACGTCCTCGATCAGCGCGAGGGCCTCGGGACGGGGTGCGTCGGCACCGCGCTTCAGCTCGACGATGCGGTCATCGACCGCGCTGGCCAAGGGGAGCAGCATCGACAACTCAGCTTGCAACGCACGGAGCGTACGCGTGCGGGGCAGCAGCCGCGCGGTATCGAAGGGAAGGTGGATCGAGAGCTGGTGAAGCTCGTTGATGTCGAGTGCAAGCCGTCGCCGATCGCGGTCGAGCGTGGCGTCGGACGCCCCCGCCAGCGAATCCCGAGACCAGCGCTCCGCATCGGCAAGGATCGCGTCGATCCGCGTGAGCAGCGTCGCGGTCACGGTCTGCGGGAAGACGAAGCCGTGGATCAGGCTGCCGCAGAGAATGCCGATCGTGATCTCCTGCACGCGTAGGGCGGCGATCGTGAACACGGCACCGGGCGTCGTCACCGACGGAAACCCGATGATGCTCGCGGTATAGCCCGCGAGCAGGAACAGGTACGCGCGGGGCGTCCGGTCGAGCAGCGAGATGTAGAGGCACAGCCCGAGCCACAGCGCGAGGCCGAGCGACAGGAGTTCTGGCGCGTTGACCAGGTTCGGCACCAGCACGACCGCGGCGACCGCGCCGAGCACGGTGCCGGCGACGCGGAACACCGCCTTCGACAGGACTGCGCCCGCGAGCGGCTGCGCGACGATGTACGACGTCGTCACCGCCCAATAGGGGCGCGTCAGCCCGATCCTCAACGCGATATAATAAGCGAGGATCGCGGCGACGAAGCATTTGACGGAGAAAAGCGCTTCCTTCCCCCGAACCGGGCGAGGCTCATCGCGCGCGATCCGCCATGAAGCGTGCGCCGAGCCGTTCCGCGACGCGCAACGCGGTGGCGAGATCGGCGTCGGACACGTCGTCGAGCATTGCCGCGCGCAACGTCGCGAATTTCGCTTCGATCGTGGTCACGAGTGCGCGGCCGTGTGCGGTCAGGCGGATACGGCTGACGCGAGCGTCGGCGGGGTCGCGCCGACGCTCGACCAGGCCCGCCGCGGTCATCTGGTCGATCGAACGAACCAGCGAGGCCTGCGTCACGTCGAGCTGACTTGCAAGGTCGGTCTGGCGAACGTCGTCGCCGAGCCGCCCGACCTGGACCAGCGCCCAGCCGGTCGACGCGGAGACGTTCATATCGCGCAGCGCACGATCCGCTGCCTGCCGCCACATCTTCGCGAGCGGGAGTAGCGTGCGCGCGTAGGCGGATTCGAGGGCGGCACGGGGGAAGTCATTAGCGTGCTAAGTAATGCCGTTTACTTATGCTGCAATGCGGAATCGGTTTGTGACGGAAAAGTTAGAAACGTCCGCGGACTGATAGGAACCACCCCGGCGGAGGCCGGGGCCCCAGTGGAAAGGTTGCAGTAACGGAAGGCCGAACTCAGTTAGCAACGTTACCCAATTGGGCCCCGGCCTTCGCCGGGGTGGTATCGGGTAGCGCGAGCGGTGTTACTCGACCGCCAAGATCACATGGCTCGCCTTGACCAAGGCCAGCGCGCGCGTGCCGATCTGCAGGTCAAGTGCGTCCGCACTCTCCTTGGTCAACGTCGCGGTCAGCGTCTTGCCGCGCGTCAGTTCGAGCGTCACTTCGCTGGAGATCGCGCCGTCCTCGCGCGCGATGACCGTCCCCGCCAGCGTGTTGCGGGCCGACGTCCGTAGGCTCTCGTCGCCTCGCGCCAGGATGACGAAGCTCGACTTGATCAGTGCCAGCGCGGTTGCGCCGGGCACCAGCCCAAGATCCTCCGCACTGCCGCGCGTGATCGTCGCGACGATCTCGACACCCTCGGCGACGGCTAGCGTCACCTCGGCATCGATCGTTCCCGGCGTCACCTGCGATACAGTCCCCCGCAAGACGTTGCGCGCGCTCGTCTTCATCCCGATTCCCCATAGCAAAGGCTTCAACGACAACCCGTTTGACACGCTCGCCTCGATCCGTGCCATCGCGCTGGCGAGCTCTGCTTCGGCGACCGCATAGCCATCGAGCACCGCCACGCCCGCCTCGGTGATCGGGCTCGCGCCGCCGTCCTTGCCACCCGCTGCGGGGAGCACGAGCGGGCGGTCGAACAGGTTGTTCATGACCTGCACCGCGTCCCACGCCGCCTTGTAACTCAGTCCGACGACCTTGGCCGCGTTGGTGATCGAGCCGCCGTCGCGGATCGCGCGGAGCAGCGCGATCCGGTCGGCACCGACGCGACCGGTCTGATGCTTGGCGAGCAGGATCGTGGCATGGAGGGCGGGGTCCGTCATCCGACCTCCATACTCACTGGCGAATGCGGAAGGTAAGCCCGATCGTGCGCGGGTCGCTCGGCGTGGCGAGGATGACGGCAGGTCAGGCGAGGAGCGCTACGATCTCCGCCGCGATCTCCGCGGGTAACCGCGACGCGCCGTCCGTCACGGTCGACACCGTCGCCCAGCGCCCCAGCAAACCCGCCTCGGCCATCGCCGCATAGTTGGTCCGTACCCGGTCCTGCAGTCCGGTATCCGCCTCGTACGCATCGAATGCATCGTCGGTGTAGGACCGCTTGCGCTTCTTGAGGATCAGCCCGCGGGCGATGTCGGCGGGCGTGTCGAGATACACCGAGAGGTCCGGCTTCGGCAGCGCGAACGAGCCCGTCTCCAGGTCGGCGATCCAGGTCATCATCGCGTCCGCCTCGTGCCGAGGCACCTGTGCCGCCTGATACGCCATGTTCGAAGCGATGTAGCGATCGAACACCACCACCTCGTTCGCCGCCATCGTCGCCAGCAGGTGCTCGCGCGATTCCATCCGGTCGAGCGCATACAGCACCGCAGCCGCTTTCGGCGACGTGCCGCGCGGCAGCGTGCCCGCCAGCATCGCGCCGAGTGCCCAGCCGCCGACCGTTTCGGTATAGCGTGGGAACGACATGATTTCGGCGGTGCGGCCGGCGGCGCGCAGCTGCTCGACCACCAACGCCGAGGCGGTGGCCTTGCCCGCGCCGTCGGCGCCTTCGATTGCCATTAGGAAGCTCATAGGGGAGCCCTAGCAAGCCTTACCGGCTCACCAAAGCCTGCAAATCGATGAGGCCCCGCAGCAGCGACGTGCCGCCCGGCGACGCGATGTAGCGCGGCGTCCAGTTCGGGCGGAATTTCTCCTTGTACGCGCGCAGGCCTGCAAACCCGTAGAAGCGTTCGCCGTGGCGGAACAGGAACGCCGCCACCTTCGACCAGGTCGGCGACAGTCGACGCGCCTCGATCCCCGACAGCGGCGCCATCCCGAGCGAGAAATGGCGATAGCCGTTCTCATGCCCCCACAGCATCAGCCGCGTGAACAGGAAGTCCATGCCGCCCTGTGGCATGTCCTTCGAATGGCGCATCAGGTCGACCGACAGTTCCTGCCTGTTGGGCGTGCCCCAGACGTTGGCGAAGGCGACGACCTTGCCCTCGATCCGCACCACCGCACAGTCGAACTTGGCCATATACCCCGGCTCGAACCTGCCGACGCTGAAGCTCTTCTCGGCATGATCCTTGTCGGCCAGCCACCAGTCGGAGATCTGCTGCAACTCGGGGATGATCGCGGGCATCTCGGCGGCGGGGACGACCGCGAACTGCGCGCCCGCGCGTTCCGCGACCCGCGCCGCCTTGCGGACGCTGCGCATCTCGGGAGTCTCCAGCGTGAAGCCCTCAAGTTCGACGGTTGCCTCTTCGCCGTATTTGACGAGCTTCAGCCCCATCTCGATCGCGATCGGCACGATCCTGAGGCCGATCTGGTAGAGCAGCAGCCGGCCCTGTGCGGCATCGGCGCGCGCGCGGATCGCCCAGAGCAGTTCTGACCACGCCTCGCTTGGGCCGACAGGGTCACCAAGCACGATCCAGCTCGCGCCCTTGACCTGGTACATCAGGAACGCATCGCCGCTGTCCGATACCAGGAAGCGCTTGTCGCCGGTGAAGGCGAGCATGGCGTCGGTGCGGTCGGCGTGCGCGAGTGCTGCCTGAGCCACGTCGTCGGGCAGCGTGTCGTGGACGACCGGCACCGGCGCCGCCGCAAACATCCGCCAGATCGCCGCACCGATCAACAGGAGCCCGACCGCGAGACTGGTGCGCAGGAACCGCGACGCATTGGCATTGGTCTCGAACTGCCACCACAGGTCGCTCGAATAGCCGACCCGGCGGTACGCGAAGAACCCGATCAGCACCGACAGCCCGATCGCCGCGCCGACGCCGACCAGCCATTCGGGCGACAGCGGCTCGGCGGTCAGTCGCGTTCGCCGATAAAAGGCCGCGCGCGTCCATTGCAGCGCGACGGCGGTGAGCAGCAGGATCGTCGCCTCCTCGTAATCGAGGCCCTTGGCGATCGACAGCAGCGTGCCCGCGACGAGCAGGGTGCGCGCCGCCCAGAACGCACCGTCGAGCCGCCGGTACAGGCCAAGCGCAACGAACAGCAGCATCACCCCGACAAGGCTGGCAGCGACGTGCGCCATCTCGCTGATCGGCAGCGGCAGGATCGTCGCCAGCGTGTCCATCCGGCCGGGCGCCGCGGGCAGCGCACCCGACACGAGCAGCATCGCGCCGCTCAGGAACACCAGCACGCCGAGCAGCAGCGGCGCGAGCGGTAGTGCGATCGTCAGCGGATCGGTGCCGCGGCCCTTGCCCCGATCCCGATTGCGCCATTGCCGCCCCTCGTGAAACGCCATCAGCATCGCCGCCAGGATCAGCGGCGCGACATAATAGATGATCCGGTAGGCGAGTAGCGCGGCGAGAACCGTGGCGTTGTCCTGCGGCATCGTCGCGATGATCACCGCCTCGAACACGCCGAGCCCGCCGGGGACATGGCTGATCAACGCGACGACGATCGCGACGGCATAGCCGAGGAACAGCACTGGATAGAGGTCTGGCGATGCGTTTGGCAGCAGCACGAACAACGCCGCGCTCGCCGCCGCGAGGTCGACGGTGGACACCAGCAGGAGGGCGATCGCCTGTCGCCAGTTCGGCAAGGGCAGCCGCCAGCCGAACAGCCTGAGTGCGCCGCCATGACGATACCGCAGGACGATCCCCAGCATCGCCAGCGGGATCGCGATCCCGATCGTCCGCTCAAGCAGCGGTGGCATCGTCCAGTGGACGATCGGCAGCATCCCCGGATGGATCGCCATCGACAGGCTGGCGACGGCGATAACCCCTGCCCAGAAGGTTACGCCTGCAATGAGCACGACCCGCGCCACCGCCGCCTCGTCGAGACCGGCGCGGCTATAGACGCGGTAGCGCGCGGAGCCCCCGGTCAGCATCGCCAGACCGAGATTGTGGCTGATCGTGTAGCTGGTGAACGAGGCGACCGCCGCGGTCCGCCATCGCAAGGGGTGGCCGATCACCTTCAGTGCGATGGTGTCGTAGAAGGTGAGCGCGATATAGCTGACGACGGTCAGCGCGATCGACGCGGACAATTCGGGCCAGCCGAGCGCCGCGAAGGCCGCGCGCACCTCCGATAGACGGATCTCCGCGGTCAGCTTGTGGATCGCGGCGAAGCCCAGCACGGCGACGACCAGCACCGCAAGCGCGATCAGCGTGCCGCGACGATGCGCGATCCAGTCGCGGATACCGGTCATGTGCGTCAACCGCGGTGCCACGTCTGTGTCTTGCAGAAGAAGCCGCCGATCAGACAGCCCTTCACCGTGATCGTGTTCGTGTCGACCAGCTTCAGCGTCGATCCAAACGTGCGTCCCATGTCGGGGACGAAAATCTGCCCCGACCATGTGTCGCGTCCACTGGGGCGATACTCGCGGAGCAAGGCGGTACCGATCAGTTTCGGCGTGCCACCGTCGCGGGCATCGGCCTGCGCCTCGTCATTGGCGCGGACGACCCAGCCGCAGAGTTTGTCGCCACACGCGCCCGTCTTCACGGCCACGCTGTCCTTCGGATTGTGCCAGATTCCCTCGACTGCAGACGCGGGGGCGGGAGACGGGGAGCGGGAGACGCGGGGGCGGGAGACGGGGAAGCGGGGCTTCCCGCGATCATCGCGAGCGCCAACAGTGCAGCAACCATCAATCGATCCTCAAGCTGCGGAGACGAACCGCCATATCACGTCGTAGAGCGCATCGGCGTCGCGGTGAAGCGGATGCCCACCGGGCAGCGCGACGCGTCTTGCATTGGCCTGCGTTAACAGCGGGCAAAGACTATTCGTCTCGACGATGCCCTGGACGCACAGCAGAGGGGCCCAGGTGAGGTGGCGCGCGGTGGGCAGCGCCGGCGTGGTCGGCGTCCAGAGATCGAACACTTCGCTGGGCGAGGCGCGGAACTGGACGTTGTCCTCGGGCACGATCAGCGCGACGCGGGCGATTTTTGCGCGCAATGGCTGAGGGAGGCCGACCAGCCCGACATGGAGCATGTCTGCGCCGAACGACTGGCCGATCAGGACGACCCGGTCGGTATGGCCGAGCCGCAACGCGCGCTGTTCGGCACGCGCGATCAGTGTGGTGATGTCCGCGGGCGTCCGAGTTTTGCGTAGATAGGTCAGCGTGTTAACCGCGACCACCGGCACGCCGTCTGCGGCCAGCCGCCGCGCGATCTCCGGCGCCATGCCGATCTTCAACCCGAGGTCGCCACTCAGCAACACGACCGCATAGCGGCGCTGGGGTTTGGACGGCGTGATGTCGGCGAACACAGGTCCACCGAAATAGCCGAGCCAAGCCATGAAGCCGACTGCGGCGAACCCGAATACGGCAAAAGCGAGCAAGGATCGGCGAAACCACATCATTTGCAACCGATTGCGCCCGACCGGATGATCGGCACGTGGAGCTGACATGACGTTTTCGTCACGCATTTTGGCCGTATCGCACTTTGTCCGGGCGCCGAAAATGCCTGTTTGAGAAGCTCCACCCCGGCGAAGGCCGGGGCCCAATTGGCAAGGTGGTCGTAACGGCGCGCCGCGCCTCGTTATTGCCGTTCCCCAATTGGGCCCCGGCCTTCGCCGGGGTGGTAGGTTTCGGTGGAGCGTGAATTTCGCCGACGCGGTAGTTTGAAGGCGAGGCATTTCGACACGTTTTGGTCGTTGCCTCCCGCCTCACCCCGGATCGTGCGCGAGGCGCTCGTGATGGCGGATCACCTCGTCGATGATGAAGCGCAGGAATTTTTCCGAGAATTCGGGATCGAGTTGCGCGTCGGTCGCCAACTGTCGCAGCCGGGCGATCTGGCGTTCCTCGCGACCCGGATCGGCGGGCGGCAGGCCGTGCGTCGCCTTGTGGCGGCCGACCGCCTGCGTCACCTTGAAGCGCTCGGCGAGCATGTGGATCAGCGCCGCGTCGATATTGTCGATGCTCTGGCGGTATCCGTTCAGCAGTTCGTCAGCCACGCGAAGCACCCTTTCATTGGTTCGCCGCGCCTTTTGCGGGCGCGGACGATGAACGGCAAGGGGCACCAAGGGTTGCTTTGCCGGGGCATAGGCGGCAGAGGCTCGGAAAGATGAGCGCCACCGTCCACCGCCTCGAAACCGTACGTCCCAATCCCGAGTCCCAGCCGTCGCTGGACCCGATGGTCAAGCTCGTCTCGGGCGATATGGACCAGGTCAACGCGGTGATCCGCGGCCGGATGGAGTCCGAGATTCCGCTGATCCCCGAACTCGCCGGTCACCTGATCGCGGGCGGCGGCAAGCGGATGCGGCCGATGCTGACGCTCGCGAGTGCGCAGCTGATCGGCTATTCGGGGACGCAGCATCACCTGCTCGCCGCCGCGGTCGAGTTCATCCACACCGCGACCTTGCTCCACGACGATGTCGTCGACGGCTCGGACCTGCGTCGTGGCAAGCGCACCGCCAACATCATCTGGGGCAACCCCGCCAGCGTGCTGGTCGGCGATTTCCTGTTCAGCCGCAGTTTCGAACTGATGGTAGAGGCGGGCAGCCTCAAGGCGTTGAAGATTCTGTCCTCGACCAGCGCGGTGATCGCCGAGGGCGAGGTCAACCAGCTGACCGCCGCCCGCCGCGTCGAACTCGGCGAAGAGCGGTATCTCGACATCATCGGCGCGAAGACCGCCGCGCTGTTTGCCGCCGCCTGCCGGATTTCCGCGGTCGTCGCGGAACGCCCCGAGGCCGAGGAGGCCGCGCTCGACGCGTACGGCCGCAACCTCGGCATTGCCTTCCAGCTGGTTGACGACGCGATCGATTACGTCTCGGATGCGGACACGATGGGCAAGGACGCGGGCGACGATTTCCGCGAGGGGAAGATGACGCTGCCGGTGATCCTGGCCTATGCGCGCGGCTCGGCCGAGGATCGCGCGTTCTGGAAGGACGCGGTCGAGGGTCGCCGCGACAGTGACGCCGACCTCCAGCACGCAATCCGCCTGATCCGCTCGACCCGCGCGGTCGACGATACTTTTGCGAGAGCCCGGCATTACGGCCAGCGCGCGATCGACTCGATCGCCGGTTTTGCGAACGGCGACGCCAAGGATGCGATGATCGAAGCCGTCGAGTTCGCGGTCGCCCGCGCCTACTAGACCCTTTCGCTCAGCACGAACGGCATATTTCGTAGATACAAAAACGGCGGCCGATCGCTCGGCCGCCGTTGTTTCTAGAACCGGTTAGGGCTCAGCGGCACTTCACGTTGCCGCGGTCGACCGAGCGGCCTAGCAGTGCGCCGCCACCGGCACCTGCCAGCGTGCCGAGCGTGCCGCCACCGATCAGGTTCGCCAGCGCGCCGCCGCCGAGTGCACCAATCACCAGACCGGTCGTGCCGTCGTTGCGCTTGCAATAGGCGCGGCCATCGCGACCACGATAGATCCGGTCGTTACGGCCGAGGCGGCGCTCGCGGTACTTGCCGTCGCGGTAGCTGTTCGACGGATCCCAGTTGCGGTCGTCGCCACGCCAGTTGCGATCGCCACCGCGACGGTCGTCACGGTCGCGACGGTCGTTGTTGTCGCGGCGGTCATCGTACCGCTGGGCGGTCGCGGCGGTCGGCAGCATCGCCGGCGCTGCGACGGCGACCGACATCAACGCTGCTATAAGATGCTTTTTCATGAACTTTGCTCCTGATGCGTGACAGGGTAACCCGTGCCGCACCGGAAAAGTTCAAACCGCCAGACTCAGACGGTCGCCGCGTTCGCCATCGAGCAATCATGGCCGCTGCCCGTCTCGACCTGCAACGTCGCATGGCCGATCCCGAATGTGTCGTGGAGCATCGTCCGCGCATCGCTGAGGAACTGATCGCCTGGATGCCCGCCCGGCATGACCAGATGCGCGGTGAGGACGGGCTCGGTGGTGCTCATCGGCCAGATATGGAGATCGTGGATCTCGGTGACGCCGGGCAGGCCGCACAATGCCTCGTCGACATGATCGAACTCGATTCCCCGGGGGACGGCAGACAGCGACATCTCGACGGTCTCGCGGAGCAGGCCCCAGGTCTGCCAGAAAATGAGAATGGCGATGACGATGCTGACCGCCGGATCGATCCAGGTGAAGCCGGTACGCCAGATCACGATACCCGCGATCACCACGCCCGCCGAGACCAGCGCGTCGGCGGCCATGTGGAGATACGCGCCGCGGATGTTGACGTCGCCCTTGCGCCCGCGCGCGAACATCCAGGCGGTGATCGCGTTGACCGCGATGCCGACGCCCGCGACCATCGATACGGTGAGGCCGGCGGTCGGGGCGGGGTCCGAGAAGCGTTGCGACGCCTCCAGCACGATCGCGCCGAGTGCTACCAGCAACAGCAGCGCGTTGGTCAGCGCGGCGAGGATCGTCGAGCCCTTCAGCCCGTAGGTGAAGCGCTTGGTCGGTGCCGTGCGCGCGAGCATCGTCCCGCCCCAGGCGACGACGAGGCCGAGCACGTCGGATAGATTGTGCCCGGCGTCGGCGAGCAGCGCGACCGAGTCGATC
The DNA here is from genome assembly GCF_036855945.1 of Sphingomonas sp. LR59. Classification (NCBI taxonomy): domain Bacteria; kingdom Pseudomonadati; phylum Pseudomonadota; class Alphaproteobacteria; order Sphingomonadales; family Sphingomonadaceae; genus Sphingomonas; species Sphingomonas sp. LR59. The sequence goes on from NZ_JASPFL010000001.1 coordinate 3,709,899, forward strand.
CGCAGGCCGACGATGGCCTCGACCGCGACGAACACGATGTTGAGCCCGATCCCGATCGCGAACGCGCGGTCGAACGAGGCGGGGGCGTGGCTGTGGCCGCCGTGGGAGTGGCCTCCGGCGTGGCCCGCGTGCGCGTGGCCATGTGAATGCCCGTGATGATGTCCGCCCAAGGCCCGCGCTCCGCTAAATCCGGCCGCCGCCTAGCATCGACGTATCATGAGATACTAGGACGCGCGCATTCTTAGTCGGTTGCGCCCTGTCCCCTCCCACTCCGTCACCCCGGCGGAGGCCGGGGCCCACCGTACCGCATACTCACCTGTTTCGGATGTGCGGAACAGTGGATGCCGGAACGAGGCTCCCGTGAGCGAAGCCGAAGGGCCCGGCACGGGGAAAGGATCACCCCTCGTTCGCGAGGGCCTTCAACCGATACAGCGCGTCCAGCGCATCGCGCGGACTCATCGCGTCGATATCGAGCTTGGCCAGATCCTCGCGCAACACGTCGCACGCCACCTCCTCGACCTGCGCCGCGGCTGCGAACAGCGGCAGGTCGTCGAGCCCGGCGGCCAGCCCGCCAGTCTTGGCCCGCCCGGCCTCAAGTTTCGCCAGCACCGCTTTCGCGCGCGCAACCGTCACCGGCGACATCCCCGCCAGCCGCGCGACTGCCAGCCCGTAGCTCCGATCCGCCGGCCCGTCGGCGAGTTCGTGGAGCAGCACCAGCTCGCCCTTCCACTCGCGCGCGCGGACGTGATGTAGCGACAGCGCCTCGCAGCGCTCCGCCAGCCGAGTCAGCTCGTGATAATGCGTCGCGAACAGGCAGCGGCAGCGATTGTCTTCATGGATCGCCTCGACCACCGCCCACGCGATCGCGAGGCCGTCATAGGTCGAGGTACCGCGCCCGACCTCGTCGAGGATCACGAACGAGCGCGGCGTCGCCTGCGCAAGGATCGCCGCGGTCTCGACCATCTCGACCATGAAGGTGGAGCGGCCACGCGCGAGATTGTCCGACGCACCGACGCGGCTGAACAGGCGATCGACCAGACCCAGGGTGGCCTTGGTCGCGGGCACGTACGACCCGGCCTGCGCGAGGACCGCGATCAGCGCGTTCTGGCGGAGGAAGGTCGATTTACCGCCCATGTTCGGGCCGGTGACGAGCCACAGTCGCGAGGCCTCCGACAGGTTACAGTCGTTGGCGACGAACCGGTCGCCCGACTTCGCGACAGCCGCCTCGACCACCGGATGCCGTCCGCCCTCGATCTCGAAGCACGCGTGATCGACCAGCGAAGGCCGCGCCCAGGCGCCTTCCGCCGCACGCTCCGCCAGCCCGGCGGCCACGTCCAACCGCGCGAGCGCATCCGCCGTCGCGGCGATGGCATCGCGCCCGGAGAGGGCCTGCGTGGTCAATTCCTCGAGATGCGCCGCTTCCGCCGCGAGTGCGTGTGCGCCGGACTGCGACACCTTCGCCGCGACCTCGTGCAGCGCAGGCGTATTGAACCGCACCACGCCCGCCAGCGTCTGCCGATGCGTGAACCCGCTCTCGGGCTTCATCAACGGATCCGCCGCCCGCGCCGGCACTTCGACATGATAGCCGAGCACGCCGTTATGCCGAATCTTCAGCGCGGTGACGCCGGTGGCCGTGCGGAACTCCGCCTCCAGCGCGGCAATCGCCCGCCGCCCACCAGCGCCGGCATCGCGTAGGTCGTCGAGCGCCGCGTCATAGCCCGCCGCGATATAGCCGCCGTCCGACGCCTCGATCGGCGGCGACGGCACCAGTGCGCGCTTGAGCAGATCGATCAGCGCGCCGTGTCCGCGTAATCTGGGCGCGATGTCCCGGAGCAGCACCGGCGGATCGACGATCGCGTCCATCCGCTCGCCAAGGCTCCACGCGCCATCGAGTCCGTCGCGCAACTGCCCGAGGTCGCGCGGACCACCACGTCCTGCCGCCAGCCTCCCGAGCGCCCGCCCGATGTCCGGCAAAGCCCGCAACGTCGACCGCAACCGCTCGCGCGCCGCCTGGTCGTCGTGGAACAGCCGCACCAAGTCGAGCCGCGCGTCGATCGCCGCCTTGTCCATCAATGGCGCACCGAGGTCCGCGCCGAGCAACCGCGCGCCGGCGCCCGTGACGGTCCGGTCGACCGCGTCGAGCAGGCTGCCTTTGCGCACGCCGCCGGTGGTGCAGGTCAGCTCCAAGCTCTCGCGAGTGGCGGCGTCGATCGCCATCGTCTCCGCCGCGCGGCCGATCCGCGGGGGGCGGAGGAAGGGCATCGTGCCCTTCGCATTATGCTCCAGATACGCGACCAGTCCGCCCGCCGCGGCCAGTCCCGCGCGGCCGAACTGCCCGAACCCGTCGAGTGTCGCTACACCATATACCCGCTTCAGCCGGGCCTCGCCTGCGCCGCTGTCGAAGTCGATCTTCGGCCGCAGCGTGGTAGCGGACTCCTCGAAAGCGCTCGCCTCGGACGCCACCACTTCCGCCGCGCCGAGCCGCGCGAGTTCCGCCTCGACCGCGTCGCCCGCAACCTCGACGATCTCGAACCGCCCGGTCGACACGTCCGCCGCGGCAATGGCGACAGACCCCCCAGCCTCGCCGATCGCCACGCACCAATTGTCCGACCGCGCGTCGAGCAACGCTTCCTCGGTCAGCGTCCCCGCCGTCACCACCCGCACGATCGCGCGCGCCACCAGCGCCTTAGAGCCACCGCGCGCCTTCGCCTCCGCCGGGCTTTCCACCTGCTCGGCGATCGCGACGCGGTGCCCGGCCTTGATCAGCCGTTGCAGGTACACCGTCGCCGCGTGGACGGGCACGCCGCACATCGGGATCGGCTTGCCCTCATGCTCGCCGCGCGCGGTCAGCGCGATGTCGAGCACGCTCGCCGCGATCCGCGCATCGTCCATGAACAGTTCGAAGAAATCGCCCATCCGGTAGAACAGCAAGCAATCCTGCGCCTCCGCCTTCAGGCCGAGATACTGCGTCATCATGGGGGTAGGGGCGGGTGTGGAAGAGGGGTGGACATCGGCGTCGATCTAACGGGAGTTTGCGGGTTCGTCATCCGATTGGACGGGTTCCCGCTTCCTGGCACCACCCCGGCGAAGGCCGGGGCCCAATTGGGGGACGGCAATAACGAAGGGCGACCCGTCGTCACTTCGGCCTTTCCACTTGGGCCCCGGCCTTCGCCGGGGTGGTGGCTACGCTATAGGGCGAAGTGTCCAGGGTGACGAACGCGGACCACCTGCCTAGAAGGTCCTCCAAACCTAACGACCGCGCGAGGCCCCGCCCATGTCCGACGAAACGCTGCAATTCTCCGAACGCGAAGCCTTGCTCTTCCATTCGGAAGGCCGTCCGGGGAAGATCGAGATCATCGCGTCGAAGCCGATGGCGACGCAGCGCGATCTCGCGCTCGCCTATTCGCCCGGCGTCGCGGTGCCGGTGCAGGCGATCTACGACGATCCCGCCACCGTCTACGACTATACCGCGAAGGGGAACCTCGTCGCGGTCATCTCGAACGGCACCGCGATCCTCGGCATGGGCAATCTCGGGCCGCTCGCCAGCAAGCCGGTGATGGAAGGCAAGGCGGTGCTGTTCAAGCGCTTCGCCGACGTCGACGCGATCGACATCGAGCTGAAGACCGAGGACGTGAACCGCTTCATCGACGCGGTCGAGCTGATGGAGCCCACCTTCGGCGGGATCAACCTCGAGGACATCAAGGCGCCCGAATGCTTCATCATCGAGCAGGCCCTGCGCGAGCGGATGAACATCCCGGTCTTCCATGACGACCAGCACGGCACCGCAATCATCACCGCGGCCGGCCTGATCAACGCGTGCCTGCTGACCGGGCGGAAACTGTCCGAGGTCAAGATCGTCGTCAATGGCGCCGGCGCCGCGGCGATCGCCTGCACCGAACTCGTCAAGGCGATGGGCGTGCGCGGCGACAATGTCATCCTGTGCGATCGCAAGGGCGTGATCTACCAGGGCCGCGAGGGCGTCGATCAGTGGAAGTCGGCGCACGCGGCGGTGACAGAAACGCGCACGCTGACCGAGGCGCTGGTCGGGGCCGACGTGTTCCTGGGGCTCTCCGCGGCGGGCTCGCTGACGCCCGAGATGGTCAAGGACATGGCGCCCGCGCCGATCATCTTCGCGATGGCCAATCCTGAGCCCGAAATCCGCCCCGAACTGGCGATGGCCGCGCGCCCCGACGCGATCGTCGCGACCGGCCGCTCGGATTATCCGAATCAGGTCAACAACGTGCTCGGCTTCCCGTTCATCTTCCGCGGTGCGCTCGACGTCCGCGCGACCGGTATCAACGACGCGATGAAGATCGCCGCTGCCAACGCCATCGCGGAGTTGGCGCGCGAACGCGTGCCGGAGGAAGTCGCGGCCGCATACGGCGTCAGCCACAGCTTCGGCCCGACCTACATCATCCCCGCGCCGTTCGACCCGCGGCTGATGGAAGTCGTTCCGGTCGCGGTCGCCAAGGCGGCGATGGCCTCGGGCGTCGCGACCAAGCCGATCCTCGACATCGAAGCGTATCGACACTCCTTGAGAGCCCGCCTCAACCCGACCACCTCGGTGCTGTCGATGGCGTATGAAGGCGCCCGCGCGCATCCCAAGCGCGTGATCTTCGCGGAAGGCGAGGAAGAAGTCGTCCTGCGCGCCGCCATCGCGTTCAAGGAGGGCGGTTACGGCACGCCGGTGCTCGTCGGCCGCGACGACGTGCCCGACCGGTTGCGCGCGCTCGGCGTCACCGATCCCGAGAGCTTCGAACTCCACAACAGCCGCGTCTCGCCGCTCGTGCCGCGGATGGTCGACTTCCTGTATTCGCGGCTCCAGCGTCGCGGCTACCTGCGCCGCGATTGCGAGCGGATGGTCAACCAGGACCGCAACATCTTCGGCGCGCTGCTGCTCCAGCTCGGCGAGGGCGACGCGATGATCACCGGCATCACGCGTACCTATGGCGAAACGATGCGCCAGATCTACCGCGTGATCGATCCGGCCGCGGGGAAGACGCCATTCGGTATCCACCTGCTGGTCGGGCAGAGCCATACGGTGTTCATTGCCGACACGACGGTCAACGAGCGTCCGACCGCCGAGCAGCTGGCGGATTTCGCGGAGCAGACTGCGGCGGTCGCGCGGCGGATGGGGCATGAGCCTCGCGTGGCGTTCCTGAGCTATTCGAACTTCGGCAATCCGAAGGGGGAATGGCTCGACAACATCCGCGATGCGGTGACGGTGCTGGATGGCCGGAAGGTCGGGTTCGAGTATGAAGGCGAGATGGCGCCGGATGTTGCGCTCAACCCGAAGCAGTTGGCGAACTATCCGTTTGCGCGGCTGTCGGGGCCGGCGAACGTGCTAATCATGCCGGGGCTCCAGTCGGCGCATATCTCGGCGAAGTTGCTGCGCGAACTGGGCGGGGACTCGGTCATCGGGCCGATGCTGATCGGCATGGAAAAGCCGGTCCAGGTCGCGCCGATGACGTCTACCGCGAGCGAACTGGTGACCTTGGCTGTTCTCGCGGCTGGCGGCATAGCGCGCTAACTAGAAGTCCCTCGCCCCTCCGGGGAGAGGGAAGGGGCCCGCGGCACTTGCCGTGGGAAGGGAGAGGGGAGTGAGGCTCGGGACGGTTCGTCCCAAAGCCCCTCTCCCTTCCGTCGCAAGCGCTCCTCCCTCCCTCTCCCCGGAGGGGCGAGGGAATTAGCTCAGGCGTCGATGCTCGTCCCCAACGACGCGTGCACCAGCCCCCCATCCACCGTGATCGTCTCTCCGATCACATAATCCCCCGCACGGCTCGCAAGATAGATCGCCGCCCCAGCCATATCCTCGTCCACCCCGACGCGCTTCGCCGGAATCCCCTGCGCCACCGCATCGCCGTGATCCCGCGCCGCCTTGTTCATGTCGCTCGCAAACGCGCCCGGCGCGATCGACGTCACGTTGATCGAGTCCGTCACAAGCCGTGCCGCCATCCGCTTCGTCAGGTAGATCAGCGCCGACTTCGACGCGTGATAGCTGTACGTCTCCCACGGGTTCAGCCGCTGGCCGTCGATCGACGTGATGTTGATCACCTTCGCCGGCTTCTCGCGCGACCCAGAAGCCTTCAACGCCGCGTGCAGCGCCTGCGTCAGGAAGAACGGCGACTTCACGTTCAGGTCCATGACCTTGTCCCAGCCGACCTCCGAAAATTCCTCGAACGGCACGCCCCACGCCGCGCCCGCGTTGTTCACGAGGATATCGAGCTTCGACTCATGCTCGGCGAACTGCGCGGCCAGCGCCTTGCACCCTGCCACCGTCGAGACGTCCTGCGGCAACGCGATGCAGTTGGACCCGAGTTCCGCGGCCGCCGCCTCGCAGACATCGGCCTTGCGCGACGAGATATACACCTTGGCCCCCTGCGCGATGAAGCCGGCGGCGATCATCTTGCCGATCCCGCGGCTGCCGCCGGTGATCAGCGCGACGCGGCCGTCGAGCCGGAACAGGTTGGTCGTATCCATCACGCATCCTCCGAATGTTTGCCCGCTTGGTATCGTCGAGTGCCGTCCGCCGCAAACCCGTTTTTCGAACCAGCCGTCATTGACGAGTGCAAAGCCCGTACTATGCTCGCCAAAAACTAGGAGAGAGCGTGTGAGGTTTTCAGGCAAGCGTGCCGTCGTGACCGGCGGCGCGTCCGGCATCGGCCGAGCGACTGCACTCCGACTCGCCGACGAAGGCGCCACCGTCCTGATCGGCGACATCGACGAGGCCGGCGGCCACGCGCTAGCCGACGAATCCGGCGGCCGCATCCTCTTCCAGCGTACCGACGTGCTCCAAGCCGGCGATATCGAGGCGCTGATGCAGACCGCCGACGATGCGGGCGGGCTCGACATCCTGTTCAACAACGCCGGCGCGGGCGGCTCGCGCGACCCGATCGGCGAGATCTCCCCGGAGGATTGGGATCGTACCCAAGCGCTTCTCCTTCGCTCGGTGGCGCTCGGCATCCGCTACGCCGCGCCCTTGATGGCGAAACGCGGCGGCGGCGCCATCGTCAATACCTCGTCGGTATCCGCGCTCGGCACCGGCTACGCGCCGACCGCCTATTCCACCGCCAAGGCCGGCGTCCTCCACCTCACGAAGCAGGCCGCCGCCGATCTCGCGCAGCACGAGATCCGCGTGAACGCGGTCGTGCCCGGCTTCATCGTCACCAACATCTTCACGCGCACGCTCGAACTCGACGCTGCCAAGACGTCGCACGCGGACGCGATGATCGCGCACATCGCCGCCGACGCACAGCCGATCCGCCGGCCCGGTACCGGCGATGATATCGCCGCCGCGGTCGCGTTCCTCGTCAGCGACGATGCGAGCTTCATCACGGGCACGCATATCCTCGTCGATGGCGGCATGACGATCGGCACGCGGCCGAGCTGGGATCCCGCGCAACCCTCGCTGTTCGCGCTGCTCGACAAACTGAAATGACCGCACCCGCCCGCCGCCTCTCGACCGGCACGATGGCGAGCTACGGCTTCGGCGCCGTCGCCTACGGGGTGAAGGACGCCGGGTTCGGCACGTTCCTGCTGCTGTTCTACAACCAGGTCGTCGGCTTGCCATCCGCCACCGTCGGCCTCGTCATCATGATGGCGCTGCTGATCGATGCGTTCGTCGATCCCGCGGTGGGCTTCTTCTCCGATCGCACGCGGACGAAATGGGGCAGGCGACATCCGTGGATGTACGCCTCCGCGCTGCCGATCATGGTGGGGTGGCTGCTGCTGTGGAACCCGCCCCCGATCATGTCGGAGCCGCAGACGCTCGTCTGGCTGTTCGTCATGGCGGTGATCGTGCGCAGCGCGGTGAGTTGCTACGAGGTGCCGTCGGTCGCGCTGACGCCCGAGCTCACCTCGGGGTATGACGAACGGACGCGGATCATGGCATATCGTTACCTGTTCGGCTGGGTCGGCGGGCTGCTGATGCTGTTGTCGGCGTACCAGTATTTCCTCGCACCGACGGCCGCGTTCCCGAACGGCCTGCTCAACCGCGCCGGTTACAGTGGTTTCGCGCTGGCGGGGGCGGTGTTCATCGGCGTCGCGATCCTCGTGTCGGCGCTCGGCACGCACCACGAGATCAGGCATCTGCCGAACCCGCCGATCGCCAAGCAGACCTTGCGCGAATCCTTCGCCGAACTGCGCCAGACCGTGAAGAACCGCGCGTTCGCGATCCTGATGGCGGCGGGCGTCTGCGCGTACACGATCCAAGGCATCAGCTATGCGATGTCGAACTACCTCTACACGTATGTGTGGGGCTTCAAGGGGCCGGTGTTCGTCTATCTGACGATCGCGCTGTTCTCGGGCGTGTTCCTCGCATTCCTCGCCGCGCCCCGGCTCGGCAGGACGGGGAGCAAGCCCAAGGCGGCGATGGGCGCGGTGCTGCTCGGCGCGGCGCTCAACACGTCGCCCTATTGGCTGCGGATGCTCGGCGTGTTTCCGGAGGTTGGCGAGTCCTCGCTGCTGCCGATGCTGTTCGGTTTCTTCATCCTTGGCACCGCATCGAACGTCACCGGGTTCATCCTCGGCGCGTCGATGATGGCCGACGTGGTCGAGGATTCGGAGGCGAAGACGGGGCGGCGGTCGGAAGGCGTGTTCTTCGCCGGCTCGTTCTTCGTCCAGAAGTGCACCAGCGGGATCGGAATATTCTTCGCGGGGATGATCCTCGCGGTGGCGGGGTTCCCGGCCAAGGCTATGCCGGGGACGGTGCCCGTGGCGACGATCGACCGGCTGACGTTGATCTATGCCGGCCTCTACATCGTGCTGGCGTGCGTCTCGGCGTTCTTCTTCTCGCGGTTTCCGTTCGGGCGGGTCGAGCATGAGGCGCGGTTGGCGAGACTGGCAACGACACCGGCGCAATTTCCTCCGTCATCCTGACGAAAGTCAGGATCCAGAGCCGCGAAGGGCAGCCATCCGTTACTCTGGATCCTGACTTTCGTCAGGATGACGAGGATGATGGAAGGCATTGCGCGGCCCGCCCTTCCAGTGCCAGGGACACCAAGGTAGGACCGGCGCTTAGCCGTCCCGATATCGAGGAACGGCGACATCGGAGTTCCCATGCGCATCCCCGCTTTAGCCACCGCCCTCGGTCTCGTCCTCGCATCCCCCGCCGTCGCGCAGACGGTCGCGCCGGTCCTCACCACCCCCGACGCGCACGACCCGCACAGCTATGCCCGCCCCGCCGAGGCGCGCGTCACGCACGTTGCGCTAGATCTAGCCGCCGACTTCGACACGCACGTCATCCGCGGCATCGCCACTCTCGACATCCTCGCAGCTCCCGGCGCGAAGCAGGTCGTGCTCGACGACAACGGCCTGAAGATCGTCAACATCACTGACATGGCCGGCAAGCCGCTCCCCTACTCGGTCGGCGCGGTCGACAAGATCCATGGCGCGCCACTGACCGTCACGCTCAACGGCGCCAGGAAAATTCGCATCGCCTACGCCTCGTCCCCCGATGCGAAGGCGCTGCAATGGCTCACCCCCGCGCAAACCGCCGGCAAGAAACAGCCCTTCCTGTTCAGCCAGGGCGAGGCGATCCTCAACCGCAGCTGGATTCCGACGCAAGACTCCCCGGCATCCGGCAGACCTGGGAAGCGAAGATCGCCGTTCCCAAGCAACTCACCGCGGTGATGAGCGGGCTCGCGACCGGCAAGCCCGCCTGCGTCGCAGATCGCTGCACGTTCCAGTACAAGATGGACAAGCCCGTCGCGCCATACCTGATCGCGCTCGCGGTCGGCGACATCGCGTTCAAGTCGACCGGCCCGCGCACCGGCATCTGGGCCGAACCCGCCACCCTACCCAAGGCCGCGTACGAATTCGGGGAGCTCGAGAAATTCGTCGCCGCAGCGGAGGGGCTGTACGGCCCGTATCGCTGGGGCCGGTACGACGTGCTGGTCCTGCCGCCCTCGTTCCCGTTCGGCGGCATGGAGAACCCGACGCTCACCTTCGCCACGCCGACCGCGATCGCCGGCGACCGCAGCCTCGTCTCGCTGATTGCGCACGAGCTTGCGCACAGCTGGTCGGGCAATCTCGTGACGAACGCGACGTGGGACGATTTCTGGCTCAACGAAGGCTTCACCAGCTATTTCGAGAACCGGATCATGGAGGCGCTCTACGGCAAGCGCCGCGCCGACATGGAGGCCGACCTCGCCTGGACCGACATGCTCGCCGCGGTGAAGGACGCCGGTGGCCCGGCCGCGAAGGACACGCAGCTCCACCTCGATCTCGACGCCGCGCGCGATCCCGACGACGGCATGACGCAGATCGCCTATGACAAGGGCGCCGCGTTCCTGCGCACGATCGAAAAGCAGGTCGGTCGTGCCCGGTGGGATGCCTATCTCCGCAGCTATTTCGACCGCCACGCCTTCCAGCCGCAGACCAGCGCCGGCTTCCTCGCCGACCTAAAGTCGAAGCTGTTGACCCCCGCCGAAGCCAAGACGATCGGTGTCGACACCTGGGTCTACAGCCCTGGCATTCCGGCGAACGCGGTCCATGTGACGTCCGCCGCGTTCCCCGCAGTCGATGCGGCGGCGAAGGCATATGCGGCCGGCGGGCCGGTCTCGGGCGTGCCGGGCAAGGCGACCACGCAGGAGATCACGCGCTTCATCACGCAGCTCCCGCGTAAATTGCCGGCTGAGCGGTTGAAGACTCTCGACACCGCGTTCGGCTGGAATACCACCGGCAATTCGGAAATCCGCTTCGCCTGGCTGCAACTCGCGCTCGCCAATCACTATGCGCCTGCCGACGCGTCGGCCGAGCAGTTCCTGACCTCGCAGGGGCGCCGGAAATTCGTCGCGCCGCTTTTCCAGCAGATGATGGACTCGGGCGACTGGGGGCACAAGCTCGCGATGCAGATCTACGGCAAGGCGCGGCCGGGCTATCATGCGGTCACGCAGGTCACCGTGGACCGCATAACCGGCTGGAAACTCATGAACTGAGCCAGCCTGGCTGGCCCTTTCGGGCGTTGGTCGGCGCGGTAACACGCTTCGTCGGATATGGTTCCCAGCCGGGTTTCAATTAAATCGAACCTCCCGTAGCCAGACTGTGACAAACGGGTTTTGGCCGGGGGTCTCGATGAATTTCAAGGCGTTAGCAGCGCGTTTTGCGCTGTTGGTATCGTGCGGCCTGATGACGGCCACCCCTGCTGCGGCCCAGTTCTGGCAGTGCGTGACGTTCGCTCGCTCGGTTTCGGGGATCGAAATCCGCGGCAACGCCAACACCTGGTGGGGCCAGGCCGAGGGTCGCTACGAGCGTGGCCACACCCCGAAGGCCGGTTCGGTCCTCGCCTTCTCGCCCACTTCCCGCATGCGCGTTGGCCATGTCGCGATGGTCTCGAAGGTCGTCAGCGACCGCGAAGTCCTCCTTACGCACGCCAACTGGTCGCGCCCCGGCGCAATCGAGACCAACGTTCGCGCGGTCGACGTTTCGGCTGCCGGCGACTGGAGCATGGTGAAGGTGTGGTATGGCCCGCAGGGTGACCTCGGGACCTCGGCCTATCCGACCAAGGGTTTCATCTACTCGGGCCATGCGCCTGCTGGCGACACGCTCGACGCACAGCCCTCGTACCAGCTGGCCAGTGCCGCCCACACCATCACCGCAACGCAGCGCGCCAACGCCGCGCAGCTCGCGACGACCCAGCACGGCCCGACCGATCCGCGCGGGATCTTCACGCTGGTGAACGAGGCGAACTGAGGTTCGTCTTTGCGGGGTGGGGCTGGGCTCGTTCCGGCATCACCGCACGCTGCTCAGGTCAGCAGTCTAAAGTTTCGCTACTGATCGTCCCCCCGGCAGGTCAGCGTCTCTACTTCCCCACAATGCACCTCCCCGGCGAAGGCCGGGGCCCAATTTGAAAGGTCGCCGTAACGGCGCGCGACCCTCGTTAGCGACGTCCCCCAACTGGACCCCGGCCTTCGCCGGGGAGGTGTTGAGGGAAGGGTCTGAGAGAGAACTATAGGAGCGAGCCAAGCGCACCATAGCCGCCCCGTCCGCCACCTTGTTCTCCCGCGAAGGCGGGAGCCCAGTCTGGATCCCCGCCTTCGCGGGGAAACAAGCTTTCCGCGCTCCACGCGATACGTGGCAGCCGCCTGACGGGAGAACGGCTTCAGGCAGCCTTAAACGTCAGCGCGTCGCCATTCATGCAATAGCGCTTCCCCGTCGGCTTGGGCCCATCGTCGAATACATGCCCGAGATGCCCCCCACAGCGCCGGCAATGGACTTCGGTCCGCGCCATTCCCATCGTCGAATCCACCCGCGTCCGCACCGCGTTCGGCAAGGGCTGCCAGAAGCTCGGCCAGCCCGTCCCGCTCTCGAACTTGGTCTTCGACGAAAAGTTCGGCAACGCACACCCGCCGCACGAGAAGATCCCCGCGCGATGCTCGCCGTTGAGCGGGCTCGAATAGGGTCGCTCGGTGCCCTCCTTGCGCAACGTATCATACGCATCCGGCGACAGCTTCTTGCGCCACTGCGCGGCGGTCAGCGTGACCTCGAACCGCTCGGCCGCCTGCGCGGGCTGCGACGTGCACCCCCACAGCGCGAAGCCGGCCACGCCTGTTCCGGCCAAGGTGAGAAAGGCGCGACGGTCCTGGGTCATATCGGTCTCCATGGTTCGAATATAGGTACGTACGAACGCACGGAAAGGTGACTCAAGACCTCAGTACCGGCTGATCTCGACCGGCAACGTCCGATAGCCGTGCACGAAGCACGCGGCGACGCGCGTCGGTTCGGCGAGCACGTTGATCCGCATGCGGCGGGCGGCCATTTCCTCCAGCAGGATCGCGATCTGCATTTCGGCCAGCCGCGCGCCGACGCAGCGATGGATGCCGTGCCCGAACGCGAGATGGCGCCGCGCGTTCGGCCGATCGACCACGACCGCATCCGCATCATCGCCGAACACGCTCTCGTCGCGGTTTGCCGAGATGTACCAGAGCGCCAGCTTGTCGCCCGCCTTGATCTGCTGCCCCATCAGTTCCGTATCCACGGTCGCGGTTCGCCGCATGTGCGCGAGCGGGGTCTGCCAGCGGAGGATCTCGCTCACCGCATTGGGGATCAGCCCCGGATCCGCCTCCAGCTTCGCGCGCGACTCTGGAAACTTGTCGAGGCCGTAGGCAAGCGCGGACATCGAGATTGCGCGTCGTGTCGTTGCCGCCGACGATCAGCAGGATGAGGTTCCCGATGAACTCGTTGTGATCCATATGGCTCATCGCGTCCGAATGGATCATCATCGAGATCAGGTCGGGCGTCGGATCCTTGTCGATCTTCGCGTCCCACAGGCCTTTGAAATACGACCCACATTCGAACATGTGCATGAGCCGCTGGCCGCGCAGTTCCTCGTTCTTCACGATCTCGATATCGCCCGCCCAGTCCGACCACAACGTCAGTTTCCGCCGGTCCGCCCAGGGGAAGTCGAACAGGATCGCGAGCATCTGCGTGGTCAGTTCGATCGCGACCGTGTCGACCCAGTCGAACGGCGTGTTCCACGGCAGGCTATCGAGCATGTCGGCAGTCCTCCGCCGGATATCGCCCGACATCCGCGTCATTTCGCTCGGCGTGAAGGCCGGCGCGACGGTGCGGCGCTGGCCGGTATGCACGGGGCGGTCGCGCGCGATGAACATCGGCATGCGGACGTCGCGCTCGGCAACGAAATCGGCGATCGTGATCCCGCCCGCCTCGGAGGAATAGAGATCGGGAAGCGACTCAACCTCGACGATGCCCTTGTAGGAGGAGACCGACCAATAGGGGCCGTAGTCGGACTGCTCGACGTAATGGACGGGGGCCTCGGCGCGCAGTTGCGCGAACGGCGCTTGCCAGAGGTCGTCGCGGTAGAGTTCGGCGCGGCTCACGTCGAGCGGATCGACCGTCGGTTGCGCCACGTCTCGTACCAGAGTCGCCATCGTCTCTCTCCCGTGTTTTGCCGCAGGAGAGGCTTTGCTGACACTTATGTCAATAGACGCGGTTCTCCTCCGAACGCAGGAGTCCAGGGTAACAAACGCCATCCCTCGCGGTCCTGGGCTCCTGCGTTCGCAGGAGAACGGTTAAGCGACTGCCTTGGCCTTGCGCAGCCAGAACGGCCGGACACTCCCTGATTGCAGCACCCCGCGGCGGAACAGCCTCGCGCCGACGGTGATGAAGATCGTTACCCACAACGCCTGCCAAGCAAGCGCCGCGACGTGTGGCCACAGCTCAGGCGAATTCGCCGCGCGGCCTGCCATTGCGAATGGCGACGACAGCGGAAACAGTTCCGCGGCGGTCGCGATCCAGCTTCCCGGATGCGAAACCGCCGCCGACGACAGCCCGAACATCGCGACCTGCAGGATCGTGATCGGCAGCGACAGCATCTGGATTTCACGCATCGTCGACGCCTGCGCACCGACGCCGAGGAACACCGAGCCCAGCAGCAGATACGCCATGCTGAAATACGCCGCGAACAGCAGCGCGAACATCGGTGCGCCGACCGCGGGCGTCAGGTCGCCCAGCGCCACCGCCGCGGCGGCCGGCATCAGCGATGTGATCTGCGTGACGACGGTGCCCCAGAACGCGACGAACAGCACCGCGACGCCGAACATGCCGATCAGCTTGCCGAAGAATACCGACTCGAGCGGCACCGCGGCGGCTAGCACCTCGATCACCTTGTTGTTGCGCTCCTCGGCCATCGTCCCGACGACCTGACCCGAGAGGAACAGCGTCAGGAAGAAGATTCCGAACACCGCGAAGAACGCCGACTGGTGCTGCCCGCCGACCGAGGTGGTCGAGCGCGTGACCTGCGTCTTGGTCGCGGCGATCGTGGGCAGCGTGCCACCCAGTTTCTGCGCCGCCAGAGTCGTCTGTGCGAGCATCCCCAGATAGTCCGCCGACCTCGCGCCGCGCGGCCCGTACAGGATCTGCGGCGCGTTGAGCGGGCCGTAGAGAACTGCGGACGCGTCGATATCCTTCGTTTCGAACGCCGCGCGCGCCTGTGCCGCCGGGTCGGCCGAGGGCGCGACGGTGGTCAGCCCTGGGGGCGCCTCGTCGTCGCGGAACATGCCGCGCAGCCGTGTATCGGCCTCCGCGATCGGGCGTGTGACGGTGGCGGGGACGATCGCGATGATCCGCGTCTTGTCCTGCGCGCCGCCGCTGACGCTCGCCGCCCCAAGCCCGCCGATCGCGCCGAACGATCCCATGATCAGCGGCGCGAACAGGAATAGCAGGAAGATCGGCGTGAACACCGTGGCGATGAAGTCGCGCCGCGCGATCGTAAAGGTCTGGCGGAGGGTTCGGCGGAAACGCGTCATGCCGCCTGCTCCTTCGCGACGTCGCCATGCTGGCCGACGATCCGGACGAACGCTTCGTGCAAACCGGGGCGCTCGATCGACAATCCCGAAATCCCGTATCCAGCGTCGATCAGCCTCACCAGCAAGCTTTCGATCCCCTCGTCCGGCAGCTCGAACCGCCAGCTATCCCCGTCCTGCACCGCGTCCATCGGCAGCACGGCGCGGATCGCAGGATCGGGCCGATGCGGCGTGTAGTGGACGCGTTGCGGCAATATACCCCGAGCGTCCGCGACTGTGCCTTCGAACCGGCGTTTGCCGCCGGCGATGATCGCCAGCCGATCGCACAGTCGCTCGGCATGGCTCATGATATGCGTCGAGAACAGGATCGTCGCGCCGCGGTCGCGTTCGGCGAGGATCAGCTTCTCGAGCCGCTCCTGGTTGACCGGATCGAGGCCCGAAAACGGCTCGTCGAGCACGAGCAAGTCGGGCTGGTGGACCACCGAGCCGAGCAACTGCACCAGCTGCGCCATGCCCTTCGACAGCTTCCGGATCTTCTCGTCGACCGCATGGCCAAGGCCGGCGGCTTCCATCAGCACCACCGCACGCTCGCGCCCGGTCTTCCAGTCGAGCCCGCGCAAGGCTCCCAGGAATGCGATCGCCTCGCGCGCCTTCATTGCCGGATACAGTCCGCGCTCCTCGGGCAGATAGCCGACCTGGTCGCTCGCATCGCGCGGATTGTCGTGCCCAAGCAGCGTGCGCGATCCCTCGTCGGGCTCGATGATCCCGAGCAGCATCCGCAGCGTCGTCGTCTTGCCCGCGCCGTTGGGCCCGAGCACGCCGTACACCGCGCCACGTGGCACCATGATGTCCACCCCGTCGACCACGCGCCGGTCGCCGAACCGCTTCACGATCCCGTTCGCGGTGACCGCCCATTCATCGTTCACGCGCAATCTTCCTCCCGAGGGTGGCGTCGTGGTAGCGGGCGGACGTGGCGCAAGACAAGCTGGAACACAGGCTGAAGGCCAAAGCGGCGGAACTGGGCTTCGTCGCGTGCGGGATCGCGCATGCGGGGGCGGCGCCGCGCGCGGGCGAACGGCTGCACCAGTGGCTCGCGGACGGGCGTCACGGCGACATGATCTGGATGGAGGAGCGCAAGCACCACCGCGAGAGCCCCGCCGGCCTCTGGCCCGAAGTGCGCAGCGTCATCGCGCTCGGCATGAGCTATGCGCCGAAGGACGATCCGCTGCGGCTCGCGGACGAGGGCGGGGTAGGGCGCATCTCGGTCTATGCGCAGGGGCCGGACTATCACGACGTCGTGAAGCGGCAGTTGAAGGCGCTCGGCCGGTGGCTTGCGGCGGAAGCGGGGCGCGACCTGCCGCCGTTCGACCTGAAAGTGTTCGTCGACACCGCGCCGGTGATGGAGAAGCCGCTCGCCGAAGCCGCTGGCCTCGGCTGGCAGGGCAAGCACACCAACCTCGTCAGCCGCGAGCATGGCAGCTGGCTGTTCCTCGGCGCGATCTACACGACGCTCGACTTGGCGCCGGACAAGGGCGGCGTCGACTCCTGCGGCAGTTGCGACGCATGCCAGACCGCCTGTCCGACCGACGCCTTCCCGAAGCCGTTCCAGCTCGATGCCCGCCGCTGCATCTCTTATCTCACGATCGAGCATGCCGGCCCGATCCCGCACGAGTTCCGCGCCGCGATCGGCAACCGCATCTATGGCTGCGACGACTGCCTGGCGGTGTGCCCCTGGAACAAATTCGCCGCCTCGGCCAACGCGAACCTCGCGTTTCACCCCCGCGCGGAACTGGTCGCGCCGGAACTGGGGGACATCCTCGCGCTGGACGACGCGAGCTTCCGCCAGGTCTTCGCTGGCTCCCCGATCAAACGCATCGGCCGCGACCGGATGGTCCGCAACGCGCTGATCGCAGCGGGCAATAGCGGTGATCTGGAGCTGGTCGAGCCTGTCGTAAAGCTGCTGGCCGACGAAGCCCCGGTGGTGCGCGGTGCCGCAATCTGGGCACTCCGGCGGCTGGATGCCGTGCGCTGTCACAGCGAACGCAACTGGTTCTCGACCTCGGAGCACGACCCGGGCGTCACCGCGGAATGGGCCGCCAGCGTCGCCGCCGACTATCAAGCCTAGTTTTCGGCACGTCCGGCTTGAGGAGGAGAGCGGACTGGCCGCTTTTGCCAGGGATAAAACGTGGTTGAGCCCAGCCGCCTAACCGACAACAACGGTGTCTTGCTCAATGAAGGCGGCACGCAAGCCGAACATCCATGGGACCCAAAGCGCCGTGTACGCTGGCCATAGATATTCGTACCATGGAAGCGGGTGTACAAGCTGGGCGATCGAACCGAGCATCAGGACGAATCCCGCACCACCAAAAAAGATCGTCGCAAGAGCGCTTCGGAAAGGTCGGTCGCGCCTGTAGGCGGTCAGGCGAACTGGCTGATTGTATCTTCGTAGGCAAAGACCGGCGATGCCAATTACGAACGGTGACGCGATAATCGCGATCAGAACGCTGCCATACATCGGTACGCCAATATTATCGCCGTCCGGCTGCAACCGGCCTGAGCGCAGTAGCTGAGGCCAGTACACAAAATTTAGAATTGGAAATGCAGCAATTAGAACTGCTGTCAAAATCCAGAAGGGGCGAGCAGTTGCGGGCAACGAACGTCTCCTTTTGGAGATGCTACTATGCAGAGTGACTGTCGGAAAGTGGACGATCTCGCCCGTTACTTGCCACCCTCGCGGCGCGTCAGTGCCGCTACGCAGCTGGCGCGGTCGATCGTGCTGCCGTCGGGTTCGCGCGCGTCGAGATAGGTGACACGGGGGGCGTCGGATCCCTTGGGGTAGAGATACGCGTCGAGCACGCAGATGCCGCTCTGGAACTGGAGTTTTCGCGCGCTGCCTTCGCGGACGTCGGCGTCGGGCTGGCCGAACAGCTTGGCCAGGCCGGCGGCATCCTGGCCGAGGACGCGCTCGAGCCCGACGCTCGTGTATGGAATCGCCGGACGCCCGACTGCTGGCTTGGCCACCGGTGCGGCGCAACCCGCGAGCCCGCCGCCGAGCGCCAGCGCGATCCCTATCGTCGTCAATCGCGTCATGATCGGGCCTTACGGTAATATTGGGTGTGGAAGTAATGCGTCGCCATCGCGGCGCCCAGAACCGGCGCAGCGATGTTGACGATCGGAACCACGAACAGCCCGGTGTTCGCAAGCCCCAGTACGAACCGCCCGCTCTTGGTCGTCGCACGCCAGCCCCGCATCGCCGCTGCGTCCATATGTCGCGCTGCCACCATGTCGCCAAGATCACGCCCGAGCAGCCAGCCATTGACGACGAAGAACGCGGCCGCGGTGCCGACACCGGTAACGAGCAGCGCGATATAGACCGGCAGCATCAGCAGGTTGACGAGCACGACGCGGGCGGCGGAGCGGAGGCCCATCGCGAGGCTGCGGGCGAGCGGCACGGGGCGGGCGGTTTTCAGCGCCTCGGGATAATGCCGCGCTTCGACGGCTTCGACCACCTCGTCCGCGAAGATCCCGACGACCGCGA
Source organism: Sphingomonas sp. LR59 (assembly GCF_036855945.1). Taxonomy (NCBI): domain Bacteria; kingdom Pseudomonadati; phylum Pseudomonadota; class Alphaproteobacteria; order Sphingomonadales; family Sphingomonadaceae; genus Sphingomonas; species Sphingomonas sp. LR59. The sequence continues at coordinate 3,728,700 of NZ_JASPFL010000001.1, forward strand.
TCGCGACGGCGCGGAACAGGAGCCACAACGCGAGGATCGTGACGAACAGCGCGAACGCCGCGGCGAGTCCGTCGGCATGCCAGCCGAGCCACGCGGCGAGCGCGGCCTGCGTGCCCCACCACGTCCCGACGCCGAGCAGCGCGAAGACGAGCAGCGTGACGAGCATCGACTTCACGAACACGCGGAGGACCGGCGGATCGGTGAGTTGGCCGAGTGAGAGGAGGAGGGCGCGGAACATCGGTTCGGGATGACGCGCGGTGGTGGCGAGGTCAACGAAGCTTTGGCGCCGATGGTGGCTACGACGTTCCCCCTGAGCGTTACGTTCCCCCTCCGACGCGGCCACGCATACCGCCCGAGACTCTGGACCCCCGCGTCCGCGAGGGAACAGGAAAGGCGGTGTGTCTGTGCTGTAGATATCTATTACGCGAGAACCGCTGCAACTGTTCGAACCGCCGTAACCGTTGCAGCAGCCCGAACCATGATCTCCACCCCGGCGGAGGCCGGGGCCCAGTTGGGAGACAGCGGTAATGACGGGCCGCGTTTCATTACGACCACCTTTCCAACTGGGCCCGGCCTCCGCCGGGGTGGTACCTATCCCCAGACGACATACTGTTCCGGCGGCCCCGCAGACCCCGCCTCCGCAGGCAGCGGCACCCCCACACCAGTTGCACCAATCCCGCCCGGCATTTACGGCAAGCGTTTTCCCGCACCCCGGAGTCTCGCCTTGCCCAACCCAACCTACGACGTCGTCGCGATCGGCAATGCCATCGTCGACATCCTCGCCACCGCAGACGACGCGTTCATCGCCGAGATCGGCGTCGCCAAGGGCTCGATGCAGCTCATGTTCTCGTCGGAAGAAGCCGACGCGCTCTACGCCAAGATGGGCCCGGGCATGGAAGTCTCGGGCGGGTCGGCCGCCAATACGGTCGCCGGCATCGCCGCACTCGGCGGTAAATGCGGGTTCATCGGTCAGGTCGCCGACGACCAGCTCGGCCAGGTCTTCGCGCATGACGTCCGCAGCATCGGCATCGAGTTCGCCACCCCCGTCCGCGCCGGCGACCCGACCACCGGCCGCTGCCTGATCTTCGTGACGCCGGACGGCCAGCGCACGATGAACACCTTCCTCGGCGCGGGCCAGTTCCTGCCCGCCGCCGCGATCGACACCGCGATGATCGCCGACAGCGCGATCCTGTATCTCGAAGGCTATCTCTGGGACCCCGAGGAGCCGCGCGCGGCGATGCGCGCCGCGATCGATTGCGCACGCGGGGCAGGGCGGAAGGTCGCGTTCACGCTTAGCGACGTGTTCTGCATCTCGCGCCACGGCGGCGATTTCCGCCAGCTGCTCAGCGACGGCCTGATCGACATCCTGTTCGCCAACGAGAGCGAACTCGCCGCGCTCGCCGAGACCGAAGACTTCGACGCAGCAGTCGCCAAGATCTCTGCACAGGTCCCGACTTTGGTCGTTACCCGCGGCGAGCACGGCGCCTGCGCGCTCCAGAACGGCACGCGCGCCGAGGTCAAGGCCGAGCCGATCGCCAAGGTCGTCGACACCACCGGCGCCGGCGACCTGTTCGCGGCCGGCTTCCTCCACGGCCAGGCACAGGGCTACGACCTGCACGCGTCGCTGAAGCTCGGCGCGGTCTGCGCGGCCGAGATCATCAGCCATGTCGGCGCCCGCCCGATGGTCGACATGCAGGCGCTCGCCGCCAAACATATCGGCTGAACGTGGCCCGCCGCACCGTCATTCCCGCCTCCGCGGGGATGACGCGTTGGCTATGGAGCACAAAAAAGGGCCGCGGGAGTTTCCTCCCGCGGCCCTTTTGCGTCCGGTCTCAGTGACCCGGCGTCAGGTCGATGTCGGTCTCGCCACCATCGGCCATTCCGCGACCCAGATAGCTCTTCCGGTAGCCGTACAGGAAGTAGATCACGAGCCCGACCGCGCCCCAGATCGGCAGCACCGCCATCGCCTCGTACGGCAGCGAGAAGTACAGCCCGATGCAGCCGACGATCGTCAGCGGTGCGACGACCCAAGCGGCCGGTGTACGGAACGGACGATGCCGGTTCGGCTCGCGCTTGCGCAGGATCAGCAGCGCGATCGCGACCATCATGAACGCGTACAGCGTGCCGGCATTGGCGATGTCCGCCAGCTGGCCGACCGGCAGGAACGCCGCGGCGAACGCCACGAACACGCCGGTGATCGCGGTGACGATATACGGCGTCTTCCACTTCGGATGCACGCGGCTCAGCACTTCCGGCAACAGGCCGTCACGGCTCATCACGAAGAAGATGCGGGTCTGGCCGAACATCAGGATCAGGATCACCGACGGCAGCGCGAGCCCGGCCGCATAGCCCATCCAGTTGCCGACATTGGCATAGCCGATCTGGCGAAGGACGTGCGCGAGCGCTTCGTTCGAGCATACCAGCGCCTGCGCGTTGGCCGGAATGAGGCATGCGCGTGCCAGTTCTGGCGAGCCGGTCGTGAACGGTACGCCGTCCGCCCCGAACAGCGGCTGGCCACCGATCGTTCCGATCGCGCCCGCCGCGACCAGCATGTAGAACACGGTGCAAATGCCGAGCGACGCGATCAGGCCGATCGGCACATTGCGCTGCGGATCCTTGGTTTCCTCGGCCGCGGTCGAGACCGCGTCGAAGCCGACATAGGCGAAGAAGATCGTCGCCGCCGCACCGACCACGCCGAGGCCGTTGCTGCCGAGGATGCCGGTGGGGAGGAACGGCTCAAAATTGCCGCCATGCGTCTTGGGCAGCGTCAGCGCGACGAACGCGGTCAGCGCGACGACCTTGATCGTCACCAGCACTGCGTTGACGCGTGCGCTCTCGGTGGTGCCGATCATCAGCAGCCAGGTGACGAGCAGCGAGATGACGACCGCGGGCAGGTTGATGAACCCGCCGGGCACGTACGGCCCCGCGGCCAGCCAGAGCGGCAGGTCTATCCCGAACGTTTCTCGCAGGATCGAGCCCGAGAAATAGCCGGACCACCCGACCGACACGGCGCTCGCGGCGACGGCATATTCGAGGATCAGCGCCCAGCCCACGGTCCAGGCGAGCAGTTCGCCCATCACCGAATAGGTATAGGTGTAGGCGGAGCCGGCGACCGGCGCCATCGCCGCGATCTCGGCATAGCAGAGCGCGGCGACGACGCAGACCGCGCCGGCGACGATGAAGCTCAGGATCATGCCCGGCCCCGCCTTCTGCGCGGCGGCGGAGGTCAGCACGAAGATGCCCGTGCCGATCACGCAGCCGATGCCGAGCATGGTAAGCTGGAACGCGCCCAGCGATCGGTGGAGCGATTTCTTCTCCGCCGTCGCCAGGATGGCGTCCAGTGATTTTACGCGACCAAAAATCAATTCGGTACCCCCGGGGATTGCAGGGGCCCGGTCAGAAGGCCCCCTTGCTCAATCCCCAGAGCCTAATGGCAATTTTATTACGTGCAATCCTTTAGTGCGGCAAAGCTGCCCTATCGCGCCAGCATCGGCCCCAGAGGACGCCCGCCGAAGACATGAACGTGCAGATGCGGCACCTCCTGGTGCCCGTCTTGGCCGATGTTCGCGAGCAGGCGATAGCCCGGTTCGACGAGGCCCGCAGCGCGCGCCACGGCCCCGACGGCCCGGATGAACCCGGCGATCTCGGCATCGGGTGCACGCGCGGAAAAGTCGTCCCACGACACGTACGCACCCTTGGGGATCACGAGCAGGTGCGTCGGCGCCTGCGGGTTGATGTCGTGAAAGGCGATCGCGAAGTCGTCTTCGTACACCCGCTTCGACGGAATCTCTCCGCGCAGGATCTTGGCGAAGATGTTCTGGTCGTCATACGGCTGGGTGGCGTCGATCGGCATAAATCCCCCTTCCGCTTGCGGGAGGGGTTAGGGAGGGGCGTGCCGTCCCGATCCCGGCGGAGCGCATAGACCATGCCCTCCCCGACCCCTCCCGCAAGCGGGAGGGGGCAGATTACCCCGCCCGGCCGGCCTTTTCGACTAGGCCACCGACTCCTCGCGCCGTTCCAATTCCGCCCGCACGTCGTCCAAACTCAGCCCCGCATCCGCCAGCAGCACGGCAAGGTGGAACATCAAATCCGCCGCTTCCGGCACGATGCTCGCCTCGTCGCCCGAGCACGCTGCGATCACCGTTTCGACGGCTTCCTCGCCGAGCTTCTGTGCGATCTTGGGCCGGCCTTTCGCAAACAGGCTGGCGGTGTAGCTGGTGTCGGCGGGCGCATCGCGACGGGCGCGGATGGTCGCTTCGAGGCGGTCGAATACGGGGTCCATGGCTCGCGTGCTGACGTAGCCGAGCAGGCGGGTCAATCCCTCTTCGGGTGGGCCTTCGCGGGCGGTTTGGTCTTGGCGAACCGCTTCCGCAGCGCCCGCCGGACCAGCCACACGCCTAGCGCTGCTACCACGAAAAGTGCGATGTCCGAGAGTTCGGGCCCGGTACGCGGGTGGACGATGCCGCTATGCCCCGACTGCACCGCGAGGAGGGGCAGCGCGATCATCGGATCAGGCCGACCTGACCGGTGTCCGCACCGGGATCCCTGCCGCCGCCAGCGCGGCATGCGCGTCACCGATCGACGCCTGCCCGAAATGGAAGATCGACGCGGCCAGCACCGCGCTCGCATGCCCGTCGCGGATGCCCGCCACCAGGTCGTCGAGCCCGCCGACCCCGCCGCTCGCCACCACCGGTACGCTGACGCGGTCCGAGATCGCGCGGATTAGCTCGAGATCGTAGCCGCTGCGCGTGCCGTCGCGGTCCATCGACGTGACCAGCAACTCGCCAGCGCCCAGCTCGGCGAGCTTCAAGGCATGCGCGATCGCATCGATCCCGGTCGCGCGGCGGCCGCCATGCGTGAATACTTCCCAACCTTCGCCGGACCTGCGCGCATCGACGCTCGCGACGCAGCACTGGCTGCCGAAGCGCTCGGCGATGTCGGCGACCAGTTCCGGCCGCTCGACCGCCGCCGAATTGACCGCCACCTTGTCGGCACCTGCCAGCAAAAGCGCGCGCGCATCGTCCGCCGTCCGCACGCCGCCGCCGACCGTCAACGGCATGAAGCACACTGCTGCGGTCCGTCGCACCACGTCGAGGATCGTACCCCGGCCTTCATGGGATGCGCCGATATCGAGGAAACACAGCTCGTCCGCCCCGGCCGCATCATAGGCCCGCGCCTGCTCGACCGGATCGCCGGCGTCGCGCAGTTCGACGAAGTTCACGCCCTTCACCACGCGCCCATCGGCAACGTCGAGGCACGGAATGACGCGCGCGCGGACCGTCATGCGCTGTGCCGCAGGTTTTGTTCACACGGAGACGCGGAGACGCGGAGACGCGGCAAAGCCGCTAAGAATGATTCACGCAAAGGCGCAAAGGCGCGAAGAGTGAAAAGAAGAACAGGCCTTCCCTTCTGCTTACTCTTCGCGCCTTTGCGCCTTTGCGTGAACATATTTTTGCCTGCGGCGCCAAGCGATGCTCCGCGCCTTTGCGCGAAACTACTATCTCCGCGTCTCCGCGTCTCCGCATGAACCATCATGCAGCCTTCGCCACACTCAATGCCGCAGCAAGATCGAGCCGACCGTCGTACAACGCCCGCCCGGTGATGACTCCTCGACCCCGTCGCGCACATGCAGCGCCAGCACGTGGATCTCGGCAATCCCCTTCACCCCGCCGCTGGCGATCACCGGAATGTCCACCGACCGCGCCAAATCGACAGTCGCGTCGACGTTGCACCCCTTCAGCATCCCGTCGCGCCCGACGTCGGTAAACAGCAAAGACGCCACCCCCGCATCCTCGAACCGCCGCGCCAGATCGACCGCGCTGGTGGTCGACACATCCGCCCACCCCTTGGTCGCGACCATGCCGTCCTTCGCGTCGACCGCGACGACGATCCCGCCGGGGAAATCCTTCGCCACGCCGCGCACGAAGTCGGGGTCCTCCAGCGCCGCCGTCCCGATCACCACGCGGGACACGCCCAGATCGAACCAGCCCTCGACGCTGGCCCGCGTCCGGATCCCGCCGCCAAGCTGCACGTGCCCCGGAAACTGCGCGACGATCGACCGCACCGCGTCGCCATTGACCGAAGCCCCCGCAAACGCGCCGTCGAGATCGACCACGTGCAGATGCTCCGCGCCGGCGTCTGCGAACAGCATCGCCTGCGCTGCGGGATCGTCGCCATAGACGGTCGCCCGGTCCATATCGCCCTCGGCGAGACGCACCACCTGACCCGCCTTGAGGTCGATCGCAGGAAAGATAATCAGGCTCACGGCCGCCACTCCAGGAAACGTTCGAGCAATGCCAGGCCATAGCGCTGGCTTTTCTCAGGATGAAACTGCACGCCGATCATCGTGTCGCGACCGATCGCCGCGGTAACCGCACCGGCATGGTCGGTCGTCGCGAGCACGTCGGCGCCTTCGAACGCGAAGCTATGCAGGAAATACGCCTCGCCCGGTTCGATCAGCGGATGCGCGACGGACGGAACGACGTCGTTCCACCCCATATGCGGCACCTTGGCCTCCATCGTACCGGGCTCAAGCCGCCGCACGCGTCCGGAGACCCAGCCGAGTCCCGCATGCGTCCCCATCTCTTCGCCTGCATCGGCCATCAACTGCATGCCGACGCAAATTCCCAGAAACGGCGTACCCTCATCGCGAACCCGCCGGTTGAGCGCCTCGACCATCCCCGGCACCGCGCGCAGAGCCGCCGCGCAAGCGCCGTATGCCCCAACACCCGGCAGCACGATCCGCTCGGCCTTCGCAACCACATCGGCGTCCGACGTCACGACCAGATCGAGACACCCAGCCGTCCGCAGCGCGTTCTCGACCGAATGCAGGTTCCCTGCGCCGTAATCGATGAGCGCGAGCGTCATGCTGTATCCCCGCGACACGGTACAAGAAGTCCGTCACCCCAGCGGAAGCTGGGGTCTCGTCGTAACGGGGATACCCCAGCTTTCGCTGGGGTGACGGACTTTGAGCTGACGGAGTCAACGCGCTCACAGCATCCCCTTGGTCGACGGAATCGCGTCGGCCTTGCGCGGATCGATCTCTATCGCGGTCCGCAGTGCGCGCGCGACACCCTTGAACGCCGCCTCGGCGATGTGGTGGTTGTTCGACCCGTACAGCGTCTCGACGTGCAGCGTGATGCCCGCCGCCTGCGCGAAGCTGTGGAAGAAATGCTCGAACATCTCGGTATCCATGCCGCCAAGCCGCTTCTGCGAGAACAGGTCCTTCCACACCAGCCACGGCCGCCCGGAGATATCCAGCGCCACCCGAGTCAGCGTCTCATCCATCGGCGACAGCGCATCGCCGTACCGCGCGATGCCGCGTTTGTCGCCGAGCGCCTGCGCGAACGCCTGGCCGATCGCGATGCCGGTATCCTCGACGGTGTGGTGCTCGTCGATATGCAAATCGCCCTTCGTCCGCACGCGAATGTCGATCAGTGAGTGACGCGACAATTGTTCGAGCATGTGATCGAAGAAACCGACCCCGGTCTCGACGTCGTACATGCCGGTCCCATCGAGGTTCACGGTGACGTCGATCGCCGTCTCGGCGGTGGAGCGGGTGATCGTGGCGGTGCGCATGCCACCTCCCATAACGTGCGCCACGACGCATGCAATCTTGACCGGCATCCGAATGGCGCTACCCAAGGGATATGACCGATGGACTGCCCGATAGCCTGATTCCGTACGACGAGATCGTACAAGAAGCCCTGCGTGCCGTGGTTGGCCGCGTGCTAGGTTCGGTCGCGGAGGCCGGCGGGCTTCCCGGCGAGCATCATTTCTACATCACCTTCAAGACGCAGGCGCCGGGAGTCGATATCCCCAAGCGCCTGATCGAGCGTTTCCCGGACGAGATGACGATCGTCATGCAGAACCGCTACTGGGACCTCATCGTCGACGACGAGCGCTTCTCGATCGGGCTGAGCTTCAACCAGGTGCCCTCGAAGCTGGTGATCCCGTACTCGGCGATCACCGCGTTCCAGGATCCCGCCGTAAGCTTCGAACTCCGCTTCCAGGCGCAGGAAGGTGCGGAAGACGCACTCGGCGACCACGACGAAGCGGAAAACGACGGCCCGACGGCTGTGCCTATCGAAGACGGCTCGAATGTCGTGGCGGTGGATTTCAAACGGAAAAAGTGACCCTCTAAACTCCCTCGCCCCTTCGGGGAGAGGGAAGGGGCCCGCCGCACTTGCGGTGGGAAGGGAGAGGGGAGTGAGGCTCGGGACGGTTCATCCCAACGGCCCCTCTCCCTTCCGTCGCCTGCGGCTCCTCCCTCCCTCTCCCCGGAGGGGCGAGGGACCCACGCACGCTACGGAAGGTTCTCCCAGCATGACCACCCGCACAGAAACCGACACGATCGGCCCGATCGAAGTCCCCGCCGCCGCCTATTGGGGCGCGCAAACCGAACGCTCGATCGAGAACTTCCCCTTCGCCACCCGCGAACGCATGCCGATCGAGATCGTCCACGCGCTAGCCCTCGTCAAACAAGCCGCCGCCCGCGTAAACCGGTCGCACGGCCTCGACGAAAAAATCGCCGCCGCGATCGACTCCGCCGCGCAGGAAGTCATCGACGGCAAGCTCGACGACCAGTTCCCGCTCGTCATCTGGCAGACCGGCAGCGGCACGCAGTCCAATATGAACGCGAACGAGGTCATCGCCGGCCGCGCCAACGAAGTCCTCACCGGCACCCGCGGCGGCAAGTCACCCGTCCACCCCAACGACCACGTCAACATGAGCCAGTCGTCCAACGACAGCTTCCCGACCGCGCTCCACATCGCCGCCGCGATCGCCACCACCCACCGCCTGATCCCCGCGCTCGACAAGCTCCACGCCGCGCTCGACGCAAAGGCCAACGCCTGGGACGACATCGTCAAGATCGGCAGGACGCACCTCCAGGACGCGACCCCGCTGACGCTCGGGCAGGAATTCTCCGGCTATGCGAACCAGCTCTACCGCTGTCGCCACCGCATCGAGCCTGCGATCAGCCACGGCATGGTCATTCTTGCGCAAGGCGGCACCGCGGTCGGCACCGGACTCAACGCCCCCGCCGGGTTCGGCGACGCGATCGCGCACGAACTGGCCGAGATCACCGGCCTGCCGTTCGTCAGCGCGCGCAACAAGTTCGAGGCGCTCGCGTCGAACGACCCGCTCGTCCACCTCTCGGGCACGCTCAACACGCTGGCGGTCGCACTGACCAAGATCGCCAACGACATCCGTCTCTTGGGCTCCGGCCCCCGCTGCGGCTTCGGCGAGATCGACCTTCCCGCCAACGAGCCCGGCAGCTCGATCATGCCCGGCAAGGTCAACCCAACGCAGTGCGAGATGCTGACGATGGTCGCCGGCCAGGTAATGGGCAACCACGTCGCCGTCACCGTCGGCGGGATGCAGGGCCATCTCGAGCTGAACGTGTTCAAGCCGCTGATCGGCGCCAACGTGCTGCGCTCGATCGACCTGCTCGCGACCGCGATGGAAGGATTCGCGGAACGCTGCGTCGACGGCATCGAACCGAACCGCGGCCGCATCGCCGAACTGCTCGACCGCTCGCTGATGCTGGTCACCGCACTCGCCCCCGAGATCGGCTACGACGCTGCGGCGAAGATCGCCAAATACGCGCACGCCGAAGGGTTGACGCTGAAGGAAGCCGGCCTCGCGCTAGGCCTCGTCGACGCCGAAACCTTCGACCGCGTCGTCAAACCCGAATCGATGCTCGGCCGCTAACCTCCCGTTCTCCTGCGCACGCAGGAGAACGCGGGCGCGCGGGAACCCAATCCTCCGCCAAACGCTAACCCGCCACACGGACAGGAGAAATTACGTGGGCGCAACGACCATAGGCGCGCTGATCGGCGCAGGCATCGACTCGCTCAGTGGCGACGACGGCAACGCGGACGGCGCGATCATCGGTGCGATCACCGCCAACGTACTCAAGATCGTCGTGCCGCTAGCCGTGACCTACGCGATCGGCTGGGCAGTGCTGCGCGGTGCAGCGGAACTCAAGGACCAGGTTTTCGGGGAGTCAGAAGCATGATCGGACGTATTATTAGTGCATTGGTCGGCCGCGAGATGGGCCGTCGCGACGGTTCGGGCGGCGCCTCGGGCGCAGTAAAGGGCGTCGTGGCGATGGGCCTAATGCGCCGCATGGGCCCACTCGGCATGATCCTCGGCGGCGGTTACGCAGCCAAGAAGGCGTATGACCGCAACAAGGCACGCAAGGCCGGCTATTAATCCGCCTTCGTAATACCACGCGCGGGCCGCGCATGGGTTGACGCCCATATGCGGTCCGCGGCAAGGGCGCGCATGCCCCACACACTTCCGTCCGACCCACATGGTTTCCGTCGTCGCGGAGTCCTGTTCGTCCTGTCCTCGCCGTCCGGCGCCGGCAAGTCGACCATCGCGCGCAGATTGCTCGCGGACGAGCACGAACTCGAGATGTCGGTCTCGGTCACGACCCGGTCGGTGCGACCCGGTGAAGTCGATGGGAAAGATTACCATTTTACCGACCTCGAAGGCTTTCGCGACATGGTCGCGAAGGACGAGTTCCTCGAATGGGCACACGTCTTCAACCACCGCTACGGCACCCCCCGCGCACAGGTCGAGGAACTGCTCGCGGCCGGCAAGGATGTGCTGTTCGACATCGATTGGCAGGGCGCGCAACAGCTGTTCCAGATCGCCGGCGGCGACGTCGTTCGCGTCTTCATCTTCCCGCCGTCGATGGAGGAGTTGCACCGCCGCCTCACCAGCCGCGGCACCGATTCGGAAGAGGTGATCGAAGCCCGCATGTCGCGCGCGGCGAACGAGGTCAGCCACTGGGACGGCTATGATTACGTGCTGGTCAACGACGACGTCGACAGCTGTATCCGCGGCGTGAAGACGATCCTGGCCGCGGAGCGCCTCAAGCGCTCGCGCCAGACCGGGCTGATCGGTTTCATCCGCAGGCTGACGCGCTAACCCATCCCAACCGTCATCCCAGCGAAAGCTGGGATCTCCCGTTCCGGGTCGCAGCGCTCGCCAACCGGGATACCCCAGCTTTCGCTGGGGCGACGGATGTGGGGGAGGGTAGGTAGGCTGCTAAAGCTAAAGCAGTCCCAGAAACTCTACTCCCAACCCAAACTCCTTGCGCTTCAACTCGCGCAACTGGGTCGCCTGCCAGTCCTCGCCCCACATTTCGACCGACCAGTCCTCATCGATCCCCGCCGCCGCCCAGGCCGCATCGGCATCGATCTCACCCTCGATCAGCGCCAGCCCGATCACCAGCGACCCGGTCAGCGTCACCACCGGCGACAACCCCGCCAGCCGAAAATCGTCATACGCCGCGACCGCCTCATGCAGCCGCGCGATCGTCGTCGCCGGTTGCGCGACGTGCATCACGCCGGTGGTGACCGCGAACGTCACGTCATACCGCCCCCGCGCCCACGCCAGCAGCGGATCCCACGCCGCCGCCTGCCGCTCGACCAGCAAAGGCGGCCCCTCCGCGCGGTAGCAGAGCAGGTCGCTCTCGCCATACGCCGCCAGCCGCGCGGCGAACTGCGCCGGATCGTTCGCGATCGGATCGGTCGCCGCGTTCGCCAAGCCCGTCAGCGGCATCGTCCGCGGATCGATCGTCTCTCCGACCGCGCGCCATTCCTCCGCGACCGCCTCGGCCAGCGCATCGCTCGGCAACGCCAGCGGTCGCCGCCCGGGCGTCCGCACCGGCTTGCCGTCGAGCGTCACTACCCGATCCGCATCGATCGCGACGTCTTTCCAGAACCGCTTCATGCGCCCATTCCGTTCATTCAGGCGTGCTCCGCCAGCGATGCGCGAGACTACGCGGCACGATCGCGATCATCGCCATCGCCGACAGCACGATCGCCGTCCCGAGGATCTTCGGCGCCCAGTCATGCGCGCGCGCGATCAGGATCAATCCGAGCAGCGCACCTGCCACCCCCGCCATCCGGACGACGACCAGCACGAACCAGCGCCGCTGCGCTACCTTGTCCGCGTCGGTCATCGCGGCGCCACCATGTGCAGCAGGTCGGGTACGGTCGTCGCAACGACGTCGGCACCGGCATCGGATAGCTCGTGCACGGGGTGATACCCCCATGCGACCCCGACCGCGCGTACGTGTGCCGCTCGGGCCATTGCCATGTCGAAGCTCGTATCGCCGATCATCGCGGTCGTCTCCGCGCTAGCGCCTGCCTCGGCGATCGCCGCGAACAGCATCGCCGGGTCGGGCTTCGACGGATGCCGGTCGGCGGTCTGCAACGTCACGAACCTCTCGGTGATCCCGTGCGCGGCTAGAATATGCGCGAGGCCGCGGTCGGATTTGCCCGTCGCCACACCCAGCAGCCAGCCGTCGTTCGCGAGTTTCTCGATCACCTCGGCGATCCCGTCGAACAACGGTTCGTCGGCAAGCTCGTCACTCGCCCGCATCGCATGGAACGCGTTCTTGTAGTCGGTCGCGAGCGACCGGTGCAGCGCATCGTCCGCCTGCGGCAGCAACACCTGCATAGCCTCAACGAGACTGAGCCCGACGATCCGACGTATCGCCGCGCGGGGCGGTGGGACCAGTCCGGCACCCTCGAACGCACGCTCGCAGGCGACACAGATATTCGCCTGGCTGTCGACGAGCGTCCCATCGCAATCGAACACGGCAAGACGGGTCATGAGATTTTCCAACGCATGCCCGCCTCGTAGATGACGCATGGACCGGAGGGAACGCCAAACCGGAACGCGGGCGTCTGCGAATGGTTCGTGTCGGATATCTCTGGAGAATCGACTTGGCCCACGCCTCAACCGACACCGCCCCAAACATCTGGGCCGCCGCCGCTGCGGGTCTGGTCGCGGGGCTTGCCGCCTCGTTCGTAATGGATCGCTTCCAGGCTGGTGTTGCGGCGCTGTCGTCGTCGGAGAGCGACGCGGAACCGGCGACGGAGAAGGCGGCGGACAAGGTGTCGCAGGCGGTGGTTGGCCACGACATCCCCGACGATCGCAAGCCGCTTGCAGGGCAGGTCGTGCATTATGCACTCGGGGCAGGGCTGGGGATCGCCTACGCGGTGGCGGCGGAATATCGCCCTTCGGTAACCGCGGGCTACGGCACCGCGTTCGCTGCGGCGACGACGGCGTTGCTCGACGAGGCGGCGGTGCCGGCGTCGGGGCTTGGTGAGGCTCCGTGGAACACCGCGCCGACGACGCATCTGTATGGCGCGGCGTCGCATATCGTGTTCGGGACGGTAACTGAGGGTGTGCGGCGGTTGCTGCTGGGTTGGCTGAAGTAGGGTGCTAACTGCGCTCTTGTAGTTCCCCCGCGAAGGCGGGGGTCCAGGAGTCAGGATCGTCACGCTGCTTGATTCCTGGGCCCCCGCCTTCGCGGGGGAACGGAATGTGCGGAGAAGTTGCCGCTAACCAACCATCCCACCCCGGCGAAGGCCGGGGCCCAGTTGGAAAGGTGGCAATAACGGAGTGCCGCCCTTTCGTTAGCAACGTCCCCCAACTGGGCCCCGGCCTTCGCCGGGGTGGGGCAACTGTAAGATCAGCGCCAGCGTACCTACTTCACCCTCTCCCCTCGGGGGAGAAGGAAGGGGCCCGCGGCCGCTTGGCCGTGGGAAGGGTGAGGGCACGCGTCAGGCGATGAGTGTTACCGAGTCCCAGGTCCGCTCCGAGGCCCAGGCTTCCGAGCTCCACCCGGACGCCCGCGCCCAGCCGGCTTGGCGCCCTCGACCTGCGGCCCGCTCCGCGGTGCTCCGAACTTCGAGCCAGCTCCAGTCCGAGGCCCGCCCGTCTTGGGCGCACCCGGCTTGGCGCCCGGCTTCTTCTCCTCGACAACCCCGCGCCCACGCCGCTCACCTTTACGATCTTTCCGCACCGACTTCGCATGCGCCTTAGCCCGCGACTTCATCTGCTCGCGCGTCGGCGCGGTCTTCTCGTCGAGCACCAGGTCGTCGCCCAGCTTCTCCTCGAAACCCAATTGCTTAAGGCTCTCGGCGAAATGCGTCGGCAGTTCCGCGGTTACGTCGATCGACCCACCATCCGGATGATCCACCTTGATGCGGCGAGCATGCAGATGCATTTTCCGCGAGATCCCGCCCGTCAGGAACGCAGCAGCCCCGCCGTACTTGCCATCACCAACGATAGGATGCCCGATCGCCGCCATGTGCACGCGCAACTGATGCGTCCGCCCGGTAAACGGCTGCAACTCGACCCACGCCGCACGGTTGCCCGCGCGCTCGATCACGCGGTACCGCGTCCGCGCCGGTGCGCCTTCCGCCTCATCGACGTGCATCTTCTCGCCGCCGGTGCCGGGTTGCTTGGCGATCGGCAGCTCGATCATGCCGTCCTCGATCGACGGCACGTCGACCACCAGCGCCCAATAGACTTTCCGCGCCGTCCGCCCCGAAAACGCCTTCGCAAAGAACGCCGCAGCCCGCGACGTCCGCGCCACCAGCAGCGCGCCGGACGTATCCTTGTCGAGCCGGTGGACCAGCTTCGGCCGCCCCTCGTTATCGTACTGCAATCCGTCGAGCAGCCCGTCGACATGCTGCGTCGTCTTGGTGCCGCCCTGCGTCGCCAGCCCCGGCGGCTTGTTCAGCACGAATGCCTGGAAATCCTTGTGGATGACCATGGACTGCGCGAGTTCGGTTTCTTCGTCCGACAGGATCACGCGTTCGCGGACTCGCCTGGGCTTGTCGACGTCGGCGGCGGCCTTGTCGGCTTCGGGTGGCGGCACGCGGAGCATCTGGCCCGCGGCGATCCGGTCGCCGGGAGTCGCGCGCGCGCCATCGACGCGGAGCTGCCCGGTGCGCGCCCACATCGCCACCGTCGTGAAGCTCGTGTCGGGCAGATGCCGCTTGAACCACCGGTCGAGCCGAATGCCGTCATCGTCGAATCCGACGTTGAACTCGCGGAAACCCGTATCGCTATCGCTTTTGCCCGCAGTCATGCGACGGCCCTTACTGCGGAGAGACCCGCGAACAACGCGGCGACCGAACCGATCACCGACACCAAAACATACCCGAACGCGACGCCGATCGCGCCGCGTTCGATCATCGTGACGACGTCCAGCGAGAACGCCGAAAACGTCGTGAATCCCCCAACACGCCGATGCCGAGCAACAGCCGCCACGTTTCCGAAGCGGTACTGCGGGCAAGCACGCCAACCAGCAGCCCCATCAGCAACCCGCCGATCAAATTCACGGCAAGCGTACCAAAGGGATAGTCAGGGCCGAGCAACGACAGCATCGCGCGGCCAGTCAGATAGCGCGCGCCGGATCCGACCGCACCACCGACCATGACATAGAGAAGGGGAAGCATTCTCGCGCCCTAGCGTGAATCGGGTAAAACGGAAAGGTGCGCCGCAGGGGAGGCCTGTGGCGCTCCATTGCGTTGGTTTTAGATCACCGCGCGAGCCCTGTCTCAGATTGTTTCCCCGCGAAGGCGGGGACCCAGACTTGGCTCCCGCCTTCGCGGGAGAACAAGGAGGGGAAGGGGACGTCACCCCAAAAGCACCACCCCGGCGAAGGCCGGGGCCTAGTTGGCAAGGTCGCAGTAACGAAGGACCGCGCTCAGTTAGCGACGTTCCCCAACTGAGCCCCGGCCTCCGCCGGGGTGGTGCAGTTCAATGCACTTCAGAGCGACGGCGGAGGGAGCAAACTCACCGGCCAGCCTCACCGCCCAGCGTTGGACACCATATCGACATCGCTCCCGCCCCCAGCCCGCGCCGTCACATACACCACATACGCGTCGTTCCCGCGAACCCCGCCCAGCACGTGCTGCTTGCCGTCGGTGCTATGCCCGGCCGAATACCCTGCCGTCCGCGCCTTCGTGAAATAATAATCGAGCATCTTCTGCATCGGCGCCGCGCTCGCGAAACTTACCACGCGAAGCCGACAGCCGTCCCGATCCGCCCCCGCGGCCTCGGTCAACCGCGCGCCAGGATATAACGGCAGGTCCGCCGGCAACCGGTTCGCCCACCCGGCCGAATAGCCGATCTGGCGCGCACACGCCCCTGCATCCGGCGTCTTCTGCCGTTCCGCCAGCGCGCCCAGCGTGAGCGCGCCGTTCGCGGTCTTGCACTCGGGGCAGTCGTTCGATGGAGCCGGCGCGCGCTGTAAGGTCTTGGCATCGACCGGATCGGCGTTGAGCGGGCCCTCGGGCGGTACCGCGCCGCTATCCGGGCGGGGCGGCGGGCGCACCGCGTCGGTGTTCGACGACTGCGCCAGCCGCGGATCGACCATGATCTGGCTCCCAAGCGACTCGGCAACGGCGGGATCGCGCACCGCGCCGTTGGTCAGTTCGGCATCGAGGCTGTTGAGATCCTGCTGGTCGGTCGACGACCGGTTGCAGGCGGCCAGCGCCAGCGGGAGGAGAAGTGCGGAGCGCAGGGAAAAGTCATCACCCGCATCCTATGCGCGAAAGACGGTGAAGAAAGCGTTTTCCACACACGCTCGGTCCTCCCCCGCCAGGGCGAGGTGGCTGGCGTTTGCCAGACGGAGGGGGAGGAAAGGGCAACGTATGTTCCGTGTCCTCCCCTCCGTCACCTACGGTGACACCTCCCCCTGGCGGGGGAGGATCGTACGGATCCGCCCAAGTCTTGCCCGAACCCCCGCGACTCGCCATGTTCACCTCATGCTGAACATCGTCTCGATCCTCATCGGCCTCGTCACCCTGGTGCTCGGCCTCGTCGCGTTCATTCCGCTGCTCGGCTGGATGAACTGGCTGGTCATCCCGATCGGGATCGTCGGCGCCGCCGTCGGCGCGCTGTCGTCGAGCACCGGCGGGCGCAACCTCAACATCGTCCTGATCATCATCTTCGCGCTGCGCCTGAGTCTGGGCGGCGGTATCATCTGACGCAGATAGGGCCCGGTGTTTCCACCGGGCCCTATCGTCTCACGCCAACCGCGTCTTATCGGCAGCGCACGTTGCCGCGATCGATCGACGACCCGAGTACCGCGCCACCGCCCGCACCGATCAGCGTACCGAGCAGCCGCGAACCACCGCCCGCGATCACGTTGCCGAGCGCACCACCGGCAAGCCCGCCGACGATCAGCCCGGTCGTCCCGTCGTTGCGACGGCAGTAATAGCGCCCGTTGCCGCCGCGATAGATGCGGTCGTTACGACCCAGGCGGCGCTCCTGATAATAGCGGCCATCGCGGTAATAGCGGTCGGCGAGATAGCCACGCTGGCCGGGTTCGTAGCGGTTGTAGTCATAGCCGCGATACTGCTGCCAGTTGCGCCCGTCATTGCGACGATCCTGGCGGATGTCGCGAATGTCGCCACGGCGGTCCTGGCGTGCGTCGCGCACCTCGTCGCGGTAATCGCGGCGCGCATCGCGGACGTCGCCACGCGAGTCGGCGTTGCGGAGATCGCGGCGATAGTCGCGCCGTGCGTCGCGCACCTGGTCGTTATATTCCTGGTTGGCGCCGCGAACGGTCGATTGCGCGCCGGCGGGAATCGCGCCGAACGCGGTGGCGGCGAGGGCCGCCGAGAGAATGGCGATACGCATGTTTGGTCTCCTGACTGGATACGCAAACAACGGCCGGCCGAAGCGCGAGTTGCGTGAACCGCAAACTACGGCGCATTCAGCCGGCCGACAGACTTAGGTCATTGATATCAGGCGAGATCGATATCAGGCGAGAGTGTGCTCGAGCGTGATCTCGGCGTTGAGGACCTTCGATACCGGGCAGTTCGCCTTGGCGTCCGCGGCGATCGCCTCGAACTCTTCCTTCGAGATGCCGTCGACCTTGGCGTTCAGCGTCAGCGCCGACTTGGTGATCTTGAACCCGTCGCCGTCCTTGTCGAGCGTCACCTTGGCGGACGTCTCGAGCGTGCCGGCCTCATAGCCCTTGCCGGCGAGCGCAAAGCTCAGCGCCATCGTGAAGCACGACGCATGTGCGGCCGCGATCAGCTCCTCGGGGTTGGTGCCGGGCTCGTTCTCGAACCGCGTGTTGAAGCCGTAGGGATTGTTCGACAACACGCCCGACTGTGTCGAGACATGACCCTTGCCGTCCTTGCCGAGGCCTTCATACTTCGCCGAACCGCTGCGTGTGGTCATCGTTTTGATCCTTCACCTGGACAAGAAAAAGGCGCCGCGGTTTCCCACGACGCCCTTCCCCAACGCGCAACTACCGAAATAGCGGCATTGATTTAGCCGATGAGTGTCAGCGGCAACGACGGTTGTTGTTGCTCGTGCCCTTGTCGATCGCCCGACCGGCGAGGCCACCGAGGACGGCGCCGCCCAGCGTGCCGACCGTGCGGTCGCCGCGGGTGTCGACCGTGCGGCCGAGCAAGGCGCCACCGACGCCGCCGATGATCGTGCCGGTCGTGCCGTTGCTCTTCTTGCAGTAGACGCGGCCGTCACGACCACGCCATTCGCGACGATCGCGCGCGTCTGCCGCCGAGACGGGGACGAGCATGGTCGGCAGGACCATTGCGCTGAGGCCCATGGCCAGAACGAACTTACGCATGATGTAACTCCCTAGTGAATTGATCTGCTGGTGTAACGAAGTGACTATAGCGCCAGTTGCATGAACCAAAAACAACACCGCGTTCATGCTGCCGTTCATCTTCGGGACCGGCATCGGGGCGTTGCTATCAACGGCCGAAGGGCATCATTCCGCGGTCCCGCTTTACGCTGGATGGCAGGCCGGTTACGCCGCCGCGATGTTGCCCGTGCCCTTGCCCGTCGAGATCCTGCCCGTCGCGGCACCCTGGTTCGACCTTGCGGGCCTCACGGTGTTCGCCGCGTCGGGTGCGCTGGCGGCGGCGAAGCGTGGCCAGACGTTCGTGACGCTCGTCTTCTTCGGACTGATCACCGGCGTCGGCGGCGGTACCGTGCGCGACCTGCTGATCGGCGCGCCGGTATTCTGGGTGCATGATGCGCGCGCTGCCAGCGTGTGCCTTGGGGTGGCGCTGCTGATCTGGGTGACGCCCGAGCGGTGGTGGAAGGACGAGGCGCTCGGCTGGTTCGACGCGGTCGGGCTGGCGGCGTATGCGGTGTACGGCGCGGCGAAGGCTTTGGGGTACGGAGTGCCACCGGTGCCGGCGGCGCTGATGGGGGTGATGACCGCGTGCGTCGGCGGTATCATCCGCGATGTGTTGGCGGGGGAGCCGTCGATCCTGATGCGGCCGGAGTTGTACGTGACCGCGGCGGCGCTGGCGGCAGCGAGTTATGTCGGGCTGGTGCTGCTGGGCATGCCGCTCGGGTTGTCGGCGGTCATTGCGGCGAGCGCCGGCTTTACACTCAGAGCTGCCGCGATCCGCTTTCATCTAGCGCTTCCGGCATACGGCGGCCGGCGCTGACCTTAACCCCGTGGTCGCTTATAGTCTTTTCGTGCAATCCGCGCCCATTCGGCACGTGTATGGCATTCCGTCACCTTGGTTGAATTGCGCACCAAACATTCTCGCGGTTCATGAAGAGACGATGTCATCCGCGTGGAGAGGCCCACGTTTCGCGTAGAAAGTACCGAATGTGTAGTTCCACTCGGCGTTCTGGCAGTCGTCTGATATGTCTGCGCAAAAGCACTTGAGGATATCATCAGTGCGGGTATCACGATCGACTTAATCATCACATTCATCCCAGTCGTCTGATCATTCAACGCTACGTTGAGCTCGAAGTTCATCCGCTGTACAATCGTCCGATTACCCCCGTACAACCCCGACCTCCGCAAACCTACGCGGCTCCACCGGCGGCACTGCAGGCTCGTTCAGCTCGCACTGCCAATGCCCGACATCGATCCATTGCCCGTTCTTGTACCCGACCTCGCGGTACACCCCCGCGCGTCGAAACCCGACCGCCTCGTGCAGCTTGATCGACGAATCATTCGGCAACGCGATCGCCCCGATCGCCTGCGTAAACCCCTGAGCCCGCAGCGTATCGATCAGCGCCTCGTACAACAGCCGCCCAGCCCCCTGGCGCTGCGCCGCATCCGCGACATACACCGTGGTCTCACACGCGAACCGGTACGCCTCACGCTTGTGGAAGGCCGAGGCATAGGCGTACGCCAGCACCCCTCCCTCGGAGCCGATCGTGGCGACCAGCCACGGATACAGCCCGTCCGACGCGGCCATCCGCGCGCGCATCTGCCGCGCATCGGGCGCCTCGGTCTCGAACGACACTGTCCCGACCAGCACGTGCGGCGCGTAAATCGCCGCGATCGACGCCGCGTCCTCGGGGACCGCCGCCCGAATGACGATCCCGCCCCCATTGCCCGAAGCGGGGATCGCCATCAGAACCCGATCCGCGCCAGCAGCAGGTCGAGCAACTTGGCATCGCCAATCCCCACGGTCGTCGGCCCCATCCCGCCACACTCCAGGCAGCGCGCCTGGATCGAGCCCGAGGTCGCCAGCCGCTTCATGTCACCGACCGCCCGCGCAAGCATCTGGCGCCGGTCCGCTGCGACATGCGCGAACGCATCGCCGCCACCGGCATCATCGTCGCCATCAGTGCCGAAATCCTGCGCGATCGTCGCGAGGAAGCCCGGCTTCTTCTCCAGATACTCGGCATGCACCTTCGCCGGATCGAGCTTGGCGCGCTTGGCGGCCTCGTCGATCGCGTCCTGCAACGTGCCGAACCGGTCGACCAGCCCGATCTGGCGCGCGGTGCCGCCATCCCAGACACGGCCCTGGCCGATCTCGTCCACCCGCGCCGGCGTCATCTTCCGCGATGCCGCCACGCGCGAGACGAACTGGCGATACCCGTTCTCGATCCCTGCCTGCGCGATCGCATCGAACATCGGCGTGGTGCCGCCGGTGATGTCGGGCTGGCCCGACAATGGCGTGGTCTTCACGCCGTCGCTGGTCACGCCGATCTTGGCGAGCGCGTTCTCGAACGTCGGGATCACGCCGAAGATACCGATCGAGCCGGTGATCGTGCCGGGCTCGGCAAAGATCACGTCGGCCGGCGTCGACACCCAGTAACCGCCGCTCGCGGCCAGCCCGCCCATCGACACGACCACGGGCAGCTTCTGCCGCTTGGCCTCGAGGATCGCGAGCCGGATCTGCTCCGACGCCAGCACAGAGCCGCCCGGCGAATCGACGCGCACGACCAGCGCCTTCAGCGTCTTCTTCGCGAGCCCGTCGAGCACCGCCTTCTCGATCGTCTTGCCTGCCGCCTTGCCGGGGCCGCTCTCGCCGTCGACGATCTCGCCGGCGATCGTCAGCACGCCGATCGAGTCGCCCGCCGTGGGGAGGGGTTGGCCTTTACCCACGCGTCGTATTTGATCGCGGTGTAATTGCCCGCCGGCTTGGCGGCATCGCTGCCCGCTATCTCCGCCACGCGCCGCCCGAAGCTGGTCCGATCGCCGAGCTTGTCGACGATGCCCGCGCGCAAATTCGCCTCGGCGATATTGCCGTTCGAGGCGAGGATGACCTTGTCCGGCGCGGTCATGAACTGCGCGATCTGTGCCTTGGGTCGTGCTTTCGCGACGGCCTCACGCCACTGCGCGAACAGCGTGCCGTACAGCGCGGTGCTCGCGGCGCGCGCGTCGTCGCTCTGGTCCGCCCGCGTGTAAGGCTCGACGAACGACTTGTAGCGACCGACGCGGTAGACGTGCGCGTTGACCCCGAGCTTGTCGATCAGGCCCTTGTAATAGAGCTGGTTGCCGCCCGGCCCCATGAAGATCGTGCCACCCAGCGGGTTGACCCAGATCTCGCTAGCATTCGCTGCGAGGCGATAGCCGCCATCGGTGTACGCGGTCGCGTAAGCCAGCACCGGCTTGCCGCTCGCGCGCACCCGCGCCAGCGCGTCGCCGACCTCGCCGAGTGCCGCGGGATACGCGCCGGCGAAGCTGTCGAGATCGAGCACGACGACCTTCACGCGCGCATCGGTGCGTGCGGTGTCGATCGAGCGAACCACGTCGCGCAGGCGAAACTGCCGCGTCCGGCTCTGCCCCGAAAGTGCGGCGAACGCGGCCTGTTCCTCGGGCTGCTCGACGATCGAGCCGTTGAGGTCGAGCACCAGCGCGCCGTCCTTGATCGCCGTCGTGCTCTGCCGTGCATTGAGCGCCGCGAAGATCAGCCCGAAGAACAACAGCATCGCGATCAGGACGAGCGCATCCTTGATCGCCACGAGGAACTTCCACACGCCCCGCACGAGCCGCCATTTCTTCCGCGGCGGGCGGGCAGGGTCGTTATAGGAGGGGGCGTAGGACGGCACAGCGGTATCGGTCATGGGAGGAGAGCTAGAGCAACGGGGCGCACAGGTAAATGCCCTGTATTACGCGTCCAACACAGGAAGCGTTCTAGCCCTCACATCGGCCCCGACCACCACACAGTTCCCTTCCCGCTTGCGGGAGGGGTTAGGGAGGGGCGTCCCACGAGCACCCGCCCAAGAAACCCCTCCCCCGACCCCTCCCGCAAGCGGAAGGGGAGCAGAAGTCAGCATCCAACCGCCCAAGTGTTCTCCTGCGAATGCAGGAGCCCAGGATACCAAGCGCCGCCCTCCGTCACCCTGGGCTCCTGCGTGCGCAGGAGAACGGCACTGCTGTCGTTCGACGACCTCAGCCACGATGCCCGAATACCACGCCCGCCCGAAAAATTTCACCCCCGGAACCTTTGACATGCCGCACCCCGAGGCACATATGCCGTCCGTTGGCACTCGATAACCTCGAGTGCCAGAAATCTGTCACAATCCAAAAGGACATGGACCCCATGAACTTTCGTCCGTTGCATGATCGCGTGCTGGTGAAGCGCCTCGAAGCCGAAGAGAAGACGGCTGGCGGCATCATCATCCCCGACACCGCCAAGGAAAAGCCGCAGGAAGGCGAAGTCGTCGCCATCGGCACCGGCACTCGCGCCGAGAACGGCACGATCACCCCGCTCGACGTCAAGACCGGCGACAAGATCCTGTTCGGCAAATGGTCGGGCACCGAGGTCAAGGTCGACGGCGAAGACCTTCTGATCATGAAGGAATCCGACATCCTGGGGATCGTCGGCTAACCACCTTCTCGTCACCCCAGCGGAAGCTGGGGTCTCCCAATTACTGCAAGACCCCAGCGTCTGCTGGGGTGACGCAAAAATCTGAAAGGGCAGCTGACATGGCTTCCAAGGACGTAAAATTCGGTCGTGACGCGCGTGAGCGCATCCTCCGCGGCGTCGACATCCTCGCCGACGCGGTCAAGGTGACCTTGGGCCCCAAGGGCCGCAACGTCGTCATCGACAAGAGCTTCGGCGCACCGCGCATCACCAAGGACGGCGTCACCGTCGCCAAGGAGATCGAGCTCAAGGACAAGTTCGAGAACATGGGTGCGCAGATGCTGCGCGAAGTGGCCTCGAAGACCAACGACATCGCCGGTGACGGCACCACCACCGCGACGGTTCTGGCGCAGGCCATCGTTCGCGAGGGCATGAAGTCGGTCGCAGCGGGCATGAACCCGATGGACTTGAAGCGCGGCATCGATCTCGCTGTCATCAAGGTCGTCGAGGACGTCAAGGCGCGTTCGAAGCCGGTTTCGGGTTCGAAGGAAGTGGCGCAGGTCGGTATCATCTCGGCAAACGGCGACCGTGAAGTCGGCGAAAAGATCGCCGAAGCCATGGAGAAGGTCGGCAAGGAAGGCGTGATCACCGTCGAGGAAGCGAAGGGTCTCGAATTCGAGCTCGACGTCGTCGAGGGCATGCAGTTCGACCGCGGCTATCTGTCGCCGTACTTCATCACCAACCCCGAGAAGATGACCGTCGAGCTTCAGGATCCCTACATCCTGATCCACGAGAAGAAGCTGTCGAACCTGCAGGCGATGCTCCCGATCCTGGAAGCCGTCGTTCAGTCGGGTCGTCCGCTCCTGATCATCGCCGAGGACATCGAGGGTGAGGCTCTGGCCACGCTCGTCGTCAACAAGCTGCGCGGCGGCCTGAAGGTCGCAGCGGTCAAGGCACCGGGCTTCGGCGATCGTCGCAAGGCGATGCTCGAGGACATCGCGATCCTGACCAAGGGCGAGATGATCTCGGAAGACCTCGGCATCAAGCTCGAGACCGTCACGCTCGGCATGCTCGGCACCGCCAAGCGCGTCACGATCGACAAGGACAACACCGTCATCGTCGACGGTGCCGGCGATCACGATACGATCAAGGGCCGCACCGAGGCGATCCGCCAGCAGATCGAGAACACGACCAGCGACTACGACAAGGAGAAGCTCCAGGAGCGTCTCGCCAAGCTTGCCGGCGGCGTTGCTGTGATCAAGGTCGGTGGGTCTTCCGAGGTTGAGGTCAAGGAGCGCAAGGACCGCGTCGACGACGCGCTGCACGCAACCCGCGCAGCCGTCGAAGAAGGCATCGTCCCCGGCGGCGGTACGGCTCTGCTGTACGCAACCAAGGCGCTTGATGGCCTCGAGGGTGCGAACGACGACCAGACGCGCGGTATCGACATCGTCCGCAAGTCGCTGACCGCTCTGGTTCGCCAGATCGCGCAGAATGCGGGTCATGACGGTGCGGTGGTTTCGGGCAAGCTGCTCGACGGCAACGACACGTCGATCGGCTTCAACGCCGCGACCGACACGTACGAGAACCTGGTGGAAGCCGGCGTGATCGATCCGACCAAGGTCGTCCGCACCGCGCTGCAGAACGCAGCATCGGTCGCAGGCCTCCTGATCACGACCGAAGCGGCCGTGAGCGAAATGGCCGAAGACAAGCCCGCCATGCCCATGGGCGGCGGCGGCATGGGCGGCATGGGCGGCATGGGCGGCATGGACTTCTGATTTTCGACCGGGGCAGGGCAACCTGCCCCGGACAGAAAATCAGAACGGCCGGCGGGTCGGCGGCGAAAGCCACCGATCCCGTCCGACGAAAAGGACCGGCTTTGCCGGTCCTCCGTTCCGAACAGACGACCAAGGCAAAGGGCCGGGGAGCAATCCCCGGCCCTTTGTTTGTCCGCGCGAAAGGTATACCTTGTGGCGTATGACCGCGCTCCGCCTCGATCCCGCCTATCGCCGAGTCGAAGTCGACGAATTCCTCGACATGGATTTCGGCGGCGCGAAGGCTGAATTGGAAGATGGCCTGATCTACATGATGGCCGGCGGCAACGAAGCGCATGCCCGCATCGCCGCCAATCTCCTGATGTATATAGGCCCCAAGTTGCGCGGCACCGGCTGCCGCCCCTACGGCTCCGACTTCGCCACCCGCACCGGCGAGCGGTCGGTACGATTTCCCGACCTCAGCATCTACTGCAACAACCCGTCCGCCCCCGGCAACGACCGCAAGAAGCTTCTCGGCGACCCACAGGTCGTGTTCGAGGTACTCTCGCCATCGACCTCCTCCTACGACCAGAAGGTCAAGCTCGAGGAGTATCGCGAGCTCGAAGGCACCCGCGAGATCGTCCTCGTCGACCCGACCGACGAACGCATCCGCCTTGTCCGGCGCACGCCGAGCGGCGGATGGACCGACGACTGGCTGCGCGATCGTACCGATCTCCACATCCCATCGCTCGACCTGACCATCCCGCATGACGAGATCTTCGCCCGCGATTGAGGCGCTCGACGTCCCACGACTGCCGAATGCAGGCAAGAGACCGACAAAGGCTGGCCCATCCAGCAACATGAGTTGCTGCCAGTTCCAACACGTTGCGCCGTCGTGCGGCTGGAACGCCATCCTGATGTAAGTGAAGGGTGCAACTGCGCCGCGTTCGCGCTACCATCACGGCATGACCGCAGGACGCATCGAGCAGTTGACCGAAGCCCAGCGCGCCTGCCTGCGATTGGTGTTGACCCACCATAACTCGAAGGAGATCGCCGCGATCTTCGGTGTGTCGCCGTCGGCGATCGACAAGCGGATCGAGCGCGCCATCCAGATTCTCGGCGTCGGCACGCGGTTCGAAGCCGCGCGGCGCCTGCAGGAGCACGAGCAGGGCGTGACCGGCGACACCGTGCTGGTTCGTGAACCAACCGAGGCGGAAGAGCCTGCGCTCACATACGAACGGCTACCATCCGAACCATTCGACGTTCCCAATCTCCCCTCCAGCACTCCAGACAGAGCTCAGATCGAGCCGTGGGGGCTTGTTCGCCGCTTCTTCGGAATCTCCGGGGAAAGCGGATCGACGGGAGTGGCCCGCAATCGATTTTCGGTTGGCGACAGGATAATCAGACTTCTCGCTCTCATGGGCCTGATCGCCGTCACCTCGATGGCGCTCGTGAACATGGCGATGACGATGACCAGCCTGTTGCGATCGAACCGAGATCGCGGCGCTCCCGTACACGGCACCGCAACGACGGTGCCAACGGGGAGAACGACGATGCTGAAACAACGACGCGACGCGACCGACAAGGTCACGATCGATTTTCTGAAGGCCGAGGCGGCCGTCGATCACGCGGCGATGCTCGCGGCATCGTGCGTATCGACGTTGTTGCAGCAGCGTGTCGCCGCCAACCTGCCTGTCGGCACCGGCGTCGCGGCGTTGCAGATGGTATCGCAAGCTTCGCTCGATATCATCAACGCCCGCCAGCGCTTCGTCGAGGCGCATCGTGCGCTGGTCGACGTGCGCGCCGAAATCGGCCTCGGGCAGTTCTACGGGTATGGCGACACCGCGGAATGTCCGCCGAACGAAGGTGCGTTGCGCGCCGAGACGCCGGTTCGCCTCGCGGCAGTGGCCTGAACGGCCGGTTTCGGTCCTGCTTTGGAGGTAAGAGTTGGATCGGGTCTGGTTGTTCTACGCGATACAGGTGGCCGCGTCCGGCTATGCCCTTCTGCGGGGCGGGGCGCCGGAGCGATTGACGGGGTTGGCGCTGCTGCTCGCAGCGGTATCGACCGGCCTCGTCCAGCGGGATATTCCGGTCCTGTTCGTAGGACTGGAGGGGGCGTGATGATCGTCGACCTCGTCCTGCTGGCGGTGATGATCGCGATCACGCTCAAGGCCGATCGGTTCTGGCCGGCCTGGGCAACCGCGCTCCACGCGTTGGGGACGGGGGCTCATCTGGCTCGAGCGATTAGCCCTGACGTTATCCGGCTCGTCTACGCTGTCCTCTCCGCGGCCTGGAGCTATCCCATCGTCCTGCTTCTCGTGATCGGGACAGTCAGGCACTCGCGCAGGATCCGGGCACGTGGCTGGGATCTCGACTGGAGTCGCCAGGACCCGACCCTCCGCTGAAGCATATTCGGAAGACGTTTATGACTTACGCAATTGCTGTGGTGCCCATCACGGCCGCCAAGCGCGTGGCCTTTCTACCGGTCGGCGTGTCTATTGCCGATCCGGCGCCCGGTGGGGTCTCCTCGCCGGCACTGGTGGAGGTGGCCAAGCGCCTGTATACCATGAGAAAGATTCGCGACGACCTGCTCGGCGAAACGCTGTTTTCGGAACCCGCATGGGACATCCTGCTGGATCTGTTCATTTCGGATCACGAGCGTCGCCAACTCAGCGTCTCGGCCGTCTGTATCGGTGCGCGTGCGCCTTCGGCCACCGCGCTGCGCTATTTGGCAATGTTGCAGGATGCCAATCTGGTCGAACGGACGCGCGACGAGCGCGATGGGCGCCGATCGCATGTCCAACTGACGGTGCTTGGACGGCGACGGATGGCCAACCTGTTGGGGCAGTTGGTCGCAAAATAACGATTGGAAGCTCAGCCGCAGCGGTAGCTGACACGTCGTGGCAACGCTCAAGGGACGACGGGCGAGCCGTTTTTTGGAGCGGGTAACGGGAATCGAACCCGTGTATTCAGCTTGGAAGGCTGCTGTACTACCATTGTACTATACCCGCCCGACGCCTGAGCGAGCGGTTGGACTAGCGTCGCGATGCGCTCGGCGCAAGCGTCCGTATAGGTGCTGCCGAACATGCTTCACGCCTTGATTACCATATTGCGCTAGGCCGACGGGATGGACCACGACCCAGCGATTACCGTTCCCGCCACCATCGATCCCCGGCCGAAATCGGCGGTTAGCCACGGTGCTGGGCTGTCGGGACTTGTGGGCGTACTCGCCTGGATCGCCGTCGCGCGCCATTACGGCATGGACGGGCCGTATTCGGCGCTGATCAACGTCGCAGCCTGCGGCCTGCCGATGATCGCCTGGTCGCTGCTGGTCGACAAGGTGCATTTGAGCCCGAGCACGGGAGTCGACTGGACGGCTGGCAAGTCGTGGCGCGAGATGCTCGACACGAGTCTGACCAAGCTGGCCGGGCTATGGGCGACCTGGGCCGCGATCGCGGTGATCTATGGCGCCGGGCGCTTCTATTGGCAGGGTAATTTTGCGTTTGCGATGTGGTGCTTTACCAATGCCGCGCCGATCCTGTTCGTGGTCTCGATCCCCTATGTGCTTTGGATCGACCGCTATCTGGTCGAGCCGCGCGACGGTGCCTGGCATCTCGGCGCCTGGATGACCGGGCAGGCGGGTGTCGACCGCGAGGCGATTTACGGCCATCTCCGCGCCTGGGGGGTGAAGACGTTCTTCCTCGCCTTCATGCTGGCGATCGTGCCGCCGGGGTTCGGCGATTTCGTTCGCGGCGACGTCTCGATCGTTCTCCGCGATCCGGTCGCGTTGGCGAGCTGGCTGGTAACGCTGATGTTCCTGATCGACGTGGCGTTCGCGACGGTCGGCTATCTGCTGACCTTCCGCCCGCTCGATTCGCACATCCGCAGCGCCAACCC
The DNA here is from genome assembly GCF_036855945.1 of Sphingomonas sp. LR59. Lineage (NCBI taxonomy): Bacteria > Pseudomonadati > Pseudomonadota > Alphaproteobacteria > Sphingomonadales > Sphingomonadaceae > Sphingomonas > Sphingomonas sp. LR59. Next base: position 3,757,225 of record NZ_JASPFL010000001.1, read on the forward strand.
GTTCGCAGCAGCATGGATGCCCGCGCTGATGTGCTACCCGCCGTTCATCCTGATGACCCCCGGCGGACCGCTCGACTATCATCCGGGCACGTCGGACTGGGCCTACTGGTTCCAGGGGCATCCAATCCTGCTCGCGCTGATCGGCGCGGTGCTGGTCGGGCTGACCGCGATCTACGCCTGGGCGACGATGGCGTTCGGCTTTCGCTTCTCCAACCTCACCAACCGCGGGATCCTGACGCATGGGCCCTACGCGGTGTCGCGGCATCCTGCGTATCTGTCGAAGAACGTCTTCTGGTGGATCTCGACGATCCCCGTGCTGACGCTAGGCAGCGTCGTCGACGCGGCGCGCGCGACACTGCTGATGGCGGCGGTCAGCGGGGTGTATTACTGGCGCGCCAAGACCGAAGAGCGGCACCTGAAGCTCGATCCGGACTATCGCGCGTATTTCGACTGGATGACGCGCAACGGCTTGGTGCCGCGGCTGTTCAAGAAACTGCGCGGCTAATTCCTCTCCCGTTTACGGGAGGGGCCGACCTATACCTCTAAGCGCAACGCCAGCGGACAAGCCCTCCCCGACCCCTCCCGCAAGCGGGAGGAGGAGTTAGAAACTGGCTTCGTCGTAGACCTTCGAGACGTCACCGTTCCACACGCCGTTATAGCGCTCCAGCAGGACTTCGGCGGGCACCTTGCCGCTGCGGACGATCTCGCGCAGCGGGTCGAGGAAGCCCGTCTCGTTGTCACCTGCCCGGTTGAACCGCGCGCGTGCCGACAGGCCGGCGCCGGCGATGTCGAGCACCTGTCCCGCGATATCGCGCAGCTTGCCGCCACCCGCGATCGGCGCGTTCAGCCCGAGCTTCGGCACCGCATCGCGCAACGCCTGGCGTTCGTCGATCGTCCAGTCCTTGACCAGATCCCACGCCGCATCGAGCGCACCCTGATCGTACAGCAACCCGACCCACAGCGCCGGCAGCGCACAGATCCGGTTCCACGGCCCGCCATCGGCACCACGCATCTCGAGGAAGGTCTTCAACCGGACCTCGGGGAAAGCGGTCGACAGATGATCGGTCCAGTCGTCGAGCGTCGGCTTCTCGCCCGGCAAAATGCTCAGTTCGCCCTTCAGGAAGTCGCGGAACGACAGCCCGGCGGCATCGATATACTTGCCCTCGCGGTAGACGAAGTACATCGGCACATCGAGCGCATACTCGGCGTAACGCTCGTAGCCGAAGCCATCCTCGAACACGAACGGCAGCATGCCGGTGCGGTGCGGATCGGTGTCGGACCAGATATGGCTGCGATACGACAGCATGCCGTTGGGCTTGCCTTCGGTGAACGGCGAGTTCGCGAATAGCGCGGTAGCCAGCGGCTGAAGCGCCAGCCCGACGCGGAACTTCTTCACCATGTCCGCCTCGGATGCGTAATCCAGATTCACCTGGATCGTGCAGGTCCGCAGCATCATGTCGAGGCCCATGCTGCCGACGCGCGGCATGTGCCGCAGCATGATCGCATAGCGCCCCTTGGGCATGATCGGCAGTTCCGCGCGCGTCTTGTCCGGCCACATGCCAAGCCCGAGAAAGCCTATCCCGAGCTTCTCGCCCGCGGCCTTCACCTGCTCCAGATGACGCCCGGTTTCGGCGCAGGTCTCGTGGAGCGAATCGAGCGGCGCGCCCGACAGTTCGAACTGGCCGGCGGGCTCCAGGCTGATGCTGCCGTCCGGTCCCGACATGGCGATCGCGTTGCCGCCCTCCATGACCGGCTTCCAGCCATATTGCTCCAACTCGCCGAGCAGCGCGCGGATACCGCTCGGCTCGTCATAGGACGGCGCGTGGTGGTCGCCGTTCGCATAGACGAACTTCTCGTGCTCGGTGCCGATCCGCCACGCGTCCTTCGGCTTTTCGCCGCCCGCGAAGCTGGCGATCAACTGGTCGCGCGACTCGATCGTCGGGCTGGTCTTTTTCGGAGCGGGAATCGTCGTCATCGCCGCGCCTTACGCGCCGATGAACGAGGGTGCTAGAGGGGATTCGGACCAATCGGTAGGTATTGCGCCCCGGTCCCGTTATCTATCCTCGCCGCCCGCCTCGTTGCCGCGCCAATCGCCCGCCGCCGCCATCCACAACGCGACCGCAGCGCCCGCCGCGGTTTCCGCCCGCAGGATGCGCGGCCCCAAACCGATTCCAACCGCTTGCGGATGCGCGCGGATCGCCTCGCGCTCGTCGGAATCGAAGCCACCCTCAGGCCCGATCAGGATCGCCGCCGGGCCGGGCCGCGCCCGCATCGCCTCCAGAGCGGGCGCGCCGCCGGTCTCGTCGGCGAAGAACAGCGCGCGGTCCTCGGGCCAGTCGCGGAGCAGCGCGGGCAGCTTCACCGGCTCGGTCACCTCGGGCAGCGCAGTGCGCCCGCATTGCTCGGCCGCCTCGATCATCTGCGTGCGGAGGCGTTCGGTATTGGGCTTGTCGACGATCGTCCGCCTGGTGACGACGGGCTGCAACCGCGCGACGCCGAGCTCGCATGCCTTCTCCGCCATCCAGTCCACCCGGCCCTTCTTGAGCGGCGCGGCACAGAGCCATAGGTCGGGCACGTCCTCGCGCGGTCGCAGCAATTCGGTGACGTCGAGCACGAGGTCGCGCTTGCCGACGCTCGACGCGACGCCGAGCCATTCACCGGTGCGATCGTCGAACAGCTTCACCGGATCGCCGATCTTCATCCGCATCACGCCGGCGAGATAATGCGCGGCGGGGCCGTCGATGTGGAGCGGCCCGGGCGCGAGGAGGCGATCGACGAAAAGGCGCGGCGTGGATTGCGGCGGCCAGGCGGGAGTTGCGGGCATAACTCGCCTCTAGCAAATCCTCCCCGGCACGGGGAGGGGGACCAGCGCAGCTGGTGGAGGGGGCTTCCGCGGAAGTAACGGCGGCGTCCGGGGCGTTAATAGAAGCGGCACTTGCGAGGCTCTCCGCTACCAGCGGAACGGTCGCGGTGATCCCCTCCACCCTTCGCCAAGGCGAACGGTCCCCCTCCCCGTGCCGGGGAGAATTTAGGAGGGGCCTCTTCGGGAAGCGGCGTTCAGCGTTTCCGCCGCGCCCACATCTTCCGCGCAACCACCCACGCAACAACCAAAACTACGACGCCAAGGATCAACACCCCCGCAACCGCGCCGGCGACGCGGAAAATACCCCAGAACAACGCCTCGACGAAGCGGCCGACCGCGACCGAAAGGCCGATCATGCTGGAGGGTCCGAACGCGTCACGCCCCACCGGTACCCGGCAAAGGCTTGCGCGCCAAACCCCGTCTTCCTACGCCTCCGCCATGCAGACCAAGCCGAGCCACGCGGAAATCGTCCCCGACAGCGAACACCGAGGACTGGTCGGCCGCCTCCCGCCCACGCTCCGCGGCTTGGCCCTACTGGCCCGCTTCGACCGCCCGATCGGCTGGTGGCTGCTGTTCTGGCCCGGCGCGTGGGGCGTCGCGCTCGCCGGTGGCGCAGTCGAGCGCTGGGACCTGATCCTATGGCTCCTCCTCGGCAGCATCGCGATGCGCGGCGCCGGCTGCGTCTTCAACGACATCATCGACCGCGATCTCGACGCGCAGGTCGCGCGTACCCGCGCCCGCCCGATCCCCAGCGGGCTCGTTTCGATCAAGCTCGCCTGGGTCTGGCTCGTCGCGCTGTGCCTGATCGGCTTTGCGGTCCTCCTGCAACTCACCTTCTTCGCCGCGATCGTCGCGCTCGCCAGCCTCGCGCCGGTCGCCGCCTACCCCTTCATGAAGCGCATCACCTGGTGGCCGCAGGCGTGGCTCGGCATCGTATTCTCCTGGGCTTTGCTGGTCGGCTGGAGTGACATCGCCGGCGCACTCGATACGCCGATGTGGCTGCTCTACGCCGGCTCGATCGCTTGGGTGATCGGCTACGACACGATCTACGCGCTGCAGGACCGCGAGGACGACGCGATGATCGGCATCCGCTCGTCCGCGCTTCGCATGGGCAGCCACGTAAAGGCGGGCGTCGGCGTCTTCTACATCGCCGCCGTCGCTCTATGGGCCGCAGCCTTCTGGCAAGTCCGCCCCGACCCGCTCGCGATCGTCGCGCTCGTCCCCGTCGCGCTCCACCTCGCGTGGCAGGTCGTCACGCTCAAACCCGACACGCACGAGGGCGCCGGCACCGCAGCACTCGCCCGCTTTCGCGCGAACCGGTTCGCCGGACTGCTGATGTTCCTCGCCTGCGTGGTTGTCGGCACGAGCCTGCATCCTTAAGTCGCTGATATGCTGACCCCAGACCAAGCCCGCGACCGCGCCCACGACATCGTCCAGCGCGCGAGGGCGGCAGGCGCCGACGCCGCCGACGCGGTCTTCGCCGCCGACGCCGCGCTCGACGTGTCGATCCGCCTCGGCAAGCTGGAGGATATCGGCCGCTCCGAAAGCGAGGACCTCGGCCTGCGCGTGTTCGTCGGTCAGCGTTCCGCCAGCGTTTCCACCTCCGACCTGTCGACCGCCGCGATGGATGCGCTCGTCGAACGCGCGGTCGCGATGGCGCGCGAGGCGCCCGAGGATCCCTGGGCCGGTCTCGCCCCTGCCAATCGCCTGCTCCACGGCATCATCCCGATGCTCGGCCTCGACGACGGCGGCGAAGCCAGCCCCGAGCAACTCCGCGACGCCGCACTCGAAGCCGAAGACGCCGCCCGCGCCGTCCCCGGCGTCTCGAACAGCGAAGGCGGCGGCGCTAGCGCTTCGCGCAGCGTCTGGGCGCTCGCCACCAGCCACGGCTTCGCTGGCGCCTATGCCGCGACCGGCTACGGGGTATCGGCCAGCGTCTTGGCAGGCGAGGGCGGCGGCATGCAACGCGATTACGCGCACAGCAGCGCCCGTCTCCGCGCACATCTCGAATCGCCCGAAGCGATCGGCCGCCGCGCCGGCGAACAGGCGGTCGCACGCCTCAACCCCGGTCGCCTCGTCAGCGGGCCCACCACGATCGTCTACGACCGTCGCGTCGGCGGATCGCTGGTCGGCCACATGCTCGGCGCGATCTCCGGTCAGGCGATCACCCGGAAGACCAGCTTCCTGCTCGATTCGCTCGGCAGCCAGGTGTTCGCGCACGGCATCACCATCCGCGACGATCCGCACCGCCCGCACGGCCTGCGATCGCGACCGTTCGACGGCGAGGGACTTCCCGTCTCGCCGAGCGACATCATCGAGGACGGCATGCTCGAACGTTGGCTGCTCGACTCCGCCTCGGCACGCCAGCTCGGCCTCGAGCCGACCGGCCATGCCGCGCGCGGTGTTGGCGGCGGGCCCGGCGTATCGACGAGCAACGTCTTCATGGAGCCGGGCCACATCCCCCTCGAAACGCTGATCGCCGACATCGAGTCGGGCGTCTACATCACCGAACTGATGGGCGGCGGCGCGAACGGCGTGACCGGCGATTACAGCCGTGGCGCGGCGGGTTTCCGGATCGAGAACGGCCAGATCACCACGCCGGTCGCCGAGTTCACGATCGCGGGCAACGTCAAGGATATGTTCCTCGCGATGACGCCCGCCAACGACCTCGAATTCCGCTACGGCGTCAACGTGCCGACGTTGCGCGTGGAGGGCATGACGGTGGCGAGTGGCTGATCCGCACCGCCGCGGGCCGGAACGGTCGCCGGAATGGCTGCGCGCGATGGCCGACGCCGTCGCGAAGATTGCCATGGAGGCCGGCGCGATGGCGCACGACCGCTTCGACACCGATTTCCAGCGCTGGGAAAAGACCCCCGGCAGCCCGGTCTGCGAGCTCGACATCGCGATCGACCGGATGCTCAAGGCGCGGTTGTCGACCCTGCTCCCCGAGGCCGGCTGGCTGTCCGAGGAAACCGCCGACAACGCCGACCGCCTCGCGCACGACCTGCTCTGGGTGGTCGACCCGATCGACGGTACGCGCGATTATATCCGCGCCAGACCCGGCTGGTGCGTCTCGGTCGCGCTGGTCGACCGTGGCAAGCCGGTGATCGGCATCCTCGAAGCGCCGTCCCGCGACGAACGCTGGCATGCGGTCACAGGGCAGGGCGCCACCCGCAACGGCATCCCGCTGAAGGCTGGCGACCGAACCGACTTCCCCGGTAGCCGAACCCCGGTGGACGCCCTCCCCAAAGCCGACCGAGACCTCGTCATGGTCCACAAACCCAACTCGATCGCGCTCCGCATCGCGATGGTCGCCGCCGACGAAGCCGACCTCGTCGCGACGCTGCGCTGGGGCAACGAGTGGGACATCGCCGCCGCAGTGCTGGTTGCAAGCGAAGCGGGGGCAGTGGTGAGCGACGCGCTCGGCGCGCCGTTGGTGTTCAACAAGCCACGGCCGCAGGCGTTTGGTGTGTTGACGTCGGTGCCGGGTATACACGCTTCAGCGGTTGAGCGACTGGCCGAGCGAGCACGTGCTATACTTGCTTGAGGTTCGATCTGGATATCAAACATTCTTCCCTTCCTGGACGAGGCAATAGGAGCTGAATGATTCCAATATCGATTAATGTGCCGATATCTACTGACGCTCGATCATTTCCTGTAAAAAATCGAGCGAGGTATCGCGAGGTGAAATACCTGGAGTAGAATGAATCCAGTCCTCAACTGAATTGCGATCATTTTTAAATACTAAATGAGCGTTCTGCTTGTAAGCCTCGACGATTCGAGGTTTTTCATTGCGATAAAATATCTCATCCTTGGCGTAAATTTGTATGACCTCATTGAGCGCATCTGCTTCCCCGATTGTGACACTGGTCGTGACGAGTGCGGGATCGGACCGATAGCTAGTTGGGCGACAAAATAATACGCTCATCCAAGGCGTGATAGGTACCAGAATTTTGGGAGACGTCAGATGCTCACCCGGCGGGTAAATATTGTGAAAAAACCCGTTGCCAAACACGAACTCATGTTCGGGTGAAAAAAGCACCAGTACTTTGCCTCGGCCGCTAATTGATCGGACTACGCTGCGCTGCATACGTTGCATATTTGCACCAATTAGAACATTGCGTTCTCGCTCGGGGAGCGGACCGCGCAGACTCTCTGCAAGCGCAACAACACGTTCACGGTGCATGGGGCTACGCACAGCCAGGGACACTATGCATTCAATTAGCATTTTTAAGCGGGCATTATCGACCGTCTGGGCTTGAATTTTGGTTTTGCGCTCGACCTCGAACGGTGGTCCTGGTCGCTCAAGGCTGTCGAGCCACTGGATCAGACTTGGGAAACTATCGTCAGCTAGTTGAAATTCGCCTTCAAAGTTGTGGTCCCAAGGAGTGGTTTCGCCGGAAGCCCCGAGCTTTATTGAATGGCCGTGACCGATGAGACCAAACCCTTCCGGTTTTCCGCGAAAAGTATCGCCAGATGGGCGTAGTCTAGTCACACCTCCGTCAGCGCCTGCCCAATAGCGAGACAGGCATTCCGGCCACCAATGATGACGCTTTGTTTCAGGATTTTTCAACCTCGAACCACCTGCTTGCCCTTTGTTCGACTGGTTAGGTGAAACTGCAGGCACCGGTTGCAGCGATAGGCCCTGAGCGGCACGCGGCCGGTCTGCGCCACCACCAGCGCGTCGACCTCCGACACGAAGCGCGCCTTGCGGCGGCAGACGCTGAGGCGGGTGCGCTTCACTCTCTCAGTCCTTGTACTTCATCTCCAGGAAGCGGCCGCGGGTGGAGAGGTTGTCGAGGTCGCTCTGTGCCAGGCGCGCGGTCATCTCGCCGATTTCCTGTTCGATCAGCTTCAGCCCGTCGACCAGTTCGGCGTCGGGCGAGCGACCGTTGCGCGGGGTGGTGCGCAACGACGTTGGCACCTTCTCGTAATCCTTGACGAAGGCGGGGAGTTGTTCGCCGATCAGCTTGCGCACGTCGACCGCTTCCTGCGTGTTCGCGTCGAGCGTGGCGAGCTGCGGGGTCAGCGTTTCGAGACGCAGGCCGATCCGGGCGACCAGCGTCATCGCGGGTGCGGGGAGGGCGGGGCGTTGCGCCTCCAGCCAGCGTTCGGTCTGTGCGGGGAGGGCGCGGATGTCGACCGCCGCGAGGCGCTCGGGCGTGGGCGCGCGTTCCGCCGGCCAGATCGCGAACAGCACCGTGGCGGCGACCAGCAGCGCCATGACCACCATCGCGCCGCCGATCCCGAGCGGCACGATCCAGCCGATCACCATCGCCGCGATCAGGATCGACACGTCGGCGACCGCGATCCGGGTCAGCCGCTTGCCGATCGCCTGCGTCTGCCGCGCCCGCCCCCGCGATGGGACGCGTGAGATGACGGCGCCCGTCCGGTCGTCGGAAATGCGCGACCAGGAGGCGCGGGCGCTGGCGATGGCGTCGTCTACTTCGCTCACGAGGGTTACATCGCCTCCAGCTTGAACGGGCTAGGCGAGGGTCCGCCCAGCTGGCCTTGAGTCGCCCCTTCAGCACGCGCGATATAGCCGCGGGACTTGTCGACCTCGTTCGACAGCGCGCCGACCGTGACCTTCATCGAGATCGAGCGCCTTCAGCTTGAACACGTCGATCGCGTCCATCGTGTCGTAGATATTCTGGAACGCGCGTTGCAGCGTCTCCAGCGGGATCGTCGCCGACGCGGCCTGTTCGTGGATCTGCGCGGTCTGCGATTTCAGCAGCTTGCCGGTCGAATCGATGATGTTCGCGGTCGTCGTGTTGAGCGCGGTGATCTGCTCCAGCACGAGCTTCTGGTTGGTCAGCGCCTGCGCCACCGTCACCGCGGTCCGCAGCGCCGAGACGGTCGTGGTCGAGGCGCGGTCGACGCCCTTCACCAGCTCGACATTGTTCTTCTTAACCAGGTCGAGCGCGAGATAGCCCTGCACGGTCACCGCCATCTGCGTCAGCAGGTCCTGCGTCCGCTGGCGCGTGTAGAAGAGCGCCGTCTCGCGGATCGCCTTCGCCTTGGCGGGATCGGTATGGTCGAGATCGTTGGCGACGTCCTCCAGCTTGGCGTCCATCGTCTTCGACAAATGGATCATCTGCTCGAGCCGACCCATCGCCGCCCACAGGTTCGCGCGCTCGGTATCGATCGCGGCATTGTCCATCAGCAACTCGTCCTTGCCCGAGCCGAGGCTCTTCAGGATCTGCGCGATGTGCGTCTGCGACGACTTATAGCCGTCGAAATAATTGCGCATCTTGCCACCGAACGGGATGATCCCGAACAGCTTCTGCGGCGCGGTGAGGTTGCCCTTCTTGCCGGGATCGAGATCCTCAACGACGCGGCGCAGCTCGGCGAGGTCCTTGCCGACACCGGTCTCCTGATCCATCGCCTTGACCGGGCGATCGAGGAAGCGGTTCGACTGGCCGGCGGCGTCGCGGATTTCCTTCGCGCCCATCGCGGTGATCGCGTCGACCCGCTTGCCGAATTCGGGCGAGTTGACGTCCTGCGCGACGAGGTCGGTGACGAAGCCCGACACGCGCTCCTCGAGCTGCGACTTCACGCCGGCATCGACGGGCACCAGCCCGGACGCCTTCGCGGCCGCAACCGTGGGCACCGGATCGGGCGGGGTCAGCACCAGGCCCGGCTCTTCCGTCAGCGTGTTCGGGGTCGTCGCCATGCTCGTGTCTCCGTTCGGTGGGGCATGGTGGCTGCAACCCGCCCCGCGTTCAAGTGGCGTATATAGATAATACACTCAGGCTTGCCAACCGCTCTCCTTGAAACCGGGCGGCCGCGTGGACAGCTTGTCGGCGACATCACAGGAGTTCCAGCATGCGCGCCATCGGCTATACCAAGTCGCTCCCGATCGACGATCCGCAGTCGCTCGTCGACTTCGATCTCCCCAAGCCCGAAGCGACCGGTCGGGACCTGCTGGTCGAGGTGAAGGCGGTGTCGGTCAACCCGGTCGACACCAAGATCCGCCAGCGTCGCGAAGATCCAGACGGCAAGCCGCAGGTGCTCGGCTGGGACGCATCGGGCGTCGTCGTCGCGGTCGGTTCGGACGTGACCGGGTTCAAGGTCGGCGACGAAGTGTTCTACGCAGGCGCGATCGACCGGCCCGGTACCAACGCCGAATATCACCTCGTCGACGAGCGCATCGTCGGCCACAAGCCAAAGTCGCTCGACTGGGCGCAGGCGGCGGCGCTGCCGCTGACCTCGGTCACCGCGTGGGAGACGCTGTTCGACCGGCTCGACGTGCGCAAACCCGTCCCCGGTGCGGCGAACGCGATCCTGATCATCGGCGGGGCAGGCGGAGTCGGCTCGATCACGGTCCAGCTCGCGCGGCAGCTCACCGACCTGACCGTGATCGCCACCGCGTCGCGCGACGAGACGCGCGGCTGGGTCGAGGAGCTCGGCGCGCATCACGTGATCGACCACCGCAAACCGCTCGCCGCGCAGGTCGAGGCACTCGGGCTCGGCGCGCCGCGGTTCGTGTTCTCGACGACGCATACCGACGAGCATATCGCCGAGATCGGCGAGCTGCTGGCGCCGCAGGGTCGGCTGGCGCTGATCGACGATCCGAAGACGCTCGACATCGTGCCGCTGAAGCAGAAGTCGATCTCGGTGCACTGGGAGCTGATGTACACGCGCTCGCTGTTCCAGACCGCGGACATGGCCGAGCAGGGCAAGTTGCTCGACGAGGTCGCGCGGCTGGTGGATGCTGGGACGATCCGGACGACGCTCGCGGAGAATTTCGGGACGATCGATGCGGCGAATTTGCGGCGGGCGCATGAGCGGATCGAGAGCCACACGGCCAAGGGGAAGATCGTGCTGGAGGGGTTCTGAGTTCTAGGAGTGTCACCACCCCGGCGGAGGCCGGGGTCCAGTTGGGGGACGTTGCTGACGGGTCGCGGCACGCTGTTATTGCCACCTTCCTAACTGGGCCCCGGCCTCCGCCGGGGTGGATCGAATGGAGGGTGGGGTGTTGCACGTCGCCGCCACTTCACGATCTCCCCCGCAAGGGGGAGGTGGCAGGCTCTTGCCTGACGGAGGGGGAGGCGCACGCCAACCTCTGCTCCGTGTCCTTCCCCCTCCGTCCCCTTCGGCGACACCTCCCCCTGGCGGGGGAGGATTGCAATATCCGCTCTGGCGCCTCGGCAAACACACGATACTCTGCACCATGCTCCGCCCGCTGATCCTCGCGCTCGCCCTCCTCCCCGCGGCAGCGACGAATCGCCCTCCACCAGCCGACCCGCTCACCGCCACGATCCACACCGAAGACGCCGACCGCTTCGCCGCGCTGTTCGCCAAGACCAAGGGCAAGCCCACCGCCGCGCAACTCAAACGCGACTACCTCGACAAGGGCAGTTTCGGGATCGGCATCTTCACCCCCGGCCGGATCGTCGACGCGGACACGCTAGCGCGCGCCATCGCCGCCAACCCGACGCGGTATGCTCAGGCGATCAAGACCTGCCTCCCCGCCGCCAAGACCGCGACCGCCGATCTTCGCGCGATCTATCTCGGCCTCCACGGCGCACTCCCCGACGTGAAGCTCCCGCAGGTCTATATAGTCTTTGGCGCACACACCTCCGGTGGCACCGCCAAGCCAGGCGCGCAGGTACTCGGGCTCGAAGTGCTGTGCCGCATGTCGCCGACGCCCGAGAAACTGCGCCAGACGCTCCGCCATTTCTTCGCACACGAGACGGTGCATTCCTTCCAGCAGGACGCCGGCATGACGCTCGCCCGCGATCCCCTGCTCGCCGCGATTCTCGTCGAGGGCGCGGCGGACTTCATCGCGCAACTCGTCACCGGCGAGGAGCCCGACGCCGCCCGCGCCGCCTGGGCCACCCCGCGCGAGGCCGAACTCTGGCGCCAGATGCAGGCCGACATCGCGCTCACCCGCAAGCTCACCGACAAGGACGACCCCGAGCAAGGCTCGCCCGAAGCCAAGGCGTACGCCCGCTGGATCGGCAACTACTCCACGCCGCCCGCCGGCTGGCCACCCGAACTCGGCTATTGGATGGGGCTGCGGATCTGGCAGCGTTACTATGCCGCCGCGCCCGACAAGCACGCCGCGCTAAGGGCAATGCTGGCGGTCCGCGATCCCCGTACTATTCTCGCCGCCGGAACATACAAGCGCCGTGCTCCGTCATCCTGACGAAAGTCAGGATCCAGAGTAACAAGATGCTGTCCTTCATGGCTCTGGATCCTGACTTTCGTCAGGATGACGGCAACGCTCGTGAGTCCCCAAATACCGCCCGGTCTTCCCGCGGCGCAACAATTACGCTATGGCGCGCGCCAACCCGTTCCTCGATCAAGAGAATACATTCATGAGCCTCCGCAACGTGGCGATCATTGCGCACGTCGATCACGGCAAGACGACGCTGGTCGACCAGCTCTTCCGCCAGTCCGGCACCTTCCGCGACAACCAGCGCGTCGAAGAGCGCGCAATGGATTCGAACGACCTCGAAAAAGAGCGTGGCATCACCATTCTCGCCAAGCCGACCTCGGTCGACTGGACCCCTCCCGGCGAGTCCGAGAGCATCCGCATCAACATCGTCGACACGCCCGGCCACGCCGATTTCGGCGGCGAAGTCGAGCGCATCCTGTCGATGGTCGACGGCGTCGTCCTGCTGGTCGATTCGTCGGAAGGCGCGATGCCGCAGACCAAGTTCGTCACTGGCAAGGCGCTGGCGCTCGGCCTGAAGCCGATCGTCGTCGTCAACAAGGTCGATCGCAACGACGCGCGCATCCAGGAAGTGCTCGACGAAGTGTTCGACCTGTTCGTGTCGCTCGACGCGAACGACGACCAGCTCGACTTCCCCGTGCTCTACGCATCGGGTCGCAACGGCTATGCCTCGACCGACATGGACGCGCGCGAAGGCACGCTGATCCCGATGTTCGAGACGATCGTGAAGCACGTGCCGCCGCCCGCCGTGGAAGTCGCCGGCGTGCCGTTCACCTTCCTCGTCACGCTGCTCGACCGCGATCCGTTCCTCGGCCGTGTCCTCACCGGTCGCGTCAATTCGGGTACCGTGAAGACCAACCAGGCGATCCACGCGCTCGATAACGACGGCAAGATCATCGAGACCGGTCGTGCGTCCAAGATCATGTCGTTCCGTGGTCTCGAGCGCGTTCCCGTCGACGAAGCCAAGGCTGGCGACATCATCTCGCTGGCAGGTCTCTCGGTCGCTACGGTTGCCGACACGATCGCCGACATCACGGTGACCGAGCCGCTGCACGCGCAGCCGATCGATCCCCCCACGCTGTCGATGCGTTTTGCCGTGAACGATTCGCCGATGGCGGGCCGCGAGGGCAGCAAGGTGACGTCGCGCATGATCCGCGAGCGTCTGTTCCGCGAAGCCGAGTCGAACGTCGCCGTCAAGGTGACCGAGGCGGCCGACAAGGACAGCTTCGAAGTCGCCGGTCGCGGCGAGCTTCAGCTGGGCGTGCTGATCGAGACGATGCGCCGTGAAGGTTTCGAGCTCGGCATCTCGCGTCCGCGCGTGCTGTTCGGTGAGGACGAGAACGGCAAGAAGACCGAGCCGTACGAGACCGTCATCATCGACGTCGACGAGGAGCATTCGGGTACCGTCGTCGAGAAGATGAACACGCGTAAGGCCGAGCTGACCGACATGCGTCCGTCGACCGGCGGCAAGACCCGCATCACCTTCTCGGCGCCGTCGCGCGGGATGATCGGCTATCATGGCGAATTCCTGTCCGACACGCGCGGCACGGGCATCATGAACCGGCTGTTCGAGAAGTACGGTCCGCACAAGGGCGCGATCGAGGGCCGCAAGAACGGCGTGCTGATCTCGAACGGTTCGGGCGAGGCGAACAACTATGCCCTCGGCCCGCTCGAAGAGCGCGGCATCCTGTTCGTGGGCCACGGCGAGGCCCTCTATGAGGGCATGATCGTCGGCGAGAACGCCAAGCCGGACGACCTCGAGGTCAACCCGATGAAGACCAAGGCACTGACCAACTTCCGCGCCTCGGGCGGCAAGGACGACCAGGTCCGCCTGTCCCCGCCGAAGCGCGCGACGCTGGAGCAGGCGATCGCGTACATCGACGACGACGAGATGGTCGAAGTCACGCCGAAGTCGATCCGCCTGCGCAAGCGCTTCCTGGACGCCAACGAGCGCAAGCGCGCTAGCCGGGCTAAGCAGAGCGCGTAAGCCTGGCACGGCGAAGCCGGCCAAGCTTACAAGCTCGGCCGGCCTCGCTCAGGCGAGGTCCGACGACGCGGCTTTGCCGTGTCGCGCTGGACCAGAAATGCAGAAGGGTCGGGGGAAACCTCCGGCCCTTTTTGTTTGTGCGAGAAAGCCGAAAGGCAGCATTCACGCTGGCGGCAACGCGAGCGGGCAGGACCAAACCGACGCACCTCCCCGGCGAAGGCCGGGGCCCAGGTGGAAAGGTCACAGTAACTCGGCGCTGCCCTTCTTCAGCGAGGTCCCCCAACTGGACCCCGGCCTCCGCCGGGGAGGTTCCTGCTGCTAGGACTTTAGGCTGTTCCCAAATCCCCTCCCAAAGGGAGAGGAAGAGACGAAGGCGGCGAAGGTGAGGGCACGGTGCGCTACCGTCCGAAACCGCCCACCCTCAGGCAGCAGTAATCCGCCCGCCCCGCGCCAACATCTCGCCACTCGTAACGATCACCCGATCGCCAAGCTTAACCTGCTCGAAGATCAGCTTCGCAAACGCAGTCGGCACCCCCACGCACCCGTGCGTGGCATATTTCCCATCCATCAGCTTACTGCCGTGGATCGAGACGCCGTCGTTGGTCAGCCGCAGCATGTACGGCATCGGCGCCCCGTAAAGGTTCGACACATGATGCGCGTCCTTCTGCGTGATCTTGAACACGCCTAGCGGTGTCGGTTTCTCGTCAGCACCATAAATCACCGCAGCCGTCCCGATCTCGTATCCCGCGCGAAAAATCGACAAGGTTTGCGCGACGAGGTCGACGGTAATCACGATAGGTCCCTCGGGCACGCCCTCAGTATCCCAGTAATAGGCGCCGTGACGGAGCGGCTCAGGCACGTCCAGCACGCGCTTGACGACATACCCCTCGGCAGAGTCCGGCGCTGCGCTCGCCAGCGGCGGCGCTGGTACGGGCTTCGACGCTACGGCCACGGGTTTGGCGACCGGCGTCGGTTCTGTTGCGCGCACGCGAACGGGCGATCCGGATAACGCTAGCCCGCCGATCAGCACGGCACTGCCACCCAAAACGGCAAAGGCTATCGCTTGCATCGGCATGATCGTACGCATTCCGCCACCCTATCGCATATTCGTAAACGAAGCCCAGCGTCGCGGCACAACGCCGAGTCCCCTCGCGGGACCGACTGCAGCAGAAGCGGGCAGCTATACCGTGGGTTAACAAGCCGTTCCGAACCAGTTCAGGCCGAATCGCCTAAATCCTGAAACACGGTCGGACACTTATGCGTTTGTCCCAAGCGGACCGGGCGTAACTAGTAACGGAGTTCGGAAGAGATGAACGGATTTTTCAAGAAAGCAGGCCTCGGCGTAGCACTCGCCGCAACGGCTCTGACGGCAGCAGCACCAGCCGACGCGCAGCGTTGGGGACGCGGCGGCTATGGGCGCGGCTACGGCGGCGGCTGGCACGGTCATCGTGGCGGCGGCAATGCGGCCGGCGCAGCGGTGCTTGGCGGCATCCTCGGCCTCGGCGTCGGCGCAGCGATCGCCAGCAGCAACAACCGCAATCGGTACTATGACCGCGGCTACTACAACGGCGGCTATTACGCACAGCCACCGGTGGCCTATTACAGCCCGCCGGTCCGTACCTACTACCGCGAGGATTACCGCCCGCGGTGCTGGAACGAGTGGCGCGTCGACCCCTATTACGGCGACCGGGTCTCGGTGCAGGTCTGCAGCTGACTTGATCGAATGATTGCATGGAGGCGTCGGGAGCAATCCCGGCGCCTCTTTTGCGTCCGGTGCCTTTTTCTGGCGCGCGCCCGGTGCTTGCCGCTAGACGCGCGACCATGACCGATACGCCCCACACCCCCGAGACCGAAGCCGCCGCCACCCCGGCCGCAACCGGCGACACGCCCCCCGATCGCCTGTCGATCAACCAGCGCAGCCCGTTCTTCCAGCAGGACCTGCTCGAACGCGGCATCGGCATCCGCTTCAAGGACAAGGTGCGCCACGACGTCGAGGAATATTGCATCTCGGAAGGCTGGATCCGAGTCGCGCTCGGCAAGAAGGTCGACCGCAACGGCAACGCGCTGACGCTGAAGCTGGTCGGCCCGGTCGAGGCCTGGTTTGAACGTCCAGCGGCGGGCGCGGACACCGACGAGGGCTAAGCCTGAAGAGCTCGGAGCCTATTCTCTGAGCGGAAAGAAGAATGTTTCCCCGCGAAGGCGGGGACCCAGACTGGGCTCCCGCCTTCGCGGGAGAACATGGAAGCGCGGACCATTGCTGCAAGACAGCCGCAACCCAAAGTCCGTCACCCCAGCGAAAGCTGGGGTATCCCGCTTGGCGGATGCTGTAACCCGAACCGGGAGATCCCGGCTTTCGCTGGGAAGACCGCGAGGGGCGAGGGACGTTACGCGGGGCGGGGGGCCTTAAGCCTCCACGCCCTCCAGCGCCTCACTAGCCTCCAGCCACTTCGCCTCGCTAGCCTCAAGCTTCGCATGCACCTCGGCGCGACGCTTGCTTAGATCCCCCATCGACATCCGCGAGAACCGCGGCTCCGCGTTCGCCGGATCCACCATCGCGCGATCCAGAGCATTCCGCTCCTTGGTGAACTTCGCGGTCTGCTCCTCGATCTCGCGCAAGGCCTTCCGCAGAGCCGCGTCGTTGCTCTTCGCCTCGGCCGCAGCCTTCTTGCCCGCCTTCTTGTCGGCCTTCGACGCGGCATCGCCCTTGCCGCCATCGCCCTTCAGGACGAACGCGATATAGTCGTCGAGGCTGCCGTCGAACTCCTTCGCGGTCCCGTCGTCGACCAGCACCAGGCGATCCGCGGTCAGCTCGAGCATGTGCCGATCATGGCTGACCAGCACCACGGCGCCGGTATACGCGTTGAGTGCCTGCACCAGCGCCTCACGCGCATCGACGTCCAGATGGTTGGTAGGCTCATCGAGGATCAGCAGATGCGGCGCATCGCGCGTGATCAGCGCCAGCGCCAGACGCGCCCGCTCGCCACCCGACAGCTTGCCGACGCGGGTCGTCGCCTTGTCGCCCGAGAAGCCGAACCGCCCCAACTGAGCCCGCACGGCCGCCGGCGTTGCGCCCTTCATCAGATGCGACATATGCTCGATCGGCGAATCGGTCGGATCGAGTTCCTCGACCTGATACTGGGTGAAGTATCCCACCTTCATCTTGCCCGACGACGACATCTCGCCGTCCATCGGCGTCAGCTGCGCCGCCAGCAGCCGCGCGAGCGTGGTCTTGCCGTTGCCGTTGCGCCCGAGCAGCGCGACCCGGTCGTCGGGATCGAGCCGCATGTTGAGCCGCTTCAGGATCGGCACGTCGGCATAGCCCACGGTAGCCATGTCGAGCGTGATCAAAGGCGGGCGCAGCTCGGTCGGGTTGGGAAAGCCGAACGACAGCGTCGGATCGTTGTAGCTCTCGGCGATCGGCTGCATCTTCGACAGCATCTTCTGTCGCGACTGCGCCTGCTTCGCGGTCGAGGCGCGCGCGGAGTTCTTCGCGATATATTCCTGCAGCTTCTCGCGCTGCACCGCCTGGTTGGCGCGCGCCGCCTCGATCTGCGCGAGCCGCTCCGCACGCTGGCGCTCGAACGCGTCGTAGCCGCCCGGATACAGCGTGATCTTGCCGCCCTGCAGATGCAGGATGTGATCGACCACGTTGTTGAGGAAATCGCGCTCGTGGCTGACCACCACGATCGTCGCCTTGTAGCCCTTGAGGAAGTCCTCCAGCCACATCACCGCTTCCAGATCGAGATGGTTCGAAGGCTCGTCGAGCAGCAGCAGGTCCGGCTGCGAGAACAGCAGAGCGGCGAGTGCCACGCGCATCTTCCAGCCACCCGAAAAGCTGTCGAGCGTGCGCGCCTGCATGTCCTCGTCGAACCCGAGCCCGAGCAGGATCTGCGCGGCGCGGGCGGGCGCGGTATAGGCGTCGATCGCGATCAGCCGCTCGTACACGTCCCCGAGCCGGTCGGGATCCTCACTCGTCTCGCTCTCGATCATCAGCGCGGCGCGCTCCAGATCGGCTTCGAGCACGGTCTCGAACGGGGTCTTCACGCCGTGCGGCGCTTCCTGCGCGAGGTAGCCGATGCGGGCGCCCTTCGGCATGTCGGCCGAACCGTCGTCCGGCTCGAGCTGTCCTGCGATCACGCGCACCATCGTCGACTTGCCCGCGCCGTTGCGCCCGATCAGCCCGACGCGCGAGCCCGGCGGCAACGCGGCGGTGGCGCCATCGAGGATAACGCGTCCGCCCAGGCGCACCGTGATATTGTTCAGGTTCAGCATGCGCGTGCCGTTAGCAGATGCAGCATGGTTTTGCGAGGGGAGGGGAAGGGGGAGTTTGCCGCCCGGTCCCTAGTCGATGCGCTCTCGATCCTCCTCCGCCAGGGGCAGGTGGCGCCGAAGGCGACGGAGGGGAGGACCACGCAACAGACGTTTCGCATGCCTCCCCCTCCGTCTGGCAAGCGCCAGCCACCTCCCCCTTGCGGGGGAGGATCAGATTGCCGATCCGTCCTCGATATAGGCCACCACCCCGGCGAAGGCCGGGGCCCAGTTGGAAAGGTGGTCGTAACGAAGCGCGGTTCGCAGTCAATATCGTCCCCCAACTGGGCCCCGGCCTTCGCCGGGGTGGTGCAGGTATTGGAACAGGGAGTCTCTAAAACTCCCTCCCCTTCAGGGGAGGGCTGGGGTGGGGCTCGTCCGCGAACGTGTCGCTTGGGGCAGTGCCCCACCCCAACTCTCCCCTGAAGGGGAGGGAGCTATCAGGTTTCGTCCGACACTACCGCGTCGGCCGCGTTGCCGCTGCCGATCATCGCAGCCGCCCGCCCACCAACGTGAACCCGCACCCCAGAAACCAACCGCGTCTGCACAATCGCCGCACCCGCAATCGCCGAACTAGAACGCAACACCCCCCGGTGCACCGTCACCCCATGCGGCGCATCGGCCGGCTCCGCACCCGAGTCCGCAACGTCGTCCCGATTGCCATAATGCACCGAAACGCCAGCAACCTGCGCCGCCACCGCCGCCACGCCACCACCGCTCGCCAAACCAACACCCCGAACTCCAGGCTCCACCCCAGCATAAGTCTGCCGAAACGTCAGCGCCCGTTCCAACGCCCCCTGCCAACGATAGAACACATGCGCCCCAACCGTCGTGATCCGGGCAAGGCTCGACGCCCACCACGGCAAAATGCTCGTCGTATGAAACGATGTAGCCGCCCCGACCGGCGCATATACGCTCCCCCAAGCGCCGCCGTCGCAACCTCCCGCGCGCGATCCCAAGCCCCCGGCTCGCGCGCCCGGTTCATCGAGCCGTCGCAGGTAAAGCTGAACTGGCACCCGGTCCGCCGCTCGGCCCCCTGGTACACGACCCCGCAAACACTGTTCGGAAAGGCCCGATCGCGCACACGGTTCAACACCACCTGCGCCACGGCCCGCTGCCCATCCTCCGACTGCGACCGTGCTTCGTAATACACTGCCGCCGTTAGGCAGTCGGCGGCTCGGCTAGCATCATCAACGGAGTTCGAAGTCAGAAACGGCGGAGCAACGAACGGCGCCGCAGCCGCAAACGGCGCATCTGGTGCGGCCATCGCGATCTTCGCCGAAATGTCGTCGGGCACATGCAACGCCATCCGGCTCAGCAAGGCGCGCGAGTTCCGCTCCGGCTGGACCCGGGCGATCGCCGCCGGCCGATCCGCCGGCACGCACGACGTCGCCATCACCAACGCGGGCAGGCTGATCAGTGCATGCGGATAAAGGCCGTAACCCGACGTCTTCATCCCCCCGCTCTAGGCCGCGGGGTTTAGGGACTGGTTAATGGGGTGCGGGAACGAGGGAAGCGCTCGCTAACGGAGCGCACCCCGTCATCCTGACGAAAGTCGGGACCTCGATCGGCAAGGACGGATGTGGAAGAGCACGCCCCGAAAGCTCGCCCCAACCACACCCCCGCGTCCGTCATCCTGACGAAAGTCAGGATCCAGGGTAACAAGCGTTGCCCTCAATGACTCTGGATCCTGACTTTCGTCAGGATGACGGGGAGGGCGCGAGAATAAGGGGAAGGGTCCCCTACCTCAGTGGACGAACCGCGCCACAACATCACGATACGACCGCGAAACCTTCACGCTCGCACCTGAATTCAGCACCAGGAAACACTCGCCATTGGTATGCGGCTTGACCTGCTTCACCAGATCCAAATTCACGATCGTCGACCGGTGCACCCGCTGGAATCGCCGCGGATCAAGCCGCTTCTCCAGATCCTTCATAGTCTCGCGCAAAATCAGCGTATTATCGCCGGTATATATGCACATGTAATCGCCGGCCGCATCGATCCGCTCGATCGTATCGACATCGACGCGGAAGATCTGCCCGCGATCCTTGATGTTGATGAGCTTCTCGAACCGGTTCGCCGACACGGCGTCCCCATCCGGCATGTCCGCCGCCGCATCCGGCGCGACATCGGCAAGCACTTCGCGCAACCGATCGACCTCCTCGACGCCGCGCTTCTCCGACAGACGCTGCCGAACCCGCTCGATCGTATCCGCCAGCCGCGATTCCTCGACCGGCTTCATCAGGTAATCGACCGCTTGAGCCTCGAACGCGCGCAAGGCGTGGTCGGAATAGGCAGTGACGAACACGAACAGCGGTGGCTCGACCTCCATCAGCCCCTGCACGACGGAGAACCCGTCGAACCCCGGCATCTGGATGTCGAGGAAGACCAGATCGGGCTTGTGCGTCTTGATCGCGCGAGATCGCCTCGCGGCCGTTCGAGCATTTTTCGATGATCTCGACGTCTTCATGGGCCTGGAGTCGGAGTTCCAGCCCCTGGATCGCCAGCGGCTCGTCGTCGACGAGAATGGTACGGATGGTCATGCGGCCTCTCTGTTCACGTCTTCAAGCTGATACGGAATCTCGATCTCGACCGAGAAGCCGCCAGCGGGCGTGGAGCGGGTTTCGAAACGGTGGTCGGGCCCATATGCCTGAGCCAACCTGTCTCTAATATTAGCGAGCCCCACGCCTGTCGAATGGCTTGAACCGATCCGGCCCTCGATCAAGCCCGGACCGGTATCGGATACGGCGATCTGCACGCGTTCCCCGGCGAGCCGCACTTCGACGCAGATTTCGGCGCCTTCCTCCTGCGGGGTGACGGCATATTTGATCGCGTTTTCGACCAGCGGTTGCAGCAGCAGCGACGGCAAACGGGCCCGTTCGGCGCGCGGATCGATGTCGAATTTCGGCCGCATCCGATCCTCGAAGCGCATCTTCTCGATCTCCAGATACAGCTTCAGCTGATCCACCTCCTGCGCGACGGTGACGTGCGCGGTCGGCTCGTTCGCCAGCGTATAGCGCAGGAACGACGACAACCGGCTGAGCATCGCGTTCGCCCGCTCGGTCTGCTTGAGCAGCACCAGCGTCGAGATCGAGTTTAGCGTGTTGAACAGGAAATGCGGGTTGAGCTGATACCGCAGCATCGCCAGTTGCGCCGACGATGCCTGGTTCTCGAGATGCTCCATCTGGTCGATTTGCTGCTCGACGATCAGGTAGAAATTGATCCCGAAATACAGCGCCGACCAGCCGAACAACACCGTGAAGGTAACGTACACCGAGCCCAGCAGCCGCGTCAGCGTAACGCCTGGCGTCGCGGTCGCGATGAACGAGAAGGTGAACGCGTCGAGCACCGCATACAGGAACGTCGCCGCGGCCAGCGTCGCAATCGTCAGGAAGATTCCGACCAGCCGGTTCATCTGCCGATACTGGCCGTACATCGTCGAGAGCAGCAGCGTGATGCAGTAGCCTACGATCGCCTCGACGATCACCGGGATCACCCCGTCGAGCGACAGCCCGTTCGAGATCGACACCACCCCGCGCAGCAACAGATACCCGCTCCAGCCAACCGCCTGGAGGATCCAGAACGCGCGCGCCTTGTTCTCGAAGAACGGTCGCGCGGTGAAGGGCAGCCGCCGGGTTTGGCCGGGGGACGGGGCGGAGGAAATAGCCATTGGCCCGCGGTCTTACACGCGGCGCAACGGACACGCAAAACCCGTGAGCCGCGTATCTTTAGTGATGCTGTAACGAAAAGGGCCGCCGCTCCCCTAGAGGAACGGCGGCCCGGTTCGACCGATTACGTCAAGCGTAGCTTAGAAGGTAAAGCGTGCGCCGATACGGATCAGGTACAGCGAACCGTTGAATACCGGCGCGCGAGCCGTCGCCGGCTCAATGAACGACGAGTAGCGATACTGCGTGCACGTCTGGTTTGCGGCAGTGTTGACGACGCCCGGAGCGCCGGTCGCGGTTGCGACAGCAAGGCACTGAACCTGAACGACCGACGCGGTCGACGGGAAGGCGAGCTGACGCAGACCGCCCCACTTGCTGTTGAGCAGGTTCGGAAGGTTCTCGATATCGCCGAAGATCGTCACGCGCGATCCGCCGATGAAGGTCGGAACCTGCTGTTCGAGATGGAGATCGATACGCGTGAAGGCACGGCTGCGGGCGATGTTGCGGCCTGCGATCTTGCCGCGATAGTCCTTCAGCTCGGTTTTGTTGATCAGGTTATCGAGCGCAGTCTGCGTTCCCGGCGTGTCGTAGCTGACGAGCGGATCGTTTGCGCCGGTCGGCACGTACAGCAGGTAGCGACCGTTGTTCGACAGCGTGCCGAACACCGGGCTGCGGTTGCTGGTACCGCCACTCTGGTCGATCATCGTGAAGCTGTAGTTACGGCCTGCGCGCGTCTCGCCGAACAGCTGGATCGCGGTACGATAGTCGCCGAAGAACGCATGATCGAAGCCGATGTTGTACTTGAATGCCCACCGTGTTTCGTCGTTCGACCGGCCATACGCCGCGAAGTTCGGATCGACCATCGCCGCGTTGCCATAGTTGGACAGTGCGGTCGACGACGTGGCCGGCGTTGCATCCTTCACGTCCTGCCACGTGTAGCTGCCGCCGAGCGACAGACCCCAGTCGAACGTCTTGGAGGCACGGACATCCCACACATGACCGCGGCCGCGGTTGGTATTCCCCAGCACGATATCCGTGTTCGGATCGGTAACACTGATGCCGCCGGCGTTGGTCCGTGCGGCATAGCGTGGGCGGCCATCGGGCAGGCGTCCGATCACCACCGAGCGGGCGTCGCTGAACTGAACCTGCTGGATGACCTTGGAATAGATATAGTCGGCGCCGAACTCGATGCCGAACAGGTCATAATCGGCGGAGAAGGTCGCCTTCAACGTCGACGGGATGTCGAAGCTCGGATCGATCGCATTGACCGGCGCGGTGCTGAGCGAGCCCGTGTTGGTCGACAGATAGTTTGCGAGTGCCGCCGGAATGGCGGCACCATTGACGTTGTTGAGCGCGGCATCGCCGACGGCGACCGGCTGGTTATAGGCCGACGCGCCGCTGGTGATCCGGTTGACGGTCACCGAGTTGGTGACCACGCCGGTGTTCGAGAAGCTGTTCGACAGGTACACGTCGGGTGCGCCGCCAGCGAAGATGCCGGCACCGCCGCGCAGCTTCAGGCGCGCGACCGGCGGCTTGAAGTCGAAGCTGATGCGCGGCTGGAACGCGCCCAGACCCTTGAAGTTCTTGGTGTTCGCAAAACCGACGCGGTTCTGGAAGTTGGCGTTGTACGGGATGCGGCTCTGCATGTCGTACAGGTCGTAGCGTGCGCCGTAGGTCAGGTTCAGCGTATCGCTGACGCGCCAGCTGTCCTGTGCGCCGAAGGTATATTGCTGATACCCGAAGTCTGCCGCTGCATCGTCCGTGTTGAGCGAGACGGCGTCCTGGTAGGTCACCTGGTTAGCGCGCCGCGCCTGGAAATCGGCAAGCGAGTCGAAATAATACGAGCCGGCGGAATTCTGAAGGAACAGGTTCTTGATCGTCACGCGCGAGAATTCGCCGAGCAGGCGAATGCTGTGGTCGCCGACCGTGACGTTGGCCAACGCCGATCCGCCGAACGTTTCCGTGGCGAAGGTGTTCGACTGGCTGGAAGCGTCCGGCCCGAATGCGATGACCGGGGTGCCGGTGCTGCACGACTGAGCCTGGCCGCCGGTGCCGACCGAGGTCGGATCGAGGCAGACGCGGAACTGGGCGAAATCGTTGCCGCGCAGCGGATCGCGGGTGCGGGTGTACTTCTTGTACGTGCCGCGGACTTCGGTCGAGAACGTGTCGGACCAATCCGAGTTCAGCTGTGCGATGCCGGCGCGGAGCAGTTCACCCAGCTTGTAGCCGTTGGAGTCGAGCGAGAAGCCCGGCGACGCGGCCGACTGCGAGTTGCTGCCGCTGACGACGAACGAGTCGAACGCGTTGACGTAGGACAATGCGAGCTTCTGGCCATCGGTGATGTTCCAGTCGAGCTTGCCGACGATCTTCTCGTCCTTCTGCTGCGCGATCGAGAGGATCTCGCCCGCGTCATAGCCATAGACCGACTGAGCGATGGCGGCGACGTTGTCGACCTGGGCGGTCGTCAGGAAGTTACCCGTGCCGAACGGCACCTGCGACGGCGATGCGATCGTCAGCGGGCGGGCTTCGGTGTTGCGCTCGGCCGAGACCATGAAGAACAGCTTGTCCTTGATGATCGGGCCCGACAACGTCGCGCCATAGGTTTCCGACTTGAAGTTCGTGTCGGGGCGCGTGAACGAGCCGATCTTTTTGCCGTACAGGCCGTCGGTGTTCTGCGAGTAGAAGCCGGTGCCGTGGAAATCGTTGGTGCCCGACGCAAGCGTCGCGTCGATCGCGCCGCCCTGGAAATTGCCCTGGCGGAAATCATACGGTGCGATCGAGACCGACACCTGCGCGATGGCGTCGAAGGGGATCGGACCGCGCGCGGTAGGGCTGGCATCGGGGTTCAGGCCAAAATTGTCGCTGACCGACACGCCGTTGATCGAGAAGCGGTTGAAGCGCGGGTTGCTGCCGGCGAACGACACGGCGCGGTTGTTCGACAGATCGAGCGTGGCGAACGGATCGCGGCGCTGGATGTCGCGAATGTCGCGGTTGACCGAGGCGACCTTGCTGATGTCGCGTGCACTCAGCACGGTCTGCGGGCCATCCGACGACGTCCCGGCGCCACGGATCGACGATGCGGTGACGACGATCTCGTCACTGGATGCGGTGCCCCCTGCGGCCAGTTCGATCGGCAAATCGAACGGCTGGCCGATGACGGTGAAGATGTCGGTGACGCTGGTGCTGCCCTGCGCCGACGCGATGTCGACGGTGAACGGGCCGCCGGCGCGCAGGCCGGTGACGATGAACGTCCCGCTCGCATCGGTCGTCGCGGTCGAGCGCGTGCCTGACGGGACGTTGGTGATGACCACCGTGGCGCCGTTGACGGGTACGCCGGCAGACTGGACCGAACCGCGGATCGTCGCCGTCGTGTCCTGCGCCATGGCGGCGGCAGGTGCGACGAGCGCAACGACTGCCACACCCAGGAAAAGGTTGTTCCGCATCAGTAATTACCCCTTTGAGAGCCCGCGGCTCCGAATTTCGCGACTTCATGTCGTGTTAATCCGGCCCTGCACTTCGAATATTTCGGATATGTGACATTGGCGAGTCGGGAAGTGTCATGGACACACTCGGTCATACCGCGTTGCAAAAAAGCCACGCAGTGGAACCGTTTCGGCCAGGATGGAACCGCCGACCAGCAGTGTCGCGCGCCTCAGCTGGCGGCGACGATCTCCGCCCATTCGGCTTCTGTGATGACGCGGATGCCTAGGTCTGTGGCTTTCTTCAGCTTGGAGCCCGCCCCCGGACCCGCGATCACGAGGCCGGTCTTGCTCGACACCGACGCCGCGACTCGCGCGCCGAGCGCTTCCGCCTGCGCCTTCGCCTCGTCGCGACTGAGCGTCTCGAGGCTGCCGGTGAAGACCAGGATCTGGCCGGTGACCGGCGATTCGCGCGTCTCGTGGACGACGTCTGCGGGCTTCACTTCGCGCAACAGGTCGAACACCACGTGGCGATTATGCGGCTCGGCGCAGAAGCCGACCAACGCGCTCGCGACCTCGGGGCCGATGCCGGCGGTTTCGATCGCGCCGACCAGCAGCTTATCGCGGCGGAGCACGAACTTCCGCTCGGGTTCGCCGATCACCGGCTCGATTTGGCTGCGCAGGAATACCGCGTGCCGCAGCACCGCGCCGAGTGCTTTCGCCGACACATAGCGTCGTGCGAGGTCACGCGCGGTAATCTCGCCGACATGGCGGATGCCGAGCGAGAACAGGAAGCGGTCGAGCGGGATCGTCCGCTTGGTCTCGATCGCCGCGATGACCTTCGCCGCCCACACGCGCCCGTCTTTCTTCCTCGCCGCTAGCTGTTCCTCGGTCAGGCGGAAGATGTCGGCGGGCGATTCGATCAGGCCGTCGCGGAAGAACGCTTCGATCAGCGTCTGGCCGAGCCCGCCGATGTCGAACGCATGGCGCGAGGCGAAGTGGATAAGCCGTTCGACCCGCTGCGCCGGGCAGATCAGCCCGCCGGTGCAGCGATAGACGACCTCGCCCTCCTCGCGCTCGGCGGCAGACCCGCATTCTGGGCAGACATGCGGGAAGACATACGCCTCGCGCTCGGCGTCGGGCGTCAAATTTTCGACGATCTGTGGGATGACGTCGCCGGCGCGCTGGACGAGCACGCGGTCGCCAGGCCGAACGCCGAGTCGCTCGATCTCGTCGGCATTGTGGAGGGTCGCGTTAGTTACGACGACGCCGCCGACCGTCACGGGAGAGAGGCGCGCAACCGGGGTCATCGCGCCGGTGCGGCCGACCTGGATGTCGATCCGCTCGAGCAAGGTCTGCGCACGCTCGGCGGGGAATTTGTGCGCGATCGCCCAGCGTGGGGCTTTGGCGACCTGACCCAGCCGCGCCTGCCAGTCGAGCCGGTCGACCTTGTAGACCACGCCGTCGATATCGAACGGCAGGTCGGCGCGCTCGGCTTCGATTTTCCGGTAGACGTCGAGCGCCGCTGCCACTCCTTCGACCCGTGCGAACCCGTCGGCGATCGGAAAGCCCCAGTTGCGCAAGGTGTCGACCACCTCGGCCTGGGTATCACCCGGCACGACGCTGGCTTCGCCCCAGCCGTGCGCGAGGAACCGGAGCGTCCGGCTCGCGGTGACGCTCGCGTCCTTCTGGCGCAGCGATCCGGCGGCGGCATTGCGCGGATTGGCGAACTGCCTCGCGTCCTTGCCGGTCTCCTCCGCCTCGGCGAGCAGGCGCGCGTTGAGCGCAGCGAAATCGTCCTTCGCCATATACACCTCGCCGCGAACCTCGAAGATTGCGGGCGCTTCACCTTTCAACTGTTGGGGGATGTCGCCGATCGTACGGACGTTCGCCGTCACGTCCTCGCCGACCTGCCCGTCGCCCCGCGTCAACGCCTGCACGAGGCGCCCCTCTTCATACCGCAGCGAACACGACAGCCCGTCGATCTTCGGCTCTGCGGTCAGCGCGACCGTCGCGTCGTCCGCGAGCTTCAGGAACCGGCGCACGCGCGCGACGAACTCCTCGACCTCCTCGTCGGCGAACGCGTTGTCGAGGCTCATCATCGCCTTGGCATGCGCGACCTTCGCCAGATGCCCCGCCGGCGCCGCCCCCACCGTCCGGCTCGGGGAATCGCTCCGCACGGCGCCCGGAAACGCAGCCTCGATCGCCGAATTGCGCCGCACCAGCGCGTCATAGTCGGCGTCGCTGATCTCGGGCGCGTCGTCGGTATGATAGCGGGCGTTATGATACGCGATCTGCGCGGCGAGCGTCTCCAGCTCGGCGGCGGCTTCGGTCTCGGTCGCGGGAAGGTCGGTCATTGCGACGGGTTAGGGGAGGGGGCGTCTTTCGACAAGACCTGGATCAACATGGCGTGAACATTCGCGTGACTTAAACGCTGACATCGCAAGGTAATTTTTCCGGGAAGCGCAATCATGACAGACACCAGCCGCCGAGACCTGTTCAAGGGCGCCGCCGTCACCGGCCTCGCCGCCGCCGCCGCGCCGGCCTTTGCGCAAGGGCAGGCGCCACTCGCCGATCCGCAGACGCGCTTCGTTTCCACGCCCTTCCCCGAACAGCGCCAGAAATGGCCCGCGCTTCAGCGCGACATGCGCCCCGTCCCCGATTGCGGCGAGGCGAGCTATCGCGGTTCGGGGCGTCTTGCCGGGCGGAAAGCGCTGGTCACCGGCGGCGATTCCGGGATCGGCCGCGCGGCGGTCATCGCGTTCTCGCGCGAAGGTGCCGATGTCGCGATCAACTATTATCCCACCGAGGAGCCCGATGCGCAGGATGTCGCCAAGCTGCTCCGTGCCGAGGGGCGGAAGGTCGTCCTGATCCCCGGCGACCTGACCGATGCGAAATTCTGCAACGACCTGATCGCACGCGCCGCGCGTGAACTCGGCGGGCTCGACATCCTCGTCAACAACGCCGCGTACCAGCAGTCGAAGGCCTCGATCGCAGAGATCAGCTTCGAACAGTTCGATCGCACGATGAAGACCAACGTCTATGCGATGTTCCACCTCTGCAAGGCGGCGATCCCGCTGATGAAGCCGGGTGCGTCGATCATCAACACGGGGTCGGTCAACTCGGTCGATCCGGGCGAAGAACTGCTCGACTATGCGACCACCAAGGGTGCGATCTTGATCTTCACCAAGGGACTGGCGAAGCAGCTCGGCAAGAAGGGCATTCGTGTCAACATGATCGCGCCGGGCCCGGTGTGGACGCCGCTGCAGGTCGCGGGTGGACAGCTGCCGGGCAAGATGGGCGAGTTCGGGCAAGACACGCCGCTGGGTCGCGCGGGTCAGCCGGCGGAACTAGCGTCACTGTTCGTAACGTTGGCGGAGACGGGGACCAGCTTTACGAGTGGTAGCGCGTTTGCGGCCACGGGTGGCAGCGGGGTTCTGTAACGGGAGCCAACGATCCTCCCCCGCAAGGGGGGCACCGAAGGTGCCGGAGGGGAGGACCGAAAACGCTGGTTGCTCGTGCCTCCCCCTTCCGTCTGGCAAGGGCCAGCCACCTCCCCCTGGCGGGGGAGGATCGGAGACCGCAGAGCCTCACTCCACCCCGGCGAAGGCCGGGGCCCAAGTGGAAAGGCCGCAGTAACGGAGCGATGCGCATCGTTATCACCGTCCCCCAATTGGGCCCCGGCCTCCGCCGGGGTGGTGCTATTCATGAGGCGCGACGACTCACCCCGCACCCAACCGACGCAACCCTTCCGCATCCACGACCCTGATCCGCGCATATTCGACAGCAATCACCTCTTCGCGTTCCATCGCCTTCAGCGCTTTGTTGAGCGTCTGCCGCGACACGCCGATCATCGTGGCGATATCCTCCTGGCGAAGTTCGATGCTGCTCCCGCCCGCGGCGCGCGCGAGGCCCCCAGCGTCCTTGCCAATCGCACCGGGATCGGCTGCGCCAGCGTATTCATCATGAACGCCAGCGACGCACGCTGGTGCGCACACGCCAGCAGCGCGATGTCCCACCACAGTTCGGGCGTGGCGCCCGCCAGCCGCCGGAACGCGTCGATCCCGATATGCAGCACGCGCGCCGGCCCGAATGCGACCGCATCATGCGGCCTCGGCCCGGCATCGAGCGTCGACAGCTCGCCGAACCACGTGCCCGGCCCCATCATCAACACCACCAGTTCGGCACCGACCGCGGGATAGCCGATCAGCCGGACCTGCCCGTCGAGCACCGCCCACAGCCCATCGGGCGGGTCGCCGACGCCGTACAACCGCGTCCCCGCCGCGACAGAACGCACGCTCGCCTGCGCCAGCAACAGCGCGCGCCGCTCGGCCGGCACCGCACCGAACCAGGAGTCCGATTCGAGCTGCGCGTGATCGATCGACGACATCGCAGAAGTGTCGGCCGATCGCCGGGATTGTCAATCTGGTGACATTTCAGGGGCCTGCGCCATGCTATGCTAAGCCCATAAAAACAGGAGATGGATGATGGCGACCGCACTCAGGACCGAACCGACCGTACGCGATCTCGTTTCGCCCGAGGAATGGGCGCTGCGCGTCGATCTTGCCGCCGCATACCGTCTGGTGGCGCATTATGGCTGGGACGATCTGATCTTCACGCATCTGTCCGCGCGCGTGCCGGGGCCCGAGCATCATTTCCTGATCAACCCCTATACGCACATGTTCGAGGAGATCACCGCGTCGTCGCTCGTCAAGATCGACGTGAACGGCGACAAGGTCATGGACACGCCCGCGCCGGTCAACCGTGCGGGCTTCGTGATCCATTCGGCGGTCCATGCCGCGCGCGAGGATGCGGTCGCGGTGCTGCATCTGCATACGCCGCATGGCCAGGCGGTGTCGGCGATGGCGGAGGGGCTGCTTCCGCACACGCAGACCGCGATGATCGCCGGGCACGACGTGGCGTATCACGACTTCGAAGGCATCGCGACCGAGCTCGAGGAGCGCGAGCGGCTGGTCGAGGATCTCGGCACCAAGCACAGCATGATCTTGCGCAACCACGGCACGCTGACCGTCGGCGAGTCGATCCCGCAGGCGTTCCTGCGGATGTATTTCCTCGAGCGCGCGTGCGAGGCGCAGGTGCTGATGCTGAGCGCGGGGCGGGAGAATCTCAACACCCCGAACCAGGGCGTGGCGGAGAAGGTCGAGGGCCAATCGAGCGGTCCCGGGATGCGGATGTTGGCGGATGGGCTGGCGTGGCCGGCGTTGCTGCGGAAACTCGATCGGATCGACCCGAGCTATCGCGATTGAGGGAAGGAGCGGGCTGCTCGGGGGCTGCCACCCCGGCGGAGGCCGGGGCCCAGTAGGCAAGGTCGTTGTAACGGTTCGTAGCATTCGCCAAATACTGTTTCTCAGCTGGGCCTCGGCCTCCGCCGGGGTGAAGGGAGAGACGCGTGTGAAGCAAACGACGTCCGTTGTTTTGTCGGCGCTGTGTCTCGCCACGCCCGCCATGGCGCAGCAAACCCATGTCTCGCCAAAGCCTGCCCCGGCGATCGGCTATGATTGGAACGATGATTCGTCGGCCGACGACCGCGTCCAGCAGACGCTATGGCCGCGCTCGGACGCCAGCGCGGCGGGGCTCGACGACATGATCCACACCGAGCAGACGCCCATCCGCGCCGCGATCCGCGAAGACGGCGGCTTCGGCAGCCGCGCGCTGCACGGTATCCGCAAGGTGGGTGGTGACTACATCGTCGTGCCGGTGTTGAAGATTCATCTGGGGCATCCGCGGCAAGCGACGCCTTAATTTCAAACGTCGGTCGAGAGATTCGCCGTAAGATCTCGGCCAATGGGTCGCGCGAAGTGGATACGCAGCCGGCAGTCTAGGGCCTGAAACCTCAGGCCCGCTCGAGCAACCGCTCCGCCTGCGCGCGCGCCTCGTCGGTGATCTGCGCGCCGGACAGCATCCGGGCGATTTCCTCGCGCCGTTCGTGTTCGGACAAGGCGCGTACACCCGTTCGCGTGACCGTGCCGTCGCTACTTTTCGCGATCAGCAGGTGCTTGGCGCCGCGTGCTGCAACCTGCGGGCTGTGCGTCACCACCAGCAGCTGCGTGCTCTGCGCTAGCCGCGCCAAGCGTTCGCCGATCGCGCTCGCGACCGCGCCGCCGACGCCGCGGTCGATCTCGTCGAACACCATCGTCGACGCGCCGCCCTCTTCCGCCAGCGCCACCTTCAGCGCGAGGATGAAGCGCGACAATTCGCCGCCCGATGCGATCTTGGTCAGCGCCGCGAACGGTGCACCCGGATTGGTCGAGATCTCGAACTCGACGCGGTCCTTGCCCGCCGCCGACCAGCCCTCTTCGCCAAGCGGCGCGACCACGGTCTGGAACCGCGCCGCATCGAGCTTCAACGGTGCCAGTTCGCCCGCAACCGCAACGTCGAGTCGCTTGGCCGCCGCCAGCCGCCGCTTCGTGAGCGCGTCCGAGGCCGTGTCATACGCCTTGCGCGCCGACGCAACGCGAGCCTCCAGCACGGCAATGCCGCCTTCGCCCGCATCGAGGCGCTCTAGCCGCGCGCGCATCTCATCCGCCAGCGCCGCCAGGTCATCCGGTTGCACACGGTGTTTGCGCGCCATTGCCCGCAACTCGAACAGGCGCGCCTCGTCATCCTCCAGCGCGCGCGGATCATAGGCGAGTTCCGCCCGCGCATCGCGCAACTGCTCTTCGGCGACCGACGCTTCGATCACCGCGCGGTCGACCGCCGCCAGTGCCTCGCCCAGCGCGACATGATCCTCCGCGATCCGCTCCAGCACGCGCGCCGCCTGGCGCAGCTTCGCCAGCCCGCCGTCCTTGCCCTCGAGAAAATCGTCGATCGCCGCCAGATCGTCGGCGATCTTTTCCGCGCGCTGCATCGACCGTCGCGTATCTGCCAACGTCTCTTCCTCGCCAGCGACCGGCGCCAGCGCATCGAGTTCGGCGACGGTATGCTCCAGCCATTCGCGATCGCGCGCCGCCGTCTCGATATCCGCGCGCGCCGCTGCCAGTTCGGCCTCGGCCGCACGGAACCCGGCATAGGCCTTGCCCGTAGCGCCTGGCTCGGTCCGCCCGAAGATGTCGAGAAGCGCGCGATGTCCGCGGGCATTCAACAGCCCCCGTTCGTCATGCTGGCCGTGAATCTCGACCAGATGCGGTGCCATCTCGCGCAGCAGACCCGCCGACGCCGGCTGGTCATTGACGAATCCGCGACTACCGCCATCCGCCTTGACGATCCGCTTCACGATCAACGGCTCGCCGCGTTCGATCTCCAGCCCGTTTTCATCGAACAGCAGCGCAAGCGGCGATTCGGGGGCAGGGGCGTCGAACGTCGCGGTGACGACGGCCTGGGTCGCTCCGTGCCGCACGAGCCCGCTATCGCCGCGTCCGCCGAGCGCAAGCCCCAGCGCATCGAGCAGGATCGACTTGCCTGCGCCGGTCTCGCCGGTCAGCACGCCGAGTCCTTCGCCGAATCCCAGATCCAGCGCCTCGATCAGCACCACGTCGCGAATGGAAAGGTCGGTCAGCATCGTGCGCGTCTTAGACGATCAGCGCGCGAAAATGATCCCCTATTGTTCTCACGTCCGTGCGCTCATGGCGGTCCGGCGATCAGTTGCCGGGGCCGGTCCGCGTCGCGCTGCCCGGACCGACCGGTGCGGGGCTCGAAACGCTGCCTGCACCGGTACCACCGGTGTTGCCGTTCGCCTTGGGAAGCTCCAGCACGCCGGTACCCGGCGTCCCCGCGGTCCCGGTCGGAATGATCGCCTCGCCCGGCGCCAGCGGTGCGATCGGCTTGACCGGATGCTCCTGCATCAGCTTGTAAGCGTGATCGTACCAGTCGGTGCCGGGGTAGTTGCGGCCAAGCACCGCGGCAGCCTTCTCGGCTTCGATCGGCACGCCGAGCTGCAGATACGTCTCCGTCAGCCGCATCAGCGCCTCGGGCGTGTGCGTGGTCTGCTGGAACTTGTCGACCACCGTGCGGAACCGGCCGTTCGCGGCGAGCCACTGGCCGCGCGTCTCGTAGAACCGCCCGATTTCCATCTCCTTGCCGGCGAGATGGTCGTTGACCAGATCGATCTTGAGGCGTGCATCCGACGCATAGCGGGTGTTCGGATAGCGGCGCATCAGTTCGCCCAGCGAATCGAGTGCCTGACGCGTGATCTTTTGGTCGCGCGTGACGTCGGTGATCTGCTCGTAATAGCCGAGCGCGATCAGATAATAGGCGTAAGGCGCGTCGCGGTTGCCCGGATGGACCGCGAGGAAGCGCTGCGCCGAGCTGATCGAGGCGGTGTAATCCTTGGCGAGGTAATAGCTGAATGCCGACATGATCTGCGCACGGCGCGCCCAGATCGAATAGGGATGCTGGCGCTCGACCTCGTCGAACAGCTGCGCTGCTTCCTTGTAACGCCCCTGATCGAGCCGTGCCTTGGCGGTCGAATACAGCGTGCCGACATCGCGCGCGACATAGGGCAGATCGCCCTTGGCGGCGCGGCCACCCGCACAACCGGCCATGGGGAGCGCAAGCGCGGCGATGAGCGTGACCGCAAGGGCACGAGACTGGGTGATACGCATCGGCGTGATCCTTAGCGTAAGCGGATAGCCACGAACAATCCTTTTCGCCGGGCGGGTCTTGCCCCTTTCCTGGAGCCGGATCGCACGGCAATAGTCGTGCGTTGGTGCTCGCCATTCGAAGCGCCATTCACGTCGAGGATCATGTCATGCCGGCCACATTGTTGCACACCCACCGCGTCGAGAAGCCCTGGGGTCGCGACACGCTCTGGCCCGGTTTCGAGGATCCGGCCGCAGGTTCGCCGCCGATCGGCGAAGTCTGGTTCCAAGAGCCCGGCAACACCACGCCCGATCTGCTGATCAAGTATCTGTTTACCAGCGAAAAGCTGTCCGTGCAGGTCCATCCCAACGACGAACAGGCGCATGATCGCGGGCTGCCGCGTGGCAAGGACGAGTGCTGGACGATTCTCGCCGCCGAGCCGACCTCGACCATCGCGGTCGGTACGAAGCAGCCGATCTCGAAGGACGCGCTGCGCCAGTCGGCGATCGACGGCACGATCGAGGACAAGCTCGACTGGAAGCCGGTCAAGCCGGGCGACTTCATGTATTGCGCGTCGGACACGATCCACGCGATCGGCGGCGGGCTGACCGTGATCGAGGTCCAGCAGAATTCCGAGACCACATATCGCCTTTATGATTATGGCAGCGATCGCGAACTGCACCTGAAGGACGGCATCGATGTTGCCGATCCGACCCCGTACGTCCCCGTCGCGCCGCCGATCGAGGTCGAAACCGGCCGGACGATCATGGTCGAGGGGCCGAAGTTCGTGCTCGAGCGCTGGAAGGGCGGCGACCATGTCGTCAATCTGCCCGAGGGTACGACCGGCTGGGTGATCCCGATCACCGGCTCGGGCGATGTCGCGGGTGTGGCATTCAAGGCCGGCGAGTGCGCGACGATGACGGGGAGCGAGACGGTCTCGACGAGCGCGGATGCCGACGTGTTGTTCGCGTATCCTTTGGCGAAGCGGATTTAATCGCCGCCTCTTGGTCTGCGGTATCCTTTGCTGCCTTGTTCTCCCGCGAAGGCGGGAGCCCAGTCTGGGTCCCCGCCTTCGCGGGGAAACAAGGCGATAAAGCGCACCACATCCCAGACTGCGACCACCCCGGCGAAGGCCGGGGCCCGATTGGATAGGTGGAAATAAAGATGGGCAGCGGTCAGTCAGTCCCGTCCTCCCAATTGGGCCCCGGCCTCCGCCGGGGTGGAGCGTGTTACCGGAGAAGGTTGGCATATCGCCTCACCCCCGTTAACCCCCGTGGACCTAAACTCGCGGCGACATGCTCCGCATCCTTACCCTCTCGACGCTGTTTCCCGACGCCACGCGCCCGAATTTCGGCGTGTTCGTTGAGCGTCAGACGTTAGGGCTCGCCGCGCATCCCGACGTCAGCCTGAAAGCGGTCGCACCGATCGGCCTCCCCGGCATACTGAAACGCATCGGTCATTATGCCAGGCTGGCAACGCTGCCGGCGCGCGAACGATGGAAAGGCATCGACGTCCATCGTCCGCGCTTTGCGGTGCGCCCGCTGCTCAAGGGGCGCCGCCACCCCGCCGAACTCGTCCGCGCGCTTGCTCCGGTGCTCGACGCGATCCGCGAGGATTTTGCGTTCGACGTGATCGATGCGTCGTTCTTCTTCCCGGACGGACCCGCTGCGGTGGCGCTCGGCAAACGCTACGGCGTTCCCGTTTCGATCAAAGCGCGCGGTGCCGATATCCACCATTGGGGCACCGCGCCCGCCACTGCATCGCGCGTTCGCAGCGCCGGGCGGGACGCCGCCGGGATGCTCGCGGTCAGCGCGGCGATGAAGGCCGACATGGTCGCGATGGGCCTCCCCGCCGAGCGTATCCGTGTCCACCACACCGGTGTCGATCAGGACCGATTCCGTCCCCTCGACCGGACCGCCGGCAAGACCGCGCTCGGCATCGCGGGGCCGCTCGTCGTGTCGGTCGGCGCGTTGATCCCGCGCAAGGGGCACGACATCGTCATCGATGCGGTGTCGGCGCTCCCCGGAGTCACGTTGCTGATCGCGGGGAGGGGCCAGAACGCGCCGCACTCGATGCCCGGATCGCGCGCTACGGCATCGCCGACCGCGTTCGACTGCTCGGCGCCGTTCCGCACGCCGAATTGCCCAAGCTGATTGCCGCCGCCGACGTCAGCGCGCTTGCCTCCAGTTCGGAAGGACTCGCCAACGCCTGGGTCGAGTCGCTCGCCTGCGGCACCCCGATCGTCATCACCGATGCCGGCGGCGCGCATGAGGTGGTAAAATCCGCCGATGCCGGTCGGGTCACGATCCGCGACGGGCTGGCGTTTGCCGCCGCGATCGACACGCTGCTCGCAGACCCGCCGGCGCCCGAAGCAACGCGCAAGGCCGCGGCGCCGTTCACCTGGGAGGCCAATACCGCCGCGCTCTACGATCACCTTGCGACGCTAGCCGCAGAACGCCGCTAAACGATCTTCTCCCGCAAAGGGAGAGGTGGCTGGCCCTCGCCAGACGGAGGGGAGGAAAGGGGAAACGGCCGTTCCGTGTCCACCCCCTCCGTCACCTACGGCGACACCTCCCCCTGGTGGGGGAGGATTGTAATTCTGGATTACCCCTCGAGCGGGTACAGCGCCGCGACGATCCAGCGACCCTCACCGCGCAACACCGCCCAAGCCCGAGCAGCAGCACGGCTATCCATAGCCTCGATCCCGAACCCCCGCGCCTCGACCGCGCGCTTGAACGCAAGCGGCGGCTGACGCAGCGCGGAGCCGGTGCCGAGCAACAGGAACTCAGGCGGCGGATCGAGTGCGAGAAGCGCCGCGACGTCCGACTCTGCAAGCGCCTCGAACGTCGGCGGCTCCCAGCCATCCGCGCGCTCGGGACTGATCGACAACGCGGTATAATAGCCGTCGTCGACCTTGAACCCGGCCCGACCGATCGCCGAGATCATCGGCCCATCGGTCTTCTCGCGGTCCATCCTCATGACGCGATCAACGCTCGACCTTGGGACCAACCCGCTCGGCACCGTCCTGCACGCCGCCCTTGCGCGGCGCAGGATCGGCGCGCAGACCCAGCGTGATCAGCAGCGACGACGACACGTAGATCGACGAATACGTCCCGACGACGATACCCAGGATCATCGCCGCAGTGAACCCGCGCAGCACGTGGCCGCCCAGCACCAGCATCGCGACCAGCGCGAGCAGGATCGTCACCGAGGTCATCACCGTGCGGGGCAGCGTCTCGTTCACCGACAGGTCGATGATCTCGCGCATGTCCATCTTGCGGTACCGGCGCATGTTCTCGCGGATACGGTCGTCGATCACGATCTTGTCGTTGATCGAGTAGGAGATGATCGTCAGCACCGCCGCAACGATGTTCAGGTCGAACTCGAACTGCGTCAGCGCGAAGAATCCCAGGGTCATCAACAGATCGTGGACGATCGCGACGACGGTCGACACGCCGAACTGCCACTCGAACCGGACTACCGCGAATAGCGCGATGCCGAGGATCGCGAGGCCGACCGCGAGCAGACCCTTGCTGATCAGCTCGTCCGACACCTTGCCAGAGATCGTGTCGTACTTCGAGAACGTCGCGCCGGGGAACTTCACCGCTAGATCGTCCGACACCTTCTTGACGAGGCGGTTGGTCGCGCCTTCGTCACCGGCGGGGACGGGCAGGCGGATCGACAGCGTCTTCGGATCGCTGAACGACTGGATCGAGGCTTCGCCGACGCCGAGCCGGTCGACTTCGGTACGGACCGCGTCGATCGACGGAGGGGTCGCGAACTTCTCTTCGATCAGGACGCCGCCGACGAAGTCGACGCCCATGTTGAGGCCCTTCGTCACGACCAGTCCGATCGCCAGCAACGACAGCAGCAGGGTCAGCCCGAACGCCCATTTGCGGAGCGAGACGAACTTCAGGTTCGTGTTGTCGGGTACGAGTTTCAGCAGGCGCATGGTTATCTCCCGCCTCAAATATTGATCGTGGTGGGGCGGTTCTTCCGCAGCCACAACGCGACCATCATCCGGGTGAACGTGACGGCGGTGAACACCGACGTGCAGATCCCGATCAGCAGCACGACCGCGAAGCCCTTCACCGGACCCGAGCCGAGCAGCAGCATGATCACGCCGGTGATGGCGTGCGTCACGTTGGCTTCGAAGATCGTCCGCGACGCTTCCTTGTAGCCGAGCTCGACCGACTGGATCACGCTACGCCCGCGGCGTCGCTCCTCGCGAATACGCTCGTTGATCAGCACGTTGGCATCCACCGCGGTACCGATCGTCAACACGAACCCGGCGATACCGGGCAGCGTCAGCGTCGCGTTCAGCATCGCCATGACGGCGACGATGACCAGGATGTTGATGACCACGGCGAGGTTCGCATACAGGCCGAACCGCCCATAGGTGACGAACATGAACACGATCACCGCGAGCGCTGCGATGATCGAGGCGAGCACGCCGGCGCGGATCGAATCCTTGCCGAGATCGGGGCTGACGGTGCTCTCGGCGATCGTCTTCAGCGCGACCGGCAGCTTGCCCGACCGCAGCGTGATCGCCAGCGCGTTCGCCGACTCGACGGTGAAGTTGCCCGAGATCGATGCACGACCGCCAAGGATCGGCTCGTTGATGTTCGGAGCAGAGATCACCGAATTGTCGAGGATGATCGCGAACGGCTTGCCCGTATTGTCCGTCGTGACCTTGGCGAAGCGACGCCCGCCGACCGCGTTGAACGTGATCGCCACTTGCGGCGCGTTGGTCTGCGGCTCGAACTCCTGGCGCGCATCGGCCAGCTGGTCGCCCGAGATGATCACCGAGCGCTTGACCGCGATGAACGGTACGCCGCGTGGATTGCCCGGATAGGGGAGAACCTGGCTGCCGATCGGCGCGATACCCTTGACCAGATCGGCGGGGTTCGCGGTCTCGTCGACCAGCTTGAATTCGAGCTTGGCGGTCTTGCCGAGCAGATCCTTCAGCGCCTGCGGGTTCTTCAACCCCGGTACCTGGACGACGATCCGCGTCGCGCCCTGGCGGACGATCGTCGGCTCCTTGGTGCCGAGTTCATCGATGCGGCGACGGACGACTTCGGTCGCGTCCTTCATCGCCGTGTCGACCGCCTGGGTCAGGCCTGCCTCGGTCGGCTTGAGCACGAACCGGCTCGTGTCGACGACATTGATATCCCACTCGCGCTGGCCGCTCATCCCGGCGCCACCGCCGGTGATCGCCAGCAGGCGCTCGCGCGCTGCGTCGACCTGGCTCGGATCACGCAGCAGGAAGGTCAGCTGGCCGCCCCGCGTCGAAATGTCACCGATCTCGATCCGCGGCGTGCCGTTGCGCATCGTCCCCGCGACGCTGTCGCGCATCGCCTCGATCCGCGTCGCGGCGAGGTCGGCGGTATCCGCCTCGAGCAGCAGATAACTGCCGCCAGCGAGATCGAGCCCCAGGTTGATGTGCGGATGGGGGATGCGACCCCATTGGCTCGTGGTGCTCTCGGGGAGGAAACTCGGGATCGCCAGCAGGCACAATGCCGCCAGCAACCCGATGATCGACCCGACCTTCCAGCGCGGAAAATCCAACATCAGTCGTTGGCCGGCTTCGTGTTCGGGCTGGTGATGTCGGTCAGCGTCGCCTTGACAACCCGGACGCGGACGTTCGGCGCGATCTCGACCTCGACGACATTATCCTCGACCTTGGTCACCTTGCCGAGGATCCCGCCCGACGTGACGACGCTGTCGTTCTTCTTCACCGCGGCGACCGACGCCTGGAGCGCCTTCATGCGCTTTTGTTGCGGGCGGATCATCAGGAAGTAGAACACGACGAACACGAGGAAGAGCGGCGCGAGGCTCAGGAACGAGGCGATCCCGCCCCCGCCGTCGTGGCGCCGTCTGCGGCCTGGGCAAAAGCTGGTGAGATGAACATGAAGGTCCGTATCTGGCTGGGCCGTAGAAGGCGCAAGGATGGGTCGGGCCGGACGTCGCGCGTCGCGCCCGCATTGGTCCGCCCGCTATCATCGCTTGGAACCGCGCGCAACAGATCGCCACAGGATGAGACGTGGGCGCCGTGCGACCGGGCGCATCTGACATGGCTGCCGACATAGCTGCGGTGTTCGGGCTTGCATCAGGCGCGGACCCCGCGTAGTGCGCCCCCTCGGGTCGTTTTGCGGCCCGTTCGGTCGGAGCGTAGCGCAGCCTGGTAGCGCACCACACTGGGGGTGTGGGGGTCGCAGGTTCGAATCCTGTCGCTCCGACCATTTTCTTATAGCGATGTTGTGGCGGACTCGTGCAGTTCTTGTGCGAGCGTATTCCGATACATTCGTCGTCATCCCCGCGGGGGCGGGGACCCATAAACTCGAACGTTGCGTGTCACCAGTAACGCCAGCCCTTATGGATCCCCGCCTGCGCGGGGATGACTGAACTGGAATGGGGCCGACCCTGACGCCGGCCCCGTCCGGCGACCTTACGCCGTCTCGCGCACCGTTGCCGCATGACCCACGGCGATCGCGCTCAAATTCACGATCCCGCGCGCGGTCACGCTCGGCACCATCATCTGCAACGGCTTAGCCAGACCGAGCAGCATCGGCCCCAGCGGTGCCGATTCGGTCGATGCCGACAACAACGACACCGCGATGTTCGCCGCATCGATGTTCGGCATCACCAGCAGGTTCGCTGAGCCGGTCAACGGGCTATCGTCGACCAGCCGCCGCCGCAGTGCCTCCGACAGCGCGGCATCGCCGTGCATCTCGCCGTCGAACTCGAACTCCGGCGCCATCTCCTTCAGCAACGCATGCCCTGCACGCATCTTCTGCGCGGACGGCGACCGCGACGCACCGAAGCTCGAATGCGACAGCAACGCCGCCTTCGGCTCGATCGCGAACGCGCGTACCGCTTCGGCCGCGAGCATCGTCATCTCGGCGATCTGCTCGGCGGTCGGATCGACCGTCACGTGCGTATCGCAGAAGAACAGGCTGCCGGTCCGCAGGATCACCGCCGACATCGCGTACAGCCGCGACACGCCCGGCATCCGCGGGATCAGCGGCATGACATACGTCATCTGAGTCCACCAATCGCCGATCCCGCCACACAGCGCCGCATCGACGCGGCCCTCGCGCAGCAGCATCGCCGCGGCGACGCTCGGTCGCGTCCGCAGAGCGCGCTCGGCGCTGTCCGGCGGTGTGCCGCGCCGGCCGACCAGCGCGCTATAGCCCGCCAGCAGCGGCTCGAAGACTTCGCGATCGGTAGCCGGGTCGAGCACCTCGACGTCCGTGCCGATCGTCATGCGCAGACCGCTCGACTCGATCTTCTCGGCGATCACCTCGCGCCGCCCGATCAGCACCGGCCGTCCGATGCCCTCGTCGATCACCGTCTGTACCGCGCGCAACGTCCGCGGGTCCTCGCCCTCGCCATACGCGATCGAGCGCCCGGCCTGCTTGGCGCGCGCGAAGATCGGCCGCATCAGCTGGCCCGAGCGATACACGAACACTTCGAGGTCACGCAGATACGCGTCGAAATCCTCGATCGGCCGCGTCGCCACACCCGAATCCATCGCCGCCTTCGCCACCGCCGGCGCGACATGCAGGATCAGCCGCGGATCGAACGGCTTTGGGATGATGTAGGTCGGCCCGAACACCGGCGTCGCACCGCCGTATGCGGTGACCACCACATCCGAAGCTGTCGCGCGTGCGAGGGCCGCGATCGCGTCGACCGCCGCCACCTTCATCGCCTCGTTGATCTCGGTCGCGCCGACATCGAGTGCGCCACGGAAGATGAACGGGAAGCACAGTACGTTGTTGACCTGGTTGGGGAAATCCGAACGCCCGGTCGCGATGATCGCATCGGGCCGCGTCGCATGGACCAGCGCCGGCTGGATCTCGGGCTCGGGGTTCGCCAGCGCCAGGATCAACGGATCGGGCGCGAGCAGGTGCAGCCATTCCTGCTTCAGCACGCGCGGTGCCGACAGCCCGAGGAAGATGTCCGCCCCCTCCAGCACGTCCGGCAGGGTCCGCGCGTTGGTCGTGCGGGCATAGCGCGCCATGTTCGGCGGCATGTTCTCGTCGCGCCCGGCGTGCACCACGCCCTTGATATCGGTCAGCGTCACGTTCTCGGGGTTGAGCCCCATCGACACCAGCAGGTCGACTGTCGCGAGCGCCGCCGCACCTGCGCCCGACGTCACCAGCTTCATCTGGTCGAGCCGCTTGCCGCGCAGTTCGAGCACGTTGCGGACCGCGGCTGCACACACGATCGCGGTGCCGTGCTGGTCGTCGTGGAACACTGGGATGTTCATGACCTCGCGCAGCTTCGTCTCGATCTCGAAGCATTCCGGCGCCTTGATGTCCTCGAGATTGATCCCGCCGAACGTCGGCTCGAGCACGCGGACCGCCTCGATGAACGCCTGCGGATCGAGCTGGTCGATCTCGATGTCGAAACAGTCGATCCCGGCGAATTTCTTGAAGAGCACCGCCTTGCCCTCCATCACCGGCTTCGACGCTAGTGCGCCGATCGCACCGAGCCCGAGCACCGCGGTACCGTTGGTGATGACGGCGACGAGGTTACCGCGGGCTGTGTAATCGCGTGCCTTGTCCGGATCGGCGGCGATTTCCTCGCACGCGGCCGCAACGCCCGGCGAATAAGCTAGCGCCAGATCGCGCTGCGTCGCCATCCGCTTGGTCGCTTCGACCGAGAGTTTCCCCGGCTTTGGATAGCGGTGATAATCGAGCGCGGCTTTGCGGAAATCGTCTTCCATGGTCTTCCTAACCTGTCGGCCGCGGCGGCGACCGGGTGGGCGCGGGCAAGGCCCGCGGCGAATGTTCAAGGGAGCGCATAGCCTTAGGGGCACCAATCCGCCAACCCCGCACGGACGTAGCGTCGGTTTGGGTAGGGCGGGGGAGCGCACCGTCAGGCTACTAGGCCACCACCCAACATTGCCAGCACCCAACAGTGCTGCCACCCAACAGTGCCACCACCCCGGCGAAGGCCGGGGCCCAGTTGGAACGTCGGGGGTAACGAAGCGCCGCCCTCCCTCAGCACCGTTCCCCAACTGGACCCCGGCCTCCGCCGGGGAGGTGCCATCTAGGATGCGCCCTAACGATCCTCCCCCGCAAGGGGGAGGTGGCGCCGAAGGTGACGGAGGGGGAGGCAAGCGATCACGTCCGTTGGGTGTCCTCCCCTCCGACCGGCAAGTGCCGGCCACCTCCCCTGGCGGGGAAGGATCGAAGATCCTGACCTCCACAGAATCCCCTGTCCTACAGCGAACCAATATGGTTCGCTCTACCCCCAAACAGGGCGGGACCCACATCATGACCATCGACCACCTAATCGACGCCGTCATCGACCGCGAAGGCGGCTACTCCAACCACCCCGCAGACCGAGGCGGCCCCACCAGATACGGCATCACGCAACAAGTAGCCCGCACCAACGGCTACCCGGGAGATATGCGCAATTTTCCCCGCGATCAGGCCGAAACCATCTACCGCCGCCTCTACTGGACCCGCCCCGCCTTCGACCAGATCGCCCCCGAGCCCCCAAAATCGCCGAAGAACTCTTCGACACCGGCGTCAACATGGGCCCCGCAGTCGCCGCCACCTTCCTCCAGCGCGCGCTCAACGCGCTAAACCGCGGCGCCACCGACTACCCCGACATGACCCTCGACGGCCGCATCGGCCCCGCGACCCTAACCGCGCTCGAAGCCTTCCTCGCCCGCCGCAAACCCGGCGGCGAAACCGTACTCCTGAAGGCGATCGAGGCCCTGCAAGGCGAACGCTACGTCGCGCTTGCCGAGACCCGTCCGGCCAACGAAGCCTTCCTCTACGGCTGGCTCGCCAACCGCACCTGACGCCCCGGCGAAACGCTCCCAGCGTCTACACTTCCTATACTTCACTTTTTTGGAGGCAGCCAATGACCCCGCAACCCCTTGATCCCGCACCAGATCCCTGGATCACGCGAGCCCGCCCGACGTTCCTCTACGTGATGTACACTTTGCTGCTCGGCGCGATCCCCGCCGGCCTAATCGCCGCCGTCCGCCCGCAAATGGCGCAGGCAATCGCGGCGGGTATGGCAGCGTACCTCAACGCGATCCCCGAACCCCTCTACGCGCTCTTCGGCACCGGCTATCTCGGTTACACGGTGGCCCGGGAATGGGGGAAGGGGCGGTAACCACCCAAGCCTCCTTCGTCATTCCCGCGGAGGCGGGAACCCATACTGGCTGACTTCAGTGATGAACGGGTGAGGTCCGAGGGTCTGGATCCCCGCCTGCGCGGAGATGACGGATGATGGGAGAGGGGGATGGGAGGCGGCAGGGGCGTTGCACCCCCAAACCAAACCCTACATCGCTGCCATGAGCAACGACCCCCACGCCATGCCGACATGGCACGGCACCACGATCCTCTCGGTCCGCCGCGGCGGCAAGGTCGTCGTGATCGGCGACGGCCAGGTCTCGATGGGCCAGACCGTAATGAAACCCAACGCGCGCAAAGTGCGCAGGCTTGGTGACGGCAGCGTCATCGGCGGATTCGCCGGCGCCACCGCCGACGCGTTCACCTTGTTCGAACGCCTCGAACGCAAACTCGAAGCGCACCAGGGCCAGCTCCTCCGCGCCGCGGTCGAGCTCGCCAAGGACTGGCGCACCGACAAGTTCCTCCGCAACCTCGAAGCGATGATGATCGTCGCCGACAAGGACGTGACGCTGATCCTCACCGGCAACGGCGACGTCCTCGAACCCGAGAACGGCGTCGCCGCGATCGGCTCCGGCGGCAACTACGCGCTCGCCGCGGCCCGAGCGCTGGTAGAATACGAGACCGACGCCGAAGTCCTCTGCCGCAAGGCAATGGGCATTGCGTCCGAGCTCTGCGTCTACACCAACGACCGCCTCACGGTCGAAACGATGGACTCGACCACGTAATCCCCCTCCCGCTTGCGGGAGGGGTCAGGGAGGGGCTGAAATACACCCCACCCACACCTTCCGTTGCGGCCACGCCCTCCCCGACCCCTCCCGAGCGGGAGGGAGAAGGTAACAAAATGAACGACCAGCTCACCCC
Source organism: Sphingomonas sp. LR59 (assembly GCF_036855945.1). Lineage (NCBI taxonomy): Bacteria > Pseudomonadati > Pseudomonadota > Alphaproteobacteria > Sphingomonadales > Sphingomonadaceae > Sphingomonas > Sphingomonas sp. LR59. The sequence goes on from NZ_JASPFL010000001.1 coordinate 3,802,210, forward strand.
CAAGGCCATCGTCGCCGCGCTCGACGCCCACATCATCGGCCAGGCCGCCGCGAAACGCGCGGTCGCCGTCGCGATGCGCAACCGCTGGCGCCGCCAGCAGCTCAGCGAAGACCTCCGCGACGAGGTCACGCCCAAGAACATCCTGATGATCGGACCGACCGGCTGCGGCAAGACCGAGATCAGCCGCCGTCTGGCCAAGCTCGCCGACGCGCCGTTCGTGAAGGTCGAGGCGACCAAGTTCACCGAGGTCGGCTATGTCGGCCGCGACGTCGAACAGATCGCCCGCGACCTCGTCGAGGAAGCCATCCGCCTCGAAAAGGAACGTCGCCGTGTCGCCGTCAAGGACAAGGCGGAGGAGGCAGCGATGTCGCGCCTGCTCGACGCGCTCACCGGCAAGAACGCGAGCGAGGCGACGCGCGAAAGCTTCAAGCAGCGCTTCCTCGACGGCCATCTCAACAACGCCGAAGTCGAGATCGAGGTCGAGCAGGCGCCGACCACGCCGTTCGAAATCCCCGGCGGCGCGCCGCAGATGATCAATCTCGGCGAGATGATGAAGTCGTTCGGCGGCGGCCAGCAGCTCAAGCGCCGGAAGCTCACCGTCCACGCCGCGTGGGACAAGCTCGTCGAGGAAGAGGCCGACAAGCGTCTCGACCAAGACGAGGTCAGCCGTGCGGCGCTCGCCGACGCGGAGGCCAACGGTATCGTCTTCCTCGACGAGATCGACAAGATCGCCGTCTCCGACGGCCGCGGCGGCTCGATCAGCCGCGAAGGCGTCCAGCGCGACCTGCTGCCCTTGATCGAAGGCACCACGGTCGCCACGAAATACGGCCCGATGAAGACCGACCACATCCTCTTCATCGCGTCGGGCGCGTTCCACGTCGCCAAACCAAGTGACCTGCTCCCCGAGTTACAGGGCCGCCTGCCGATCCGCGTCGAGTTGAAGGGCCTCACCGAAGCCGATTTCGTCGCGATCCTGTCGGACACCAAGGCGTCGCTGCCGCTGCAATACAAGGCACTGATCGCCACCGAAGGCGTCGGCATCGAGTTCACCGAAGACGGCATCGCCGCGATCGCGCGCATCGCCGCCGAAGTGAACTCCGAGATCGAGAACATCGGCGCGCGGCGTCTGCAGACTGTGATGGAAAAGCTGCTGGAGGAGGTCAGCTACAACGCCGAAGACCGCGGCGGCTCGAACCTCGTCATCGACGGCGCGTACGTCGACAGCCAGTTGAAGGAAATCGCCCGCAATACGGATTTGAGCCGCTTCGTGCTGTAAGTGCACCTTCCGTTCGTGCTGAGCGAAGTCGAAGCACATGGGCCAAGGCCCTTCGACTTCGCTCAGGGCTAACGGGGTGGGGCTGGGCCTAAGAGGAGAAACACATGGACGTGACCGAAGCCATAGCCTCTCGCCGCTCCGTCCGAGGCTTCCTCGACACCCCCGTCGATCCGACTCTACTCCACGACCTGGCCGTAAAGCATCCCGAGCCGCAACCGGCGGCAACCTCCAGCCCTGGCATATCGCCATCGTCCAGGGCGAACCCATGACCCGCCTAAAAGCCATCATGGCGGAAAAGATTGCGACCGGGGTGACCGAAACACCAGCCTACGACATCTACCCCAAAGAGCTAGTCGCCCCCTACAGAGACCGCCGCTACGCCGTCGGCGAAGCGATGTACGCGCACCTCGGCATCCCCCGCGACGACAAGACCGCCCGCCGGGACTGGTTCGCCCGCAATTTCGAATTCTTCGGTGCCCCCGCCGCGTATTTCTGCACGGTCGATCGCCGCATGGGGCCGCCGCAATGGTCGGATCTCGGCATGTACCTGCAGAACCTGATGCTGCTCGCGGTCGAGGCTGGACTCGCCACCTGTCCGCAGGAATGTTGGGCGATGTATCCGGAAACGGTCGGGACGTTTCTCGAGATACGGGAAGACCGCATGCTCTTCTGCGGCATGGCGATCGGTTATGAGGATAAGAGCGCTCGGGTAAACGCGTTGCGTACGGAGCGCGCGGACGAAGCGGAATGGCTGACGACGATCCGCTGACAGCCCTCCAGCTACCGCAAACCAAACCCCACCCCGGCGAAGGCCGGGGCCCAGGTGGGAAACGATTGTAACGGATGTACGCGCTTCGTTACGCTGGTCCTGCCAACTGGACCCCGGCCTCCGCCGGGGTGGAGTGCGTGTGCTGAGTGTGCGTACGCCAAGCGTGTTCACCCGCGAAGGCGGGTGCCCAGACTGGGTCCCCGCCTTCGCGGGGGAACAAGTTTCTAGAGAACCACCGTCACCGGCTTGGCGCCCCTGATCCCCGCAAGGATCATCGCTTCCCAGACCGCAGGATCGCCCGCCGCCGCCATCGCCTTGTCAGGCTCGCGCAGGGTCTTCAGCACTGCCAGCGCGTCGGGAATATAATCCGTCCACGCATCGTCGATCAACCGCGACGCCGACTCGGCATCGCCGCCGGCGTTGCAGCTGATCCGCTGTCCCGCCAGCACGCGTGCGACGCGTTCGGCGACAGGTGTAGTGGAAACGTCCATGAGCATTCTCCTCGCGGGACCGGTCTACACCAAACCCGCGAGGCGAACGAATGCTCCTTAGCGTGCTGGGCCTGAACCCGCGCCACGGCTCGGACCACGGCCACCGCCGCCGGCTGGACGACCGCCGCCCTGACCGCCGGGACGACCACCGCCCTGGGGACGACCGCCGCCGCCTTGGCCGCCACCGCCACCCTGGCCACCACGGCTGGCACCCGCATAGTTGCGACCAGTCGTCCCGGTAGCCCGCGGCGAATGCGTCGCGCGCGGCCGTGCCGGATCGCGCGGACGGTCGATCCGAACCTCGGGATCGGCACCCATCGTCTTGACGCGCGTCTGCTTGATCTGGTTCGACAGGTTCACGAAATCGTCCGGCAGCGACCGGACCTGGACCTTCTGGCGGGTGATCCGCTCGATGTCGCGCAGGTACGCCTTCTCGTCATCCGCGCAGAACGCGACGGCGATGCCGCTCGCGCCCGCACGCGCGGTACGGCCGATGCGGTGGACATACTGCTCGGCGACGTTCGGCAGCTCGAAGTTGATGACGTGGCTGACGCCCGAGACGTCGATGCCGCGTGCGGCGATGTCGGTCGCGATCAGGACCTTGACCTTGCCCTGCTTGAACTCGCCGAGTGCCCGCTCGCGCTGGCCCTGGCTCTTGTTGCCGTGGATCGCGTTCGATGCGATGCCGTTGCCCGCGAGCAGCTTCACGACGCGGTCAGCGCCATGCTTGGTGCGCGTGAAGACGAGCGCGCGGTCGATCGCCGGATCGGCCAGCGTGATCGTCAGCAGCGCCTGCTTCTCCGACTGGTTGCAGAAGGTGACATACTGGTCGACTCGCTCGGCGGTCGTCGCGGCCGGCTTTACCGACACCGTCTTCGGGTCGAGCAGGAACTGGCTGGCCAACTCGCGGATCGCGACCGGCATCGTCGCCGAGAAGAACAAAGTCTGGCGCTTCTTCGGCAGCATGCGGACGATCTTCTTCAGCGCGTGGATGAAGCCGAGGTCCATCATCTGGTCGGCTTCGTCGAGCACGAGGATCTCGATCATCGACAGGTTGCAGAAGCCCTGCTCGATCAGGTCTATCAGGCGGCCCGGCGTGGCGACGAGGATGTCGACGCCGCGGCTCAGGTCCTGGCGGTTCTTGTTGATGCTGGTGCCGCCGAACACGGTGGTCACCGACATCTTGCTGAACTGGCCGTACGCGCGGGCGCTGTCTGCAATCTGGCTCGCCAGCTCTCGCGTCGGTGCGAGCACCAGCATGCGGCAATGCGTCGGCAGCACGCGCTTCTGGGTTTCGGTCAGGCGCTGGATCGACGGCAGCACGAACGCCGCGGTCTTGCCGGTGCCGGTCTGCGCGATGCCGAGCAGATCGCCGCCTTCGAGCAGGATCGGGATCGACTGTGCCTGGATCGGCGTCGGCTCGGTATAGCCCTTGGCTTCGAGCGCACGGACGAGCGGCTCGGCAAGGCCGAGGTTTGCAAATGACATGTAAAGTCTCTCAATAGATGCCGGGCTCGCGAATCCACACAAGGACGCGCGAGGGGCGGTGGTGTTTTGACACCCCGCGTGAAAAGGGAAGCCCGTTGGAAACGACCGAGGCGGAGCTAAGACCCTAAGGTCCAATCACGCTGCATTACGCCTCGATGGCCGCCATTTGGCGAACCACAGTCGAAAAGTCAACCTTCGGCCCCTTTTCGCACCCCTGGCGACGTCAGGTCCGGATCTGGCCCAGATGCAGATAGCGCTCGTTGAACTCCGCGGCGTCGCGCAGGCGGGGCCAGTCGGTCACGCTTACCTGCCGCTTCTTGCGCGCGATCAGCCCGTCGTTCTCGAGCGATTTCAAGACACGGTTCACATGCACGGGGGTCAGCCCAAGCGCGTCGCCAAGCTGTTCCTGAGTCATCGGCAACTCGTAGGCCATGGCATCCCCGAGCGTCGATTTCTTGAACCGCACGGAAAATTCACAGAGCAGATGCGCCAACCGGCTGCGCGCGTTGCGCCTGCCGACGTTGAGCAGCCACTCGCGGTGGATCGATGCCTCGACCAGCGCATCGATCCACAAGGCCTGGCCCGCGGTCGGGCACGCCTCGATAAATTGACGCAACGCCACGATCGGCACCTCCGCCAACGTCAGTCTGGTCAGCGCCTGGATGTCGTGATCGGATTCATCGAGGAACAGGTTCTGGAGGTCGACGAACTCGCCGGGCATCAGGATCGACACGATCTCGCGCTCGCCATTGGGCGTCAGCTTCTGCCGATAAGCGAGACCAGCGAGGATGAAGGCGCAGCGCGTCGGACGTTGGCCTTCGCGCAGCATGTAGGTCGACGCATCGATCGTCCGCACCTTGAACGGCAGCGCAGCGATCTGAGCACGGTCATCCGCACGCAGCGCCATCCGCGACTCGAACTTCCGTGTAACCTGTTCAGTCACGGTGGACATATCCACGTGCACTCTCCGCATCAGGGCAGGAGCACTCGTTTCTCGCTGTCACCCTCACTGGGATAGCGCGTTGGCGGATGTCGCACCTTATCCCAGGATTGAGCGGACTGACAAAACCCATGTTATATTATTGCGGGGTGTTCCGATGTCCTTAGGGCACGGCGCCCGGTCGACTCCCGCGTCAGGCATGTATTGAACCGGAGGCGCCCGCATGAGGGCTTCCCGGTTCGTCTATCGTGACCGCGACGGCGAGCAGCACATGCCCCTGGTCGTTGCGGACCGCGACACGAAAATGTGCGCCGTGGCGCGCGATCGCGGGATGATCGCTAAGATAATCGCCCGCGAAAATGACCGCCTGGACACGCGCCACCTCGTCGTCGGCCAAATCGGTGCCGTCGTCGTCATTGACGTGTTTATGGTTGTCGATGTCGAAGAAGTATCTGGGCATGCTCGACTTCCTCAACCGTTACGCAAGCCCAATTCCTAGCAGGCCGGCGCTCCCTGCGCTCTTACCAAAATCAGTTTCGATGCGCGCAGCAAGCTCGACTTGACCAGCGTCGCGGGCGTAGGATGCGTGCAAACAATAGAGGATCCGCCCCATGAAACTGGCCAGCCTGAAGCATCCCGACGCTACTCGGGGACGAGACGGCAAGCTTGTGGTCGTCTCCAACGACCTCGCCTGGTACGCTGATGCGAGCCATATCGCGCCGACGCTGCAGGCCGCGCTCGACGACTGGGACCGGCTTTCGATCGACCTCAAGAACCTGTCGACCGATCTCGAGCACGAGATGATCCCGATGCGGCGCTTCCACGAGCATGACGCCGAGTCGCCGTTGCCGCGTGCGTATCAATGGGCGGATGGCTCGGCCTACGTGAATCATGTTGCGCTCGTGCGACAGGCGCGCGCGGCGGAAATGCCCGACAGCTTCTGGCACGATCCGTTGATGTATCAGGGTGGCTCGGACGGGTTCCTCGGGCCCCGCGATCCGATCCCGCTCGCCGACGAATCCTGGGGTTGCGACATGGAGGGCGAGGTGGTCGTCGTCACCGGCGACGTCCCGCTCGGCGCGAGTCGCGACGAGGCGCTGGCGGCGATCCTGCTGGTCGGGCTCACCAACGACGTGTCCTTGCGCAACCTGATTCCCGGCGAGCTCGGCAAGGGCTTCGGCTTTTCCAATCGAAACCGGCCAGCGCGTTCTCGCCCGTCTTCGTCACCCCCGACTCGCTCGGCGACTGGTGGAAGGACGGCAAGTTGCACCGCAAGCTGATGGTCGACCTTAACGGCCAGCCGCTCGGTCGCGCCGAGGCGGGCGAGGACATGACGTTCGACTTCGGTACACTCGTCGCCCACGCCGCCAAGACCCGGAAGCTCGGCGCGGGAACGATCGTCGGCTCGGGCACCGTCTCGAACCGCGGCCCCGATGGTGGTCCCGGCAAGTCGGTTGCCGAGGGTGGCGTCGGCTATTCCTGCCTCGCCGAAGTCCGGACTATCGAAACCATACAGGGCGGCAAGCCCGTCACGCCGTTCCTCAAGCAGGGTGACGTCGTCCGCATTTGGGCGGAGGACGACAAGCGCCATCCGATCTTCGGCGTGATCGAACAGACCGTCGGCGGCTGAATTCTGCGGAGGGGGAGAAAAATCCGCGCGGCACATCGTGAATGCGCAACTCCCCCTCGCAATCTGCGTTGAAATTTAATAACAAGCCTCGGTAAGAGTGTTCCGCGGTCACAGCGGCCTCATGGAGATGGAATGACGATGGCAAGCGAGCATCCGCGCGCCAATTTGCAGCCGCTCACGCTGCATATACCCGAGCCGAAGTTTCGCCCCGGCGACGCGGTGGACTTCGCCGAAGTCGACGTGCCGCCCGCCGGCGAAGCGCGCCGCCCCGACACCGCGGACAAGGCGTCCGACTTCATCGATCTCGCCTATACGCTGGTCCGCGTGCTCGACGACGACGGCAACGCGGTCGGCCCCTGGGACCCCAAGCTTTCGCCCGACGTGATGCGCCGCATGTTGCGCAGCATGGCTTTGCTCCGCGCGTTCGACGAGCGCATGTTCCGTGCGCAGCGTCAGGGCAAGACCAGCTTCTACATGAAGGCGCTTGGCGAGGAGGCGGTCGCGGTCGCGGCAGCCTACGCGCTCGATTACGAGGACATGTGCTTCCCCTCGTACCGTCAACAAGGCCTGTTGATCGCGCGGGGCTGGAGCCTCGTCGACATGATGAACCAGATTTATTCGAACACGGCGGACCGGCTCGGCGGCAAGCAGCTGCCGATCATGTATTCGGTCAAGGAAGCCGGCTTCTTCTCGATCTCGGGCAACCTCACGACGCAGTATCCGCAGGCTGTCGGCTGGGCGATGGCGTCCGCCGCCAAGGGCGACACGCGGATCGCCGCCACCTGGTGCGGCGAAGGCTCGACCGCGGAGGGCGACTTCCACTCGGCCTGCACGTTCGCCGCGGTCTACCGCGCACCGGTGATCTTCAACGTCGTCAACAACCAGTGGGCGATCTCCAGCTTCTCCGGGTTCGCCGGTGCCGAGGCGACGACGTTCGCGGCGCGCGCGGTCGGCTATGGGATTGCCGGACTCCGCGTCGACGGCAACGACGCGCTCGCGGTCTACGCAGCGACCGAATGGGCCGCCGAGCGCGCGCGCACCAACCAGGGCCCGACGCTGATCGAGCACTTCACCTATCGCGCAGAAGGCCATTCGACCTCCGACGACCCCGGCCAGTATCGCAGCGAAGGCGAACCCAATGCCTGGCCGCTCGGCGACCCGATCAAGCGCCTCAAGGATCACCTGATCGCGATCGGCGAATGGGACGAGGAGCGCCACGCGGCACAGGACAAGGAACTCGCCGAGCAGGTCAAGGCCGCGCAGAAGGAAGCCGAGAAGAACGGCATCCTCGGCCACGGCCTCCACCAGCCGCTCGAGTCGCTGTTCGACGGCGTGTTCGAGGAGATGCCGTGGCATCTGAAGGAGCAGCGCCAGCAAATGCTCGACGAGGAAACGGCCAGCGGCCGTCCATGGGATCGCAAGGCATGAGCGACATGACGCAAGCACACGAGTCCGAGGCAACGGACGCCGAGCCCACCGCACGCATGAACATGATCCAGGCGATCAACTCCGCAATGGACATCATGATGGAGCGCGATCCGGACGTGATCGTCATGGGCGAGGATGTCGGCTATTTCGGCGGCGTTTTCCGCGCGACCGCCGGGCTCCAGGCCAAGCACGGCAAGACCCGCGTGTTCGACACCCCGATCACCGAATGCGGCATCATCGGCGTCGCGGTCGGCATGGGCGCGTACGGCCTGCGCCCCGTCCCCGAGATCCAGTTCGCGGACTACATCTACCCTGCGCTCGACCAGCTCGTCTCCGAAGCCGCACGACTTCGGTATCGCTCGGCGGGTGAGTTCACTTCGCCGATCACGGTGCGCTCGCCGTTCGGCGGCGGCATCTTCGGCGGCCAGACGCACAGCCAGTCGCCGGAGGGTCTTTTCACCCACATGTCCGGCATCAAGACGGTGATCCCGTCGACGCCGTACGACGCCAAGGGCCTGCTGATCGCCGCGATCGAGGACAATGATCCGACGCTCTTCTTCGAACCCAAGCGCATCTACAACGGCCCGTTCGACGGCTATTGGGATCGCCCGTCGCAGAACTGGTCGAAGCATCCGGCCGGCGAAGTCCCGACCGGCTATTACAAGATCGAACTCGGCAAGGCGAAGATCGTCCGCGCGGGCGAGGCGCTCACCATCCTAGCCTATGGCACGATGGTCCATGTCTGCGCGGCCGTGGTCGCCGAGGCCGGGATCGACGCCGAGATCGTCGACCTCCGCACGCTCGTCCCGCTCGACATCGAGACGATCGAGGCGTCGGTGAAGAAGACCGGTCGCTGCATGATCGTCCACGAGGCGACCCGCACCAGCGGCTTCGGCGCTGAGCTGTCGGCGATCGTCCAGGAACGCTGTTTCTACCATCTCGAAGCGCCGATCGAGCGCGTGACCGGGTTCGACACGCCGTACCCGCACAGCCTCGAATGGGCGTATTTCCCGGGGCCCGTCCGCATCGGCGAAGCCCTGAAAAAGATCATGAAGGACGCATAATGGCCCGCTTCACCTTCAAGCTGCCGGACATCGGCGAAGGCATCTCCGAGGCCGAGATCGTCGCATGGCACGTCGCCATCGGCGACCGTGTCGAGGAGGATTCACCGATCGCCGACATGATGACCGACAAGGCCACCGTCGAGATGGAATCGCCGGTGACCGGAATCGTCGTCGAACTCGCGGGCGAAGTCGGCGACCAGGTGTCGATCGGCGCCGCGCTGGTGGTGATCGAGACGGATGCGGTCGATGCCGCAGACGAAGTCGTCGCCGCGCCGCTGACCTCGGCGCAGGCCGAGACCGCCGAACAATACGAAGCCGAGAACCCGGGCGTCGAACTCCTCCCCGAAACGGGGAGGGGGACCGCCGGCGAAGCCGGGGGTGGGGGGCGTGCCGCAAACGACCCCGCCGGTGGCGGATACTGCATCGGTGGGCATGTTCCCGCAGACCGCTCCGCCCGTGGAAGCCCCCTCCACCATCCTGCGGATGGTCCCCCTCCCCGTGCCGGGGAGGATAAGGCGCACGCGCTCGCTTCCCCAGCGGTACGCGCCCGCGCGCGCGACCTCGGGATCGACCTCGCCTCGGTCAAATCCGACTCCGACCGAGTCCGCCACGCCGACCTCGACTCCTATCTCCGCTACGGCTCGGGCGAAGGCTACCACCCCCGCACGCGTCGCGCGCCCGCGAAGACCAGCCCATCAAGGTCATCGGCATGCGCCGCCGCATCGCCGAGAACATGGCCGCATCGAAGCGCGCGATCCCGCACTTCACCTATGTCGACGAGATCGACGTCACCGCCTTGGAGGCGATGCGTGCCGACCTAAACGCCAACCGCGGCGGCCGCCCCAAGCTGACGATGCTCCCGCTGATGATCGTCGCGATCTGCAAGACGATCCCAGACTTCCCGATGATGAACGCGCGCTACGACGACGAGGCAGGGGTCGTCACGCGCCACGGCGCAATCCATCTCGGCATGGCTGCACAGACAGACGCGGGGCTGACCGTCCCCGTGATCCGCGACGCGCAGGACCGCAACGTCTGGCAGCTCGCGGCCGAGATCACCCGCCTCGCCGAAGCCGCGCGCGCCGGCAAGCTCGCGCCCAACGAGATGGGCGGCGGCACGATCACCGTAACTTCGCTCGGGCCCCTAGGCGGCATCGCGACGACTCCGGTCATCAACCGCCCCGAAGTCGCGATCATCGGCCCCAACAAGATCGTCGAACGCCCCGTCTTCAAGGGAGATGAGGTCGTCCGCGCGAAACTGATGAACCTGTCGATCAGCTGCGACCACCGCGTCGTCGACGGCTGGGACGCGGCAAGCTTCGTTCAGGGCCTCAAGAAATACCTCGAAACCCCCGTCCTCCTCTTCGCCGACTGAGTCCGGCAACTGTTCGCTTCCTTCCCCCTCCCTGAAAGGGGGGCGGCGTGGGTCGGCCGGCTTGAGCAGCGCAATAATTTCACGGCGCAACAACCGTCACCCCAGCGAAAGCTGGGGTATCCCGATTGGCGGGTGCCGCGGCTCTCACGGTGAGATCCCAGCTTTCGCTGGGATGACGGTGATCGGCCTCACCGTTTTGAACCACACGGCAGCCAACCCACCCCCAACTCCTCCTTCATTGAGAGGCAGGAAGATCACACGATTTCGAACAACCCCGCGGCGCCCATGCCGCCTGCGGTGCACATCGACACCACGACATAGCGCACGCCGCGCTTGCGACCCTCGATCAGCGCATGCCCGACGAGCCGCGAGCCGGTCATTCCGAACGGATGGCCGACCGCGATCGCGCCGCCGTTGACGTTGTACTTCTCCGGATCGATCCCGAGGAAATCGCGGCAATAGAGGCATTGCGACGCGAACGCCTCGTTGAGCTCCCACAGGCCGATATCGCCGACCGACAGCCCCGCACGCTCGAGCAGCTTCGGGATCGCGAACACCGGCCCGATACCCATCTCCGCCGGGCTGCACCCCGCCGCCTGGAACCCGCGATAGATGCCGAGGATGTCCTTGCCCTCAGCCTCAGCAGTCCTGCGATCCATCAGCAGTTGCGCCGACGCGCCGTCCGACAACTGGCTCGCATTGCCCGCGGTGACACTCGACCCCGGCCCGGAAAACTCACCACCCGGCCATACCGTCTTCAGCCCGCGCAGACCCTCCAGCGTCGTGCCGGCGCGAATACCCTCGTCCTGCGACAGCGTGACGCTCTCGATCCCGGCGTGCGCACCCTGCTTGTCGAACAGCGCTTTCTCGACCGTGATCGGCACGATCTCCTCGGCAAATGCCCCGTTCGCCAACCCGGCGGCGGCACGCTGCTGGCTCATCGCGGCGTAGGCGTCCTGCGCCTCGCGGCTGATGCCGTATTTCTCCGCGACGATCTCTGCGGTCTCGATCATCGGGATATACGCTGCCGGTTCCTTGGCGATTACGCTCGCGTTGACGTAGCGCGGCGCATCCTTGGTCACGGTGTAGCTGATCGACTCCATCCCGCCGGCAAGCGCGACATCCGCCTCGTCGCACATGATCGTCCGCGCCGCGAGTGCCACGGCGGTCAGCCCCGACCCACATTTCCTGTCGAGCGTAAACGCCGGCACCGATTCCGGCAGCCCGCCCGCAAAGATCGCCATCCGTCCGGCGTTACCGCCCTGCGTCCCCCATTGGTTGCCGACGCCCCAGAACACCTCGTCGATCCGCGCCGGATCGATCCCTGCGCGCTCGACCACCGCGTTCATCACATGCCCCGCCAGCACCGGCGCCTCGGTCGCATTGAACGCGCCGCGATACGCCTTGCCGATAGCGGTACGGGCGGTCGAGACGATGGCGGCTTCACGCATGCTGGGACCTTTCGAGGATCGGGTATGCGCGATCTACCGCGTCGTTCCCGCAACGCAAAGCCTGAAGGTTTCACTTCATCAAGACAAGCTCTTCCGCCATCGTCGGATGCAGCGCAACGGTCGCGTCGAAATCGGCCTTGGTCAGCCCCGCCTTCACCGCGACCGCGGCGGACTGAAGGATCTCCGGGCAGTCCGGACCGATCATGTGGATGCCGACCACGCGGTCGGTCTCGCCATCGCAGATCATCTTGTACAGCGAGCGCTCGTTGCGGCCCGCCAGCACGTTCTTCATCGGGCGGAAGTCCGACGTGTAGACCTTCACCGAACCGAGCGCCTCCTTCGCCTGAGACTCGGTCATGCCGACGCCAGCCATTGGCGGGTGGCTGAACACAGCCGCGGGGACGTTGGCGTAATCGACGCGCGTGGGCTTGTTGCCGAAGAAGGTGTCGGCGAACGCCTGCCCCTCGCGGATCGCGACTGGGGTCAGCTGGATCCGGTTGGTGACGTCGCCGACCGCGAAGATCGAGTCGCAGCTCGACCGGTTGTCCTCGTCGACGATCACCGCGCCTGCCGCGTCCATCTCGACGCCTGCGGTTTCGAGCCCGAGGCCCTTGGTGTTAGGCAGGCGGCCAGTCGCGAACATCACGAGGTCGACGGTGATCGGCTCGTGTCCGCTCATCCTGACCGTGAGACACCCGTTCTCGTCCTTCTCGATGCTCTCGAACGCAGCGTTGAAGCGGAAATCGATGCCCTTGCTCATCGAAATCTGGAGCAGGCGGTCGCGGATCGACTCGTCATAGCCACGCAGGATCACATCGGTCCGGTTGACCAAAGTCACGTGCGACCCGAACTGGTGGAAGATCCCGGCGAACTCGTTGGCGATATAGCCTGCACCCGCGATCAGCACGCGCTTCGGCACGTCGTCGAGGTGGAACACCTCGTTCGAGGTGATGCCGTGCTCGGCGCCGGGGAATCCGGGCACCAGCGGGTGCGCGCCGACCGCGATCAGGATCTTCGCGGCGGTCTTGACGGTGCCATCGGCGAGCGTGACTTCGTTGGGCCCGGAGACGACCGCGCGCTGGTGGATGATGTCGACGTGATTGTTCTGCAGCGTGGTCGTGTAGGCGCCGTTGATCCGGTCGACCTCCTCCATGACGTTGTCGCGCAGCGTCGGCCAGCTGAACGCGCAGTCATCGGGCACCTGCCAGCCGAAGCGTTTTGCGTCCTTCAGATCCTCGGCGAAATGCGCGCCGTAGATCAGCAGCTTCTTCGGCACGCAGCCGCGGATGACGCAGGTGCCGCCGACCCGGTATTCCTCGGCAACCGCGACGCGTGCCCCGTGGGCGGCGGCAACGCGCGAGGCGCGCGTCCCGCCCGAGCCTGCGCCGATGACGAAGAGGTCGTAGTCGAATTGGGTATCGGTCGCGGATGTGGTGTCGGTCACGGGCAGTCCTTGTACGTCGCGTGCCGCTTGGGAGCGGCTTTGCATGCCATCTGGGGCAGGGGGCGCGACGCCACAACCCCGGCGCGGCGATCACGCTGATCGGCTGGGTCTATCGCTGACCGGCCTTGCGCATCGGCATCGCGTCGATCGTCGCTTCCAGTGCGGCGGCGGGGAAGGGCTTGGCGCTGCGCAGTTTCTCGCCGCCGTCCTTGCCGATGAGGATCGCGGTGAAGCGGGTGGGGAGGTTGTATCGGCGGCGGAGCGTCGCGGCTGGGTTGCTCGCGCCGCGGACAGTGTCACCAACGATTTCGACGATGGTGAGGTCGCGCGCGACAGCGTCGGTTTTCCACCCGGCGAGAATGCGACGCTGCTCAGCAAGCGCGGGATCTTCAGCGGTCGAGGCGGAGACGATCAACACGCGCCGCTCCCACTTCATCTGCGCGACGGTGGGTGAGGCGGCGAGCGCGACGGCAAGGAGTAGTAGCATCATGGCGTAACGCGGTATGGTAAAGAGTGCTCCATACCTACAACAACCGACCTCCACCCCGGCGAAGGCCGGGGCCCAGTTGGTGAGGCTTTGGTGTGGCAAACTGCGGTTCACCCAACTGGGCCCCGGCCTTCGCCGGGGTGGTGCGTTTTTGGGTTGGGTAATTGGATTACAGACAAAGGGGAGGGGACCGCCCTCCCCCAACCTCACCCAAACGCGCGCTTGATCAGATCATCCGTCGAAGGATCGAACGTCTGTCCGCCCTTCTCCGCCGCCTTCGCCATTTCCTTCCCAAGCTCGACTCCGAACTGGTCGAACGAATTGATCCCCAGCAGCACTCCGTTCACGAACACCCGGTGCTCGTAAAACGCGATCAGCGCGCCCAGCGTGTGCGCGTCGAGATCGTCGAGCAGCAGCGTCGACGACGGCCGGTCGCCCGAATAGCTCCGCGCCGGATCCTCGACCTGCTTGCCCGCCATCAGCGCCGCACCCTGCGCAAACGCATTCAGCAACAGCGCACGGTGATGCTCCTCGGGCAGCGTGTCGCCCGGCTCGATCACCGCGATGAACTCGACCGGCACGAGATGCGTGCCCTGGTGGAGCAACTGGAACACCGCATGCTGCGCCTCGGTGCCGACGCCGCCCCAAGTGATCGCCGCCGACGGACGCCCGAGCGGCTGGCCGTCGACCGTCACCGACTTGCCGTTCGATTCCATCTCAAGCTGCTGGAGATAGCTCGGCAGCAACCGCAACCGCTCGTCATACGCGAACGGCGCGCGCGTCTCGGCATGGCGGATCTGCGTGTAATAGAGGTCAGCGAACGCCGCGAGCGCCGGCGCGTTCTCGTGCAGCGCGGAGAGTCGGAAATGCCGGTCCATCTCGGCCGCACCCTCGAGCAGCTCCTCGAACTTGTCCCAGCCAAGCGCGATCGCCGCCGGGAAACCGATCGTCGACCACAGCGAATACCGCCCACCGACGCTCTCCGCGAACGGCAGGATGCGCGTTTCGTCGACACCCCATTCCATCGCCTTTTCGGGCGACGCGGTCAGCGCGATCACGCGGCCGTAAGGGTCCTCGACATTATGCTCGGTCATCCACTGCAGCACGCTTTCGGCGTTCATCAGCGTCTCGGTCGTGGTGAAGGTCTTCGATGCGACCACGAGCAGCGTCGCCGCCGGATCGAACTTCGCGAACACGTCCTCCAGCGCAACGCCGTCGACATTGGCGACGATCGCGACGTCGTAGCGCTTGTCCTCACGCCCCAGCGCATCGACCAGCAACTGCGGCCCCAGCGCCGACCCACCGATCCCGACATGCAGGATATGCCGCACCGGACCCAGCGCCTCGGCCTCGATCGCATCGATCAGCGTCCGCATGCGCTGGTGGCTGGCCTGCGCGATCGCGACGCTCTCAGGCTTGCCCTCGCCGCGCTCGGCGGTGTGCTCGACCGCGCGGCCCTCGGTGACGTTGACGATTTCGCCCGAGAACAGCGCCTGCCGCTTGCCCGACAGGTCCTGCGCCTTCGCCATCTCCTCGAACGCGGTGACCATGTCCGTCGTCAGATGCGTCTTCGACCAGTCGAAGTGGATCCCCGCGACATCGAGGCTCAGCTTCGAGAGGCGCTCCGAGTCCGCTGCGAACAGGTCGGTCAGCGTGGTGGCGGGCAGGGCTTCGATCTTGGACCAGTCGGCGGTCATGCTACTTCTCCGAATAGACGTGCGCGCCGGTCATGCTGCAAGCGCGAGACCGCGACAACGTTCTTTCGGTGACACGTATCCCGCACACGCTTGACGATAGGCGCGGTCTGCGCAAACCCGCGCACATGGCAAATGACGTGAAGACCAAACCCAAGCGCTCCGAAACGAGCGAGACGTTCCGCTTTCTGCTGAAGCTCGCGGTGGTCGTGCTGATCCTGCGCAGCTTCATCTTCGCGCCGTTCAGCATCCCGTCCGAATCGATGCTGCCCCGGCTGCTGATCGGCGACTATCTCTTCGTCTCGAAGTGGAACTACGGCTATTCGCGCTGGTCGCTCCCCGCGGGTGTACCGCTGATTCCCGGGCGCATCTTCGGCAGCACGCCGACGCGCGGCGACGTCGTCGTCTTCCGCGCGCCCGAAGTGCTCGACCACGACGTCATCAAGCGTGTCATCGGCCTGCCCGGCGAGACGATCCAGATGCGGCAGGGCACCGTCTACCTCAACGGCAAGGCAATCCCGAAGCTCCGCATCGCCGACTTCACGATCCCGCTCACCGCCAATTTCAACGCCGAGAAATGCGGCGCGCCGTTCGTCGACGTCGTCGCCAACGTGCAGATCTGCCGCTACCCCCGCTTCCGCGAAACGCTCCCTGGCGAGAACGGGGCCGCCGGCCGCAGCTACGAAGTTCTCGACCAGGCCGAACTCCCCGATCGCGACGACACCGGGCTCTACACGATCCCCGCCGGGCACATCTTCGTGATGGGCGACAACCGCGACGACAGCGGCGACAGCCGCTTCCCCGCGCCGCAGGGCATGGGCTACGTCCCGCTCGAGAACGTCGAGGGCAAGGCCGTCGTCAACTTCTTCTCGACCGACGGCAATGCCGAATGGCTGAAGCCCTGGACCTGGGTCAGTGCCGCGCGCTGGAGCCGTATCGGGGAAGGCTTTGAGCGACCTCGCCGGCTGGCTGAAGACGCTCTTCGGCCGCGTACCGACCAACCTCGCCCCCTTTGAACGCGCGCTGACCCACGGCAGCCAGGCCGCGGCGAACTACGAGCGACTCGAGTTCCTCGGTGACCGCGTGCTCGGCCTGATCATCGCCGAGTGGCTATACGAACTGTTCGTGACCGACCCCGAGGGCTCGCTGTCGAAGCGCCTAAACGCACTCGTCACCGGCCCGGTCTGCGCCGACGTGGCGCGAGAACTCGGCGTCCGCGCGCATCTAAAACTCGGCAAGCAGGCGCGCGACGACGGCGCCAGCGACAGCGACAACGTGCTCGGCGACGTGATGGAAGCGCTGATCGGCGCCTGGTACCAGGAAGCCGGCCTCGATGCCGCCCGCGCCTTCGTCCGCGGCGCATGGGGCGACCGTGTCCAGGCGGGCGCAAAAGCCCCGCAACACCCCAAGTCCGCGCTCCAGGAATGGGCCGCCGCGCACAACCGCAAGCCCCCCGAATATACCATCGTCGAACGCACCGGCCCCGGCCACGCCCCCAAATTCACGATGCTGGTGTCAGTCGGCAAGCTAGCCGAAGCGACTGCGACGGGCTCCAGCAAACAGGAAGCCGAGACTGCCGCGGCCAAGGCGCTGCTGGAGAAGCTCGGCTAAGAAGGATTTGTTCGCGCAGAGGCGCAGAGGACGCGGAGGTGGTACGCTTGGGGCACGGTCGTGCCCGGCAAGACACCGAGATACTCGGCGGGATGTGATCGCGGCGGTCACGCGCCTCATTCGCATCATCTCCGCGTCCTCTGCGCCTCTGCGCGAAATAACTGCCTTCCTAAAACTGCGCTCGACGCGGCGACAGTGCCGTAGTTCGGCGGGAATGACGCGAGGGCGTTTTGTCTGTATGACCGCACCCGAATATCCCGATGCCGAAAAGAGCTTTAGTGACCGAACCTACCACGCCTGAAATCTCCGCCCCCAAGCATTGCGGCCTAGTCGCCATCGTCGGCGCGCCGAACGCGGGCAAGTCGACGCTCGTCAACGCGCTCGTTGGCCAGAAGGTCGCGATCGTCAGCCCCAAGGCACAGACGACACGCGCCAAGCTGATGGGCGTCGCGATCGAGGGCGACACGCAGATCCTGCTCGTCGACACCCCCGGCATCTTCGAGCCCAAGCGCCGCTTCGACCGCGCGATGGTCGCCGCCGCCTGGGGTGGTGCTGAAGGCTCCGACATCATCGCACTGGTGGTCGACGCGAAGGGTGGCATCGGCGGCAAGGTGACGACGATCGTCGAGTCGCTGGTCGGCCGCACCGAGCCGATCTGGCTGATCCTCAACAAGGTCGATCTCGCCGACAAGACCAAGCTGCTGATCCACGCCGAGAAACTGAACGCGCTGCTCCCGTTCGCCGAGACCTTCTTCATCAGCGCCGGCACCGGCGACGGCCTCGCCCACTTCAAGACGCAACTCGCCAAGGCGATGCCAGAAGGTCCGTGGCACTACCCCGAGGACCAGGTCTCCGACTCGACCGAGCGCGCGCTGGCCTCCGAGGTCACGCGCGAACAGCTCTATCTCCAGCTCCACGCCGAACTCCCCTATGCGAGCACGATCGAGACCGAGCAGTATATCGAACGCCAGGACGGCTCGCTGGAGATCCACCAGCAGATCCTCGTCGAACGCCCCACCCAGCGCGCGATCGTGCTCGGCAAGGGCGGCGTCCGCATCAAGGAAATCGGCGCCCGCTCCCGCATCGAACTCGCCTCGATCACCGGCAAGCCCGTCCATCTATACCTGCACGTAAAGGTAAAGCCGGGCTGGGACGAAGACCGCGAAGTCTACCGCGACATGGGCCTAGACTGGGTCGACTGAACCCGCGAAAATATTCCATCCCGGCGAAGGCCGGGGCCCAATTGGTGGACGGTCGTAACTGCGGACAACGATCCGTCACTTCGACCTTTCTAATTGGGCCCCGGCCTTCGCCGGGGTGGTGTAGAGTTCGAACAAGCTGGGTCAGTTTTTCCACGATTCGATCCCGCAATAGTAAAACCGTTACTTGATCGCCCGGTCGAAACTGCGCCGTCCTCTTACCCGCGCATGCTATCGTCCCTACGCCCGCTCAGCCGGACGAGGACCACACGATGCCGATCATGATCGATGCGACGTCCGCGATCCGCTATGACCAGCTTCCTCTTTCCCCGGTCGCCTGGGATTTCGGCCTGTTCCAGCTCAGATGGTACGCGCTCAGCTACATCGCGATGATCGCCCTGGGCTGGTGGTATCTGCGGAAAATGCTCGGGCGATCCGGCGCGCCGATGGCTGAACGCCATGTCGACGACCTCGTCTTCTATCTGACGCTCGGCATCATACTCGGCGGCCGCCTCGGCTATTGCCTGTTCTACCGGCCGGAGATCTGGCGCGATCCGCTGGACGTGCTGAAACTCTGGCGGGGCGGGATGTCGCTGCATGGCGGGTTCCTCGGCGTGATCGTCAGCCTGATCGCGTTCACCCGCCGCCATCGCCTCTCGCTGCTCCGCGTCTGCGACTATGTTGCGTGCGCGACGCCGTTTGGGCTCGTGCTGGTACGGATCGCCAATTTCGTGAACGGTGAGTTGTGGGGCCGGCCCAGTTCGCTGCCCTGGGCGGTGATCTTCCCCGGCACGCAGGACGGCATCCCCCGCCACCCCAGCCAGCTATACGAAGCCGCGCTCGAGGGGGCGTGACCATGATCGTGCTCGCATATCTGTTCTGGCGCACCGACGCGCGGCTTCGCCCGGGACGGCTGCTCGGCACCGGACTGACCCTCTACGGCACTGCGCGCTTCCTGCTCGAATTCGTCCGCCAGCCCGACGCCGGACTCGATCACCTGTGGTGGGGACTGACGATGGGGCAAACGCTGAGCGTGCCGATGATCGTGGCGGGTATCTGGTTCTGGGGGCGGTCCTATACGCGATCGTCCGTAACGCCCGTGCCTGCCTGACTATCGGCCCAGCACTTCGTCCACCCACGACGGCACCAGCACGCCCGCCGCACCGATCCGCGTCTGCTCGAAGAACACGCTCCCCATCGACGGATCGAGGTTCAGTTCCAGCGTCCGCGCCCCATGATACGCCGCGGTCTGTACGAACCCCGCCGCCGGATACACCGCCCCCGACGTGCCGATCGACACGAACAGGTCGGCCTTCGCCAACGCCGCCTCGATCCGTTCCATCTGGTACGGCATCTCGCCGAAGAACACGATGTCCGGCCGCAGCGCCGCCGAGCCACACGCGCCGCACGCCGACCCCTCCGGCAGGCTGCCCGCCCAAGGCTCGCGCGCACCGCACGCGGCACACAAGGCCGAAAGCAACTCGCCATGCATATGGAGCATCCGCGTCGCGCCCGCCCGCTCGTGCAAATCGTCGACATTCTGCGTGACGATCAGCAACTCGCCCGCCCATTCTGCATCCAGCCGCGCCAGCGCACGGTGCGCGGCATTGGGCTCGACCGTCGCCAACGCAGCGCGGCGCAGATCGTAGAACCGGTGCACCAGTTCCGGATCCGCTGCGAGCGCCTCGCGCGTGCAGACATCTTCGACCCGGTGCCCCTCCCACAAGCCGCCCGGCCCGCGGAACGTCGCGATCCCGCTCTCCGCCGAGATGCCCGCGCCCGTCAGGACGACGATGTTTCTGATATCCTGCATCGGCGCATTCTAGGCGGAGCAGCGCCGCGCGGAAAGCCGAAGTCGCCCTGCCGCCGCCGAAATGGCCCAACACTCACTCGCCGACGCTGCCCGTAGCATGCGACCGATTGCCCCTTCCGGCGGTGAGCCACATCGACCATATCATCATGGCCGTCTGCGAACCGATCGCCGGTGCCGTCTCGGCGCTACGCCTTGATATTGTGAAGGATTTACTGCGATGTTGACGAAAAAGCTGATGCTGCTGAGCGGCGTGGTCGCGGTCCTTGGCGGCTGTGGTCAGACGACTTCGACGGACTCGAACACCTCGACCGCAAACATCGCCATGGGCAACACCACCGCGGCGAGCGCGACCCCGGCCGTAAACCGTGTACGCGGCGTCATCACCGCGATCGGTACCGACGCGCTGACCGTCCAGACCTATGACGGCAAGTCGGCCACCGTTCCGCTCGACGCGAACACCAAGTTCGCCTGGGTGGTGAAGTCCGACCTGTCGACGCTCAAGGACGGCGACTTCATCGGTACCGCGACGACCGGTCCCGACGACGCGCTGCGCGCGGTCGAACTGGTGATCTTCCCCGAGGCGATGCGCGGCACCGGCGAGGGTCATTATCCCTGGGACGTCCCCGGCGCGGTCGCGGCTGCAGGCGGCGGCACGAACGGGTCCAGCGCAATGACCAACGGCACCGTCGACGGGCAGAGCGCGATGACCAACGGCACCGTCGATGGCCAGAGTGCGATGACCAACGGCACGGTCGCGCAGCAGAGCGGCATGACGAATGGCACGGTCACAGGTGGCGCAGGCAAGCCCGGCGAGACCAAGCTGAGCATCTCGTACAAGGGCGGCAAGGCCCAGGTCGTCGTCCCCGTCGGCACGCCGATCGTCCGGTTCGAGCCGGCCGAGCGCACCGTCCTCGCCAAGGGCCAGAAGCTGTTCGCGATCATCTCGGCGGACTCCAAGGGCGCCAGGTCGGTCGCAGTGGGCAAGGACGGCCTGACGCCACCGATGTAATCACCGCGCGGCCATCGGGCCGGTACCTCGGTGATCAAAGCAAGGGGGCTGGAGTGGCGGGATCATCGTTCCAGCCCCTTTCGTTTGGCATCGACGCGACACGCCGACCTTCACCGCTTGGATCTGCGTGATCGCGCTCGCCATGGTCTGTGACGTGACCCCGTCTTCAAAAATCGCACGATCGCCGCTAAGACGTCTGCAAACCTGTATCCGTAAAGGCGCTGCATGACCGTCATCACCGAAGCCGACCTGATCGAAAGCGTCGCCGACGCACTCCAGTTCATCAGCTACTACCACCCGATGGATTACATTCGCGCGCTGGGCGTCGCGTACGAGGCCGAGCAGAGCCCCGCCGCCAAGGATGCGATCGCGCAGATCCTGACCAACAGCCGGATGTGCGCGGAGGGCCACCGCCCGATCTGCCAGGACACCGGGATCGTCACGATCTTCGTCAAATGGGGCCAGGATTGCCGTCTTGAGTCGACCCGCTCGCTGCAGGAAGTGATCGATGAGGGTGTTCGGAAGGCGTATCTCAACCCGGAGAACAAGCTGCGTGCGTCGATCCTCGCCGACCCCGCCTTCACCCGCCGCAATACCAAGGACAACACGCCGAGCGTGATGCATGTCGAGATGGTGCCCGGCAACACCGTCTCGATCGACGTCGCGGCGAAGGGCGGCGGCAGTGAGAACAAGTCGAAGTTCAAGATGATGAACCCATCCGACTCGATCGTCGACTGGGTGCTCGAGATGATCCCGCAGATGGGCGCCGGCTGGTGCCCGCCCGGCATGCTAGGGATCGGCATCGGCGGCACCGCAGAAAAGTCGATGATCCTCGCCAAGCAGTCGCTGATGGGCTCGATCGACATGGCACAGCTGAAGGCGCGCGGCCCGAAGAACGACATCGAGGCGCTGCGGATCGAGATCTACGACAAGGTCAATGCGCTCGGTATCGGCGCGCAGGGCTTGGGCGGGCTGTCCACCATCCTCGACGTCAAGATCTTCGACTGGCCGACCCACGCCGCGTCGAAGCCGGTGGCGATGATCCCGAACTGCGCCGCCACCCGCCACGCGCATTTCGTGCTCGACGGCTCGGGCCCGGTGTATCTGGAAGCGCCGAAGCTGGAGGAATGGCCCGACGTCAACTGGACGCCCGACAAGGCCGCGATCCGTGTCGATCTCGACACGCTGACGCCCGAAGTCGTGCAAACCTGGAAGCACGGCGACCGCCTGTTGCTCAACGGCAAGATGCTGACTGGGCGCGATGCGGCGCACAAGCGGATCAAGGACATGCTTGATGCGGGCGAGCCGCTGCCGGTAGATTTCAAGGGTCGCGTGATCTACTACGTTGGCCCGGTCGATCCGGTTGGCGAGGAAGTCGTCGGACCTGCGGGCCCCACCACGGCGACGCGGATGGACAAGTTCACGCGGATGATGCTCGACCAAGGCCTGCTGGCGATGGTCGGCAAGGCGGAGCGCGGCGGCGATGCGACCAAGGCGATCGCGGAGGCCAAGTCGGCGTATCTCATGGCGGTCGGTGGGGCTGCGTATCTGGTCGCGCGCGCGATCAAGGGTTCGAAGGTCGTCGGCTTTGCGGATCTCGGGATGGAAGCGATCTACGAGTTCGAGGTCAGCGACTTCCCAGTGACCGTCGCGGTCGATTCCGCGGGCGAGAACGTCCACCAGCTTGCACCGCTGGTGTGGCGCGAGAAGATCGCGCGCGAAGGCTTGCTGACGCCGGCATGACGACGCGCGCAGGCAGAAGGGGGCGGGGGCCCGTCCGGTGGGTCGTGGCCTTCCTCCTTCTGCTTGCCGTCGCGGTCGTCTACGCGCCGCAGTTGCTAGCGTTTCCGCATGAGCAGCGGATCGGCACCGTCACCGTCTATGCCGAGCGTCCGATCGATCCGCGGATTGCCGGCGAACTGGCGCGCGCGGAAGGGTTGCTGCGCGCCAGTCCGCTCTACACCGGCTCGCTCGATCGCTCGCTGTTCCTGACGGACGGTGGCTGGCGCTGGCGCCTTCTGGCGATCCAGTCGCCGGGTGCCTTTGCATTCCGCCGGCCCTTCAGTTCGGCGATCGTCTTCAACCGCAGCGACGTCGCCGCGGATCGCGTGACGAACGGTCGTGCGATCGGCGGTACCCGGACGCTGTCCGGCGTGATCGCGCACGAGACGACGCACATCATGATCGCCAACCATCTTGGCGAAGTGCGCAGTGCTATGCTCCCGACCTGGCAGCAGGAGGGGTATGCGGATTATGTCGCGGGCGAGAGCAGCCTGACGGACGCGGAGGCCGCCCGCCTTCGACAGACCGATCCGGCCGCGCCGGCGCTGGTATATTACGATGCTCGCCGACGGGTCGCGGCGGCGTTGGGCGCCAAGCGCGGATCGGTCGACGCGTTCTTCGCGGGCGGTTGAACGAAGCCGAGCCCGGAACGCACCCGGGCCAGTCCTGTTGGTAATACGACCTTATCGGAGCACGCTCATCATGCCCAAGACCGCAATCGCCCTCGTCGCAGCCTTCGCCCTCGCGACCACGGCCTCGGCACAGACCACCGCGCCGCAATCAGCGCCGACGCAGGGCGGCTTGGGCAGCCTCGGCGGACTTGGTGGTCTGCTAGGTGGTGCGCTACCGAACGTCGGATCGATCGGCGCGGGCAATGCCGCCGGGTTGCTCGGCTATTGCCTTAAGAACAATCTGCTCGGGCAAGGTGGTGCGCTCGGCGCCTTAACCGGCGGACGGAATGCAGCGCCACGAGCGGGCAGCGCGAAGGCCCCGGCCACCGGCGCGCAGTCGATCCTCCAGCGTCTGACCGGACGACAGGGCGTGCAGACGTCGCCGGGCTACGCGGCGGGACAGGAAGGCGAAGTACAGGCGCCGAACGGCCAGGCGTTTTCGCTCGACGATCTCGGCGGGCAGGTGAAAACGCGGATGTGCAGCATCGTCCTCAACCGGGCGAAGTCGTTCCTTTAGGGCGGCGGTCTTGGGCAGCCGGCGCCTCTACGGGGCAAAGCGCCGCCTGTGCACCTGAACCAGCATGTTTCCCCGCAAAGGCGGGGATCCAGACTGGGCTCCCGCCTTCGCGGGAGAGCAAGGACGTGCGCTGCCCTTCGATCCGTCACGAACGGCGGCGTGCCAAACGTCCCGGAATCTCTGAATAGTTTCGGCCACACAATGCCGCAAAACCTAAACGATCAAGTCCGTAGCGCGGTGGAGTCTGGAATTGGCCCCACATTAGGCGGCGCGGGCCGGGCAATGGGTTTGCCCCGAGCGCTGCATGCCACCACGCCCCGACACTCCCACAAACGAAAAGAGGCTGCCGGATCGTCTCCCGACGACCCGACAGCCTCCTGACATGGTCAGCGGCCGGAGAGTTCCAGCCCGGAGGACCATGCGTACCGCTTATCCTGTGACACACGCGTTGACTGGGAGAGGATACTCCCCACGCATGTCGGCGGCGTTAGCGGTGCGTCCCCCGAACGAACCGAACCGAACTCACTGCTGAACCATGAGACATCGGATCACCTCCTTTCGCTTGTTGAAACAACGCGGCCAAGCCTGACCGCAACGCCAATGTGTGCCGACCGCGCCTGCGATACAAGCCTTGTTTTACGGAAGTTTTCGGGCAATCCTGTTCGACTGCCACTTCACCGAAATCAGCCGCGGCAATCCTCGGTGACGCGCTCGATCTCGGCCCAGGCGGGCACGACGAGCGGCGGCAGTCCGGCCTGCTGGACGACGAACCGCCCGCGACTGAACCCCATCGCCTCCAGCAACGAATCGTTCGGCATCAGCGCAGCCGCGACATAGGGCGGCGTGCCCCCGGTCGGTTGTACGGACACGGCGCGCGTCACGCTCGACGTGCGGATCGTCAGCGGCGTCGGCGTACTGCCCGCGCGCGACAGATAGACCTGGCGCGCCGCGGTGTCGCATCGCACCGTCAGCGAGGCATCGGCATTGGCCGGCCCGAACAAAGCGATCGAGCCGCGCGCATCGCGGCGGTACACCCACGTCCCCGGCGAATACGGCCAGTCGCGCCAGTCGGCAGCAATAGGTGCCGGACGCGGCTCCGGGGCAGGCGCCGTCGTAATGGTACGCGGCGGGGGCGGCGCTTCCGCACGCGGCGGCGGAACGCAGCCCGCGATCGACGCGAGCGTCGCCAGACCGGCAAGCCGCGCTAGGACGAGAGGGCGGGCAAGCGATCGCAAGCCGACGAGGTGAGGGGACGGAGTGCGCATCGCATCGCTATGCGGCACGCCCGGCGGTCGCTCAAGTACGACGAAGCGCGCCCGGCGGGAACCGCCGCACGGTGATACCGGTTCAACGACGGAAGAAATCAGGAGAACGTCCATGTCCGATACCGCCGCCCAGACGCCCACCCAGCTGCTCGTCCAGTCGAACATCTCCGGCACGATGAAGGTCGAGAGCCGCGATGGCGACAATGTCGGCTCGGTCCACGCGTTCATGGTCCACAAGGGCACCGGCCGCGTCACCCACGCCGTCCTCAGCCTCGGCGGCTTCCTCGGCATGGGCAAGAGCTTCTACCCGCTGCCGTTCGCGCTGCTCCAGTTCGACGCCGTCCGCGACCTCTACGTCGTCACGATCGACAAGCGCGTCCTCGAAGGCGGCCCGAGCTGGGCGAACAACGCGCCCGTCTTCGACCAGGCCTATGCCGACCGCGTCGCAAGCTATTACGGGTCGAGCAGCGAAGACCTCGTCGTCGGCTAAGCTGCGCGCGGAACGATCCGGTCAAGCGCATCGGCTTCGTTGCGCTTGACCTCTTCGACGTCGTAACTAATTTGGAGGCGCAGAAAAACCCGTCTGACATCCCAAAATACCGGGTCAGGCGGGCGTCAATCGAAGGATCGATATCCCTTTTGCTTGCCACGATTTCACGAAGAAGCGCTAGATTGATCAGAGCGTCCCGCGCGACATCTTCAAACGAAACTTCGCTCCCGATCAGAAAATCTTCGCGCAGGATATCACCTGGGTGGACGTTGCCCAACCGGTCGTTATCCGCGGTGGTAATCCTCAATCCGGACATCGTCCGCGCCTCCGTCGAGCCAGTGGAAGGTGATCCGCCACTGGTCGTTGATCCGAATGCTATACCGCAATGGCAAGTAGCCTTTCAACTGCTCCAACCGGTTGCCTATCGGAATACGTAAGTCGTTTAACTTTCCGGCGTTATCAAGCTGTCTGAGCTTGCGTCGCGCGGTTTGCTGAATATCTGCAGGCAGCTTGCGGCTACGCCGCCCACTATGGACGTGCTCGGCCTCATTGTCGTGAAAGCTGCGGATCATAAGCCACAATCAATTAGGCATAGGCGATCCATTAGTGTCCAGCGGCAACAGTAAGCACGCAAGGGCTACCGCGACCGCGAGCCCCCATCCGCATCTTCTGGCTCTTGCCGTAGCGTGTCTTTCGCGTGCCCGGCTTGCCCTCGTTCGACCGCCCCATGACCGGCGCCTTCTGCTGGTCGACCGGCAGGCCCAGTTCCTCGTTCTCCAGCTGGCGGATTTCGTCGCGCAGTCGCCCGGCGGTCTCGAACTCCAGATCGCTCGCCGCCTTGCGCATCTGCTTCTCGAGGTCCTCGATATACGCGCGCAGGTTGTGGCCGACCATATGCGGGCGGTCCTCGTCGATCGGGATCGTCACCTGATCCTGGCTCGCGACATGCGCGATGATGTCGCCGATGTTGCGGCGGATCGTCGTCGGGGTGATGCCGTGTTCGGTGTTGTACGCGACCTGCTTCTCGCGGCGGCGCGACGTCTCGTTCATCGCGCGCTCCATCGATCCGGTTACGCGATCGGCGTACAGGATCACGCGACCGTCGACGTTGCGCGCCGCGCGGCCGATCGTCTGGATCAGTGAGGTCTCGGAGCGCAGGAAGCCCTCCTTGTCCGCATCGAGGATCGCGACCAGCCCGCATTCGGGAATGTCGAGCCCCTCGCGCAGCAGGTTGATGCCGATGAGGACGTCGTAGACGCCGAGACGGAGATCTCTGATAAGTTCGATGCGTTCCAGCGTCTCGACGTCGCTGTGCATGTAGCGGACTTTTATGCCCGCTTCGTGCATGTATTCGGTCAGGTCTTCGGCCATCCGCTTGGTCAGGGTGGTGACTAGGGTGCGATAGCCAAGCGCGGTCGTTTTGCCGACTTCGACGATCAGGTCCTGGACCTGTTCTTCGACCGGTTTGATCTCGACGGGCGGATCGATCAGCCCGGTCGGGCGGATGACCTGCTCGGCGAACACGCCGCCGGTCTGTTCCATCTCCCAACTGCCGGGGGTCGCCGAGACATAGGTCGTCGGCGGGCGCATCGCGTCCCATTCGTTGAAGCGCAGCGGGCGGTTATCGATCGCCGACGGCAGGCGGAAGCCGTATTCGGCGAGCGTCAGTTTACGGCGGTGATCGCCGCGCGACATGCCGTTGATCTGGCCGATCGTGACGTGGCTCTCGTCGACGAACAGCAGCGCGTTGTCGGGGAGATATTCGAACAAAGTGGGCGGCGGCTCGCCCGGCATGCGGCCGGTCAGGAAGCGGCTGTAA
Organism: Sphingomonas sp. LR59; assembly: GCF_036855945.1. Classification (NCBI taxonomy): domain Bacteria; kingdom Pseudomonadati; phylum Pseudomonadota; class Alphaproteobacteria; order Sphingomonadales; family Sphingomonadaceae; genus Sphingomonas; species Sphingomonas sp. LR59. The sequence continues at coordinate 3,829,923 of NZ_JASPFL010000001.1, forward strand.
TTCTCGATTCCCGCGCAGGAGCCCGTCGCGGCGATCATCTCCAGGTCGAAGTTGGTGCGCTGCTCGAGCCGCTGCGCCTCCAGCAGCTTGCCCTCCAGCACCAGTTCCTTCAGCCGCTCGGCGAGCTCGTGCTTGATCGCCTCGCCCGCCTGCTTGAGCGTCGGGCCGGGCGTCACGTAATGCGAGTTCGCATAGACGCGCACCGAGTTCAGCGACGCGACCTTCTTGCCGGTCAGCGGATCGAACTCGATGATCTCCTCGATATCGTCGCCAAAGAACGAGATGCGCCACGCACTGTCCTCGTAATGCGACGGGAAGATTTCGAGCGTGTCGCCCTTCACGCGGAAATTGCCGCGCTGGAACGCCGCGTCGTTGCGCTTGTACTGCAGCGCGACGAGCTTGCGCACGATCTCGCGCTGGTCGACCGTCGTGCCCTTCTTCAGGTCGAAGATCATCGCCGAATAGGTCTCGACCGAGCCGATGCCGTACAGGCACGACACCGACGCGACGATGATCACGTCGTCGCGTTCGAGCAGCGCGCGGGTTGCCGAATGCCGCATCCGGTCGATCGACTCGTTGGTCGACGATTCCTTCTCGATGTACGTGTCGGAGCGCGCGACATACGCTTCGGGCTGGTAGTAATCGTAATAGCTAACGAAATATTCGACCGCGTTGTCGGGGAAGAACGACTTCATCTCGCCGTACAGCTGTGCCGCGAGGATCTTGTTCGGCGCGAGGATCAGCGCGGGCCGCTGGACGCGGTTGATGACGCTGGCCATCGTAAAGGTCTTGCCCGAGCCGGTGACGCCGAGCAGCACCTGATCCTTCTCGCCGTCGCCGATCGCGGAGACGAGTTCGGCGATCGCGGTGGGCTGGTCGCCCGCGGGTTCGTACTCGCTGACGAGGTTGAACGCCTTGCCCCCTCCACCTTGTTCGGGCGCGCGGTGGGGCGGTGCGGGACGAAGCTTTCGCCGGTTTCGGGCTCGGCGAGGCTGGTGCGGATCTGAATGGCCATCGAGGGGGAATATGGGGAACATGGCCTGAGTCGGCAACGGCCACGGGACCTGTTTGGGCGATGCCAAGTTTAGCTGTTGTTGACCCGTCCGGCTCACGCCCATAATGCGACCGTTTCGCAAGCCATCGATCCGCCAGCGCCCGCGCGTAGGCCAAGGAATAGACGCATGACCGCCCCGACCGTCGAAGCAACCCGCGCGCCCGCGCTGATCCCCGAGACCCCCGCGTTCCTCAACGCCAAGGTGCTGTGGGTGCGTCACTGGAACGAACATCTGTTCAGCTTTGCGATCGAGCGGCCCTCGACCTTCCGCTTCCGCTCGGGCGAGTTCGTGATGATCGGTCTTCCGCAGGAAGGCGGCAAGCCGATCATGCGTGCCTATTCGATCGCGTCCCCGCATTATTCGGAAGAGCTCGAGTTCCTGTCGATCAAGGTCGAGGACGGCCCGCTGACCTCGAAGCTTCAGCTGATCCAGCCCGGCGACGAAGTGTATCTCGGCAAGAAGCCGACCGGCACGCTGGTGCTCGACGCGCTGCTGCCGGGGAAGCGGTTGTTCATGTTCTCGACCGGCACCGGCCTCGCGCCGTTCCTCAGCCTGATGCGCGATCCCGACGTTTATGCAGCATATGAGCAGGTGATCGTCGTGCACAGCGTGCGGCGCGTGAGCGATCTCGCCTATCACGACGAGATGGTCGGGCTGCTGGCAGAGGACCCGCTGATCGCCGACGAGGCGCAGACGCAGTTTCATTACATCCCGACCGTGACGCGCGAGCCGTTCCGCACCACGCGGCGGATCGGGGCGCTGATCGAGGATGCGTCGCTGTTCGGCCACCCGGTCCGCGGTGAGCAGAAGCTCAACCCCGAGACCGATCGCGCGATGCTGTGCGGTTCGACCGAGATGATCAAGGAATTCGCGGTGATGCTCGAGGCGCAGGGCTTCGAGGAGGGCGCGAATTCGAAGCCGGGTACGTTCGTCATCGAGCGCGCGTTCGTTGGCTGACCTACTGTTCCTCCGCGAAAGCGGGGTCCAGGGATTACTTCCCCGTCGAACGCCGGGAGAGTGCGGGTCTGGACCCCGCCTTCGCGGGGGAACGGTTGTGTTCGCGGCATGACCCGCCGATATCGCTTCTCAATCATAAGAGGAGAGACCCATGATCGGTTACGCGACGCTCGGCACCAACGATATCGACGCCGCACTGGCGTTCTACGATGCGCTGTTCGCGACGGTCGGCGGCAAGCGCCTGATGCAAATGCCCGACGCGCGCCAGTTGACCTTCTACGGCGCGGGCCCCGACAAGCCGATGCTGGTGATCGGCAAGCCCTATGACGGCGCAGCCGCGACCGCGGGCAACGGCACGATGGTCGCGCTAGCGGCGGATCTCGCGCGAGCAGGTCGACCAGGTCTACGCCAAGGCGATCGAACTCGGCGGCGCGGACGAAGGTGGTGCCGGCACGCGCGGGCCTGAGGAGATGGGCTTCTATGGCGCGTATTTTCGCGATCCGGACGGCAACAAGCTCTGCGTGTTCAAGATGGGGTGAGGGACGGGCGCGATTGAGGAAAATACTACCCCGGCGAAGGCCGGGGCCCAATTGGAAAGGTGGCAGTAACGAAGAGCTGTCCACCATCAACAGCCTTCCCCAATTGGGCCCCGGCCTTCGCCGGGGTGGTCGGATCTGGGGCCGACGTTACTCTTGTCTATCCTTGTTCTCCCGCGAAGGCGGGAGCCCAGTCTGGGTCCCCGCCTTTGCGGGGAAACACGCTTACTTGCTCGAAGGGGATACCCGCCGAACAGCTCCGGGGTGACGGAGAATTTAGCGGAGCGCGCGAACCTGTGGCGTATCGAGGCATTCAAGCAAAGCCGCCCGAGCCATCGGCGTTACCGCCGCAGGCTTCACATACGCCCCAACTTCCACCGGCCGTCCAATCGCAACCGGCGCGAACCCAGTCTGCCCCGTGCACCGCATCGCCGCCGCCAGCAGTTTCGGCGGCGTATCATACCCCTCGAACGACAGGCGGAACGTCCCCCAGTGAATCGGGATCGCGTGCGCTGCGCCGAGCCGGCGATACACCTCGACCGCATCGACCGGCCCGATATGGCTGCCCGACTCCATTTGCCCGTCGACGAACCGGAACGCGCCGATCGGGATCAGCGCCAGCCGGATCGGCCCCAGCGCCGCGGCCTCGACCGGCCATTGGCCGTCGCCCATCCCGGTATCGCCCGCGAAAAATACGTTCCCGCCCGGCAGCGTCACGACGAAGCTCGACCACAGCGCGCGATTGCGATCGGTGAACCAGCGGCTGCCCCAATGATGGTTGCGCGTCACGGTGACCGCGACGCCGGGCTTGATCGCTACCCGCTGCCCCCAGTCGAGCGCGATAGCCTGCGCGCCGGTCTGGCCGATCACGCTGTCGTTGCCCAAACTCGTGACGATCCGCGGCCGGTCGCGCTGCCACAGCCTTTGCAGCGTCGCCTTGTCGAGATGATCGTAATGATTGTGGCTGACCAGCACGAGGTCGATCCTGGGCAGCGCATCGAACGCGATGCCCGGCTCGGTGACACGATTCGGCCCCGTGCCCAGCGGCCCGGCCTTCTCCGCCCAGACCGGATCGGTGAGGATGTTGAGCCCCTGCGTCTGGATCAGCACGCTCGCATGGCCGACCCACGTCACGACCATCCGCTCGCCCTCGACGCGCGCGGGCGGCGCGATGCGGTTCACTGCGACCGATTTCGGCCACGCAGGCCGCCCATCGCTGCCGGTGAAATAGCGCCAGAAGAAGCCCGCGCGACCCCCACCGTTGCCGGCACCCGCGGGCTGGATCTGCTGCGTGTCGGCGTCGTTGTCGGGATTGACGAAGCGCGTACCGTCGAAATGGGCGCTGACCGGTCCGCGGTAGTAGATGCGGTCGAGAAAGCGCGGCACGATCGTCACCGCCAGCGCGACGACCACGACCGCCAGCAGCACGATGCCCCCGACGATCTTCAACACGAGACGCACGCCATTCCCCTATCCGTTGCCGATCCGTAACGCATCGTGTCGAGCATCGTTCAGACCGCTTGGCGTGGATGCGCAACCCCGATAGCCTCGCGCCAAAGGGGATTCGCAAAATGCGTAAGTTTATCATCGGGCTATTGCTCGCAACCGCCATTCCAGCCGTCGCGAGCGCCAAGGCCGTCGCGGTCGAGGAACAGTCGATCGATCAGCTCCAGGCGGCTATGACGTCCGGCAAGGCGAGCAGCGTCGACCTCGTCCGCACCTATCTCGCGCGGATCGCGGCGATGGACCGCAAGGGCCCTACTCTCCGCGCCGTTATCGCGCTCAACCCCGACGCGCTGGCGCAGGCAAAGGCGCTCGACGCAGAACGCAAGGCCGGGCGCATCCGTGGGCCGCTCCACGGCGTGCCGGTGCTGATCAAGGACAATGTCGAGACTGCCGACGCTATGCCGACGACGGCCGGCAGCCTCGCGCTGAAGGATAACATGACCCGTCGCGACGCGCCCGTGGTCGCGCAACTCCGCGCCGCGGGGGCGGTGATCCTGGGGAAGACCAACCTCAGCGAATGGGCGAACATCCGATCGACCCGGTCGATGAGCGGCTGGAGTGCGGTCGGCGGCTTGGTCAAGAACCCCTACGCGCTCGACCGTACCGCGTGTGGTTCGTCGAGTGGCTCGGGCGCGGCGATCGCGGCGAGCTTCGCGGCGGCGGCGATCGGCACGGAGACCGATGGCTCGGTGGTGTGTCCGTCGTCGCTCAACGGACTGGTCGGGTTGAAGCCGACGTTGGGCCTCGTCAGCCGCACGCATGTCGTACCGATCAGCCACAGCCAGGATACGCCGGGGCCGATGGCGCGAAGCGTGCGTGATGTCGCGACGATGTTCTCGGCGATGATTGCGGTTGATCTTGCCGATGCCGCGACCGCGGGGGCAGGGGCTTACAAGCGCGACTATGCGGCCGAGCTGTCGACCAGCGCGCTGTCGGGCCTGCGCGTCGGCGTGATCCGGCCGGAGATGACCGCGGACCTTGCCGCGAAATACCAGGCCTCGCTTGATGTGATGAAGGCTGCGGGCGCGGTGCTGGTCGAGGTCAAGCAGCCCAAGCTCGATGGTCTTGGCGAGGCGGAACTGCTGGTGCTCCAGACCGAGTTGAAAGCCGATCTCGACACGTATCTCGCGACCACGCCGGGCGCGGTCCGTACGCGGACGCTCGATCAGGTCATCGCGTTCAACACCGCCAACGCAGGCGCCGAAATGCCGTTCTTCGCGCAGGAGACGTTCGAGGCTGCGGCGAAGACCAAGGGGTTGGGCGATCCCGCGTACAAGGCGGCGCGCGCGAAATCGTTGCGACTGGCGGGTGCCGAGGGGATCGATGCGATGCTCAAGACGGCGGGCGCGAGCGTCCTGGTCGAGCCGACCTATGGCCCGGCGTGGCTGAGCGAACCGGTGTACGGCGATCAGTACGGCGGGCCGAGTTCGAGCGGGTTGCCGGCGATCGCGGGGTATCCGAACCTGACGGTGCCGATGGGGTTGGTCCGTGGTCTGCCGGTTGGGTTGTCGTTCATCGCGACGAAGTACGGCGACGCGGCGGTGCTGGGCGCGGGCTATGCGTACGAGCAAAGAGCGAAGGCTCGCGTGGCGCCACGGTATCTGCCGACTGCCGACATAGGCCCCGGTTTGGACGCTGCTCGCTGACCGGGTGATTGGCGTGCTGGGTGAAACAGGACGACCTCCCACACCTGCCGTCATCCTGACGAAAGTCAGGACCCAGAGCAAAGAGCGTGGCGCCAATGGCTCTGGATCCTGACTTTCGTCAGGATGACGGGTGGGGGACTGTGCGTGTCGAGGGGCCGGGGAAAAGGGGTCAGCCCGCCCGCTTCGCGAAATTCCACTGCCAGAGCATCAGCAACGGCACGACCACCGTCTCCATACCCAGCCCGAGTACGTGTCCTTGCGACGGTACGCCGACCGCCAGCAGCGAGATCCCCCGCGATACGCCGCCGACGAAGATCAGCCCGCCGAGCAGCCGGAATCGCGGCCCCTTGCGCTCGATATCGGGGATGCAGCTTAGAAACCCCAATCCGGTCGCGAAGAAGATCCCCGAGATATACCGGAAATGGCTGTCCAGATCGCGTGGCACCTCGGCGAGATGCCCGAACGGCGCGGGGCCGTGCAGCACGCCCTGGCCGCCGACGATCAGTGGCAACAGGCACGCGACTGCCACGACCGCCTGCAGGATGCGCTTCTCGATCACGACAGGTCTTTCAGCAGTTCGGGCCGAATCCGGAACGCGCGCAGCGAGATCCGCACCTCGACGATGAACGAGACGAGTGCTGCGATCAGCAGGATCATCGCCAGGATGAAGCACAAGGCCACCGCCGTGCCGAAATGCAGCTTCGCCAGTTCGGCGATGAACAGCAGCGCGATCAACACGCACGTCATGATCGCGCTCGACACCGCCAGGAACAGCGCGGCGTTGATGATCGTCATCCGGCGGTCGAGCAGGCGCAGTTCCCAGACGTAGCGATGATGGTCGGGTCCGGCGATGCTGCCGTGCAGCAGTTCCAGTTTGCGCGCCCGGTCGATCACCCGCGACAGGCGTCCGGCCAGAACGTTGAGCAACTGACCGATGCCGGCGAGCATGAACACCGGCGCGAGCGAGAGCTGGATCGTCTGGGCGATCGTCGAAATGGCGGGGATCGTCGGCATGACCGTCACCATGATGGGGAATGGCCGAATGCAAAAGGGGCGATTGCAAAAGAGCATGCAATCGTAACCTTCTGCGCGGTATCTAGCGGGCAATGTCCAAGCCGATGCTCCTGGCCGACTTCGTCCGGCTACCGCCCACTGTCCGCGCCGATGTGGTCGAGGGGCTGGCCGCCGCGATCGACACCGTCGCGGAGCGGGGCGCGCAGAGCCACCGTTTCCTCCGCTTCGGCTGGTACGCCGCCGCGCTCGCTGCTTATGGTGGCCAAGCCAAGACCCTGGTGGTCGAGCAGGACGACGTGCCGGTGCTGACGCTGCCGTTCGTGCCGTTGGGGCCACGCCTACTCCGGATCGCGGCGATCCCCGGCTGCTACTGGCCGTTCCGCAGCTTCGGCCTCGCGCTCGAAGCCGGTGAACCTGCGCTAAAGGCCGCGCTGTCGACCCTAGCGCGCCACGTCAACGGCATCAGGATCGGCCCGGTCTACGACACCGACCCCGCCGCCGCCGCGTTGATCGCCACCGCCCGCGCGCAAGGCTGGACGACGGTCGATCGCGCGATCGGCGATAACTGGTCGCTCGACCTGCCACGTGCGCGCGAAGGTGAGCCCTGGCCTCGCACCTCGACGCTGCGCAAGAACCGCTTCCACGAAAAGCACCTCGCCGAGCATGGCACGCCGGACTGGCGCTTCCTCTCGGGTGCGGACTGGCCCGCCGCATTCGCCGACCTCGGCGCGGTCGAGCAGGCGAGCTGGATCGCGCACGCTACCGATCGCACCGGCATGAAGTTCACCGCTGACGGTCATCTCGCCTTCTGGCAGGCCGCGGTCGCCGACCCGGTGCTTGCGGGCATGTTCCGCGCCGCGCTGCTGACGGTCGACGGTGCGCCTGCCGCCTTCTCGTTCGATATCGATACCGGCGAACTCCTGTACGCGATCGCCAACAGCTACGACCCGCATTTCGCGAAGCATTCGCCGGGCAAGCTGCTCTACTGGCGCAATCTGGTCGCGGCCCAGGCGCGGGGGATCCGCCGGGTCGATTGGGGCGCAGGCGATAGTGGCTATAAGCAGGTCATCGGCGCGACGGTCGACGCACCGATCCGCGACTGGCTGCTGTTCCGCCCAGGACTGCCGGCGCTGGCGGGCCGCCTGCTCGGCTGGTTATGGCGCAGGAGCGGCCAGAGCCGCGGGTGACGAACAGTGTCTCCGAGCGGCTCATGCCACGCTCGCCGAGAACCCGTCCGCCGCACCCCGCAGCACCCCCAGCTGATCATCGACTTCGCCGAACGCGTGGCCGAGCTGGTCGATCTCGGAGGCTACCGCCTCGGTATCCTCGCGGATCGTGGCGATGGTGTGCGACATCGAATCCGCCGCCAGCGCGGTTTCGTCGACTGCGGCGGTGATCGCGCTGACGGTCTGCGCCTGAGACTCCATCGCGTGACGGATCCGCGCGGCGCTGCGCTGGACCTCGGCGACGGTCGACTTGATCTCGGCGTTGGTCGCGACCGTCGCCGCGGTCGCCGACTGGATTGCGGCGATCTTCGCGGCGATGTCGTCGGTCGCGCGCGCGGTCTGGTTGGCGAGCGATTTCACCTCCTGCGCCACCACCGCGAAGCCGCGCCCGGCGTCGCCCGCGCGCGCCGCCTCGATCGTCGCGTTCAGCGCCAGCAGATTGGTCTGCCCGGCGATGGTGCGGATCAGCCCGAGGATCGATTCGATCGACTTGGCATGTTCGCTTAGCGCCTCCGATACGCCGACTGCCTCGCCGGTCTGGGCGGAGGCGCGGTCGGCGATCTTGCCTGCGGCCTCAACTTCACCGCGCGCATCCTCGATCGCGCGGATCAGCCCGGCGGTGGTGTATGCCGCCTCGCGCATTGCCACCGCGGACTGTTCCGCCGCCGCCGCGACCTCGCTTGCCCGACCGAGCATTCCGCGGGTCGAGGCCGACGCCCCCGCCGCCTGCACGCGAATCCGCGCGCCCAGCGCCGCGGTATCCTCGATCGATGCGGCAATGCTGCTGCGAAAATCGGTCGCGCGCGTCTGGCGTTCGACCCGTGCCGCCTCCGCATCGCTCGCGCCGAGATGCGACGCCATGATATCCGCCTCGATCAGCGCGAGCCGCTGGACCACGTCGCTCAGCGTCCGCATCGCCGACAGGTCCCCGCCGAGCCGATCCGCGAGCAGGTTGAGCGTCACGCTGTGCGCAAATGCCAGCGATGACAGCAGCGCGGGCAGGGGGACGCCCGAGCGATGCGAATTCTCTGCATGACTGATCGCCATCGCCTTCCACGCATCGTCGTTGGGGGCACCGTATTTCAGGCCGACATATTCGGTGCTCAGGGCGATCCGCTGATCGAGCAGTTCGGGGGTGAAATGCCGCTGAAGGTGCCGTGCCGACTCGAGCGAGAGATAGTGCCGCCAGAACGTCTCGGCGATCCGGCGACGATCGGCCGGTTCTAGCAACGCGCTGAGCGTCGCGCAGGCGGGTTCGATCAGCCCGTCCCAGTCGTAATCATGCACGCGCTCGCGTAGCGGCCGTTGATCGCCGCCCCAGTTGCGCACCGGGTTCCGGGTCTTGGTCTCGCCGGCCGCAAAGGCCATCCTCTCCTGGTGTTCGATCATCGCCCCCTCCTGAGGGTCCTTTATGCAGCGACCTTCGCGACGAAATCCCCGGCGCTGTTCTTGAGATTGCCAAGCCGCGAGTCGAGCACGTCGAAGCCGCGGCCGACGCCGTCGATCTCGGTCGCGACCGTCTCGGTATCCTCGCGGATCGCGGCGATCGTGGTCGACATCGAATCCGCCGCCAGCGCGGTCTCGTCGACCGCGGCGGTGATCGCGGTCACGGTCTGCGCCTGTGCCTCCATCGCATAGCGGATCCGGTCGGCGCTCTCCTGCACCTCGGCCACGGTCGACTTGATCGAGGCGTTGGTCTCGACCGTCGAGCGCGTCGCCGACTGGATCGCGGCAATCTTCGCGGCGATATCGTCGGTTGCGCGTGCGGTCTGGTTGGCGAGGCTCTTCACCTCCTGCGCCACGACCGCGAATCCGCGGCCCGCATCGCCGGCGCGTGCGGCCTCGATCGTCGCGTTCAGTGCGAGCAGGTTGGTCTGCCCGGCGATGTCGCGGATCAGCCCGAGGATCGACTCGATCGACTTCGCGTGATCGCTGAGTGTCTCGGACATGCCGACCGCCTGGCCAGCCTGCACCGACGCACGATTGGCGATCTCGGCCGCAGCCTCGACCTCGGTCCGCGCATCCTCGATCGCGCGGATCAGCCCGGCGGCGGTCTGTGCGGCTTCGCGCATGGCGACTGCGGATTGCTCGGCGGCGGCGGCGACTTCGCTCGCCTTGCCCAGCACCGCGCGGGTCGACGCCGAGCTGCGCATCGCCTGTTCGCGGAGCATATGGCCTTCGTCGGTCGCGGTCTCGACCATCGCCGCGATGCCGTCGCGGAACTCGGCCGCCAGCGTATCGCGTGCGTTCTGCGCGGAGTGCGTCCGGTATGCGTTGTAGATCGCGACGGTGATCTCGCCTTCGAGCGCCGACAGCCGCATCAGCGTGTCGATATAGACCGGCAGCTTGGCATCGGACCGGTCGACCCGGCGCATCAAGACTTCGAGCGCGGCACGGTCGCTCGCGCTGATCATCGACAGCAGCGCCATCGGCGAGACGTCCGCAACATAAGCGGCGGCGACCGAGCGTTCGACCGACTCGACCCAGGCGCGACCGCTCGTCTCGAGGAAGCGATTGCGCAGGAACGTGCAGCCGACCTCGATCATCCGCTCGGTTTCGTGCGCCGCCCAGATCCGCTCGTCGGAGAAACAGCGCAGCCATTGCTCCCAATACGCCTTCGAGACGTGCGTGATTTCGGGAGCGAGCGCGGCCCAGACTTCCCGACTCGCGCCAGCCAGCGATCCGTCGAAGTCGAACGCCCGCAGCCGGGCTGCCAGGTCGACGGAAGCGGCAATCGCGCCGGGTACCGGCAGGTCGGTGGTGGTCAAGATGCTGGGCTCCGGATCGGGAATACCGGTCCAGCGCTACACGGCATATCTTAAGAGCGGGTTAGGGATGGGGGCCGCGTCGACCGTGTTGCGGATTATTTCGAAACCGCAATGAAGTGGATCGGCGCTCCCATGTCGCGTGGAGGGCCAGCGGTGTCATGGGTTATCGGACCGGCCCCAATGGGTTGCATCGCAGCACGCGGTGGCTAATAGGTCGCCCATATCTATATTCTGGACCAAGCTGTTCTTGGTTCGTCATCTTCTGGTTCGAGGACTCCGCCCTTGGCATCGCGCAACCCGGCACGCCCGCTATCTCCCCATTTGCAGGTCTATAAATGGGGCCCGCACATGCTGGTCTCGATCCTGCACCGCGCGACCGGTAGCGGGATGGCGACCGTCGGCAGCCTGTTGCTCGTCTGGTGGCTCGCCGCGATCGCGTCGGGCGATCAGGCGTACGCGACCTTCGTCGACGTGTTCACCACCGACACCGGCCGGCTCAACATCCTCGGCTATATCGTCGCGGTCGGGCTGACGCTGTCGCTGTTCCAGCACATGATGACCGGCATTCGCCACTTCGTGCTCGACACCGGCGCGGGCTACGAACTGAAGCGGAACAAGATGGGCGCGCTCGCCACGATGGTCGCATCTGTCGCGCTGACGGTCGTGTTCTGGCTCTACATGGGGATCAAGTAATGGGTTCGGGTACGGCAATCGGTCGCGTCCGCGGCCTTGGCAGCGCCAAGCACGGCGCGCATCACTGGTGGCAGCAGCGTCTGACGGCGGGCGCGAACCTGTTCCTCATGCTCTGGCTGATGATCTCGGTCGCGCGGATGCCCGGCTATGATTACGCCGCGGTCCATCTGTGGCTGCAATCGGCGTGGGTCGCGGTGCCGATGGCGCTGCTGATCCTCTCGGTGTTCTATCACTTCCGTCTCGGTCTGCAGGTCGTGATCGAGGATTACATGCACGACGAAAGCCGTGTCGTGACGATGATCCTCCTCAACCTGTTCACCTTCACGCTGGGCGGCATCGCCCTGTTCGCGATCCTGAAGGTCGCCTTCTCCGGAGCTCCCGCGTAATGTCAGCTGCCTACAAGATCATCGATCATACCTATGATGCGGTCGTCGTCGGTGCCGGCGGGTCCGGCCTGCGCGCGACGATGGGCATCGCCGAGAGCGGCCTGAAGACGGCGTGCATCACCAAGGTCTTCCCGACCCGCAGCCACACCGTCGCCGCACAGGGCGGCATCGCCGCGTCGCTCGGCAACAACTCGCCGGATCACTGGACCTGGCACATGTTCGACACCGTCAAGGGTTCCGACTGGCTCGGCGACCAGGACGCGATCGAGTATCTCTGCCGCGAGGCCCCGCAGGCGGTCTACGAGCTCGAACATGCCGGCATGCCGTTCAGCCGTAACGAGAACGGCACGATCTATCAGCGTCCGTTCGGCGGCCACATGCAGAACATGGGCGAGGGCCCTCCGGTCCAGCGCACCGCCGCTGCCGCCGATCGCACCGGCCACGCGATGCTCCACGCGCTGTATCAGCAGAGCCTGAAGTACAACACCGACTTCTTCGTCGAGTATTTCGCGCTCGACCTGATCATGGAGAACGGCGTCTGCCGCGGCGTCATCGCGCTGTGCATGGAAGACGGCTCGATCCATCGCTTCCGCAGCCACCAGACCGTGCTCGCCACCGGCGGCTACGGCCGCGTGTATTTCTCGGCGACCTCGGCGCACACCTGCACCGGCGACGGCAACGCGATGGTGCTCCGCGCCGGCCTGCCGCTGCAGGACATGGAGTTCGTCCAGTTCCACCCGACCGGCATCTACGGTGCGGGCGTGCTCATCACCGAGGGCGCACGCGGTGAGGGCGGCTATCTGACCAACTCCGAGGGCGAGCGCTTCATGGAGCGTTATGCCCCGTCGGCAAAGGACCTCGCCTCGCGCGACGTCGTCAGCCGCTCGATGGCGCTCGAAATGCGCGAAGGCCGCGGCGTCGGCAAGAACGGCGACCACATTTTCCTGCATCTCGATCACATCGATCCGAAGGTGCTTGCCGAGCGCCTGCCGGGCATCACCGAGACGGGGAAAGTCTTCGCCGGCGTTGATCTCACGCGCCAGCCGCTGCCCGTCACGCCGACCGTGCATTACAACATGGGCGGCATCCCGACCAACTTCCACGGCGAAGTCGTCAACCTCGTCGACGGCAACCCCGACGCGGTCGTCCCTGGCCTGTTCGCGGTCGGCGAGGCAGCGTGCGTCTCGGTCCACGGCGCCAACCGCCTCGGTTCGAACAGCCTGATCGATCTCGTGGTGTTCGGCCGCGCGACCGGCCTGCGGATCAAGGACACGCTGAAGCCCGGTACGGCACACGCGCCGCTCCCCAAGGGGTCGGAAGATCTCGCGCTGACGCGTCTCGACCATTTCCGCAACGCGAGCGGCGGTTCGCCGACCGCGCAGATCCGCCTCGACATGCAGCAGACCATGCAAAAGCATTGCGCGGTGTTCCGCGACACCGAGCTGCTGAACCAGGGCGTCGAGAAGATGGCCGGGATCTACAGCCGGATGACCGACGTCGCCGTGAAGGATCGCAGCATGATCTGGAACACTGATCTGGTCGAGACGATGGAGCTCGACAATCTGATCGGCCAGGCGGTCGTGACGATGAACTCGGCGGCCAACCGCACCGAGTCGCGCGGTGCGCACATGCACGAGGATTTCCCCGAGCGCGACGATGCGAACTGGATGAAGCACACCATCACCACCTTCAACGGCTGGGGCGGCAAGGGCGGCGAGACCAAGATCGATTTCCGCCCGGTCCACGACTACACGCTCACCGACGACATCGACTACATCAAGCCCAAGAAGCGGGTATACTGATGAAGCGGATGTTTCGATGACGTGGGCCATCATCGCGATCGGGTTCCTCGTGCCCGTCGCGGTGGGGCTCCTGACGCGCTTCCAACCGATGATCGCCGGCTTCCTGTGGCCGGCGGTCGTCGCACTACTGACCGCGATCTACGTCTTCGGCATCGAACCCCGCGGTGTCGGCGAAGAACCCCAAAAGATCGCAATCACCTTCTACGCGCTCTTCTCGCTGGTAGGCGGAGTCCCAGGCGGCTTGGTAGGCTGGATCCTTCAATACAAGCGCACAGCCGGAAAGGCCTGACCTCTTCCTTGTTCTCCCGCGAAGGCGGGAGCCCAGTCTGGATCCCCGCCTTCGCGGGGAAACAAGCTTCAGGCGCAACGCCGACGACTAATCGAGCCGGCCAGCCGCGATCTTGTACACCAGATTCCGATCCCGCCGTCCGACCGCCACGACGATCACCGTCACCAAGCCATCGTCGACCCGGTACACCAGCCGATACCCCGCGGCCCGCAGCTTGATCTTGTAGCATCCGGTCATCCCGCTCAGCCGCGCACTCGCGATATGCGGCTCGCCCAACCGCTCGGTCAGCTTCGCCTTGAACTGCTCGCGAACATTGGCGCCAAGCTTCTCCCACTCCCGCAGCGCGCTCGGCAGGAAAGCAAGACTATAGGTCGCCAAGCGACACCGCGACCGGCACCTCGTCGGCACGCGCCCGCACCAGGTCTGCCAGTTCGACGTCTTCCAAACGGTCCATCAATTCCTCCCACGCCGCTGCCGGCACCAGATAGGCGGCAGGCGTATTCCGATTGAGCACAGCCACTGGAAATCCACCCGCAGCCTCGATGACTCCGGAGGGGTTCTTCTTAAGGTCGCTGATGCTCACGGTCGCGCCGGCATGGATGGTCTCGATCATGACCGCTTTATAGCACGTCGAAAAGGTCTTACCAAATCACGTTGCTGACATGCAGCAACTAATCCGGAACCCACCGCCCCCGCAAAAGTTTGCCGCGGCATGACCGACACATCCCCCGCTTCGAACGCCCGCAACTATCCGCTGCTGGCCGCCCCCCACATCCACCTCCACGGCCCCGTCGACGACGCGATGTACGACAATTTCAAGTCGCAACTCGTCGCCGCACCCACCGAAGGCCCGCTGGTCGTCTCGATCACCACGCTCGGCGGCGACCCCGAAGTCGCGCGCGCGATGGGCGACAACATCCGCCTGCTCCGCGAATATACCGGCCGCGAGACGCTGTTCCTCGGCAAGGTCGCGGTCTATTCCGCTGGCGCGACGTTCATGTCCGCCTTCCCCGTCGACAGCCGCTTCCTCACCCGCAACAGCCGCATCATGATCCACGAGCGCCAGATGCAGAGCACGATCGAGCTCAACGGCCCGCTCAACACGCTGTCCTACACGCTCAAGGCGAAGCTCCACGAGATCGAGGACTCGATCAACATCCAGGAGGAAGGCTTCCGCGCGATCGTCGAGGGCTCGAAGGTATCGCTCGAGGAGTTGAAGAAGAAGGCCCCCTCCAACTGGTACATCGAAGCCGAGGAAGCCCGCGACCTCGGGCTCGTCCTCGACATCATCTGACCGGAGAGCAGAAGGCAACGCGACAGCGGGTGTGACGCATGTTGCACCCGCGAAGCTAAGGATTTGCGGGGAGGGCCCCTGTCATGTATCGGCTCTGACAACCTATAATCACACCACGGACGGACCGCTCGCAATGGCCGAATTCTCGCTCCCGAAAAACAGCGTCGTCAAGAAGGGCGTCAAGCACGCCTCGATCAGCCAGGGTTCGGGGGACAGCAAGCGTCTGAAATCGTTCAAGGTGTATCGCTACGATCCCGACGGCGGCGAGAACCCGCGCTACGATAATTTCGAGCTCGATCTGAATGACACCGGCCCGATGGTGCTCGACGCGCTGATCAAGATGAAGAGCGAGCAGGATTCCTCGCTCACCTTCCGCCGCTCGTGCCGCGAGGGCATTTGTGGCTCGTGCTCGATGAACATCAACGGCAAGAACGGCCTCGCCTGCACGACCGCGATCGAGGATTGCAAGGGCGAGGTCCAGATTACCCCGTTGCCGCACATGGACGTGATCAAGGACCTGGTCCCCGACTTCACGCATTTCTACGCGCAATATTCGTCGATCAAGCCGTGGCTGCAGACCGTCACCCCGCCGCCCTCGGGCAAGGAGCGGCTCCAGTCGCCGGAAGACCGCTCGAAGCTCGACGGCGTGTACGAGTGCATCCTGTGCGCGTGCTGCTCGACCTCGTGCCCGAGCTATTGGTGGAACGCCGACAAGTTCCTCGGCCCGGCGATCCTGTTGCAGGCCTATCGCTGGCTCGCCGACAGCCGCGACGAGATGACCGGCGAGCGCCTCGACGAGCTCGAGGATCCGTTCCGCCTGTACCGCTGCCACACCATCATGAACTGCGCGAATGCCTGCCCCAAGGGCCTCAACCCCGCCAAGGCGATCGCCGAGATCAAGAAGATGGAAGCCGAACGGATCGTCTGATGCTGTGGGGGGAGGGGCGTGTTTTACGCCCCTCCCCCTTCTTCCACGCCTCGATCCGCTCCCCTCCGGTCCCGTTGTCCCCTCCCGTTCGTGCTGAGCGAAGTCGAAGCACCCGCTCGGGGGCAGGGGCTGACGCTTCCCAAGGTCCTTCGACTTCGCTCAGGACGAACGGAGTGGGGAGGCGGGTAAGAAAAGGGCGCGGTGTTCTCGGATGCTCGGAAGGACAGACCGTTGACCCAACCCCATTTCGTCGAAGCTGAAGACCCAGCCAACCCAGGCTGGCGCAGCTGGTCGCTCTCCGACCCAACCCGGTTCAACACGCTGCTCGGCCCCATGCTCTACCGCGTCGACGGCCACACCGTCCGCGTCCGCATCACCCCCGAGCATCGCCACTCGAATCTCCAGAACAACGTCCACGGCGGCGCGCTCCTCGCCTTCATCGACGTCGCGCTGTTCGCCGCCGCCAGAGGCTTCGGCCTGATCACCGCCGGCACCGCCGTCACGCTCGATCTCAACACGCAGTTCATCGGCGGCGGTCGCATCGGCGAGCCGATCGAGGCGCAGGTCGAGGTGCTCAAGGAAACCGGCCGCCTCTTGTTCCTCCGGGGCCTCGTGGTGCAAGGGAACGACGAAACGAAGATCGCCGCCTTCTCGGCCACGATCCGCAAGCCGTCGCCTAAGCCGCCAAAGGGCTGACCCCGGCCGCTACCACCACCCCGGCGAAGGCCGGGGCCCAGTTGGGACACAATCATTGATCAAGCGCAGCGCTCTATCACGGCGACCTTTCCACCTGGACCCCGGCCTTCGCCGGGGTGGTAATGGGGTGGCGGCGTGACGGTACTCAAGGCCTACGAAGCACTCGTCGCATCCGGCGAACTCCGCCCCGACCCCGAACAGGCCGCCGCCGCCGCCCGCCTCAACACCCTCGCCACCGAACTCGCCACCCCCAAATCCACCGGCTTCTTCGCCCGCTTCTCCAAGAAAGCCAACCCCGAGGCGTCTACCTCTGGGGCGGTGTCGGCCGAGGCAAGTCGATGCTGATGGACCTGTTCTTCGCCAACGCGCCGATCGAGAAGAAACGCCGCGTCCACTTCGGCGAGTTCATGCTTGAGGTCCACGCGCGCATCGCCGCCGAACGTCGCAAGGAAGTCGGCGACCCGATAGTCCCCGTCGCCACCGCGATCGCCGACGAGACCCGCCTGCTTGCGTTCGACGAGATGATGGTCACCAACAGCCCCGACGCGATGATCCTCTCGCGGCTGGTGACCTCGCTGCTAGATTCCGGCGTGACGATCGTCACCACCTCGAACCGCCCGCCCGCCGATCTCTACAAGAACGGCCTCAACCGCGAGCATTTCCTGCCCTTCATCGCGACCATCGAACACCGCCTCGACGTGCTCCCGCTCAACGGCCCGGTCGACTATCGCCGCGACCGGCTCGGCAGCCAGGACACCTGGCTCGTCCCCAACGGCCCCGAGGCGACCGCGCAACTCTCCGCCGCATTCTTCCGCCTTACCGACTTCTCGACCGACGACAGCGAGCACGTCCCCGCCGAAGACCTGATCGTCCAGGGCCGCACGCTGCGGGTGCCGAAGTCGCTCAAGGGCGTCGCGGTGTTCAGCTTCAAGAAGCTGTGCGGAGAAGCCCGCGGCGTGGCCGACTACCTCGCCATCGCGCGGAAATTCCACACCGTCATCCTCGTTGGCATCCCCAAGCTCGGCCCCGAGAACCGCAACGAGGCGGCGCGCTTTGTCGCGCTGATCGACGCGCTGTACGAGCACAAGGTGAAGCTGCTCGCCGCTGCCGACGCGCAACCCGGCGACCTCTACGAAAGCGGTGACGGGCGCTTCGAGTTCGACCGCACGATCAGCCGCCTCGAAGAGATGCGCTCCGAGGACTATCTCGCCGAGGGCCACCGCTGAGCTTATTGCACATGCGAACTACTCGCAATAACAAGCTGCTTTTGTCCTTTTAGCGGTTGCCGTAGCGGGATAATGCGCGTAACCGGCGTCACCAATCACCCCGCACATCAGACGGAGACGGATTGGAATGGCTCGCAAGAAGATCGCGCTGATCGGCGCCGGTAACATCGGCGGTACGCTCGCGCACCTCGCAGCACTCAAGGGCCTTGGCGATATCGTCCTGTTCGACGTCGCCGAGGGCATCCCCCAGGGCAAGGCGCTCGACCTGTCGCAGTGCGGCCCGGTCGAAGGCTTCGACTCGCAGATTACCGGCTCGAACGACTATGCCGACATCGCCGGCGCGGACGTCATCATCGTCACCGCCGGTGTCGCACGCAAGCCCGGCATGAGCCGCGACGACCTGCTCGGCATCAACCTGAAGGTCATGAAGGCCGTCGGCGAGGGCATCAAGGCCAACGCCCCCGACGCATTCGTGATCTGCATAACCAACCCGCTCGATGCCATGGTTTGGGCGCTCCGTGAGTTCTCCGGGCTGCCGCACCATATGGTCGTCGGCATGGCCGGCGTACTCGATTCGGCGCGCTTCAGCCACTTCCTCGCCGACGAGTTCAAGGTCTCGGTCAAGGACGTCACCAGCTTCGTGCTCGGCGGCCACGGCGACACGATGGTCCCGGTCATCAGCTACTCGACGGTGTCGGGCATCCCGGTTCCCGATCTCATCGCGATGGGCATGTCGAGCCAGGAAAAGATCGACGCGATCGTCAAGCGCACGCGCGGCGGCGGCGGCGAGATCGTCGCGCTGCTGAAGACGGGTTCGGCATACTACGCGCCGGCGACCAGCGGCATCGCGATGGCCGAGGCGTATCTGTACGATCAGAAGCGCGTGCTGCCGGCCGCGGCGTATGTCTCGGGCGAATACGGCCTTACCGATCTGTACGTCGGCGTGCCGGTGGTGATCGGTGCGGGCGGCGTCGAGAAGATCGTCGAGATCAAGCTGGACGACGAAGCGAAGCAGAACCTCACCGTGTCGGTCGATGCGGTCAAGGAACTGATCGTGGCCTGCAAGGGCATCGATGGTTCGCTGAACTGATTTGAGGTGAGGTGACGAACCAAAAGGAGTAACCACCACCCCGGCGAAGGCCGGGGTCCAGTTGGGAAAGCCGAAATGATGGAAGAACAAGCGTTCGTCTACATCATGGCCAACTTCCCCAACGGTGCGATCTACCTCGGTTCGACCGTAAACCTGCCAAAGCGTGTGTGGGAGCACCGCAACGGCTTCGGCGGTTTCACCAAGCGTTACGGCTGCAAGATCCTCGTCTGGTACGAGGCTTGCGGCGAATGGGAAGCGGCACGGCAGCGCGAGCTGCAAATGAAGGAGTGGAAGCGGGCCTGGAAAGTGCGTGAGATCGAAGGGTTCAATCCTGCTTGGGATGACCTGTACGATCGTATCGCGTTACCATGACCGCCTTCCCAACTGGACCCCGGCCTTCGCCGGGGCGGACCGGACTGGAGATAGAATGAGCATCCTCGTCGACAAGAACACCAAGGTCATCACGCAAGGCATGACCGGCGAAACCGGCAGCTTCCACACCAAGATGGCGCTGGAATACGGCACGCAGATGGTTGGCGGCGTCACGCCCGGCAAGGGCGGCACCACGCACCTCGACCTCCCCGTCTACAACACCGTCGCCGAAGCCAAGGCGATGACCGGCGCGACCGCGTCGGTCATCTACGTGCCGCCCCCTTCGCCGCCGATTCGATCCTCGAGGCGATCGACGCCGAGATCGAGCTGATCGTCGCGATCACCGAGGGCATTCCCGTCCTCGACATGGTCAAGGTCAAGCGCGCGCTGTCGGGCTCCAAGTCGCGCCTCATCGGCCCGAACTGCCCCGGCGTGCTGACTCCCGGCGAGTGCAAGATCGGCATCATGCCTGGCTCGATCTTCAAGAAGGGCTCGGTCGGCGTTGTCAGCCGTTCAGGCACGCTCACCTATGAGGCGGTGTTCCAGACGTCGAACGCAGGCCTTGGTCAGACGACTGCGGTCGGCATCGGTGGCGATCCGGTCAACGGCACGAACTTCATCGACGTGCTCGAGCTGTTCCTCGCCGACGACGAGACCCAGTCGATCATCATGATCGGCGAAATCGGCGGCGACGCAGAAGAGCAGGCGGCACAGTTCCTCCGCGACGAAGCCAAGCGCGGTCGGTCGAAGCCGATGGCAGGCTTCATTGCGGGCCGTACGGCACCTCCGGGCCGTCGCATGGGCCATGCCGGCGCGATCGTGTCGGGCGGCAAGGGCGACGCGGAGAGCAAGATCGCGGCGATGGAAGCTGCCGGGATCAAGGTCTCGGAAAGCCCCAGCCTGCTCGGCGAGACGCTGCTGAGCGTGTTGAAGGGCTAAATACTACCCCTCTCCCTTCGGGGAGAGGGGAGGAGCTGCCTCTTGGCAGCGGAAGGGTGAGGGCACGTGACCGCCCGTGCCCTCACCCTCCCACCCGCAAGTGCGGGCGGGCCCCTCCCTCTCCCCCGCGGGGAGAGGGACACTGAGGACGAGAACGATGGGCTACGAAGGCCAGGATTTCAGCGATATCGCAGCCGGCGTCAGCCCGGCGTTCGTGGAGACGCTCTACGCCAAGTTCAACGCGGACCCGGCCTCGGTCGAATCCGGTTGGCGCGCGTTCTTCGAGGGTCTCGAAGGTTCCGCACAGGGCCCGAGCTGGGAGAGCGCCCGCTGGCCGCTCACCACCACGGACGACCTGACCGCAGCGCTCGATCCGACCCAGATGGAGCCCGCGCCAAAGCCCGCAAAGGGCGGCAAGCCCGCTCCTGCCGCAGCAGCGCCCCCGCCCGTCTCGAAGGAAGAGATCGCCAAGGCCGCCGCCGACGCGATCCGCGCGCAGCTGCTCGTCCGCACCTACCGTGTCCGCGGCCATCTCGCCGCGAACCTCGATCCGCTCGGCCTCTCGAAGCGTGAGATGCCCGAGGATTTGAAGACCGAATATCACGGCTTCTCCGACGCCGATATCGACCGGAAGGTCTATCTCGGCGGCACGATGGGCTTCGAATGGGTCTCGATCCGCGAGCTCGTCGACACGTTGCGCAAGAATTACTGCGGCAATGTCGGCCTCGAATACATGCACATCTCCGACGTCGAGGAGCGCCGTTTCCTCCAGGAGCGCATGGAGGGCCAGGACAAGGCGATCGAATTCTCCACCGACGGCAAGAAGGCGATCCTCACCAAGGTGATCCAGGCCGAGCAGTGGGAGAAGTTCCTCGGCAAGAAGTATGTCGGCACGAAGCGCTTCGGCCTCGACGGCGGCGAATCGATGATCCCCGCGCTTGAGTCCGTCATCAAGTATGGCGGTCAGATGGGCGTGCGCGAGCTCGTCATCGGCATGGCGCATCGTGGCCGTCTGAACGTGCTGGCGAACGTGATGGCCAAGCCGTTGCGCGTGATCTTCCACGAATTCGCCGGCGGTTCGGCCAACCCCGACGACATCGGCGGTTCGGGCGACGTGAAGTATCACCTCGGCACCAGCACCGATCGCGAGTTCGACGGCCACAAGGTTCACATGAGCCTGGTCGCCAATCCGTCGCATCTCGAAGCCGCCGACCCCGTCGTGCTCGGCAAGACGCGCGCGATCCAGACGCTCAACAACGACCTCAAAGATCACGTCGCCAGCCTGCCCGTGCTGATCCACGGCGACGCGGCGTTCGCGGGGCAGGGGATCGTCTGGGAGTGCCTCGGCTTCTCGGGCATCCGCGGCTACAACACCGGCGGCTGCGTCCACTTCATCATCAACAACCAGGTCGGCTTCACGACCTCGCCGCAGTTCGCGCGCTCGTCGCCTTACCCGTCTGACGTCGCCAAGGGCGTCCAGGCGCCGGTCTTCCACGTCAACGGCGACGATCCCGAGGCGGTCACCTTCGCGACCAAGATGGCGATGGAATTCCGCCAGAAGTTCCACCGCGACATCGTTATCGACATGTGGTGCTATCGCCGCTTCGGCCACAACGAAGGCGACGAGCCGTCCTTCACGCAGCCGCTGATGTACGACATCATCCGCAAGCACCCGGGCGTCAGCTCGGTGTACGGCGATCGCCTGATCAAGGAAGGCGTGATCGACCAGCCCTGGATCGACGAGAACGTGAAGCAGTTCACGCTCCGTCTCGAGGGCGAGTTCGAAGCCGGGTCGTCGTACAAGCCCAACAAGGCCGACTGGTTCGGCGGTCGCTGGACCGGCCTGAGCGCGCCCACGGATGGTGCGTCTGCACGTCGCAACGTCGAGACCGGCCTCAGCACGAAGCTGTTCGACTCGCTCGGCCGCACGCTGACGACGATTCCGGACAGCGTGAAGATCCACAAGACGCTGAACCGCGTGATCGATGCCAAGCGCGAGATGTTCAAGTCGGGCAAGGGCTTCGACTGGGCGACGGGCGAGGCGCTCGCCTTCGGCGGCCTGCTCTCGGAAGGGTACGGCGTCCGCCTGTCCGGCCAGGATTCGGGCCGCGGCACCTTCTCGCAGCGCCATGCCGTCTGGGTCGACCAGACCGACGAGCACAAGTACGTGCCGCTGCAGGAGATCGAGCACGGCCGCTTCGAAGTGCTCGACAGCCCACTCAGCGAATACGGCGTGCTCGGGTTCGAATATGGCTATGCGCTTGCCGACCCGAAGACCTTGGTCCTCTGGGAGGCGCAGTTCGGCGATTTCGTCAACGGCGCGCAGATCATGATCGATCAGTTCATCACGTCCGGCGAGTCGAAGTGGCTCCGCGCCAACGGCCTCGTGATGCTGCTGCCGCACGGCTATGAAGGGCAGGGGCCTGAGCATAGCTCGGCGCGTCCCGAGCGCTTCCTGCAATCCTGCGCCGACGACAATATCCAGGTCGCGAACTGCACCAGCCCGGCGAACTATTTCCACCTGCTCCGCCGCCAGATGCACCGCAACTTCCGCAAGCCGCTGATCGTGATGACGCCGAAGTCGTTGCTGCGGCACAAGCTGGCGGTGTCGAACGCGGAGGATTTCCAGGGCGACAGCCACTTCCGCCGCCTGTTGTCGGATACCAATCCGGCCGCCGACGTCGATACGAAGCGTCTGGTCCTGTGCACCGGCAAGGTCGCGTACGACCTGATCGAGGCACGCGACGCGGCGGGCGACACCGACACGCAGATCGTCCGCGTCGAACAGCTCTATCCCTTCCCCGGCAACCCGATCGCCGAGCGCGTCGCACGGATGCCGAACCTGGAAGAGATCGTCTGGGCGCAGGAAGAGCCGAAGAACAACGGCTACTGGTTCTTCGTCGAGCCGCTGATCGAGGAGGCGCTGGCAACGGTCGACTCACCGGTGAAGCGCGCGCGCTACGCCGGGCGCAACGCCTCGGCATCGCCCGCGACCGGCTTGATGAAGCGTCACCAGGCCGAACAGGGCGCGCTCGTCGCCGACGCGCTCGGCCACTCCGTCCGCGACGAAATCCGCCGCACCCGCGCAAATTGAACCTTTCTACCACCCCGGCGTAGGCCGGGGCCCAATTGGGATGGTAGATGTAATTGAGCGAAACGCCGGCCACTCAGCGTTTTGTAACTGGACCCCGGCCTACGCCGGGGTGGAGGAACCGAAAAAATGGCAACCGAAGTCACCGTCCCCGTCCTGGGTGAATCGATCACCGAAGCCACCCTCGGCGAGTGGCTGAAGCAGCCCGGCGAGCCCGTCGCGGTCGACGAGCCGATCGCCAGCCTCGAGACCGACAAGGTCTCGGTCGAGGTCCCGTCGCCGGTCGCCGGCGTCATGGGCCAGCACGCGGTCGCCGTCGGCGACACCGTGCAGGTCGGCGCGATGCTTGCCACGATCGACTCCGGTGACGGCGCCGCCGCTGCGCCCGCCCCCGCTACCGCAAAGGCGCCCGAGCCCGCCGCAGCCCCTTCCGCACCCGCCAAGGACGAGTCCGGCGCAGGCTATGGCGACCAGCCCGGTGCCGGCACCAGCGACTCGCCCGCAGCCCTCTCCCCGTCGGTCCGCCGCGCGGTGCTCGAGCATGGCGTCGACCCCGGCACCGTCAAGGGCACCGGCCGCGACGGTCGCATCACCAAGGAAGACGTGACCGCCGCCGCGTCGAGCAAGCCCGCGCCTGCTCCCGCCGCAGCGCCCGCTCCGGCGGCAGCCCCCGCCGCCGCATCGGGTCGTGGCGAAGAGCGCGTGCGCATGACGCGCCTCCGCCAGACGATCGCCAAGCGCCTCAAGGAAGCGCAGAACACGGCGGCCATGCTGACGACGTTCAACGACGTCGACATGACCGCGGTGATCGAGGCGCGCGCCAAGTACAAGGACCTGTTCGAGAAGAAGCACGGCGTCCGCCTTGGCTTTATGGGCTTCTTCGTGAAGGCCGCGACGATGGCGCTGCGCGACATCCCGTCGGTCAACGCGTCGATCGACGGCGACGACATCGTCTATCACGACTATGCCGACATCTCGGTCGCGGTCTCGTCGCCGGGCGGCCTCGTCGTCCCGGTGATCCGCGATGCCGACCAGATGTCGGTCGCGACGATCGAGAAGACGATCGGCGACTTCGGCAAGCGCGCCAAGGAAGGCGCGCTCAAGATGGACGAGATGAAGGGCGGCACCTTCACGATCTCCAACGGCGGCGTGTTCGGCTCGCTGATGTCGACCCCGATCATCAACCCGCCGCAGTCGGCGGTGCTGGGCCTCCACCGCATCGAAGAACGTCCGGTCGTCGTGAATGGCCAGATCGTCATCCGCCCGATGATGTACCTCGCGCTCAGCTACGACCACCGCCTGATCGACGGCCGCGAAGCCGTGACGTTCCTGGTCGCGCTCAAGAACGCGATCGAGGACCCAACGCGTATCCTGATCGACCTCTGAGGTCGATGAACGACGGTACGTTCTGAACGAAAAGAAGGTACACCAAAGGTATCGCATGACTTAAACCGTCATCCTGACGAAAGTCAGGATCCAGAGTAACGGACGGAACCGCTCGTTGCTCTGGATCCTGGGTCGAGCCCAGGATGACGGAAAGTACCGTGGGCAAACGGAGGTCGAGATGACGGCACCAGATCGAACGCCATGGGACGGTATCATCGTGACCGACCCAGATGTTTGCTTCGGCAAGGTTCGCATCGCCGGCACCCGAATGTACGTCGATCACCTCCTTGAGTTCATCGAGTATGGTGGTTCGATCGATAGCTATCTCGCGGATTATTCCCATATCACTCGGGCACAGTTGCAAGCTGCACTCGGGTTCACGCGCGATCTCGTTGCGGCGAAGCGCAATAAGTTAAAAGGTGAGTTGAGGCATGGCTGACTACGACTATGACGTCCTCGTGATCGGTGCGGGCCCCGGCGGTTACGTCGCAGCGATCCGTGCAGCGCAGCTCGGCCTGCGCACCGCTTGTGCCGAATCGCGCGAGACGCTCGGCGGCACCTGCCTCAACGTCGGCTGCATCCCGTCCAAGGCGCTGCTCCACGCTTCCGAGATCTACGAGGAGGCCAAGGGCGGCCACCTTACCAAGTTCGGCATCGACTTCCAGGGCGTCACGCTGAACCTCGACCAGATGCACGCCGAGAAGGCCAAGGCCGTCAAGGAACTGACCGGCGGCGTCGAATTCCTGTTCAAGAAGAACAAGGTCACCTGGCTCAAGGGCAAGGCCGCGTTCCAGGACGCACACACCGTTGATGTGAACGGCCAGAAGGTCACCGCGAAGAACATCGTCATCGCCACCGGCTCCAGCGTCATGCCGCTCCCCGGCGTCGAGGTCGACCAGACGACCGTCGTCGACAGCACCGGCGCACTCGCACTGCCGAAGGTCCCCGAGCACATGGTCGTGATCGGCGGCGGCGTGATCGGCCTCGAACTCGGCTCGGTCTGGCGTCGTCTCGGCGCGAAGGTCACGGTCGTCGAGTTCGTTGACCAGATCCTCCCCGGCTTCGACGGCGAAGTCCGCCGCGAGACCGCCAAGCTCTTCAAGAAGCAGGGCATGGAGCTCAAGCTCTCGACCAAGGTCACCGGCGTGACCGTCGCCGACGGCGTCGCGACTGTCACCGTCGAGCCCGCCGCCGGCGGCGCATCCGAGACGCTGACCGCCGACGCGGTGCTCGTCTCGATCGGGCGCAAGGCCAACGTCGACGGCCTCAACCTCGACGCCATCGGCCTCGAACTCAACAAGCGTGGCCAGATCGAGACCGACCACAGCTTCCGCACCAAGGTCGACGGCGTCTGGGCGATCGGCGACTGCATCCCCGGCCTGATGCTCGCGCACAAGGCCGAGGACGAGGGCGTCGCGGTCGCGGAAAACATCGCCGGCCAGACCGGTATCGTCAACGAGGACGTCATCCCGAGCGTCGTCTACACGATGCCCGAGATCGCCGGCGTCGGCCTCACCGAGGAAGCGGCGAAGGAAAAGACCGAGATCAAGGTCGGCAAGTTCCCGTTCGCCGCGAACAGCCGCGCCAAGACCAACCGCGACACCGACGGCTTCGTGAAGATCATCGCCGACGCCAAGACCGACCGCGTCCTCGGCGTCTGGATCGTCTCGAGCCTCGCCGGCACGCTGATCGCCGAAGCCGCCATTGCGATGGAATTCGGCGCGACCAGCGAAGACATCGCCTATACCTGCCATGCGCATCCCACGCACGCCGAGGCGATCAAGGAAGCCGCGATGGCGGTGCAAGGCAAGCCCATCCATATCTAGCAATAGCTAGATATGGATGGGCTTGCCCGGCCGGCGGCGCTCCAGCGCCGTCCGACGACAGGGGCTTTGCCCCTGTCCGGCCAAGCCAGGCCTAAACTGAATTTAGAAAGGGCGTCGGTGGTAATCCACCGACGCCCTTTCTGCGTCTACAGAGCAAGGGGAAAGGTCGGCACCGGATTGAACCGCAGTTTGCCCGAAGCCCCGTACGTTCCTCAAAACCCATCCGACACGCACCCCC
Organism: Sphingomonas sp. LR59; assembly: GCF_036855945.1. Lineage (NCBI taxonomy): Bacteria > Pseudomonadati > Pseudomonadota > Alphaproteobacteria > Sphingomonadales > Sphingomonadaceae > Sphingomonas > Sphingomonas sp. LR59. The sequence continues at coordinate 3,856,887 of NZ_JASPFL010000001.1, forward strand.
AATCCGTCATTCCGGCGAACGCCGCGACCCACGGTTACGGCGGACCCGGCGATACGTGCTGCCATGCCCCTGTTCGCGACCATGGGTCCCGGCGTCCGCCGGGATGACGGGAGGAGTGATGAATGGTGAAGCCCCATTAAAGGGACGCGAACTCGGGTGGATAATGATGGGCCTGGCCTATCACGACGCCCAGCGTCCCCCGTTGCGCCCTCCGATCCGTCATCTCGGCGAACGCTGGGAACCCCCGGTTACGGCGAACCTGGCGTACCGTGCTGCCAAGACCTGGTCCGCTACCATGGGTCCCGGCGTTCGCCGGGATGACGGGGAGGAAAGCGCGGCGAAAGCGGAGGGCGTATGCCTGACGAGGCGCGTCGCGCTAACGACCTCTCGCCCAAGCCATACCGCGCGCGCACCCCGCGCACCCCCGAACACTCCGACTCCCAATCTCTAAACGTCCGCCGCTCCACCCAACCCAAACGAATCCTTAGCAAAGCCAGCCTATTAGCCGCCTAACGAACGAACAAGCAGGTGTCCGTGGCGCTCGATCTCACTACCCTTTACGTGGTTGCCGCGCTTGGCATGCTGGTGGCGGGGTTCGTCCACCTCGTGCCGGTGGCGACGGGGCGGTTCGGCACATGGGCGCTGCTATGGGGCGCAGGCCATCTCGTCGTCGGGTTCGGCACGATGATGGCGGTGCTGAACGACAGTATCGGCATCGCCTGGGCGCCGAATACTGGCAATCCCGCCGCGGTGATTGGGTATGCGCTGATCGCCGGTGCCGTGCTACGGTTCGCTCGGCCCGAGGCTCGCCTGACGCCGCTTTTGGGAATTGCCGCCATTTTGGCCGCACCATTGGTGTTCAGTGACGATCCCGCACATTTTCACCTCCGCGTCGCCTATCTCAGCGTCGTTCGCGCGAGCTTCGATGTCGTCGTCGTCATTGCTGCACTCCGCCTGGCGCGGCGTGAATCACTCCAGACCGGCTGGATCGTGGCGACGCTGTTCGCGATCACCGTGCCGCTCTTTCTCGGCCGCGCCTGGCTCGCCTATCACGACCGGATCGGCACGCAACTGACCGGCATGCACAACGGTCTTGGCGCCTGGCTCGCCGCGGGCCAGATCGCCTTCATCATCTTCCGCACCTTCTCGCTGCTGATCCTGCAAGCGGAGCGCGGCCAGACCGCCCTGCGCGACCAGATGGAGCGCGATCAGCTTACCGGTGCACTCAATCGCGTAGGCCTCGACCGCGTCAGCCGGACGTTTGACCCGCAGACACCGCTCGCAGTCATGATGTTGGATATCGATCGGTTCAAAGCATTGAACGATACGCTGGGCCATGCCGCAGGCGACGCGGCGTTGTGCACGTTGGCGGACATTGTGAGGGTGGCGCTCGGTCGGAACGGTCATCTGGTTCGATGGGGTGGCGACGAGTTCGTCTGCCTACTGCCCGATACCGCTGTCGATCAGGCCATCACGTTGGGCGATGCCATCGCCGCGGAGTTTGCCTTGGCTATGCAACGTGATGCACCGGCGGCGGGTGTGATCGGTGTCAGTATCGGCACCATCGACGGCGTTTGGGGTGGCCAGATTGCCGACCTGATCTCACGCGCCGACGCCGCAATGTATCGTGCCAAACGCGCGGATCGTCGCACACCGTTCGGGTACGAGAAGGCTGCCTGACGACACTGCGGCTTGACCAAGCCGCAGTCTGATTGTGACGGCGCCAGCAATATCGGGCCGCAGGATGGGCTATGATCAGCGGGAAGGCGGCGTTTCCTTGTCCGGCATGGCGCCTGCCCGACTTGCGAACCCGGCAAATAGCCGTTCGAGTCCACCAGCGACGCTGTCGAGGACCTTTGCCATCTCGGGCGACAGCGCAGGTGCATCGCTGCGGGGCGGTTCGGGGGTGTCGCCTGCGAACGGGCCGGATCCTGCATTTGCTTCTGCTGCTGCAGGCTTCGGTTCGGGCGATCCTTGCTTGACGGAGTCAGCATGACCCGATCCCTGCCCAGGAGACGACTTGTCACGATGAGATGCAGCGACGTCTTCGCTCGCGCCAGTTGCAGTGTGCGCGGGGGCGACGATCCAGCTTGCGATGGAGATCTGCCTCCACATGCCTGGTCCGACCCTGGCGAAGCAGGCCGCTCTCCCGTCGATCGCGTACCCTTGCTGGCGATCGCCGCGGCCGCCGCCATGAGCCCAGCGGCGAGGACCTGACGCCCAGCGCCCTTGGCCAGCACGCCTAGAACGATATCCCGTCCTACCGGACTAGCCATGCTTTCGATCAGCGTGTTTCCCGTCTTTCGAAGGTCTTTCGGGATCTTCACGCCGCCGATCCGCTTGGGAATCCTGGCTGTCTTCGTCTTTGCCATATCAGTCTCTCACGCTGTGTCTGATATAGATAAGACACCGGACCTAGAGTGCAACACACGCGCTCAGCGGATCGGCTCCGTCGATGCTCCTGCGATTGCGGGCGCAGGGCGTTCATTAGTAAATCCGATCGGGCGTTACGATCCGAACACGCTGAACGGGACGCCGACGAACAGGCCAAGCGTGAAATCGTCGTCGCGGCCGCCGGTGCCGTCGCGACGGTTCAGATAGACACCGCGTACGCCGCCGCGCAGCTTGCCGGTGCCGTCGCCGACGAAATACACGGGCACGTCCAGCGAAAAGGCCTTGGACTTCAGATCGACGCTGACCTGCGGCGCGATCGCCAGCGTCGCGAACTGTCCGACCGCTGCGCCAAAGCCATGCCGCGCTTCGACCGCGACGATGGCCTTGTCCTTCCGCACCGGGGCGCCGTCCGCGTTCGTCAGGCACTGCGTCTGTGGTGTCGTGATCGGTTGGCAGAGCGTCACCGGATCGTTTTCGGCATAGCGGCGGCCATAGGTGAAGGACCCGGTCAGCGCGGATTGGCCCAGTCCGAGTAGGACACCGCCGAACGCGGTCGCCTTGAAGCCGAGCCTGGACTGGTCGCGGGTCGTGAATGCGGCGCGATCGAGATAGGTAAAATCGATCTGGCTCGCCGCCACTCGCACACCATAAAAATCGACGTTTCCGGGCAACGCGGCCTTGATCATCGAGCGCAGCCCTTGCGGATAATAGCGTAAGACGAACATCGATACGCCGGTCGGAAAGCTATAGGGATCGCACAGCTGGGCCACGTCGTCCTTGTCGCCATTCGCGTTCAGGCAACTCTCCCGCGCGCGCTCGACCTCTGGCTTTTCCGTACCATTCAAGTCCGCCTCGGTTGAATAATGGATATAGGATAGGGCGATCTCGGTGCCGCCCGAAAACCCGTCCAAACCTAATATCTTCGCTTCATGGCTCGAATCGAGATCGCTCGCGGCGGTGATCGTCAGATGATCGGCTGCCAGCCGCTTCCCGGTCTGCACACCGCTGATGTCGAGCGTCCAGGACAGGCTCGCGATCTTGTCCTCGCTTGATGCGATGAATTGCAGATCGGGCGTTGGGCTGGATTTAAGGAAGCGGTCATTGGGCCCGTTTGCGGAGCCGGATTCGACCGCTTCCAAAGCCAGAAGCCTGTTGTCCGCGATATGATCGACGATCATGTTTCCAATTGTCGATCGCTTGCCCTGCGCGTTGGCTCCCGTGACGACGGGCGCATCGGCCCCCGGCACGACCTTACCCACGGCCCCAGACGTTACCGACGATGCATCGGCCGTCATGCCGCTGGCGATCAGGCGCAGGTCCCGCGCCGCCGCCTCGGCAGCCCCGGCGGCTCGCGTCGCCGCCTGCGCCGCGCGCTCAACTGCGGCGAGTGCGCGGTGGTAATCTGCCATCGTCGGCGCCGTGACAGGCCCGGCCGATATAGCGCCGGCCTCAGCGGGTAACGTCGCGGGTGTGGGAGGCGAAGACTGTGCCCAGGCATCGCCATGTCCCGCCAGGCCAATGGCGAAAGCGAGAGCATTGATCGCACGCATCCGGACCGGCAGCATCAGCGCACGTCGATCAGGAAAGCATCATAGGCCTTCCCGAGTGGGGGCGGGATCGTCGATGCATCGCGGGTATAGATCGCCGCGCCGTTGCGCAGGATTTCGACCTTCATGGTGGCACCGGGATCACCGATCATCACCCATTCGAGCAATTTCTTGCGGTCAGGTACGGCCTTGAAGATACCTTTACCGCCACTCGTCGCGACGGGTTGCCCGTCGAAGGCAAAGCCATAATCGGCGATGCCGTTCAGATGCGACACTACGATCTCGAGGACTATGCGCAGATCAGCCATGAAAATACTGCCCCTGTAGGGCCGAACGGGCGAGGACCGCGTCGAGTGTGCGGTGGGTCGAGGGTCGGCCGGTAAAATACACGCGGCACGCTACGAACTGGACGCCCTGTGGAGCGTTGACCCGTGGATACCCTATTCACCGCCAATCACAGCGGCGAGATAGGTCCGTTTCGGGGATTTGGCATCGAACGCGAACCGACGTGGTGCGCTGGCGGAATCCCGTTGCCGTTCCTATCTCCCGCACTGGCATCCGGCCAAGAACAGAAGTAGAACTCACCTTATGCTGACCAAGATTTCCGTACGCGGCGCGCGCGAGCACAACCTCAAGGACGTCGACATCGACATCCCCCGCGACACGCTCACGGTGATCACCGGCCTGTCGGGGTCGGGCAAGTCGAGCCTCGCCTTCGACACGATCTACGCCGAGGGCCAGCGTCGCTACGTCGAGAGCCTCAGCGCCTACGCCCGCCAGTTCCTCGAACTGATGCAGAAGCCCGACGTCGACCACATCGAGGGCCTGTCGCCGGCGATCTCGATCGAGCAGAAGACCACGAGCCGCAACCCGCGCTCGACCGTCGCCACCGTCACCGAAATCTACGACTATATGCGCCTGCTCTGGGCGCGCGTCGGCATCCCGTACTCGCCCGCCACCGGCGAACCCATTGCGGCGCAGACCGTCAGCCAAATGGTCGACCGCGTCATGGCGCTCCCCGAGGGCACGCGCCTGTACCTGCTCGCCCCCGTCGTCCGCGGCCGCAAGGGTGAGTACCGCAAGGAACTCGCCGAGTGGCAGAAGGCGGGCTTCGCGCGCGTCCGCATCGACGGCACGATCCACGACATCGACGAAGCCCCCGCGCTCGACAAGAAGTACAAGCACGACATCGAAGTCGTCGTCGACCGCCTGGTCGTCGGCGGCGAAATCGCCACGCGCCTGGCCGAGAGCTTCGAAACCGCGCTGAAACTCGCTGACGGGCTCGCCTATGTCGACCCCGCCGACCCGGTCGAACCGCACACCCCCAAGTCCGAAATCCTCGGCAACAACGCCCCCGACGGCCGCATCGTCTTCAGCGAAAAGTTCGCCTGCCCGGTCAGCGGCTTCACCATCTCCGAGATCGAGCCGCGCCTGTTCTCGTTCAACGCCCCGCAAGGCGCGTGCCCGGCCTGCGACGGGCTCGGCGAGAAGCTGCTGTTCGACGAAGATCTCGTCGTCCCCAACCACATGCTCAGCATCAAGAAGGGCGCGGTCGTCCCCTGGGCGAAATCCAACCCGCCATCGCCCTATTACATGCAGGTCCTCGGCAGCCTCGCGCGCGAGTTCAAGTTCGACATCGAGACGCCCTGGTCCGACCTTCCGCCGGAGGTCCAGAGCACCATCCTGCACGGCTCGAAGGGCAAGCCCGTCACGCTCACCTTCATCGACGGCAAGAAGAAATACGACGTCTCCAAGCCGTTCGAAGGCGTCATCGGCAACCTCAACCGCCGCATGCTCCAGACCGACTCCGCCTGGATGCGCGAGGAGCTCAGCAAGTACCAGTCCGCCGCCCCCTGCGAAGTCTGCGGCGGCGCGCGCCTGAAACCCGAAGCACTCGCGGTCAAGATCGCGATGAAGGACATCTCCTACGCCACGCACCTGTCCGTGGTCGACGCGCTCCAGTTCTTCACCGACATGCCGCAGCATCTCGGCGACCAGCAGAACGCGATCGCCGAACGCATCCTCAAGGAGATCGTCGAGCGGCTGGGCTTCCTCAACAATGTCGGCCTCGACTACCTCAACCTCGACCGCACCAGCGGCACGCTCTCAGGCGGCGAGAGCCAGCGCATTCGCCTCGCGTCGCAGATCGGCAGCGGCCTGTCCGGCGTGCTCTACGTCCTCGACGAGCCCTCGATCGGCCTGCACCAGCGCGACAACGACATGCTCCTCAAGACGCTCCGCCGTCTGCGCGATCTCGGCAACACCGTGCTCGTCGTCGAGCATGACGAGGACGCGATCCGCACCGCCGACTACATCATCGACATGGGCCCGGGCGCGGGCGTCCGCGGCGGCCAGGTCGTCGCGCAGGGCACGCTGAAGCAGATCCTCAAGTCCAAGGGCAGCATCACCGCCGACTATCTCAACGGCACGCGCGAGGTCCCCGTCCCCGCGACGCGTCGTAAAGGCAACGGCAAGAAGCTCACCGTCCACAACGCGGTCGCGAACAACCTGCGCGGCGTCACCGCAAGTCTCCCGCTCGGCACCTTCACCTGCATCACCGGCGTCTCCGGTTCGGGCAAGTCGAGCTTCACGATCGACACGCTCTACGCCGCCGCCGCACGCGAGCTGAACGGCGCGCGCATCGTCCAGGGCAAGCACGACAAGATCACCGGCCTCCAGTATCTCGACAAGGTCATCGACATCGACCAGTCGCCGATCGGCCGCACCCCGCGCAGCAACCCCGCTACCTACACCGGCAGCTTCACGCAGATCCGCGACTGGTTCGCCGGCCTGCCGGAATCGCAGGCGCGCGGCTACAAGCCCGGCCGCTTCAGCTTCAACGTCAAGGGCGGCCGCTGCGAGGCGTGCCAGGGCGACGGCGTGCTCAAGATCGAGATGCACTTCCTCCCCGACGTCTACGTCACCTGCGACGTCTGCCACGGCGCGCGCTACAATCGCGAGACGCTCGAGGTGAAGTTCAAGGGTCATTCGATCGCCGACGTGCTCGACATGACGGTCGAGGACGCCGCCGAGTTCTTCAAGGCGGTTCCCCCGATCCGCGACAAGATGGCGATGCTGGTCGAGGTCGGCCTCGGCTACGTCAAGGTCGGCCAGCAGGCGACGACGCTCTCGGGCGGCGAAGCGCAACGCGTCAAGCTCGCCAAGGAACTCTCGCGCCGCGCCACCGGCAACACGCTCTACATCCTCGACGAACCCACCACCGGGCTCCACTTCGAGGACGTGCGGAAATTGCTCGAAGTGCTCCACGCGCTGGTCGAGCAAGGCAACACGGTCGTCGTGATCGAACACAATCTCGACGTCATCAAGACCGCCGACTGGGTGCTCGACCTGGGCCCCGAAGGCGGCGTCAAGGGCGGCGAGATCGTCGCCGAAGGCACGCCGGAGAAGGTGGCAAAGGCCAAGGGCAGCTTTACGGGGAAGTATCTGGCGCCGTTGCTGGAGAAGCGGGTGGCGATAGGAGGTTAGGTTGTGCGCCGCTAATTTCGAGGTACAAGGCTCGAAACAAGGAGTGGATATGATCGACGACCCCATACTTCAGTCTTACCTGCAGGACTTTTCAAAAAACTATAACTTGGAAAGTCATAAAGAAGCGGATGTTTTTGAATACTTTTCGAGCTATTGCGTATTCTTGCGCGATTTTTCCGACCATACGGTGCTCGAAGATGTTGTTGTAGCGGGTGGCTTAGATACCGCCATCGATGCAGTCGGTGTTTACTTAAACGATATCCCGGTCGTGACTCCGGCACAGGTGGATGAGATCGTTGGTCGTCAAAGGATCGATGCGGACTTTGCTTTCATACAAGCAAAGACGTCTAAAAAACTGAATGCAGCAGAAATTGGTAGCTTTTTTCAGGGCGTAAGAGAGTTTTTGGCCCGAGATATCAGCCAGCAAACGATAGTATAGCTTCTAAGAGGTTTTTATCGGATCATATATTTGTAAATAGTGTAAAAATGAGATCTAAGCCTGCCCTTAGTCTATATTATTGCTATGCGGGTAATTTCAAAAATGATCCAGTTATTCGGGCTCGTGTAGAATCAGGTCGAGATGACCTAATGTCGTTCAATCTTTTTTCGAGCGTATCGTTCGAATTTGTCGACGCTGATAAACTGCAAAGTCGTTACCAGGAAATAAATCTTCGCGTCGAAAAGGAGGTTCGCATAAATGAGTATGCGTCACTTCCTGCTATTAAAGGCATACGACAGGCGTATCTAGGCGTTTTGCCCTGCTCAGAACTTGTGAAATTGCTATCGAACTCTGACGGAAAGCTTCACAAGGCTTTATTTAATGAAAACGTTCGTGATTTTCTCAGTCGAAATCCGGTTAATGATGAGATAGCTCAGACATTAACTTCAAAAGAAAAGCAGGGACGGTTGGCGGCGCTCAATAATGGCGTTACTATTGTTGCTCGAAATATAAAGATCGTGGGTAAGGATTTCACGCTTAGCGATTACCAAATTGTGAATGGCTGCCAAACTAGTCACCTGGTTTTTGAGTATCAGGACCAGATTGATGCGGAAACCTCTTTGCCTGTGAAGCTTATCGAGGCTGAGGAACGGGATCTTATTAACGAAATTGTTAGAGCAACAAACAGGCAGACAGAGGTAAAGGACGAGGCGTTCGCGGTTTTAAGTGACTTTCATAAAAAGATAGAACGCTTCTTTTTTAGTTCAGAGGCACTGCCTGACCAGAAGCTAGTTTATGAGAGACGTAAGCGATAATACGCCGACACGACGTATACCACTCAGAATATTGTAACTCTTACGTTTTTGACTAACGCTTTTGTGAGTTGTATTCTGGAGCGACCCGTTGATGCGAATGACTACTATGGCGTGTTGTTAAACAAATACGAAGACACGATGTATGTTGATGGTCATTCGTTGTGGCCTTACCTTGCTGCCGCCGTACTCCTCCGTGAGCTTGAAAAGCTTTGCGTTGGAAAAGCGCGTCCCGTACTTTACAAGTTTCGCTTTATTATAGCGTTAATGATCCGTCGAAAATTTGGCGCGGTCCCTCATCTAACTAATGACAATGCGCAGCGGACTTATGCCGAGAATTTAATAACCGCGTGTCGTGATCGCACCGCGTTTATGAAAGAAGTTTTAGAAGCTGAGATTAGACTAGCCGAAGCGGTTAGACTAGAAGGGGAATCTTTCGATAGCCGGAACGCTCACCAAGACCGGCGTTTCGTCGAACGGCTATTTGATTCATGATTTACAAGGCGGCGGCGCAAAACGTTTGAGTTTAACCCGCCGCCTTTCGCAACGCCGCATTGATCCGCCCCTGCCACCCCGGCCCGCCCTCGCGAAACTTCGCCAGCACGTCCGGGTCGTGCCGCAACGTCACCTGTTGCTTAGCCCGGTCGCGCAGGGGAGGGCGGCCCTTCACGACGCCGTTCGGCCCCAGATAGCCCGTCGCCGGCCGTATCACCTTGCCGTTGACCGCCAACTCGGCGTGTTCGAACATCTCGTCCGTCCACTCCGGCGCGTCGTCGTTCGGATCAAGCGAGGTAGCGTTCAAATCGCGTGCGTTCTCGGGCATTGGCGTTCCTCATCGATATGACGCGCCTACCGTCTTCGGCGTCGACCCATATTACCACGACCATGCGATCTTCGAGCATGCCGATCGTCGAATAGCGCCGCTCGGAATACGCGACGCGCTAGTCCTCGAACTCCGTCCCCGCAAACACCTTGCCCGCATCGGCGAAATCGAGCCCTCGCTCCGCCAGCGTCCACGCGCGTTTTACCGGGTCGAAGCTGATCTCCACATCCGACCCTTTATGTAACTACAATAATGCCGCCGGCAATGAGAGCATAGCGTGGCATCACAGTCAGTAAGGGTAATCGCATCGGTAACGGACGCATCTCGGTCGCCAGCGCAAAGCGGAACCCCTGCCACCGACCGTCCGTTTCCGAGGCTGCATCAAAGGACATTCCCATGACCAAGCCTCACCCGCACAAGCCCGCCCCCAGCCCCAAGCCAAACGCCAAGACGTTCGGCATCAACGCGCTGTCGATCGGGGCCGCGGCGATCGGTCTCGGGGGTGCGTTGCTGGTGGTGTTCCTGCGCTCGAAGGCCAACCCCGCCGAGCATGCCGCGCCCGATCTCGCGCTCGACAAACCCCGCCCGGGTGCGACCGATCGCGCGCCTGACGCCTTCCGCCCCGATCCCACCGCGGTCCCCACCAAGGCCGAGCGCGAGTCGCTCCGCCCCGCGACCGGCCCGGCCCCGTCGTTCGCCGCGGATCGCGGTTCGACGCTCGGCTGACGCGCTTTCCTGATCCTCCCCCGCAAGGGGGAGGTGGCTGGCGCTTGCCAGACGGAGGGGGAGGGGCGACTACCCGGGTTCCGTGTCCTCCCCTCCGTCACCTGCGGTGCCACCTCCCCCTGGCGGGGGAGGATCAGAATGGCCCGACGGTCGAAGCTGATTCCGACGCCACCACCCTTGCTCCGACACCCTGGACCGGTTCCGGCGTCCACGGCCCCGCGAACTCGATAGCGGCGATGTGCGGAACGGTGGATACCGAACCAAGGCTCTCCTGACCAAAGCCGAAGGGTCCGACATGACGGGGGAGGGCATAACCCCCATCCTTGTTCTCCTGCGAAGGCAGGAGCCCAGGATCAAGCAGGACAGCGATCGTGGCTCCTGGGCCCCCGCGTTCGCGGGGGAACAAGGCAGCAGCTCCAACCGCCGACGCGTCCCGCCCCCCGAAACCGCTGTCCTACACACCCCGATCCGGCATACCTGATCGGTCCTCTCCGCAACGAGGATCGATCATGGCGAACGCACCCACCCCGGCCGACCCGCCGTCATGCTACATCGCAACGCGCGCCGCGCCCGCCCCCAGGCCACGCTACGAACCCCCGATCCCCGACCATCTCCCAGACGCGGTCCGCCACGTCATGGCCTGGCAAGCACATGTCGACGCCGGCCGCATCGGCACCCGCATCCCCGTATCGCCCGAGATCGCCGCCAACCGCGACCGCTGAACCGCGCTCGCCCGGACCATGCGCAAGTGACCGCCGCTCTCCAGGAGCCCGGCATCGATCAAGCCACCGAGCAAGCCGGCCAACCCGCAGCCCCCTCGCAAACCGCCCCCGATCACCCCGTACCCCCGCAAGCCGAGGCGCAAGCCGACAACGCCCCGCGCGCCTACATCCCAGCCACCCCGACCCGCTACACCCAGCGCAGCGACGGCTGGACCCCGGATCGCCAGCGCGGCTTCCTCGAACGCATCGCCGAGGGCGCCACCGTCGACGAAGCGAGCGCCAGCGTCGGCCTCTCGCCCGGTGCCGCCTACACGCTGCGACGCCGCGCGGCGGGCGCGGCATTCGCGCTAGGCTGGGACGCCGCCAAGCTGGTCGCGCGGCCGATCGTCGCCGAAACGCTGTTCCTCCGCGCGATCGCCGGCCAGACCGAGCGCGTCACCAGGCCCGACGGTGAAGTGATCGAGCGCCACCGCTACGACAACCGCCTCGCCATGTCCTTGCTCAACCGCCTCGATCGTCCCCTTGCTGCTCGCAGCGATACTGCGAATGGGCCGACGCCACCGAGACCGCCAACGCCGCCACCCGCATGGTCGCCGCCGAATTCGACGCCTTCCTCGACATCATCGCGCGCGACGCCGGCCCCGCCCGCGCCGGCCTGTTCCTCGGCGAACGCCTCGACGCCGACGCCATACAGGCGGGGGCGGGGCCAGGAACGGGATCAGCGCCGAGCGCAGCCGAAGCAGCGATGGCGCCGATCCTCGCGCTCGCCCGTGCCGACCGCTGGTTGCGCAGCGCCGCCGGCGTAGCCTCCGGGATCGACGTCAGCGATCTCGATCCCGCCGCCCGCGCCGACTGGACGGCCGCGCAATGGTCGCGCACCGAAGCCGCCGGCCTGCTGCAATTGGCGCCGGACCCCGCTCCCGAACCGGCACCCGATCCGGCGCTCGATCCCGACCTGAAGCCCGCTGTCGAAAGCGCGCCAGCGTCTGCACTTCCTGTACTTCACTTTGACCAGGATGGTCGCGACGGCGTTCATCCGGTCTGGTTCGACTCCATATCGCAGGGCTGGCGGACCTGTTTTCCGCCGCCGGATCCGTTTTTCAATACCGAAGACGGCCTGTTCGGCGAAGACACGTACAGCCGCGAGTGGTCGGACGAGGAGGCGATCATCCTCGACACGCCACGCGACCGCGAGGTCGCCGAGCGGACGATCACCGAGGGCGTCGACCGCGATACATGGTTCGTCGCCTATGCGATCGACGGCGGTCTCGTCGACGAAGCGGGCGCCGAGGCGGCCGGCGCCACCGATACGGATCGCATCACCACGTTGGCGGCGAGTTTCGATCCGCTTGGCTGCGACGAACCGGTCGCACCGGCGCCCGGCGCGCGCGCGGGTCTCGATCCCGGCCAGCCGCAGCGCCTGGACGTTCCGTCGCCCCCGGTCGCGGCGCCTGCACCCAAATCCTCCACCGGGCGTTCTCCCGCCGTCAGACTCTTATACGACAGGGATCCCCATGAGCATCTTCAGCAAGATCAAGTCCGCCATCTTCGGTGAGCACGGCCCGCTCGGCAGCGGCCATTTCGGCACGCCCAAGGCCGACGCACCGGCTCCAGCGCCCGCGCCGCAGACCACCGCAGCCCAGCCCGCGCCGACGCCAACGCCGACGACTGCCGCCCCGACTCCGCAGGCGGCGCCCGCCGCGCCCGCCCAGTCGGTCGATGTCGAGGCCGTTCTCTCGGGTATCGCCTCCAAGAAGGGGTCCGATCTCAACTGGCGCACCTCGATCGTCGATCTGATGAAGCTGCTCGATCTCGATTCGAGCCTCGACAACCGCAAGGAGCTCGCCACCGAGCTCGGCTATACCGGGGCCAAGGACGGCAGCGCCGAGATGAACATGTGGCTGATCAAGGCCGTGATGCGCGAGCTGGAGAAGAACGGCGGCACCGTGCCCGCCAACCTCAAGGACTGAGCTGCGATTGGCGCCGGCAACCAAACCCCGGCGCTGATCATTACGCCTTCAGTATCAACCCCCTGAAAGGACACGACATGCGCGTTGCGATGCTGGGCCTGCTGGCCGCCTCCACCCTTGTTGCCGGCTGCGTCGGCGATGGAGGCAGCCGCTACGGCGTCGACCCGCGCTATCGCTCCTACGACTATAACCGCGTCGACCCAGCGTACGGCGGCTACGATGCCGGTCGCTATTACCGCGACGACCGCCGCTACCGCGAGCGCCGTCTGTCGCGCAACGACCGCGTCTATCGCGGCAATGACGGCCGGTATTATTGCCGCCGCAACGACGGCACCACTGGCTTGATCGTTGGCGGAGTCGCGGGCGGCGTGCTCGGCAACGTCATCGCTCCCGGTGGCTCGGGCCTGCTCGGCACCGTTCTCGGTGCTGCCGGCGGTGCGCTCGCCGGACGCGCGGTGGATCGCTCCAGCAACGACACCCGCTGCCGTTAAATCCCTCGACCGGCGCCGAAATATCGGCGCCGGTCGTTCTAAATTCTCGCCGTTGATGGCGTTGCGTGCAAAAATATTATGTGCGGTAATCGACGCAGTTCTTGACCCATTTTACCGGCAAGATTTGCAATTCGGGCGGTCTTGGCCCATATAGCGTTCAGCTACAGTCGCATATCGACGGTTCTTGGCGCTTTGCGGCACCTTTCTCCTTCTTTCCCTGCTCCGCGGCACGGGTCGCCCGAACGTCGGGTTACTCTCTACTAAGAAGGAGCCACTTCATGGCTATCACCGGAACCGTCAAGTTTTTCAACGCCGACAAGGGCTATGGCTTCATCGCGCCGGATGGCGGTGGCAACGATGCATTCGTGCACATCACCGCGGTTGAGCGCGCCGGCATGCCGACGCTGAACCAGAACCAGCGCGTCACCTACGAGCTCGAGCCCGACAAGCGTGGCAAGCAGTCGGCCGTGAACCTCCAGCCAGCCGATTGATCTCGCTGGCGGATTACGGTCCGCCAACCTGATCTCGGTTGCGATGCGGCGGCCATCATGGTCGCCGCATCACCCCTTTGAAATTTCCCGCAGGAGCGCACCAGCATGGCCGATAATCCAGAATTTTACCGGGCCCGCGCTGATGAAGAGCGTCGCAACGGCGATGCCGCCCTCCTCGACAACGTCCGGGATCGCTGCCGCCGCGCCGAAAAGGCTTGGGACGACATGGCCTCACGCGCCGAGCGTACCCAAATCCTCCGCGCGGCGCGCGAAGCTGCCCCTCCCGGTGGGGAACGCATGATGATCGGCACCCCGTCGATGGTCCCCGCTGAATAAGTGCGTACGGATCTCGGTTGAGGTAAATTGAACCCGGGTGCAGCGATGCGCTCGGGTTTTGCTTTCCTAGTCCGGAAGTAAAAAGCTGAAGGGAGAATGGGTTCGCGCAGAGGCGCAGAGAGCGCGGAGGTTCCCAGTCGAACCGGAGGTTCTCAAAACTCTGGTAAAACCAGCTCCATCACCCCGAGCGAACCACCTCAGCGTCCTCCGCGCGTCCGTGCGAGTCAATCTTCTGGCACTGCGGTGACCACCGGAAGCTGAACGAGCATTCTCCCTATCTCAACAGGGGGAGGAGCGCCCGCAGCGAAGCTCGGCAGCAAGGTTGAGGGGCGTTCAGAATGCCCTAGTCAGGTGAAGATCGACGCCGCCGCTATTTCAGCGGCTTACCGGAGTCTTTCCACCGGTCGAGGATTTGCGATTCAGGTGGCAGCATGTCAGCGGCAACGGCGGCAGTCGTCTTGGCGTAGGCGGGCTTGGCGTCCGCAACCACCACCGGTGCAGACGATGCCGAGACCGCAACTGCCGCCGCCGTTGCCGCGGCGATCATTTGCGGCGTCGGCGTCGAGGGAGTGATCGGCTGCACCATCATGTGCGGTCCCGGGAGCGGTTCGCCACCGGCATAGCGCTGGGTGAACGCCGCCGAAGTGCCCCAATACCCCTTCCAGCGATGGAAGAAATGCGCGCCGACCACGTCGGTCATCACCATGCTGCGGTTCCACGCCGGCGTCACCGCATAGGTGTGGTAATGCGTCGCCAGCCCGACCGGCGCGTAGACATAGCCCGCGAGCGCCATGCCCGCCGCCCGTGCCGCGCGTAGCCACGCGGCCCGCGCCGGCATACGCGCCATCGCCCCGTCGCAGGCGAAGCTGAACTGGCAGCCGGCATGCTCGGAGCCTTGGTACACCACGCCGCATACCGTCCCTGGAAAGGCAGGATGGCGCGCGCGGTTGAGGATGACCTGCGCCACCGCCTGCTGCCCTGAATCGGGTTCGGAGGCGGCTTCGTAGTAGATTGCGGCGGTCAGGCACTGGATCGCGCGGTCGCGGTCGATCGCCGACGCGCCCGCCATCGAGAAGGGCCGCGCCGGGACCACGCCGGCATCGAGCGCCGCCCCGGCTGGAATCGGCAAGGCGGGCAGGTCGATCGTGCCGGTGACACCGCTCGCAGGTGCCGCGATTTCCTGATCGGGGAGGGGGCCGACACCGGAATGGGCGTCGCCGTCGCGACCATCGTCCGGTCCCGCGCGGCATTCCGGGCAGAGATTCCGCGCAGCGCGGCGTGCGCAGACATGCCGGCGCCGATCACCAGCACCGTGGCGACCATCGCCAACCATATGCGATGCATCGCCCGAACCGTCTGCACCCGAACGCGCACCCTGCCACCTCGAAATCTGTCCACGGGGGAAATGCCCCGACGAGCATGAAGATTCCGTGTAACCGATATCGCGCGCAGGATCGCCCGCCGATTCCGTCCGTCCCACCGCGGGACGATCGTCCCAATCGGCAGCGGAATGCTACACGAGGCGGTGCGTTCAGGCGAAGATCGTCAGCGCAAGGTTGCGGTATCGAGTTTCAAGGCAGCCTCGGGGATCACCTCGACGTTCGGATAGGCCTTGCGCAAGGGCTCGATGAACTGTTTGGCATCGCCGACGACGACAATACTGGCCGCTTTCGGGTCTAGCAACGCGACCGCAGCGGCCTGCACCGACGCCGGATCGACCGCACCGACCGCACCGGTGTAGCGTTGCAGTTCGCCCAGCGGCACGCCGTTCTGGACATACGCCCCGAGGATCCCGGCAACCCCCGACGTGGTCTCGATTCCGCGCCCGAAATTGCCGACCAGCACCGCCTTGCGCGTGTCGAGTTCAGCGGCAGGGACGGGGGCGGACCCCATTCGCGTCATCTCGGCGGCGATCAGCGTCACCACCTCGGCGGCGGTCGGGTTCTTGGTCTGCGTCCGCGCCGCGACGGTGCCCTGCGTCTTGCCCGCATCGAGCCCGCTGCCCGCGCCATAGGCCAGCCCGCGCTTGATCCGGATTTCCTGGTTCAACCGCGACGAGAAGCCGCCGCCGAGCACTGTGTTGCCGACCGCCAGAGGATAATAGCGCGGATCGTTCCGCGCGATTGCCGGCCGCGCCACCACGACGCCCGCCTGACCCGCTTCGGGCATGTCGACGACGATCACGCGAGGCTTCGGGTAGGTGACCTGGGGCGCGGCGGCCGCCACGGCGCCGCCCGATCTCCACCCGCCGAACTGTGCCTCGGCAAACGTCTTCGCTTGCGCCGCGGTGACGTCGCCGACCATGATCAGCGTCGCCTGACCCGGCTGGAAACTCCGCGCATACGCCGCGGTAATGTCGTTTCGCGTCATCGCCTTGAGCGACAGCGGGGTGCCTCCGTTCGGTGCGCCATAAGGCGACGCGCCGAGGACGGCCCGGTCCGCGACGAGCCCTGCGACCTGCGCCGGATCCTTCAACGTCAGCGTTACCGCGTCGATCTGTTGCGTCCGCGCGCGTTCAATTTCCTCGGACGCAAACGCCGGGTTGATCGCGACATCCGCGAGGATCGCCATCGCCGGTGCGAGCTGGTCCGACTTCACGGTCACGTCGACCGCTGCGCCATCGCTCCCCGCCGAACTGCCGATCGAGCCGCCAAGCCCCTCGACCGCGCGCGCGATCTGCGTGGCCGAGCGCGTCTTCGTACCCTTGGTGAGCAATTCCGCCGACAGGCTGCTGACGCCCGCGCGGTTCGCCGGATCGGTCGCCGCACCACCGGCGGTCACCAGATACGCGGTGACGATCGGCAGGTCGTGCCGCTCGACCGTCACCAGCCGCATGCCGTTCCTGAGCCGCGTCTCCACCGGCTGCGGGATCGTCGGGGAAACCGACGCGCTCGGTGCGGGCGGCTGGACGCGCTGCCCCTCAGGCGCGGGCGTCACGATTGCGATGTTCGCAGGCGCCTTCAGGTCGGCAACCTGCACGGTCGGCGCTATCGCGATCGTATCGGTAACGCCGGCCGCGGGCTTGGCGGCAAGCGGCATGTACCGGATCGTCGCCGACTGGTTCTCGCCCAGATACTTCCGCGCCACGCGCTGGATATCCGCCGCCGTTACCCGCGCAATCGCCGCGAGCTGCTTGTCCGCTGCTTGCGGATCACCGTCGACCAGTACCGCCGACGCCAGCGTACTCGCTTTCCCCTCGGCGGTCTCGCGCGACTGGATCGACTGGGTCAGGATCTCGTTCTTCGCCTCGGCCAGTTCGGCGGCAGTCACCGGCGTATCGCGGAACCGCGCGATCTCCCGCTTCAACGCGGTTTCGCCCGCCTCGACCGTCTTGCCGCCGGCGAGGATGGCGTAGACGACCATGTTGCCGGTCGCCTGCTTGGTATCGAGGAAGGCCTCGGCCGACTGCGCGAGCTGATCGCGGTACACGACGCTCTCGTACAACCGCGAGCTCTCGCCCGTTGCCAGCACGGCCTTCAGGACCATCAGCGCGGGAATGTCGGCGTCGCGATCCGGCGGCAGGTGATAGCTGACCAGCACCGCGGGCAACGGCGTGTTCGGCTCGTACACCGTCCGCGTGATGGCCTTTGTCCGCGCCGGCTCCGCCACCGTCACGCGCGGGATCGCCGCGGTCGGCTTCTTGATGCCCGCGAAATACTGGTCGACCCAGCCGTTGAGCTGCGCCGGATCGAAATTGCCGGACACGACGAGGATCGCATTGTCCGGCCGATAATAGGTCGCATGGAAGGCGCGGACGTCGTCGATCCCGGCGGCTTCCAGATTCTCCAGGCTGCCGATCCCTGGTCGCGCATACGGGTGAACCTGATAGGCGAGCTCGGGATAATAGATCGAGAACAGCTTGCCGTAAGGCTGGGCGAGCGTCCGCTGGCGTAGTTCCTCCTTCACCACGTCGCGCTCCGACCCGAAGCTCTTGGGCTCGACGACGAGGCTCGCCATCCGGTCGGCCTCCGCGAACAACAGCCGCTGGAGGTGGTTGGCCGGAATGGCCTCGTAATAATTGGTATAGTCGTCGTTGGTCGACGCGTTGTTGTAGCCGCCGACATCCTCGGTCAGCCGGTCCATCTGCTCCGACACGAGGTTGCGCGTCGACTTGAACATCAGGTGTTCGAACATGTGTGCGAACCCGGACTTGCCCTTGGGATCGTCCTTCGATCCGACGTCGTACCAGACCTGCACCGACACGTTCGGTGTGCCCGTGTCACGGATCGCATAGACGCGCAGGCCGTTCGGCAAGGTGCGCTCAGTATAGGCAATCGGCTTTACGGAGACCTGGGAAGGTGCGGTCTGCGCCACCGCCGCTACGGGGAAACATGCTGCGGTAAGCAGCAACGCGGAGCGGAGGAGGCGCATAAAGATCCTTACTTGTTGCGGTTCGCGAACAGCACAGCGCCCGCGATCGCCGCCGAGCCGATGCCGACGCCCAGACCGATCTTCGCGAGCGGCCAGCTCTTCGCCTTCTCCGCGGCGTTGTGCGCGGCGGCTTCGGCCTGCAACTTCGCCTCCTTCGCGGCGGCGAGGATCTCGTTCGGGGTGTCGCTGTCGATCTTGATGGTCACTTGGGCTCTCCTTCACTCTTCCGGGCATACACGCCACGGAAATCATTCGCGAACTGCGTCAGCGTCCCCGAGGCGATCGCCGCCCGCAGATCCGCCATCAGCGTTTCGTAGAACCAGATGTTATGCTCCGTCATGAGCATTGCGCCAAGCATTTCGCCCGACCGGACGAGGTGATGCAGATACGCCCGACCCCAGGTCGCGCAAACCGGGCAGGGGCAGGCGGGGTCGAGCGGCCCCATGTCCTCGGCGAACTTCGCATTGCGGATGTTGATCGGCCCGGTCCGCGTGAACGCCTGGCCGGTCCGCCCGGACCTAGTCGGCATCACGCAGTCGAACATGTCGATCCCGCGCTCGACCGCACCGACGATGTCGTCGGGCTTGCCGACGCCCATCAGGTAGCGCGGTTTGTCCACCGGCAACTGGTCCGGCGCGAAGTCGAGACAGCCGAACATCGCCTCTTGCCCCTCGCCGACCGCCAGCCCGCCGACCGCATAGCCATCGAAGCCGATATCGATCAGCGCATCCGCCGATGACTTCCGGAAGCCCTCGTTCAGCGCACCCTGTTGGATCCCGAAGATCGCGTTGTTCTCGGCGTGCTCTTCGCCGCTGTCGAACGCTGCGCGCGACCGCTTGGCCCAGCGCATCGATCGCTCCATCGCCGCGGCCTGCACCTCGCGCGTCGAGGTCGTCGGCACAAGTTCGTCGAACGCCATGACGATGTTCGAGCCGAGCAGCCGCTGGATCTCGATCGAGCGCTCGGGGCTGAGCAGATGCCGCGTGCCGTCGAGGTGCGACTTGAACGACACGCCCTCCTCGGAGCGCTTGGTCAGGTCGGCGAGACTCATCACCTGATAGCCACCGGAATCGGTCAGGATCGGCTTCGACCACCCCGAGAACGCGTGCAGTCCGCCCAGCTTGGCAACCCGCTCCGCACCCGGCCGCAGCATCAAATGATAGGTGTTGCCAAGGATGATGTCCGCGCCCGCGCCCACCACGTCGGCGGGCTTCATGCCCTTGACGGTGGCCGCAGTGCCGACCGGCATGAACGCGGGCGTGCGGATGTCGCCGCGCTGCATCGCGATGACGCCGGTGCGCGCCTTGCCGTCGGTGGCGGATATGGTGAAGTCGAAGCGGGGACGGGTGGTCATGGACTCAGTTTTTCTTGCGGATGCCGTAGCGATCGCCGACCGGCGCGCCGCGGATTGTGATGAGTTCGGCGCGGGTCAGCACGCCGTCCTTGTCGCGGTCGAACCGCGTGAAGAACTGCGCGAACCGCGCCTGGAGTTCGGCGAGCGTGATTCGGTTGTCGCCGTCGCGATCGACTTCGAACGGGCTCGGCAGCGCGTTGCGGTCGCCCAGCCACGCCTGCGCCCAATCGGCATAGGCGATATACCCGATCGACCCCGACGCAGCACCCTCGGCAGTGGCATAGCTCCGCGCGACGCCCGCAGTCAGCTCTCCTTGCGTCACGCGCCCATCGCCATTCGCATCGCACGCGGCGATCAACATTGCGGCGGGCTCGGCGAAGATCGTCGCGGGCGGTTGCGGCGTGCCGGCGGGCGGCGGTGCGGCGACGATAGCCTGGAGCAGAGCGAGGGCGAGCAGCATGCCGCCCGTCATGGCAGCAGAAGCGAGGCGTCGCCATAGCTGTAGAAACGATACTTTTCAGCGATCGCATGCGCATACGCCGCTTGCATCCGCTCGCGTCCCATCAATGCCGACACCAGCATGAACAACGTCGAGCGCGGCAGGTGGAAATTGGTCATCAAGCCATCGATGCCACGAAACCGGTATCCGGGCGTGATGAAGATCGCGGTGTCGCCATCGAACGGGCGAATGACGTCGTCCTCGCCGGTCGCGCTCTCGATCAGCCGCAGCGACGTCGTCCCGACCGCGATCACACGACCACCGTTCGCGCGAACCGCGTTGAGCCGATCGGCGGTCGCGGCATCGATCCGACCCCATTCCGCGTGCATCTTGTGCTCGGTCGTGTCGGTCGCCTTCACGGGGAGGAATGTGCCCGCGCCGACATGCAGGGTCAGCGTCGCATGCTCGATTCCCGCCGCCTCAAGCGCCGCCATCAGCTTCGGCGTGAAATGCAGCGCCGCCGTCGGTGCGGCGACAGCTCCCGGCTCGGACGCGAACATCGTCTGGTAATCGTCCGCATCGCGTTCGTCGGTCGGGCGTTTGCCGGCGATATACGGGGGCAGGGGCATATGGCCCGCGCGTTCCAGCAACAGCTCGACCGGCTCGTCGCCCGCGAACACCAGCGCGTAGCTGCCATCGTCCTCGCGATCGACCGCCGCTGCGCTGACGCCGTTGCCGAAGTCGATCACATCGCCATCGCGCAGCCGCCGCGCGTTGCGGATGAACGCGCGCCATCGCCGCGGCCCCTCGCGCTTGTGCAAGGTCGCGCCGATCTTCGCGTCGCCGCGCCGCCCGTCCAGCTGCGCCGGGATCACACGCGTATCGTTGAACACGAGCATGTCGCCGCGCCGCAACAGCGACGGCAGGTCGGACACGCCCGCATCGCGGGTCGCGTCACCTTCGAGCACCAGCATCCGCGCAGCATCGCGCGGCGCCGCGGGGCGTAGCGCGATGTTGTCGGTCGGCAGGTCGAAGTCGAATAGGTCGACGTTCAACGGAGTCTCACTTCTTGGCGGGGGCCTTCTTGGCCGCAGGCTTGGCAGTGGGCGCCTTGCGAGCAGCTGGCGCGAGCTTGGGCGCTGCCGCGTTCGGACCAGACGCCGTTCCCGGCAACGTCACCGGCGCACCCAGCGCAGGGGCAGGTGGGCCGGCGACATACGCCGGAGGATTGTCCGCCGCGATATACGCATGGACGATCCGCGACGGGTTCGCCGGCGGCTCGCCGCGCTGGATAGCGTCGACATACTGCATCCCATCGATCACGCGACCGAACACGGTGTACTTCTTGTCGAGGCTGAGGCGCGGCTGGAAGACGATGAAGAACTGGCTGTTCGCACTGTCCTCCTTGTCCGACCGTGCCGCCGACACTGCGCCGCGGACATGCGGCAGGTAGTTGAACTCGGCCTTGAGATCGGGGAGCGTCGAGCCACCGGTGCCGTCGCCCTTGGGATCGCCGCCCTGCGCCATGAAGCCGTCGATCACGCGGTGAAACGCGAGGCCGTCATAGAAATGCTGGCGGGTCAGCGTCTTGATCCGCTCGACCATCAGCGGTGCGACATCGGGCCGCAGCCAGATCGTCACGCGCCCACCCGTCGACAGGTCGAGCAGCAGCAGATTCTGCGTATCCGTGGTCAGCGGCGGCGTCGCGCGAACGGCAGGCGCCACGACTTCCTTCTTCTGCGCCGCGACCGGCACCGTGACCAGGCACCCGAGCAACGCGAACATTCCGACGAAAAAGCGCATCAAATTCCCACTCGCAAGAGGCCCGGCGCAACCGGGCTGCCGCCACTTAGAGCAAATCCCCGCTTGCGCCAATCTGAACGTGACCGCGTCTCGGACGCCGACGAGGCAGGTTCGAAGGTGACGGGTCAGGCGGTGACGATCTCGGGCAGGATCGCGTCGAGCAGCAACGCGCCCGCGTCGGTGACGCGCAGTCGACCGGGGGTATGCACGATCAAGCCAAGAGCCTCGAGCCGTGCCACTGCGGCGATATCCACCGGCACGATGCTGTCGTTGAGCGCGGTGATGCGGTCGAGATCAACGCCTTCCGCGAGCCGCAATCCCATGAGCAAAGCCTCGGTAGCGCGCGTCGATGGAGTCAGCGGATCCTCGACTTCCATGCCGTGACCATTGCGCTCGATCGCGGCCAGCCAGTTCTCCGGCTTCTTGCGCCGCACCGTCGCCAGCCCGCCGCGCCGGCCATGCGCACCCGGCCCGATCCCGGCATAATCCTGGTAACGCCAGTATGCGAGATTGTGACGGCTCTCCGCTCCCGGTCGCGCATGGTTCGACGTCTCGTACGCAGGCAAGCCTGCCGCTGCGGTATCGGCACGCGTTGCCTCGAACAGATCC
The DNA here is from genome assembly GCF_036855945.1 of Sphingomonas sp. LR59. Lineage (NCBI taxonomy): Bacteria > Pseudomonadati > Pseudomonadota > Alphaproteobacteria > Sphingomonadales > Sphingomonadaceae > Sphingomonas > Sphingomonas sp. LR59. Next base: position 3,879,700 of record NZ_JASPFL010000001.1, read on the forward strand.
GCCGCCGAGTCGCCGTCCGGGATCACGATCCGTCCCGCGAGCGCCTCGGTGGCGAATCGCGTGCCGGCTTCGATCGTCAGCTGATACAGCGAGAGATGCTCCGTCCCCAGGCTGAGCGCGCGCGCCAGTTCAGCGCGCCAATCGTCGAGCCGCTGGCCGGGGAGCGCGTAGATCAGGTCGAAACTCACGCGCGGGAATACGCTCTGCGCGGTAGCGAGCGCGGCTTGGCCCTCGTTCACGTCATGCGCGCGGCCGAGGAATTTCAGCGCTTGATCGTCGAGCGATTGTAGCCCGAGCGACACTCGGTTCACGCCAGCGTGCGCCAGGTCCGCAAATCGCGCTGCCTCGACCGAAGACGGGTTTGCCTCCAGGGTGATCTCGATCCCGTCGGCGAACCCCCAAGCCTTCTCCGCTGCATTCAGCACGGCAGCCACGGTCGAGGGCGGCATCAGCGAGGGCGTGCCACCGCCGAAGAAGATCGACTGCAACTTGCGCCCCGGCAACACCCGCGCTTCATGCGCGAGGTCGGTGAGCAGCGCATCCCGCCACGCCGCCTGGTCCACCTCTTCGCGAACATGGCTGTTGAAGTCGCAATACGGGCATTTCGACACGCAGAACGGCCAGTGGACGTAGAGCGCGAGGTCGCCCGGGGAATCAGAGCGGGGGCTTGGTGTTTCGAAGACGGGCATTATCTCGCGCATATGGTCGCACGGAGCGGTCGAAGGAAGCGCAATGACGGCACGGATGGGTTTGGCGATCGTCGGGGCGTTGTTGCTGGCAGGCTGTGCGCAGGGGCCCGAGCGAGTCGTCGAGCCGCGCGAATCGATGGCGCCGGCATCGCGCGGGGCGAGCCTGCTCAAGACCGCGATGATGGACGGCCACAACGCCGCACGCGCTGCTGTCGGCGTGGCGCCGCTGACCTGGAGCGACACGCTGGCGACCACTGCGCGCGCCTATGCCGAGGAGATGGCGCGCACGCGGAAATTCGCGCACGCGCCGCAACCGCAGGGCATGACGCGCGAAGGCGAGAATTTGTGGACCGGCACGCGCTACGCCTATGCGTACACGGAGATGATGGGACACTGGGTCGCCGAGAAGCGTGATTTCATCAACATGCCTACGCCCGGATTCAGCCGCACCGGCAAATTCGAGGACGTCGCGCACTATACGCAGATCGTGTGGCGTGGATCCACCCAGGTCGGCTGCGCGATGGCGAGCAACAAGACCGACGACTATCTGGTGTGCCGTTACTCCCCGCCCGGCAACGTGTTCGGCGAGCGCGCTTATTGATCTGAAGCAAGCTGGTAGTTCTGGAGCGGTGGTATTTTATTAAGTGGTTTCGGCTAACCTGCTTTAATGAAACCACTACCCCAACCCGATGTTCCCCGTATCGGTTGCGTCGGATGTCGTGATGGCGCTGGCCTGTCGTTCGCCTTCTCGATGGCGTTCCAACCGATCGTCGATGTCGAGACGGAGACGGTCTTCGCCTACGAGGCGCTGGTGCGCGGGCCCGAGGGGCAGTCGGCGGCGAGCGTCCTGGGCCAGGTCGACGGGCAGAACCTGTACGCGTTCGACCAGCAATGCCGGGTGCGCGCTATCGAGGCCTCGGTGAAGGCCGGGCTGCTCGACACGCCTGCACGGCTGTCGATCAATTTCCTGCCGAACGCGGTCTATTCGCCGGCGGCCTGTATCCAGTTGACGCTCAAGACCGCGGGCGCGGTTGGGATGCCGACCGACCGGCTGATCTTCGAGTTCACCGAGAACGAGGAGATGCTCGATCCCGCGCACGTTGCGAACATCATCGCGACGTATAAGAAGATGGGGTTCGGCACCGCGCTCGACGATTTCGGTGCGGGGCATGCGGGGCTGAACCTGCTCGCGCGGTTCCAGCCGGACATCATCAAGCTCGACATGGAGCTGATCCGCGACATCGACACGAGCTTGCCACGGCGGATGATCGTCGAGGGGATGCTGCGGATGTGCACGGCGCTGGGAATCACGGTGATCGCCGAGGGGGTCGAGACGCTCGGCGAGTTCGAGGCGCTGCGGGGTCTCGGCGTGCGGTACATACAGGGATACCTGCTGGCAAAACCGGCGTTCGAGGCGCTGCCCGCGGTGACGTGGCCGGTGAAGCAGGCGTTAGCAGTCTGAACCACATCTCCACCGTCATCCTGACGAAAGTCAGGATCAAGAGTAACTGGCGGTGCCCTTGATGGCTCTGGATCCTGACTTTCGTCAGGATGACGGGACGGCGAGGGCTTCCCCGCCGGGCCGCTCAGAACACCGCGGCTTCCAGCAGCTTGAACGCCTCGGTGCGGTGGCTGATCGCGTTCTTCGTTTCGTGCGGGAGTTCGGCGTAGGTCTGGTCGTAGCCGAGCGGCACGAACACCGGGTCGTAGCCGAACCCGACATTGCCGCGCGGCGGCCAGGTCAGCGTGCCCTCGGCACGGCCTTCGAACCATTCCACGTGACCATCGGGCCATGCCAACGCCAGCACGCTGACGAAGTGCGCGCCGCGCGTTGCGTCCGGGCCCTTGGCGACGACCGCGTCCTCGACCTTCTGCATCGCCATGTTCCAGTCGCGACCGTTCGGGGTTTCCGCCCAATCCGCCGTGTAGACGCCCGGATCGCCGCCGAGCGCATCGACGCATAGCCCGCTATCGTCCGCGAGCGCGGGATAGCCCGACAGATCAGCGGCCGAGCGCGCCTTCAATTCGGCGTTCGCGAAGAAGGTCGTACCCGTCTCGATCGGCTCGGGCAGGTCGAGCTCGGCGGCCGAGACGACTTCCAACCCACGCCCTTCGAGCAACGCCGCAATCTCGCGAACCTTCCCCTTGTTGTGGCTGGCGATGACCAGCTTGCCGGGGGCGAGCTTGCGGATCGCCTGCGGCACCTCGCCTTCGCCGCTCACTTGGCGACCGCTTTCGCCTGCGCCGCGAAGATGTCCGTGCAACCGATCCGTGCGAGACGCAGCAGGCGAAGCAGCGCCTCCTCGTCGTACGTTGCGCCCTCGGCGGTCGCCTGCGCCTCGGCGATGTTGCCGTTTTCGAGCAGCACGAAGTTCGCATCCGCATCCGCACCCGAATCCTCGATATAGTCGAGGTCGAGCACCGGATTGCCCTGGTAGATGCCGCAGCTGATCGCCGCGACCTTCTGCGTCAGCGGGTCGGCGGTGAGCTTGCCGCTCGCCAGCAAGCCGTCGATCGCGAGCCGCAGTGCGACCCAACCGCCCGAAATCGACGCGGTGCGCGTGCCGCCATCCGCCTGGATCACGTCGCAATCGATCACGATCTGGCGCTCGCCGAGCAGCTTGAGGTCGACCACCGCGCGAAGGCTACGCCCGATCAGCCGCTGGATTTCCTGCGTGCGCCCCGACTGCTTGCCCTTGGCGGCCTCGCGGTTGTTGCGCGTGTTGGTGGCGCGCGGGAGCATGCCGTATTCGGCGGTTACCCAGCCTTCGCCCTTGCCGCGCATGAACGGCGGCACCTTCTCCTCGACGCTGGCGGTGACGAGGACTTTCGTGTCGCCGAAGCCGATCAGGACGGAGCCTTCGGCATGCTTGGTGAAGCGCGGCTCGATCGTGATCGCACGCATCTGGTCTGGGGCGCGGCCGGATGGGCGCATAGTCTTATCCTAACGGAAGTGAGTGGTTGCCCGCTGCCTAGCCTTTCGTTTCCGTGCTCGCCAGCCTTCCCCGTCATCCTGACGAAAGTCAGGATCCAGAGTAACCGAGTTCCGTCCTCCGTGGCTCTGGATCCTGACTTTCGTCAGGATGACGGAGTGGTCGGGGTGCGCATTCCCCTTTGTACGACGCCGGATCCGCCCTAGATCAAAGCGATGGCCACGCCCCCGTCACCGAACTGACCGATCGCGCGCGCGACATTTTTCGTGCCGTCGTCGACAGCTATCTCGCCAGCGGCACGCCGGTCGGGTCGAAGACGATCGCGCAACTCACCGGCCTCAGCCTCTCCCCCGCCTCGATTCGCGGCGTGATGGGCGAGTTGGAAGGCCTCGGTTTGCTCGCCAGCCCGCATACCAGCGCCGGCCGCATGCCGACCGACCGGGGCTTGCGGCTGTTCGTCGACGGCATGATGCAGGCGATGGAGCCGTCGTTCGAGGAGCGCCAGACGATCGAGGCACGTGCCGGTGTCGGTGGTCCGGTCGAGGAGGCGCTCGCTGCGACCACGCTCGCGCTGTCGGGGCTGTCGGCGTGCGCGGGCCTGGTGATGGTGCCGAAGCGCGAGCTGAAACTCCGCCAGATCGCGTTCGTCGCGCTGTCGCCCGAACAGGCGCTGGCGGTGCTGGTCAGCGAGGACGGCTCGGTCGAGAATCGCGTGATCGCACTGCCCAAGGGCATGTCGCCGTCTGCGCTGATCGAGGCGGGCAACTACATGTCGGCGACGCTCGGCGGCCTGACGCTTGCCGAAGCGCGCGGCCGGATCGAGCGTGAACTGGCGGACGGGCAGGCGGCGCTTGATGGCGCGGCGCGGACGCTGGTCGAGCGCGGCATCGCGGTGTGGAGCGAGGATGCGGATCGTCGCCCGGTACTGATCGTGCGCGGGCAGGGGCGGTTGATCGATGCCGCCGCCGCCGCCGATCTCGACCGGGTCCGCGACCTGCTCGACGATCTCGAGGGAAAGCAGGAAGTCGCATCGCTCCTGGACAGCGCGCGCGCCGGTGATTCGACGCGGATTTTCATTGGCGCGGAGACCAAATTGTTCGCGTTGTCAGGGTCTTCGGTCATCGCCCGCCCGTTCCGCGGATTGGACGGGCGGGTGGTCGGCGTGGTCGGTGTCATAGGCCCGACGCGGTTGAACTATGCGCGCGTCGTGCCCATGGTGGATTTCACGGCTGCAACGCTCGCCCGGTTGATGGGTTGAGCCGGCCCAATTTATAGGGAAAACCATGTCCGACATCGATCAGAACACGCCTGCAGACCTGCGCGAAGAGACCGCTGAAGCCGCCCCCGAAGTGGCCTCGAACGACCGCGTCGCCGAGCTCGAGAACCAGCTCGCCGAAGCCAGGCAGAACGTCCTCTACGCGCAGGCCGAGATCCAGAACGTCCGCCGCCGCGCCGAAAAGGAAGCCCAGGACGCGCGTGCCTATGCCGCGACGGCGTTCGCGCGCGACGTGCTGTCGGTTGCGGACAATCTCTCGCGCGGGCTGTCGGCAATCCCGGCCGACCTCCGCGCTGATGACAAGATGAAAGGCCTTGTCACCGGGCTGGAGGCGACCGGTCGCGAGCTCGAAAGCGTGTTTCAGCGCCACGGCATCACCAAGATCGCCGCGGAGGGCCAGATGCTCGATCCGAACAAGCACCAGGCGATGCTCGAGGTCCCGAGCGACCAGCCTGCCGGGACGATCGTCCAGGAGATGCAGGCGGGCTACATGATCAAGGACCGCCTGCTGCGTCCCGCAATGGTCGGCGTCGCCAAGGCCGGCTGAATCCTCCCGGAACGGGGAGGGGGACCGCCACGCGCTTGCGTGGTGGTGGATGGGGCTCACCTCCCGCGTACCATCTGCGGCCGGGGGCCTGCGTCGAGCGTTACGAACGCGGCACGCCCCTCCACCAGCTGCGCTGGTCCCCCTCCCCTTGCAGGGAGGATTTGAAAGTCAGTTCATGAACCAGAACCTCACCGCCGATCGCCAGACCTTCGTCACGCATCTCGAATGCTCGATAACCGGCGAGCGGTATGAGGCGGATCAGCTTCATGGGCTGTCGCGCGCCGGGCGACCGTTGCTCGTCCGCTACGACCTCGACGCGGTGCGGTCTGCGGTTTCGCGCGACACGATCGAGACGCGGCCGACGGACCTGTGGCGGTGGCGCGAGCTGCTCCCCGTACGCCATACTTCCAACATCGTCAGCCTGGGCGAGATCGAGACGCCGCTGGTGCCGCTGACCAAGTCCGGCGGCCCCAACGTGCTCGTCAAGGACGAAGGCCGCCTCCCGACCGGTAGCTTCAAGGCCCGAGGCCTCGTCATGGCCGTGGCGATGGCGAAGGAGCTTGGGGTCAAGAAAATCGCGATGCCGACCAACGGCAATGCGGGCGCAGCGCTCGCGGCGTACGCCACCCGCTGCGGGATCGAGACGATCGTGTTCTGTCCCGACGACACCCCCGAGATCAACGTCCGCGAGATCGCGATGCAGGGGGCGCGTGTCTGGCGGGTCAATGGCCTGATCGACGATTGCGGCGCGATCGTGGGTAAGGGCGCCGCTGAAGGCCGCTGGTTCGATTTCTCGACGTTGAAGGAGCCCTACAGAATCGAGGGCAAGAAGACGATGGGGCTCGAACTCGCCGCTCAGTTCGGGTGGAAGCTGCCCGACGCGATCTTCTATCCGACCGGTGGCGGCACCGGGCTGATCGGGATGTGGAAGGCGTTCGACGAACTCGAGAAGCTCGGCTGGATCGGCTCCCAGCGCCCCAAGATGTTCGCGGTGCAGGCGAGCGGCTGCGCGCCGATCGTCCGCGCGTTCGAAGCGGGCGAGGAGCATGCCGAGCGTTGGGAGGATGCGAGCACGGTCGCGGCGGGCATTCGCGTGCCGAAGGCGGTCGGCGATTTCCTGATCCTCCGCGCGGTTCGCGAGAGCGGCGGGCAGGCATTGGCGGTCGGCGATCCGGCGATCCTGAAGGCGGTCGATGCGGCGGCGAAGCAGGACGGCCTGCTGCTATGCCCCGAGGGCGGCGCGACGCTTGCGGCCTATCATCAGGCGCTGAACACCGGGTTGGTCGACGAGGACGACAAGGTCGTTCTTTTCAACTGCGCGACCGGACTGAAATATCCGATGCCTGAGGCGCCGCAAGCGCTTGATAGAACACGACCTATCGATTTCGACACGTTGTAAACGGCGGATTTCTGCCGATAGGGTGGATCGCGATCTACTAGATCGGTGGTTGAAATTGATCCATGTTGGCTGCAACGGGGCGCCCTTATTTAAAAAGGGGTCCCCAATGCAGAAAATCGTCCAGGTCGTTTGCGTCGTGCTCATCGCGGCGGCGGTGATGTTCGGCGGTCGCTGGTACATGTACGTCGCGCGCGGCTCGAGCCCGTATGACGAGGTCGGCATCGCGCTGAACGGCTATGCGCCGGGGCCGATGCGTGCCTGGGGCTGCCACAAGATGCAGGCGCGGTTCCCGGGGCAGTTGCCGCCTTACGGGTGTGGTGGTCCGGATGGTCGTAGCTGGCTCTGACCCACCGTCATCCCAGCGAAAGCTGGGATCTCCCCGTAATAGCGCGCACCCTTGCCGCTTGAGATCCCAGCTTTCGCTGGGATGACGGGGGAAGGCGGGATGGTGGACGTCAGGTCGACGCTAACGGCGTGAAAGGCAGCACCGTCTCGTATTGCTCGAGCGGCGGGGCGCCCGCCACCGTTGCCCCCGCACGCAGCAGGAAGGCGTGGCGCACGATTTCGCCCTGTTGCTCGATGCCGTAGCGGTGCAGCGCCACGCCCGGCCGGAACGCATAGTCGTACCGACACCAGGGATGCCGCGCCAAAGGCAGGAACACGCCGCGCTGGTGTTGCCAGATGTGCGTCATCTCGTGGACGAAAAGCCCCTGCAACGTCAGGTTCGCGTGCGCGAAGTCGTCGCACCACAGATCGCCCTTGGGGTGGAAGTGAATACACCCACGGGGTGCCATCACCGTATCGCGCGGCTGGAAGAACGCCCATTTGCTGCGGGCTAAACTTACCGAAGAGTAATCGATCGCGCCCCCGAACACCGATGCTGCGAGCGCCGTCTCCCCCTCGGTCAGCGTGCGCCTTGAGCCTGCTTGGGTCACTTCCCGACCGGAGTCCCCGCCGCGACCACGGTCGCGTTGTTTATGATGCGCGTCCCATCTGCGAACGCAAACGTGAGCGTCACGCGATCGGCGGGCTTGATCCCCGAGTTCATGTCGAACAGCATCACGTGCCGCCCACCCGGTGCGAACGCCACGTCCGTGTTCGCCGGAATTTCCACGCGGGTCAGCGGCGTCATCGTCGACATGCCGCCCTTGTCCATCGTCTCGTGCATCTCAGACCGGATCGCCACGTCGGTCGTGGCAGAGATCAAGGTCGTCGGCACCGGCCCCCCATGCACAATGAAGTACGCCGCCGCCGGTCGTCCCGTCACCGCGCCGAGCCGCACCCAGGCCCCGTCGACGGACAGTTCCTTCGGCTGCGAGCACGACGCCAGTGCCATCGCGGCAACACCCAGTCCGAAAACGATACGCATAGGTTACTTTTCTCCGGGCCCGACCACTTGCGCATCCTATGACCGGTACAATCTTGCGGCAAGCGCGAGGCCACCTATATCGCGCCCATCATCAGAAAGGTTCCACTGCCGTAACGGGGTGGAACCGGTTTCGTATTTTCGTTTCAAGTGAGGGGCTAATCAGAACTCATGGCTAAAGTAATCGGTATCGATCTCGGCACGACCAACAGCTGCGTTTCCGTCATGGAAGGCGGCAAGCCCAAGGTCATCGAGAATTCCGAGGGCGCGCGCACCACGCCGTCGATCGTCGCGTTCGCCAAGGATGGCGAGCGACTGGTCGGCCAGCCGGCCAAGCGCCAGGCAGTGACGAACGGCGACAACACCATCTTCGCGGTGAAGCGCCTGATCGGCCGTCGCTTCGACGATCCGATCACCAAGAAGGACACCGAGCTGGTCCCGTACAAGATCTCGCGCGGGCCGAACGGCGACGCATGGGTCTCGGCCGGCGGCAAGGATTACTCGCCGTCGCAGATCTCGGCGTTCACGCTGCAGAAGATGAAGGAAACCGCTGAGTCGTATCTCGGCGAGACGGTCACGCAGGCGGTCATCACCGTGCCGGCCTACTTCAACGACGCCCAGCGCCAGGCGACCAAGGACGCCGGCCAGATCGCCGGCCTCGAAGTGCTGCGCATCATCAACGAGCCGACCGCGGCGGCGCTGGCCTACGGCCTCGACAAACAGGACGGCAAGACGATCGCGGTTTACGATCTCGGCGGCGGCACGTTCGACATCTCGGTGCTCGAGATCGGCGACGGCGTGTTCGAGGTGAAGGCCACCAACGGCGACACCTTCCTCGGCGGTGAGGATTTCGACAACAAGATCGTCCAGTATCTCGCCGACGAGTTCAAGAAGGCCGAGGGCATCGACCTCGCCAAGGACAAGCTGGCGCTGCAGCGTCTGAAGGAAGCGGCCGAGAAGGCGAAGATCGAGCTCAGCTCGGCACAGTCGACCGAGGTCAACCTGCCCTTCATCACCGCGGACCAGAATGGCCCGAAGCATCTGGTGAAGTCGATCACCCGCGCCGACCTGGAGCGGATGGTCGAGGATTTGGTCAAGCGCACGCTCGAGCCTTGCCGCAAGGCGCTCGCCGATGGCGGCCTGAAGCCCGAGGACATTTCGGAAGTCGTGCTGGTCGGCGGCATGACGCGCATGCCGCGCGTCCGTGAAGTCGTGAAGCAGTTCTTCGGCAAGGAGCCGCACACCGGCGTCAACCCGGACGAGGTCGTCGCGATGGGTGCCGCAATCCAGGCCGGCGTGCTGCAGGGCGACGTCAAGGACGTGCTGCTGCTCGACGTGACGCCGCTGTCGCTCGGCATCGAGACGCTGGGTGGCGTGTTCACCCGCATGATCGATCGCAACACGACGATCCCGACCAAGAAGTCGCAGACCTATTCGACCGCCGACGACAACCAGGGCGCGGTGACGATCCGCGTGTTCCAGGGCGAGCGCGAGATGGCGGCCGACAACAAGATGCTCGGCAATTTCGATCTCGTCGGCATCCCGCCCGCACCGCGCGGCGTGCCGCAGATCGAAGTCACATTCGACATCGATGCCAACGGCCTCGTCAGCGTTTCGGCCAAGGACAAGGGCACCGGCAAGGAGCAGCAGATCCGCATCCAGGCGTCGGGTGGTCTTTCGGACAACGACATCGACCAGATGGTCCGTGACGCCGAGACCTTCGCCGAGGAGGACAAGAAGCGTCGTGCGGGCGCCGAGGCGAAGAACAACGCCGAGTCGCTGGTCCACACCACCGAGCGTCAGCTGGCGGACAACGGCGACAAGGTCGACGAGTCGCTGAAGACCGAGATCCAGGCCGCGATCGACGCGACCAAGGCTGCGGTCGAGAGCGGCGATGCGGACGCGATGACCGAGAAGAGCACCGCGCTCGCCCAGGTCGCGATGAAGCTCGGCCAGGCGATCTACGAGAAGCAGGCCCAGGCGGACGCATCGCCGTCGGCCGACGGTGACGCGGCGAAGAAGGACGACGACGTCGTCGACGCCGAGTTCTCGGAAGTCGACGACAACCCGAAGGCGTAAACCATGACCGCCCTCCGTCACCCCAGCGAAAGCTGGGGTCTCCTTCCGCAGGGGTTCGCTCCCGTGGAACGAGATGCCAGCTTTCGCTGGCATGACGGGCGGGGCCGGAGGGGCGAAGTATGAGTACCCAGACAGATTATTACGAACTGCTCGAATGCGAGCGGACCGCGGATGCGGGGACGATCAAGTCGTCCTACCGCAAGCTCGCGATGAAGTATCACCCGGACAAGAATGCCGGCTGCAAGGATTCCGAGGCGCAGTTCAAGGCGGTCAGCGAGGCGTACGAGTGCCTCAAGGACCCGCAGAAGCGCGCGGCCTATGATCGCTTCGGCCATGCCGCGTTCCAGAACGGCGGCGGTGGCGGTCACGGTGGCGGCGCGCAGGATTTCGGTGGCTTCAGTGACATCTTCGAGAGCGTCTTCGGCGAATTCATGGGCGGCGCGCAGCGCGGCGGTGGCCGTTCGGCGGCACGGCGCGGCGCGGACCTGCGCTACGACATGGAAGTCAGCCTGGAGGAAGCCTTCCACGGCAAGACGACCGAGATCACGATCGACGTCTCCGCGCTCTGCGACACCTGCGACGGCTCGGGCGCCAAGGCCGGGACGCGCGCGAAGACCTGCCAGCATTGCGGTGGCCACGGTAAAGTCCGTGCACAGCAGGGCTTCTTCGTCGTCGAGCGCGCCTGCCCGGTCTGCAACGGCGCGGGCGAGGTCATCGCGGACCCGTGCCCCGATTGCCGCGGCGAAGGTCGCGTCGAGAAGACCAAGACTCTCTCGATCAACGTCCCCCCGGCGTCGACGAAGGCACGCGCATCCGCATGTCGGGCGAAGGTGAGGCGGGTGCCCGCGGTGCGCCGTCCGGCGACCTCTACATCTTCCTCCACGTCACCAAGCACAATCTGTTCGAGCGCGAAGGCACGACATTGTTCGCGCGCGCACCGATCAGCTTCACGGTCGCGTCGCTCGGCGGATCGCTGTCGATCCCCGGCCTCGACGGTCGCACGCACGAAGTGAAGATCCCCGCCGGCATCCAGTCGGGCAAGCAGCTCCGCCAACGCGGCGCCGGCATGCCCGTCCTGCAAGGCCGCGGCCACGGCGACCTCGTCGTCCAGATCGACGTCGAAACCCCCACGCGTCTCAGCAACCGGCAGAAGGAATTGCTCGAGATGTTCCGCGAGACCGAGACGGGTGACGAATGCCCGGCCAGCCAAGGCTTCTTCGCCAAGCTCAAGGGCGTGTTCGCGGGCGAGTGATACTACCACGGGCCGGCGATATGCCGGCCCGTACGGTACCGAGCCGCATGCCTAGCGCAGTTATCCCGCCTCTCTCGTCATCCCAGCGAAAGCTGGGATCTCACTGTTTGTGTTGTACCGCGTACCAACAGAAATACCCCAGTTTTCGCTGGGGTGACGGGCGTTGGGAGTTGTCCCGCGTCGAGTAATATGATGGCCGACTGTCACCAGCAAGAGGGCACAGATCTCTGGCTTGCGATTGTCCTTGAGGCTCATGCCGGATGACACGCGTAAGTTCGAGCTTGCCTGATCCGCGGCATCCGCCAGAATGAAAAGCGAACATCGAGGAATGACATGCGCGGACAGGTTTTAGGCGTCGATCCCCGTACGGGCGAAGGGCTCGTTGCGGGGCAGGACGGGCAACGCTACAGGTTTGCGCCGGAGGATTGGGCGCATCGCGGTGAACCGGCGATCGGCATCGAAGTCGATTTCGAAGCCGCCAACGACCGTGCGCTCAGCGTCTTCCCGATGCCGACCGCGCCTGGCCCGCGTCGCGCGGTGCCGCCAGCCGCTGTCGTCCCGGCAAACGACCGCAACAAATATGTTGCTGCAGTCATGGCGTTCGTGATCGGCACGCTCGGCATCCACCGCTTCTACCTCGGCAGGACGGGCTCGGGGATCATCATGCTGGTGCTGACCATCACCGTGGTCGGCCTCGTGATCAGTGCACCCTGGGCGCTGATCGACATGATCCGGTATCTGATGATGTCCGACGAGGAATTCGCGGCGCGGTATCCGCGCACGCGGTAGCCGCCGTCGATCTGGTGAATCAGACGCCGTCTGATCCTCCCCCGCCAGGGGGAGGTGGCCGGCTCTTGCCGGACGGAGGGGGAGGTAAGCGATAACCTCGGCTCCGTGTCCTCCCCCTCCGTCACCTTCGGCGACACCTCCCCCGTGCGGGGGAGGATCGATAGAGCCGCCATCACTTGGTGCGAATGACGACGCCGCGTGCGCTCCACTCGGACCGGGTCTCGCAGATCGTCTCGGGCAGCGTCTTGTCCGCCTTGCGACCCAGAATAGTGCGCGGCATGCAGACGCGGCTGGTGTCGTCCTTGAAGACGCTCGCGGGCATGGTGACGGAAATCGGCTTGTCACCGGCCGCGAATGCGGGAGCGGAGGCGCCACCTAGCATGACGATGCTCGCTACCAGAAGAGCGGCAGGGCGGAACGAGAGGGACTGGAACATGGAATGCCTTTCACAGAAAATGACGCCGAACTGCGCCATGACTGTGTCACTGCATTAATGATGCCAAACACCTAAGCGCCTGGGATCGCGTTATTTAATTGGAATAGTCAGATTTCTGACAAGGCTAGCGAGCCGAAATGCAGGGTAGGCCACCAGATATTGGCGGATCTCGCGCTGCTCCTCTAGGGGCGGGCGGGCCGATGGATCAGAAGGCGGTGATGACCACCCCGACCACCAGCGCTTGAGCCGCGATCGCCAGCATGGTGCTGGTCACGGTTTCGAACATGCGCATGGGTAGGTCTCCGATGCCGGAAACATATCCGGCAAGGGCGATATGGCTATAGTTGCGCGTTGTCGCAATTTTGTAACACGTAATCGCAATTGCGTTGCGTGCATGTTGGCGCAGTCTCGGAGTCGCCCACCGTCCAGCTCATTCGTCATCCTGACGAACGTCAGGATCCAGAGCCAAGCAGGACGACGTTGCATTACTCTGGATCCTGACTTTCGTCAGGATGACGGGCTAGGGTCAGGCCGGTGTTCCTCAGGCCGCGCCGAACACTCGCGCGAAGATTGTGTCGACGTGCTTCAGATGATAGCCGAGGTCGAACTTGTCCTCGAGTTCGGCATCCGACAGCGTTACTTCGGGATCCGCCTTCAGCAGTTCGAGCAGCGACAGCGCGCCATCCGAGTCCCACACCTTCATCGCGTTGCGCTGGACGAGGCGATACGCGTCCTCGCGGCTCACCCCCGCCTGCGTCAGTGCCAGCAGCACGCGCTGCGAATGGACGAGGCCGCCCATCTTGTTGAGATTCTTCAACATCCGCTCGGGATAGACGACCAGTTTGTCCATCACCCCGGTCAGCCGTGCGAGCGCGAAGTCGAGCGTGATCGTCGCGTCCGGCCCGATGTACCGCTCGACCGACGAGTGCGAGATGTCGCGCTCATGCCACAGCGCAACGTTCTCCATCGCGGGCGTGACGTAGCCGCGGACCATGCGGGCGAGCCCGGTGAGGTTCTCGGTTAGCACCGGGTTGCGCTTGTGCGGCATTGCCGACGAGCCCTTCTGGCCGGGCGAGAAGAACTCCTCCGCCTCAAGCACTTCGGTGCGCTGCAGATGGCGCACTTCGGTCGCGAGCCGCTCGATCGAGCTGGCGATCACGCTCAGCGTCGCGAAGAACATCGCGTGGCGATCACGCGGGATGACCTGCGTCGAGACCGGCTCGACCGACAGGCCGAGCTTGCCTGCAACATACTCTTCCACGAACGGATCGATGTTCGCGAACGTGCCGACCGCGCCCGAGATCGCGCAGGTCGCGACGTCCTCGCGCGCCGACACCAGCCGCGCGCGGTTGCGCGCGAACTCGGCATGCGCCTGCGCCAGCTTCAGCCCGAACGTCACCGGCTCGGCGTGGATGCCGTGGCTGCGACCGATCGTCGGCGTCATCTTGTGTTCGCGCGCGCGGCGTTCGAGCACCACCAGCAGCGCGTCGAGATCGGCGATCAGGATGTCGCTCGCCTTGGCCAGCTGTACCGCGAGGCAGGTGTCGAGCACGTCCGACGAGGTCATGCCCTGGTGCATGAAGCGCGCCTCGGGGCCGACATGCTCGGCGACGTTGGTCAGGAAGGCGATGACATCGTGCTTGGTCTCGCGCTCGATCTCGTCGATCCGGTCGACCTCGAACGCGCCCTTTTCCCAGATCGCGGCGGCGGCTTCCTTGGGCACCACGCCCAGTTCGGCGAGCGCGTCGGTGGCGTGCGCCTCGATCTCGAACCAGATCTTGAAGCGCGCTTCGGGCGTCCAGATCGCGACCATGTCGGGGCGGGAATAGCGGGGGACCATGGGTTTCCTCGGGGCTGGTGAATGGCACGGTTCGTCGCGTGCTCCCCTCGGGAGACGCCTGCGGAGCGCCTAGCAGGCCATCGACGGGGGTACAAACTGCAATGCGTTCGGCCTATATCCGTTGCCGGCGATCATCGTTTTGCAGCATCCGATCAGTATCGATGAGGATGTGGCGGTGATGATCGAGTAAAGACTTCGAAGTATCGATGGAGAATGGCAATGCTTAAATATGCTCTGCTCGCAGCGACGATGACGATTGCTGCACCAGCTCTCGCGCAAACCACCGCGACATCGCCGCAGACTGCGCCGACCGCCATGCCAGGCTCGGCCGATCCTTCGATGTCGCCCGCCCAGACCGCGCCGAGCCAAACTTCCGCACCCGCGCAAACCGCTGAGGCGACGCAGCCCGCGAGCGGCACTCAGGTCGCGCAGGTCGTCGACAGCGAATTCCCGACCTACGACACGAACAAAGACGGCAAGCTCAGCACGGTTGAGTTCGCCGCATGGATGGTCGCGCTGAAGACCAAGACCGATCCGACCACCAAAGCAACCGCGCCCGAAACCAAGAAATGGGTCGCTGCCGCGTTCGCACAGGCCGATACCGACAAGAACAAGTCGCTGTCGAAGCCGGAACTGACCAGCTTCCTGTCGCAGGGCTGATCGTTCGCTTCCGGATCTACGCCATAGAAAAGGCCGCCTGGTTCGCCCGGCGGCCTTTCGCTTATGGGCTCAGATCGCGCCGGTCCGCATGATCGACAGGAACCGCACGCGGACCTGATCCGAGGCGCGCGACATCAGGCGCTGCATCCGGATATCGTAGACATCGACGGCATCGATCGTGCGCCGATGCGCCATCGAGACAGCGGGAATGGGCTGATTGGACAAAAATCCCCACGCACGCCGACTGATATGGCCCTTGTTTGGCCTTGGACGAGGATGGCAGAGCGGATTGGATGTCGTAATTCAGTACGACATAGGACCGCTGGCCCGAAGATGACGCGACGGTCAGCCAGCCTTGCGCGCTGCATGTTCCTTGTCAGCCAGGGTCATCGTCAAAATCTGGCCCTGCGCTTCGACCGCCGCTTCGAGAAGCCGGTCGGATGTCTCGACTGCAGCATCAGGTGTCAGCGATACCGCAACGCCGTCCGGCCCATCGACCAGGACCTGGCCGTGTTCCGCGGTCACGGTCGAGGGTTCGTCGTGTAACTTGTTGTCCACATGAAATTCCTTCGGACGGACAACGAAGGCGCGGGGAAACGTCCCGCCTTTCCCGAAACTATCTAGTTGCGTCAGATTAATCCCTGGGCACGCAGGCTGACATGGCCGCCGGTGCCCATCACGATATGGTCATGGACGGTGATGCCGAGCCGCTTGCCCGCCTCGGCAATGGTCCGCGTGATGTCGATGTCGGCGCGGCTGGGGAGGGGTCTCCGCTCGGGTGGTTGTGGACGAGGATGATCGAGGCCGAGCCAAGGTCGATCGCGCGGCGGATGACTTCGCGGACATACACCGCGGCTTGGTCGATCGAGCCCTTGCTCATCACCTCGTCGCGAATCAGCATGTTCTTCGTGTTGAGATGCAGCACGCGGAAGCGCTCGATCGCGTGGTGCGCCATATCGGCCCGGAGATAATCGAGCAGCGCCTGCCAGTTGGCGAGCACCGGGCGGTCGCTGACGTGCGATTGCAGCAGACGGATCGCGGCGGCGTGCGCGATCTTGATCGCCGCGGTCGAGATCTCGCCCATGCCCTTCACCCGGCCGAGCGCCTCGGCATCCGCGGTCAGCACGCCGCCGATCCCGCCGAACTCGCGCATCAGCGCCTTGGCGAGCGCCTTGGTGTCGCCGCGGGGGATGGCGATCGCGAGCAGATATTCGATGAGTTCGTGATCGAGCAATGCGTCGCTGCCGCCCTCGAACAGGCGTTTGCGGAGGCGGCCGCGGTGGCCCTTCAGATCGTCCCCCCGGACGTCAGCGTCTTCGTCCGGATCAGCCATTTTGCGATGCTAGCACATCCCTGGGCAATTGCATGACGCCCTCGCTCCCGCCTATGCAGGCCGCGAAAGCGTAGCGGAGTGAGTGGGTGACCGAGACGAGCGAGACGGGGGCCGACCCCGGGGCCCATCCTCGCCGTCCTGCGACTGCCCGCCGCGTTGCGCTGGGGATCGCGCTGCTCCTGATCGCCGCGCTGGTCGTGCTGTGGCTGGTACGGAAGCCGATCGCCGAGGGGTTCATCGACCGCGAACTCGCCAAGGCCGGCGTGCCTGCGCGCTACGACATCGCCGACCTCGCACTGGGTGGCCAGCGATTGACGAATGTCGTGATCGGCGATCCGGCGCATCCAGATCTCGTGGCGGACTGGGTCGAGACGCGGACCGGCGTCGGGCTGTCCGGGCCGTACCTGGAGGGCGTACGCGCAGGGAAGGTCCGGTTGCGCGGGCGGCTGGTGGACGGGAAAGTGTCGCTCGGCGCGATCGACAGGCTGCTGCCAGCGCCGTCGGGCAAGCCGTTCGCATTGCCCGCGCTTGACGTCGCGGTTGCGGACGGGCGGATGCGGCTGGAGACTCCACAAGGGGTCGTCGGGTTGAAGCTGGCCGGCTCCGGCAAGCTCGACGACGGGTTCCGCGGTACGCTCGCAGCGATCAGCGAGCGGCTCGATGTCGGCGGGTGCGTGATCGATCGGCTCGCGGCGACGGTGAAGTTGCGGATCGATGCGGCGAAACCGACGGTCACGGGGCCGGTGCGCGTATCGCGGCTCGCCTGCGGTACGACGCAGGCGGAGCGGATCGTGGCCGATCTCGACGTTGGCCTCTCCGCCGCGCTCGATCGCTGGCAGGGCAAGGCGACGCTCAAGACTGGCGCGGCACGGACGCCGGGTGCGACTTTGGCCGGTGCTGGGGGAACGATCGACTTCACGGGAAGCGCGGCGGCGACCGGCGGCAAGGCGAACATCGCCGCTGATACGGTTCGCACTACCGAGGGCGGCGCGCGGCGGGTTGCGCTCGCGGGCACCTACCGGATCGGCCAGCAGATCGCGTTCGACGGGCGCGTCCAGGCGAGCGGCGCCGCGGTGGCGCAGAAGCGACTCGCGGGGCTGGCAGGCATCGGTGGTGCGGCCGCGGCGACGCCCGTAGCGCCGTTGGTGAGTGCGGTGACACAGGCGATTCAGAACGCCAGCCGCGGATTTGCCGCGGACGCCGACCTTCGCGTGCGGATCGATGGCGGACGCGGCAAGGCGATGCTGTCCCGTCTCGCGCTGGCCTCCGCCAGTGGTGCGCGCGTGGCGCTCGGCGGCGGGAGCGGCGTCGCGTTCGGCTGGCCGAATGACGGGGTGCGGCTCGACACGGTGCTCGCGATGCGCGGCGGCGGCTTGCCCGAGGCACGAGTGTCGCTCGCGCAGGCGAAACCCGGGGCGGCGATCCGCGGCGTCGCCACCATCGCGCCCTATGCGGCCGGTGGCGCGCGACTGGCGCTGACTCCCGTCACCTTCAGCGCGACGCCGGGCGGGGCAACCTCGATCGCGACGCGCGTCACGGTTGCGGGACCGATCGGTGCGGGCGGTCCCGCCAACCGGGTCGATGGTCTGTCGATGCCGGTTGCGGCGCTTTGGGACGGTCGCGGGCGGCTGGTCGTCAACACCGGTTGCGTGCCTTTGGCAGTCCAGCGCTTTGCGATCTCCGGGTTGGTGCTCGATCCTTCGCGGTTGACCTTGTGCCCGCTCGACGGTGCACTGGTGCAGATCAACGGCACGCGGGTCAGCGGTGGCGCGAAGATCGCTGCGGCCAAGCTGGGTGGGCGACTCGGCACGACCCCGATCACGCTCGCGACCGCGGGAGCGACCGTGCGGCTGGCGGATCGCGGCTTTGCGATCGACGGCGTGCAGACCCGGATCGGCGCGCCGGAACGTGTCACGCGACTCGATTTCGCCACCGTCACGGGGAGCATGACCGGGCAGGGCGTGACGGGCGCGTTCACGGGTGGCTCGGGACATATTGCCAACGTGCCACTGCTGCTCGGCGAAGCCGCCGGCGACTGGACGCTCGTCAAAGGCGCGCTCAACCTCACCGGCGCGATGGGGGTGTCCGATGCCGCGCCGACGCCGCGGTTCAAGCCGCTTGCTGCCCGCAGCGTTACGCTCGCGCTCGTCAACGGCACGATTACCGCGGCGGGCACGCTGTTCGAGCCGACCACCAACACCAAGGTCGCTGACGTCACGCTGACCCACGCGCTCGGCGCGGGGGCAGGCAAGGCGAACCTCGCCGTCCCCGCGATCGCGTTCGCCAAGGACAGTCTGCAACCCGACGCACTGACCCCACTGACCTTCGGTGTTATCGCCGACGTCAACGGATCTGTCAGCGGCGAGGGGCACATCGCCTGGAACCCCGACGGCGTGACCAGCACCGGCGTATTTCGCACCGCCGGCACCGATCTCGCCGCCGCATTTGGTCCCGTCACGGGCATCGCCACCGAGATCCGCTTCACCGACCTGCTCAACCTACAGAGCGCGCCGGGGCAGATCGCGACGATCCGCACGCTCAACCCCGGCATCCCGGTCACCGACGGCACGATCCGTTACCAGACGCTGCCCGGCGCGCGCGTGCAGGTCGAGGGCGGGTCGTGGCCGTTCGCGGGCGGATCGCTGACGCTCGACCCGACCTTGCTCGACTTCTCCGCGCCGAAAGAGCGACGGATGACGTTCCACGTCGTCAACATGGCCGCCGACCAGTTCCTGCAACAGTTCGATTTCAAGAATCTCGATGCGACCGGGATCTTCGACGGCGTGTTGCCGATGATCTTCGACGAAACGGGCGGCAGGATCGAAGGTGGCGATCTCCAGGTGCGCAAAGGCGGCGGCACGCTCGCCTATGTCGGCGATCTCAGCCAGAAGGATCTCGGCATGTGGGCGAACATCGCGTTCCAGGCGCTGAAGTCGCTGCGGTATCAGTCGTTGCGCGTCGGCATGAACGGGCCGCTCGCGGGCGAGATGGTCACCGACGTGCGCTTCGCCGGGATCAGCCAGGGCGAGGGGGCGAAGTCGAACTTCATCGTCCGGCGGCTTCAGAAACTCCCGTTCGTGTTCAATATCCGGATCAAGGCGCCGTTCCGCGGGCTGCTCGATTCGGCGCAGAGCTTCTACGATCCGAAGCGGCTGATTCAGCGCAACCTGCCGGCCTTGCTGCAACAGCAGGCCGCGCCGCCGCCGCCCAACCCAACGCCCAAACTTCCAACCATTCAGCCCCCGCAAGCAGGATCGTGCCATGACCGAAACAGGATTGAAGAAGCCGGAGCAAAGGCCGATCTTGCGTAGGATGACGAGGACGATCGCGATTATCGGGCTGTTGGCCGCCCTGCCGGGCTGCATCAACGTGTCGGCGCCCGACAAGCCGATCGAGATCAACCTCAACATCAACGTCACGCAGGAAGTGGTCTATCGTCTCGATGGCGAGGCGAAATCGTTGATCCAGCAGAATCCGGGGATATTCTAAGATGAAGACCAAGGTCCTTATGATGGTTGCCGCAGCGGCGGCT
The DNA here is from genome assembly GCF_036855945.1 of Sphingomonas sp. LR59. NCBI lineage: Bacteria > Pseudomonadati > Pseudomonadota > Alphaproteobacteria > Sphingomonadales > Sphingomonadaceae > Sphingomonas > Sphingomonas sp. LR59. The sequence goes on from NZ_JASPFL010000001.1 coordinate 3,899,831, forward strand.
CTCGGTGGCCTGTCTGTCGCGGCAACCGCGCAGCGCGACCCGGCCTATGCCGCGGCGCGCGCAGGCGGCGAGGTCGGCGAGCAGCCCGACGGCTATCTGGGGCTGGTCGGTGCGGCGAGCGGCGATCTGCGTGCGCTGGTCAACAACATCAATATCCAGCGCAAGTCGGCGTACACGGCAAAGGCGCAGGCGAGCGGTGCGACGGTCGAGCAGCTTGCGTTCACGAGCGGCTGCAACCTGATCATGCAGACCAACCCCGGCGAGAAGTACAAGACGCCGAACGGTGTCTGGAAGACCCGCACCGCCGGCGCCCCCGAGCGCGATTCGCGCTGCGTTTGAGCAACTCGGGTAAAGGTGCGACGCTTTCCTAGTTCGTCATCCTGGGCTCGACCCAGGATCCAGAGCCAAGCACGGTTCGCTTGTGGCTCTGGATCCTGACTTTCGTCAGGATGACGGGCTGGGCATCCGTTGCCATCCTGCTACCTGGCGCCAGTAACCCAACCCGACATTAATGACGCCCGTGTCACACCGGTTGACTTGCACCCCCCTTTTCTAAACGGACCGCGCCTTGGCGGGATCGCTCGTCGCTGCTTGCTTCCTCCCCGATGCGAAATCAGGTGGAGGAATGTGCGTGGCGGAGATCGAACCCGGACAGGACCCCCAGGGTGTTGAAGATCCGCGACTTTCCGCGCTCGATGAGCGATTGCGAGAGGCGCAGCATCGGGAAACGCTCGCAAAGGGGCAGAAGGGGGCGGATGCCGAGCGGGGGTACTCGCAAGGCAATCGCGTCATTTCCGCTCTGATCGGGAGTCTCGTCGGCAGTGCGCTGATCGGGTGGTTGATAGACCATTGGTTCGGCACTGGCCCTTGGGGGCTGATCGTGCTGCTGTTCCTCGGGATAGCGGTCGCGTTCAGGCAGATCATTCGAATTTCAGGCGAACGCCCGGAGTAACCGGGCGTTTGTCGTATCAAGACGGCAGGGATTCCACGTGGCGGCAGAACAGGGCGGCAAGATCGATCCGATGCACCAGTTCCTGATCGAGCCGGCGTTCGGCTCGCACTGGATCGTAGGTGGTTACGACCTGTCCTTCACCAACTCCGCATTGTGGATGGTGGTGACGCTGGTCGCACTTTGGGCGTTCATGATCGGTGGCATGAAGCGCGAGCTCGTGCCCGGTCGCTGGCAGATGGCGGTCGAAGGCTTCACCGGCTTCATCTCGGGCATGCTCGAGCAGAATGTCGGCCCCGGCGGCAAGCGCTTCGTGCCTTATGTCTTCTCGCTGTTCATGTTCATCCTGTTCGCGAACATCATCGGCTTGCTGCCGTTCGGCATCGTCCCCGGCGTGCATCCGTTCACCGTGACCAGCCACATGACCGTCACCGGCGTGTTGGCGCTGATCAGCTTCGCGATCGTGCTGCTCGTCGGCTTCGGCAAGCACGGCTTCCACTTTTTCGCTGTTCGTGCCGAGCGGCACGCCCGCACTGATGATCCCGTTGATCTTCGTGGTCGAGCTGATGTCGTTCCTGGTGCGTCCGTTCTCGCTCGGTCTGCGACTGTTCGTGGCGATGACCGCGGGGCATATCCTGCTCAAGGTGCTCGCCGCGTTCGTGATCAACGGTCTCAATCTGGGCGGCGTGTATATCGGTCTGGTGACCGCGCCGAGCATGTTGCTGATGATCGGCATCACGCTGCTCGAGCTGCTGGTCGCCGCGATCCAGGCCTATGTGTTCGCGTTGCTGACGTCGGTCTATCTGAACGACGCGGTCAATCTCCACTAAGTGGGGCAGCCTTCACCAAGTTTTCCAATACCTAACTGATTTTCAAGGGAGTTTTACCATGGACGCACAAGCAGCAAAGATGATCGGTGCCGGCCTCGCAGCGATCGGCATGGGCCTCGCAGCACTCGGCGTGGGCAACGTGTTCGCGCAGTTCCTCGCCGGCGCCCTCCGTAACCCGGGCGCAGCAGACAGCCAGCAGGGCCGTCTGTTCATCGGTTTCGCAGCAGCCGAGCTTCTGGGTCTGCTCGCATTCGTCACGATGATCATCCTCGTGTTCGTCGCCTAACAACTCGCTGAACTGGCCGGGTGACCGCGCCCGGCCGTTTCACGAAGGACCGACATGCCCCAGATTTCCCAGATAGCCGCTACCTACGCCTCGCAGATCTTTTGGCTGCTCCTCACCTTCGGCATCCTGTATTTCGGGATCGGCAAGGGAATGGTGCCAAAGATAGTGTCCAACGTGGACTCGCGCGAAGGCCGAATCGCGGGCGATCTGGCGGCGGCGGTCGCTGCTCGTACGCAGGCCGATACGGTCCAGGCGAACTGGCAGGCCGAAATGGACGCGGCGCGCGTCGCGGCGCAGGCCGAGACCGCGGCAGCAGCCAAGCGTGCGGCGACCGCGTTCGAGCAGCAGGTCCACGCGGCCGACGCCGAACTCGCCGAGCGTCTGGGTCATCACGATCTGGCGGTAGCCAACGCCAAGGCCGAGGCACTCTCGAACTTGCAGGGTGTCGCCGCCGAAGCAGCACAGCAATTGGCCGCCAAGGTCGCCGGCCTCCAGGTCAGCCTGGACGCGGCGACCGACGCGGTACGCAGGACGACGGCGCATGGCTAATCCAGATTCGGCCGCAAAGGTCATCCACGAAGAGGGCATGGCGCCCGAAGGTGCGATCGACAACCAGGGCCTCCAGGGTCACACGACCGCGCCCGGCGGCGTCGAGCATGTCGCAGATCCGACTGCGCTCGGCCTGACCTCGACCGGCTGGGTCGCGGTGGCGATGATCGTCGTCATCCTGCTGATGATCTGGAAGAAGGTTCCAGGGATGATCGGCAAGATGCTCGACACGCGCATCGCCGGCATCCGTACGCAGCTCGACGAAGCCAAGGCGCTCCGTGCCGAAGCCGAAGCGATCCGCACCGAGTACGAGGCGAAGGCCAAGACCGCGCACGTCGAAGCCGAAGCCATGAAGGCCCACGCGCACCACGAAGCCGCGGCGATCATCGCCAAGGCGAAAGCGGGCGCAGAAGACCTGATGACGCGCCGCGCGAAGATGGCCGAGGACAAGATCGCCGCCGCCGAACGCGCCGCGATCGCCGAAGTCCGCGCCCGCGCTGCCGATGCTGCGGCGAAGGCTGCCGGCATCTTGATCGCCGAGCACCACGATGCCGCCGCCGACCGCATGATGGTCGACCGCTCGATCTCGGGCCTCGCCCGCCTGAACTAAGCGCCGCTGACGCATGACACTGTTCCCCCGCGAAGGCGGGGTCCAGGGTTGCAAGCGTTATCCTGCGAGATCCTGGACCCCGCCTCCGCGGGGGAACGGAAAAAGCGCTTAGTGCGCTAAACCTCTCCAATATTGACGGCCGTCTCTTCCCGGGTTTCCGGCGGCCGAGTCTCCAATCTGAGCCCGTTGGAGAACATTCATGTCCTGGCTCATCCTCGCGGTCGCCGTCGTCACCGAAATCTGTTGGGCGCTCAGCCTCAAATGGGCGGCCACCATCGCCACGTGGCAGGCCTCCAGTGTCCCGATCGTCCTGAGCTTCGTCAACATGGGCCTGCTCGCGCTTGCCATGCGCGGCCTCCCCGCCGGCACCGCCTATGCGATCTGGACCGGCGCGGGCGCGATCGGCGTCATCATCGGCGGCGTCATCCTGTTCGGCGACAAGGTCAGCGGCATCCAAGCCTGCTTCATGGCCCTGACCGTGGTCGGCATCGTCGGCACCAAGGTTTTCGCGCAGGCCTGACACACCGCGGGAGCGCCCAGGAAGGGCTTCCTACAGGCCTTCTGCCTGTCCATCTGTCTGGGGCCGCCACTGCAGTACGCAAGGCGGCCTTGCGGCTATCCCACACGACTCGACGAGGTGCGTCCACCGAACGAAGCGGCGGCGGTCGGATGATGCTCTCTGCAAGACTCGGCGCTGGGCCTGCGTAAGATTCGTCCGGGGCGGCCGTTCGAGAGCGATCAACGTCCTGGTCTTCCCGTCAGCGCATGCCGGCTCATCCACCTGAACAGTTGCGATTTGAAACTAGGGTTTGCTGTCTGCCACTATGTGGCGGTTTGGAGACACAATGTTCAAAAATCGGTTTCCGTATGCGGAAATTGCTAGACGCGAACAGCGTAAGGCCTCTACCTAACGTCCAAACTATAAGTTCGAAAACATTCGAACACTCAGGAGAGAATGCCGATGCGTATGATCGCATATCTGTTGTCCGCCGCAGCAACCACGGCGATCGTCGCCCCGGCATTCGCGCAGGACGTCCCGACCTCGCAGCCCGAAGCGCAGGCGACCGCGACGACGACGTCGGGCACGGCGGCTGGGTCGGTCGATGCGGGGCAAACCCCGGTCGCCGCGGCGCCAGTCTATTCGGGTAACGCCAGCGACATCGTCATCACCGCCACCCGTCGTTCCGAGCGGCTGTCGAACGTGCCGATCGCGGTTTCCGCGGTCGGTTCGGCCGCGCTGGAGAATACCGGCGCGAATGACATCCGTCAGGCCACCCAGCTTGTCCCCTCTCTGCTGATTTCCTCGACTGGAAGCGAGGCCAACGCGTCCGCCCGCGTTCGCGGTATCGGCACCGTCGGCGACAACCCGGGCCTTGAGAGCTCGGTCGCGGTATTCATCGACGGCGTCTATCGCAGCCGCACCGGCTCGGGTCTCAACGACCTCGGCGAAGTCGATCGTATCGAGGTTCTGCGCGGTCCGCAGGGTACGTTGTCGGGCCGCAACGCCACGGCAGGTTCGATCAACATCCTGACAAAGCTACCGTCGTACAAATTCGGTGGCTATGCCGAGGCGACCTACGGCAACTATAACAACGTCCGTATCGCTGGCGGGCTGACCGGTCCGATCATCGCAGACAAGCTCGCGTTTCGTCTCGACGGCGTATTCGGCAAGCGCGACGGCTATTATTACGACGTCGTCAACAAGACCGATTACAACGATCGTAATCGCTATTTCGTCCGCGGGCAGCTGCTGTTCGAGCCCTCGTCCGACGTCACCGTCCGCCTGATCGGCGACTACACGCACCGCGACGAGAAGTGCTGCGGCGCGGTTTACATCAACACGCAGGAAAAGATCGATCCGACCCCGGGCGTCCCCGGCGATTTCGCGATCAATCCCGCGGGCAACCGCATCGTCCAGGTCATGCAGAGCATGGGTGCGGTTTTCCCGAGCGCGGGCGATCCGTATAACCGCCGCATCGCGAACTCGCCCGGCCGCGCCTATTCGAACGTCACGACCGATTACGGCGGCTCGGGCCAGATCGACATCAACCTCGGTGGCGCCTCGCTCACCTCGATCACGGCATACCGCGAATACAAATCGGGTGGCGCAGGCGATATCGACTACGGCAATCTCGACATCGCCTATCGCCCCGACGACGGTAACAGCTTCCGCCAGTTCCACACCTTCAGCCAGGAAGTCCGCCTGAACGGCTCGCTGTTCAACGACAAGCTCGACTGGCTGGTCGGTGGCTATTACTCGAAGGAAGACCTTGTCGTTGCCGACAATCTGAAGTTCGGCACGCAATATGGCGCGTTCGCCGCTTGCCGCATCGTCGCGACGATCAATCCTGCTGCGGCACTGCGTAACCCGGCCAACCCGGGTTGCCTCAGCGCAGCTGGTCGCGCGGTGTTGTCGGGCCAGGTGCCCGGCACGACGCCAGCCTTCGGTGCGCTGACCAACACGGTGCTCGCCGGTATCGATCGCCTCAGCACCGTTAACAATGTCGGCGACGTCCGTTCGACCTATTATCAGGACAGCGAGAACTACGCGTTCTTCACGCACAATATCTTCAAGCTAACCGACAAGCTGTCGATCACCGGTGGCCTGCGCTACACGCATGAGGCGAAGGATTTCCACGGCGACTTCAACAACAACAATGCAGTCTGCCCGGTCCAGCAAGCCAATCTCAGCCCGCTGCTCGCCAGTGCGGCGGTCCCGGCGGCGGTCAAGACGCTTGTCGGCGGCATCGTCACGCTGACCTGCACCGGCAATTCGACGACCGCACTAAACGGCCTCGATCTCAACAACGGTTTCAAGGAAGGCGAGTTCACCGGCACCGGCGTGATCTCGTACAAGCCGCGTACCGACACGTTGCTGTATGCGTCCTACTCGCGCGGCTACAAGGCGGGCGGCTATAATCTCGATCGTTCGGATCTGACGGCCAACGTGTTCTCGTCGCCGACCAACGCCAGCGCCGCCAATTTGCGGTTCGATCCCGAGACCGTGAACGCGTACGAGGTCGGCCTGAAGTTCACGTCGAAGGATTTCACCTTCAACGTCGCGGGCTTCCGTCAGGAGTTCAAGAATTTCCAGCTGAACACCTTCAACGGCACCAACTTTATCGTCCAGAACATCAGCACCTGCGATACGAGCCTGAACGGTGCGGACCAGGATGCGAGCTCGACGACCGGCGCTTGCACGGGGAAGACGAAATACGGCGTGATCTCGCAAGGTTTCGAGCTTGAAGCCGGGCTGTTCCCGGCGCCGAATTACTCGGTGAACCTCGGCTACACCTACACGAACACGCGCTTCCGCAACAATCTGGTTGGTACAGAAAGCGGCCAGCCGCTCGACGCCGCGCTGTTCCTGCTCTCGGGCAGCAACCTGTCCAATGCGCCGAAGCACACCGTGACCGCGTCGACGGCGTGGACGCCGGATATCGGCCACACCGGGCTAACCGCGTTGTTCTACGTCGATGGCCGCATGACGAGCGACTACAACACGGGCTCCGACCTGTTCCCCGAAAAGGCACAGGACGGCTTCTTCCTGATGAACGCCCGCGTCGGCATCCGTGGGCCGCAGCAGAAGTGGGCGCTCGAGGTCTGGGCACAGAACCTGCTCGACACCAACTACCAGCAGGTTGCGTTCAACGCGCCGTTCCAGGGCGCGGGCAGCCAGGCGCAGACCCAGGCGTTCGGCACGACCGCGAACCAGATCTTCACCTCGTATTTGGCCGAACCTCGCACCTACGGCCTGACGCTCCGCTCGCGCTTCTGATCGGAGGTTTAGGGTAGGAAAAAGCCGGTCCGCACATAGATGCGGGCCGGCTTTTTCATGTCTGTTTCCTCCCCTCAAGGGGGTGGCAGCGCGTAGCGCTGACGGAGGGGGCGCTGCGCTCGATAGCACGATACCCTTCCGTCGCTTGGCGCCACCTCCCCTTGCAGGGGAGGATGAGAAACGCCCTACGCCGCCAAATCTATCTCTTCCCCCGCCGCTGCTGCCAGCAACCTGCGCTCCAAGGTTCTCAACCGAGCAGGCTGGGTGATCCGGTCTCCCGTGAGGTCGGTGATATAAAACGTATCTACAGCCCGCTCGCCATAGGTCGCGACATGCGCGGAGTGGATCGTCACCTTCGACTGGAACAGCGCATTGGCGAGCTGGTTGAGCAGCGCCGGCCGGTCGCGCGCATTGACCTCGACCACCGTGAACCGGTTCGACGCCTTGTTATCGACCAGCGCGTTGGGGACGATGTCGAACGCCTCGGCGCGCGTCCGGGGCAGGGGTTTTGCCACTAGCCGATCGGCGAGCTTGCCGCGGTTGGCGAGCGCATCCTCGATCGCGGTCTTCAGGCGCGACAACTGGCCGGTTTCGTCGAACGGCCGCCCGAACGGATCCTGAACGAGGAAGTTATCGACCGCCATCCCGTCGCGCGTGGTATGGATTCTGCGCGTCGATGATGTTGCCGCCGGCGACGTGGATCGCGCCGGCGATGCGGTAGAACAGCCCGGGATGATCGGCCGCGTAGATCGTCACCAGCGTCGCGCCGCGCCCCGGATAGACGTGCGCGTCGATCGCGAGTTGCGCCTCGCCGGTATCGGCGAGAAAGCGGGCGTTGTGCGCCAGCACGTCTTCGGGCTCGGCGATCCAATAGGCTTCGGGCAGGCGGTGGACTAGCGTCGCGAACGTAGCCTCGTCCCAGCCGAGTGCGTCACGCAGATGCTCCTGCTTTGCGGCGATCCGCTCCGCACGGCCCTTCTGCTTGTGACCGAGGCGAAGGACCTCCTCCGCCGCTTCGTACAGATCGCCCAGCAACTGGCGTTTCCAGCCGTTCCAGACACCCGGTCCGACCGCGCGGATATCGACGATCGTCAGCGTCAGCAGCAGGCGCAGCCGCTCCGGGCTCTGCACCACGTCGCAGAAATCGAGGATCGTCTTGAAGTCGCTGAGGTCGCGCTTGAACGCGGTCGCCGACATCAGCAGGTGCCAACGGACCAGCCAGGCGACGGTCTCGGTTTCGGCTGGTGTTAAACCGAAGCGCGGGCACAACCGCTGCGCTACCTCCGCGCCGAGGATCGAGTGATCGCCGCCGCGCCCCTTGGCAATGTCATGCAGCAGCACCGCGACGTACAGCGCGCGTCGCGACACGATCTGTTCGAAGATCGCGCTGGCAAGCGGGTGCTCCTCCTTCAACGCCCCGCTCTCGATCCGCGCGAGCAGGCCGATCGCGCGGATGGTGTGCTCGTCGACGGTGTAGTGATGGTACATGTCGAACTGCATCTGCGCGACGACGCGCGCGAAATCGGGCACAAAGCGGCCGAACACGCCCGCCTCGTTCATCCAGCGCAGCACGAGTTCGGGATCGCGCGGGCTCGTCAGCACGTCGAGGAACAGCGCATTGGCGGTTGGACTAGCGCGCACGTCGTCGACCAGCTTCGCGTCCCGCGCGGCGGCGCGCATCGCCAGCGGATGGATCTCGACGCCGTGCTTGTCGGCGAGCTGGAAGATCTCGATCAGGCGCTCGGGATTGGCCTGGAAGAAGTCGTCGCTCGGCAGCGCCAATCGACCGCGATCGAGCACAAAGCCATTGAGCTTGCGTGGGCTACGGCGGATCGTCGGCAACCCGAACCGCCGGCCACGCGCCGCGAACTTCTCGTCAAGATGCGCGAGGAAGACGCCGCTGAGCGTGCCGACGGTCTTTGCCTGCAGGAAGTAGAACTGCATGAACCGCTCGACCTTCGACTTGCCGGGGCGATCGGAAAACCGCATCCGGTCGGCGATCTCGCGTTGCAGGTCGAACGTCAGCCGGTCCTCGGCGCGCCCGGTGATGCTGTGCAAATGGCAGCGCACCGCCTGGAAGAAATTGTCGGCGCGGTGGAACAGCCGGTATTCAGCTTTGGTGAACAGCCCGACCTCGACCAGCTCGGCGGCGCGCTGGACGTCGTAGATGTATTTGCCGATCCAAAACAAAGCGTGAAGATCGCGCAGGCCGCCTTTGCCCTCTTTGACATTGGGTTCAACGACATAGCGGGTGTCGCCCATCTTGCGGTGGCGCGCGTCGCGTTCGGCGAGCTTGTCGGCGATGAAGGTGCGCGCGGTGTCGGCCTGGACTTCGGTCTTGAACCGATGCGACGCCTGTTCATACAGTTCGGTGTCGCCGCAGACGTAGCGCGCCTCGAGCAGCGCGGTGCGGACGGTGACGTCGGCCTTGGCCTGGCGGACCATCTCGTCGAGCGAGCGGCTCGACTGGCCGAGCTTCAGCCCGAGATCCCACAGCGCGTACAGCATCGATTCGATCACGCGCTCGGCCCAGGGCGTCTGCTTGCCGGGGGTCAGGAAGCCGATATCGACGTCCGAATGCGGCGCCATTTCGGCGCGGCCATACCCACCGACCGCGATCAGCGTCAGGCGCTCGCCGATCGTCGGGTTGGGCAGGGGGTAGAGCCGCTGCGTCGTGAAATCGAACAGGATGCGGAGCAGCGCGTCGATCAGATACGCCTGCGCGCTAGACGCTTCCAACCCGCGCGAGGGGTGTTCGACGAGGCGGCGTTCGACCTCGACCCGGCCTTTCTCGAGTGCGGCCTTCAGCAGCGTCGTCGCGTCGCGGCGGAGCGCAGTTGCGTCGACGCCTTCCAGCGCAGCGATGGTTTCGGCGACGGCGCGGCGATCGATGATCGTGCGACGGTTGGGGAGGTGATCGAAGCGGCCGGACATGACGCCCAGATAGGGATGACGCACGCGTGCGTCATCAGGATTGCGCAAAACGTCTGTGAAACGTAACCGGACGCGCGAGTGGAGGACGAAAATGAGCGAACCATTGCGTGTAGCCCTGGCTGGGCTGGGGACGGTAGGCGGCGGGGTGATCCGGCTGCTCGATGCGAACCGCGAGTTGATTGCGCGGCGCGCCGGGCGCGAGATCGAGATCGTCGCGGTCTCCGCACGCGATCGCGGCAAGGATCGCGGCGTCGATCTGTCCCGGTTTGCCTGGGTCGACGACACTACCGCGCTTGCGAAGCAGCCGGGGGCGGATGTCGTGGTCGAGCTGATCGGGGGATCGGACGGACCGGCGCTGACTCTCGCGCGCAGCACGCTCGGGGCGGGGCGGAGTTTCGTTACTGCGAACAAGGCGATGATCGCGCATCACGGGCTCGAACTCGCGCAGGCGGCGGAGTCGGCCGGGGTCGCGCTGAAGTTCGAGGCGGCGGTCGCGGGGGGCATCCCGGTTATCAAGGGGCTTCGCGAAGGCGCCGCGGCGAATGAGATCGCGCGCGTTTATGGGATCCTCAACGGGACGTGCAATTTCATCTTGTCGAAGATGGAATCGGAAGGTCGCGACTTTGCCGAGGTGCTTGCCGAGGCGCAGGCGCTGGGGTTCGCAGAGTCCGATCCGAGCTTCGACATCGACGGCGTCGACGCTGCGCACAAGCTGTCGATCCTGGCTGCGGTCGCGTTCGGGACGCAGCCGGCGTTCGACGACGTCGCGATCAGCGGCATCCGGCATTTGTTAGGCGCGGATATCGCCGAGGCGGCGGCGCTCGGGTATCGCGTGCGACTGCTGGGCCTCGCGGAAGCAGGCGCGGACGGGCTGTTCCAGCGCGTCCACCCGCATCTCGTGCCGATCGATCATCCGCTGGCGCATGTTACCGGATCGCTCAACGCGGTCGTGGCCGAGGGCAATTTCGTTGGCCGGTTGCTGTTCCAGGGCGCTGGTGCGGGTGACGGTCCGACCGCGAGCGCCGTGGTTGCCGACCTGATCGACATTGCGCGGGGCGAGTTCGGCCCGCCGTTCGCGATGCCAGTGGTGTCGCTTACCGCGGCGCCGAAGGCGGACAGCGGCGAGCGGCGGGGGCGGGCGTATTTGCGGTTCACCGTCGCGGACCGGGTCGGGGTGCTGGCGGAGATCGCGGCGGCGATGCGCGATGCGGGTGTCTCGATCGAGAGCCTGATCCAGCGGGGGGCGATTGCCGATGGCAGCGTGCTGGTGGCGATCGTGACGCATGAAAGCCCGGAACGCTCGATCGCGCAGGCTTTGGAGAAGCTGCGGGGGTCGCAGAGTCTGGTGGGGCAGCCGATGTGGATGCATATTCTGGATTGAGGGGGCGGTAATGACTGCCACTCCCGTCTAAAGCGACCACCCCGGCGAAGGCCGGGGCCCAGTTGGAAAGGTCGCAGTAACGGCGCGCGCGCTTCGTTAGCTTCGTCCCCCAACTGGGCCCCGGCCTTCGCCGGGGTGGTGCTGTTGCTGACTTGCGCAACCTCCTCCTTGTTCTCCCGCGAAGGCGGGAGTCCAGACTGGGTCCCCGCCTTCGCGGGGAAACAGGGGAGGGCGGTCTTCCTGACGTGATGCGCTGCGCTACCTTATTTCACCGGGTCGTCGAGCACGATCGGCACGCGGTTCGACTTGTCCGGCTTCTTTCGAAACTTCCGCCCGACGTCGCGCACCAGCGCCATGGCGTCCTTGCCCTCGTTATTCTCGCAACAGCTATGCGGATCGATCAGCGCGCCGATGCCGCGGATCAGCACGACCGGGACCGTGAACAGGTCGACGCCCGTGCATCCGCCCGGCGGACACACCGGCCCGCTATTGTCGAGCGCCGCGCGCGGATCGCCGGTCGGCTTGCGCGGGCGATCCTGCGGCGGGCGTTCGCCGGGCAGTGGCAGACGCTGCTCGGATGTGCCTTTGCCGCCGCAGACGATCACCTCGGTCGGACTCGAACCGGGGCAGGCGGGCGGATTGAGGATCGACCAGCTCTGCGGCGGCGGCGCCACGATCGGTCTCGCCGGGGGTGCCGATGCGGCGACTTGCAGCAGTACCAACAGCAGGATCACTGTGCGCCCCCGTTACGTCGCTTCACCTAGTTCACGGTGCCGACGGGGCCGTCGAGATCGATCGGCACCCGGCCGCTCTTGTCGGGCTTTTTCGCCAGCGCGCTCTTGATCAATCCCACCGCAGCCTTCGCGATCGGGGCGATCGGTGGACCAAAGCCGACCTGGCATCCTCCCTGTCGGGCGGCGCACGGTGTCTCCGACAACTCCAGCGCGCGGACGGCGGTGAGGTTGGGGTTCGAGGCAACCGCGTGGTCGGGCGGGCCGCGATCATCGCGCATCGGCAGGCGAGGGGTCGTCGTCGCGGACTTGCCGCAGACGACCACTTCATTGCCGTCCTGCGTCTGCGTGGCGCACGGATCGACGAGGATCGAGAAACGCTCGGGCACGGGCGGCGCCACCGGGGCCGCGGCCACCTGAAGCAGGGCAGATAGAAGTACGGCGATCATACTGGATTCCTAAGGCGCGGCGCGGGCCTTACGGCGCGGGCTTGCGGAACGATGTGCCGCCTTCGCCGCCGACCGTCATGGTGACGCCTGCCATCCCGCCGCCGACCTGGAAGGGGCTGAGATCGGCGAGCGGCGAGGTGCGTTGGAGCAGGCGGGTGCGTTCGTCCCTGAGGCTTTCATGCTTGGGATCACCGGCGTCATGGACGACGAACGGCACGCGAAACCGATCGGCGGTTCGCATGCCGCAGACCGTGATGTCTGTCGCATCGACACTGGTCGGGCAGGGGCGCTCGGCGTCCATACGCGCTTTCGCGGTCGCCATCAGCGGGTCTTCGATCAGTATCGATAGCAGCATGACCAGCATCGGCATCTCCCGGACTGACACGCAGACTGGCCGCGATCGTCCGAAGGAGCAAGCGTCATTGCTCGATCTTGGCGACTCCGAGTCGGGGAATGTCGATCGCCGGGCAGCGGTCCATCACAACTTGCAGCCCTGCAGCTTCGGCGCGCGCTGCCGCTTCTTCGTTGATGACACCGAGTTGCATCCACACGGCCTTTGCACCCGCCGCAATCGCCTGGTCGACAGCTTCACCGGCTGCTGCCGAGTTACGGAAGATGTCGACGATGTCGATTGGGTCGCCCAGCTGCGACAGGTCGCGGAAGACGAATTCGCCGTGGACATGCTCGCCGGTGATCTGCGGATTGACCGGGATTACGCGGTAGCCGTGCGCCTGAAGCTTGGCCATGACGCCGTAGGACGGGCGATCCGGGCGGTCGGAGGCGCCGATCATCGCGATCGTCCGAGCACCTTCGAGCAAGGCCTTGATATCGGCATCGGCGGTCAAGGGCATCGATGCCTCCTATGAGGGAAACCTGGTCCGCTCGTACCGTGGCAGAAGGCCACTCGGTACGACCGGTAATAAGACAACGTAGATCAGGCCCGCGAGTTTCACAGTTTTCCGAGCCATGCGACGACCTGAGCCGCAATCGGCATGAACACCGTATCGTCGGGATTCGAAGCTGGCGGTGTCCCCGCGTCAGACGCCGTGCGGATCGAGATCGTCAGCGGCACACGGCCGAGGAACGGGATGCCCAGTTCGCGCGCCGCCGCCTCGGCGCCGCCATTGCCGAACGGGTCCGACGCCTCGCCGCAATGCGGGCAGATATAGCCGGCCATGTTCTCGACCAGCCCGATGATCGGGATGCCGGCCTTCTCGAACAGGTCGATCGCGCGGCGTGCGTCGATCAGCGCGAGATCCTGCGGGGTCGAGACGATCACTGCCCCCGCCGGCCGGTATTTCTGGACCATCGTCAGCTGGACGTCGCCGGTGCCGGGCGGCAGATCGAGCACCAGCGTATCGGTCACGCCCCAGTCGGCCTCGACCAACTGACCGAGCGCACCCGCCGCCATCGGCCCGCGCCACGCGATCGCCTTGCCCGGCTCGACGAGCTGGCCCATCGACAGCAACGGTACGCCGTACGGGGTCGGGACCGGGTCGAGGACCTTGTCCTTTGCGGTTGGGCGCGTGCCCTCGACGTTCATCAGCCGCGGCTGCGATGGTCCGTAGATATCGGCATCGACCAGCCCGACGCGACGACCCGCGCGGGACATCGCGATCGCGAGGTTGGCGGCGAGCGTCGATTTGCCGACGCCGCCCTTGCCGCTGGCGACTGCGATCAGCCGGCGCGTCGAGCGTTCCGCGGTTACCGCGATCCGCACTTCGGACACACCGGGTTGCGTCGCCGCCATCCGCACGGTCGCCTCCAGCGCATCGCGCGCCTGCGGGTCGAGCCCGGTCGCATCGATGATAATGCCGGCTCGCGCGCCTTCCATCCGGACGGTCGCCCGCTTGCCTGCCACTGCGGCAACCGCCGCCTTTACGCCTTCGATGTCGATCATGCGGACCAGATAGGGCCGCTAAGGCCGCTTGGCACTGTTTTTCCGCCGCCGCACACCTATAAAGGTTGGTATGACGATCTTCTCGCGCTGGTTCCGGCGCCCCGATATCCTCGCCACCGAAACACCGAAAGGCCCTTGGGGCGGCTCGGGCGACGACGGTAATAGCGGCCCTCGCAATCCCTGGGCGCAACCTCCGGGTGGCCGCAAGCCTGCTGCCAAACCGACCGCGCTCGACGAGTTTCTGCGCAAAGCACGCGGATCGGGCGGCGGCGGTGGCGGCGGCAATGGCGGCTTCGGGGGCTTGCCGTCGGGCGCCAACGCCCGTGCGCTCTGGGCGATCGGCGTCGCGATCATCGCGGTCGTCTGGATCCTGTTCACCTCGGTCCACCAGATCGGTCCGCAGCAGCGCGGCGTCGTCACCTATTTCGGCAAATACGCGGGTACGCTCGATCCGGGCGTTCGCCTGACGATGCCGGCGCCGATCGCCGACGTGACGGTGGTCGACGTGCAGAAGATCCGCACCGATAACTTCCCCGTCGGGGATGGCGAGAACCTGACGCTGACCGGCGACCAGAACATCATCGATCTGGCATATTCGGTGCGCTGGGATATTTCCGACCCGCGCGATTACGTGTTCCAGCTTGCCGAGCCGAACGACACCGTCCGTGCCGCTGCCGAGAGCGCGATGCGCGCGGTAGTCGCGACGACGACGCTCGATCAGGCGATCGGCACCGGTCGTACCACGATCGAACAGCGCGTCGCCGAACTGACCCAGCAGATCCTCAACGACTATAAGTCGGGCGTCCGTATCCAGGGCGTCGCGATCAAGCAGGCCGCAGCACCAGCACGGATCGTCGAGGACTTCAACGCGGTCACCGCCGCGCAGCAGGAGGCGATCGCCAATCTCAACCAGTCTCGCTCGTATGCGCAACAGGTCGTGGCGCGCGCGCACGGTGAGGCCGCGTCGTTCGACAAGGTGTATGAGCAGTATAAGCTCGCCCCCGAAGTGACGCGCCGCCGTATGTATTACGAGACGATGGAGGCGGTGCTCGCCAAAAGCGACAAGACGATCGTCGAGACGCCGGGCGGGGTGGTACCGTATCTGCCGCTGTCGAACGCCAAGCGCTTGCCGAACCCGGAGGCTGTCCAGTCGACGCCAGCGCCTGCCGCGGCGGCGGCTGCCCCCAGTCTGGAGCCGATCAGTGAACGCCGTGAGTTTCCGCAATCCGATCGTCGCCGGCATCGTCGCGCTGCTGCTGGTGATCCTCGCCGCATCGACCTTTGCGATCGTCCCCGAGACCAAGCAGGCGGTGATCCTGCGCTTCGGCCAGCCGATCCGCACGGTCAACGCGTGGCAGCCCAACACCGCGTTCGGCCAGACCGGCGCGGGCCTGATCGCGCGCATTCCGTTCGTCGACCGGATCGTCTGGATCGACAAGCGCGTGCAGGATCTCGAACTCGACAACACGCTGGTGCTGTCGACCGACCAGCTTCGGCTCGAGGTCGATGCCTATGCGCGTTACCGAATCGTCGATCCGCGGAAGATGCGAAATGCGGTCGGTAGCGAGGACCGGATTCCCGATCAGCTGCGCCCGATCCTGGGCTCGGCGCTGCGCAACGAACTCGGGAAGCGCCGCTTCGTCGAATTGCTGAGCCCCGAGCGGTCCGAGCTGATGGACAACATCCAGAAGGGTCTCCAGCGCGTCGCCAGCCAGTACGGCGTCGAGATCGTCGATGTCCGCATCAAGCAGGCGAACCTCCCCGTCGGTCTGCCGCTCGAAAGCGCGCTCAAGCGCATGTCGAGCGCACGCCAGCAGGAGGCGATCACGATCCGTGCCGAGGGCCAGAAGCAGGCGCAGATCGTCCGTGCACAGGCCGATGCGGATTCGGCGAAGATCTATGCCGAGAGCTTCGGCAAGGACGCCGATTTCTACGACTTCTACCGCGCGATGCAGTCGTATCGGCACACGTTCGGCGCAGATGGCGGTACGGCACCGACCGGTTCGACATCGATCATTCTTTCGCCGAACAACAGCTATCTACGGGAATTCGAGGGCCGCGGGCGTTGAGCCTGCGGAACCTTTGAACCCCTGTTCATATTCAAGCATCATTCAGGACGGTGTGGCTAAGCGCCACCTGTTTCGATTGATGAAACGAGAGGACAACATCTAGTGCGTTACGCCTACGCCATTACCAGTGCTCTTCTCCTCGGCGGCGCGACCGCGACGCTCGCGCTCCAGCCGAGCGGCGCGCAGGTTGCGCAGAACGAACCCGGCGCGATCCAGGCGGTCTCGCCGAAACCCGGCGCGCCGATGAGCTTCGCCGACATGGTCGCGCGGCTCCAGCCCGCGGTCGTCAACATCTCGACCAAGCAGACGATCGTCCAGAAGCAGCAGACCAATCCGTTCGCGGGCACGCCGTTCGGCGACCTGTTCGGCGGCATGGGCGGCGGCGGCCAGGGTGGCGCGCCGGTGAAGCGCGAAGGCGCCTCGCTCGGCTCGGGCTTCCTGATCTCGCCGGATGGCTATGTCGTCACGAACAACCACGTGATCTCGCCGGGCGCGCAGGGCGCGACGGTCGATTCGATTACCGTGACGCTCAGCGACAAGAAGGAATATGTCGCCAAGGTCATCGGCAAGGATCAGGAATCGGATCTCGCGCTGCTGAAGATCGACGCGGCCAACCTGCCGTTCGTGAAGTTCGGTGATTCGAACGGCGCCCGCGTCGGCGACTGGGTCGTCGCGATCGGCGAGCCGTTCGGCCTCGGCGGCACCGTGACCGCGGGTATCGTCTCGGCGATCAACCGCGTCACCGGCCAGGGCGGCGCGTATGACCGCTTCATCCAGACCGACGCCTCGATCAACCAGGGCAACTCGGGCGGCCCGATGTTCGATCTTAACGGCAACGTGATCGGCGTGAACTCGCAGATCTTCAGCCAGTCGGGCGGCAATATCGGCATCGGCTTCGCGATCCCCGCAGCCGTCGCCAAGCCGATCATCGCCACCTTCATGAAAGGCGGCACGATCGAGCGCGGCTATATCGGCGTCCAGCTCCAGCCCGGCGGCACGATCAACGAGGATACCGCCGCGGCGCTCGGCATCGCCAAGAACCAGGGCGAACTGATCAATGACGTCACCGCAGGCGGCCCGGCGGCGAAGGCCGGCGTGCGCGCAGGCGACGTCGTGACCAAGGTCAACGGCCAGGTCGTCACCGTCGACCAGTCGCTGTCCTACCTCGTCTCGAACGTGAAGCCCGGTCAGACCGCGCGTCTCGATATCCTGCGCAACGGCAAGCCGGTGGTCGCCAACGTGGTCGTCGTGCCACGTCCGAGCGCCGACAAGTTGGCCGCGACGCTGGGTGGCGACGCGCAGGGCTTTGGCACCGATGACGGCGATGATGGCGACGATTCCGCCACCCCCGCCGCACCGACGGCAGGTGCAGCGCTCGGGATCGGCGTCCAGCCGCTGACCCCGGCGATCGCGCAGGCGGTCGGTGTCGAGACGAACACGCAGGGCGTCGTGATCGCCGTGGTCGCACCGACCAGCGATGCGTTCGGCAAGCTCAAGCGCGGCGACGTCATCATCTCGGTCAACGGCACGCCCGTCCGCACTGCGGTCGACGTCCAGAACGCGGTCAACGTCGCCAAGGCCGCCGGTCGCCCGCAGGTCCTGTTGCAGGTCAAGCGTGGCCGCAGCCCGGCGCAGTTCCTGCCGGTCAAGATCAAGTAATCCACGACCGACACGACTGATGTGAAAGGACCGTCGCTCACCCGAGCGGCGGTCCTTTTCTTTGCGGCGCGCGGGGTTAGGGTCGGCTCCGGATACAAAGGACGAGACCCATGACCGACGGCATCTTCATCGGCGCGAGCGTGGACGGCAAGCCGCAGACGCTGGAGTTGAAGCGCGCCAACCGCCACGGCCTGATCGCGGGCGCGACCGGTACCGGCAAGACGGTGACGTTGCAGGGCATCATCGACGGCTTTTCCGCGAACGGCGTGCCGTGCTTCGTCGCCGACGTGAAGGGCGACCTGTCGGGCCTAGCGATGGCCGGGTCGCCGACCGCGAAGACGCACGCGACGTTTGCCGAGCGCGCCAACGCGATCGGCGACGACAGCTGGGCCTATGCCGACAATCCGGTGCAGTTCTGGGATCTGTTCGGCGAGCAGGGCCATCCGATCCGCACCACGATCAGCGAGATGGGGCCGCTGCTGCTGGCGCGGCTGATGGACCTCAACGAGGTGCAGGAGGGCGTTCTGACGATCGCCTTTCACGTCGCTGACAAGGAGGGGCTGCTGCTGATCGACCTCGATGATCTTCAAGCGATGCTGACCGAATGCGCGGGCCGCGCGGACGAACTGACGGTGACGTACGGTAACGTCTCGAAGCAGTCGATCGGCGCGATCCAGCGTTCCCTGCTTCAGTTGCGCACGCAGGGTGCGGAGAATTTCTTCGGCGAACCGGCGCTCGAGATGAACGACTTTATCGGCGTCGATGACCGGGGCAGGGGCGTCGTCAACATCCTCGCCGCCGACAAGCTGATGGCCTCGCCGAAGCTCTACGCGACGTTCCTGCTGTGGCTGATGAGCGAGCTGTTCGAGCATCTCCCCGAGGTCGGCGATCCCGACAAGCCGGTGCTGTGCTTCTTCTTCGACGAGGCGCATCTGCTGTTCGACGAGGCCCCTAAGGCGCTGCTGGAGAAGATCGAACAGGTAGTCCGCCTGATCCGCTCGAAGGGGGTGGGCGTGTATTTCATCACGCAGAACCCGATCGACATTCCCGACACGGTGGCGGGGCAGCTCGGCAACCGCGTGCAGCATGCGTTGCGCGCGTTCACCCCGCGCGATCAGGCGGCGGTGCGCTCGGCGGCTGAGACGTTCCGGGCGAACCCCGGCGTCGATGTCGCGACGATTATCACCGAGCTGAAGGTCGGCGAGGCGCTGGTGTCGCTGCTTCAGGCCGATGGCGCGCCGACGCCGGTCGAGCGCACGCTGATCAAGCCGCCTGCCTCGCGCGTCGGCCCGATCACGGCGGCCGAGCGGAAGGTGATGATCGAGACCGATGCGATCGGTGCGAAATACGACACGCTGGTCGATCGGGAGTCGGCGGAGGAATTGCTGGCCGCTAAGACGCAGGAGGCGAGCGCTGCTGCCGCCGAGGCAAAGGCGACGACCGAGGCGGAGAAGGCTGCGGCGGCGCAGGCAAAGCTCGATGCGAAGGCGGCGAAAGAGGCGGAACGCGCGCGCATCGCGGACCAGCGCGAGGCGGATCGCCAGCAGCGTGAAGCCGACCGCGAGACGGCCAACTCGCCCTGGACCAAGATGGCATCGTCGGCGACGCGCGCCGCCAGCTCGTCGATCGGCCGTCAGGTCGCCAACGAGATCGGCAAGCAGGTCTTCGGCACCAAGTCGCGCCGGTCGTCGTCGAGCGGTGGTCTGGTCGGCACCGTGTTGCGCGGGGTGTTAGGCGGCCTCTTCCGGGGTAGACTACCTCAGCGATCGGGGGCGGGCTGCCCCACACAAACGCCACCCCGGCTAAGGCCGGGGCCCAATTGGCGAGGTCGATGTAACGGAGCGCCGTCCGCCGTTACCGCTGTTCCCCAACTGGGCCCCGGCCTCCGCCGGGGTGGGGCTCAAATACTAGACAGGAGTTCCCGATGTCCCTCGATTTCGAATCCGCCGCCGATTGGGCCCCGACCGACTGGACTGCCGTCGGCGAAGATAGTCTGGACGACGCGATCAGGCTCCGCCGCGCGATCCACGCCGATCCTGAAGTCGGCCTTCACTGCCCGCGCACGTCGGACAAGGTGAAGGCAGCGCTCGCCGGTCTCCCGCTCGAAATCCGCGAAGGCACTTCCACCACCGGCTTCGTCGCGATCCTACGCGGTGGCCGCGCAGGCAATGCCGGCGGCAACGGCCGCACCGTCCTGCTCCGCGGCGACATGGATGCGCTGCCGATGCAGGAGGAAACCGGTCTCCCGTTCGCGTCGAAAATCGATGGCGCGATGCACGCCTGCGGGCACGACTCGCATACCGCGATGCTGGTCGGCGCGGCCAAGGCGCTGTGCGCTCGACGCGACGAGCTTCCCGGCACGGTCGTCTTCATGTTCCAGCCCGGCGAGGAGGGCCATCACGGCGCCCGCCATATGATCGCCGATGGCCTGCTCGACTCGCCGTTGCCCGAGGCGGGCTTCGCGCTGCACATCTCGCCCAACATGCCGATGGGCCATGTCGTCAGCCGCGCGGGCACGTTGATGGCCTCGACCGACACGTTGCGCGCGACGATCACCGGGCGTGGTGGACACGCGGCTATGCCGCACGACTGCCTCGATCCGCTGCCGATCGCCTGCGAGATCGTCACGGCCTTGCAGACGTATGTCGCACGGCAGGTGGCGGTTACCGACCCCGCCGTCCTGTCGATCACCAAGCTCAACGCCGGCAGCGCGCACAACGTGATCCCGTCGACCGTCGAGATGCTGGGCACGATGCGCACCCTATCGGAGCGTACGCGCGAGCAGGTCCGCGCGGCGTTCGTCCGGATGGTCGAAGGTATCGCCGCCGCGCACGGCGCTGTCGGCACGCCGACGATCGAGGAAGGCTATCCGGTCACCGTCAACGACGAACGCGCAACCGACCTGATGAAGGCGTGCGCGACTGCGATCGGCGGCGAGGGCGCGTATCAGGTCATGCCGCCGATGATGGGCGCGGAGGACTTCTCGTACGTGCTCCAGAAACTTCCCGGCGCGATGGCGTTCATCGGCGCGGCGCCCGAGGGCAGCGATCCGCGTACCAACCCGCCGCTTCATAATACCAAGATGACGATCGACGAGCGTGTGATGGCGCATGGCATCGCGATGCACTGCGCGGTGGCGGAGCGGTTTCTGTCGAACGGGTTCGACTGATAGTGTTCGGTAGATAACGCCTACTATTCCGTCATCCTGACGAAAGTCAGGACCCAGAGCCGGATACGGTATCGCCCGTGATCCTGGGTCCTGACTTTCGTCAGGATGACGGTAGGGTGGAGTTCATTCGCCCCGATACCGCTGATCTCAGTGCGAAGGCCGCGTGGTCGCCGCATACTTCGCGACCGCGGCCGCGGCCGCCTGGATCAGCCGCTGCCGCTCCGGCATTGGCCTGATCGTATCCCCGATCATCACCGCGATCGCATACCGCCGCCCATCTGGCGCAGTCAGCAGCCCGACGTCGTTGAAGCCGGCATTGCGGCGACCCAGGTCCTGCCCGGTGCCGGTCTTGTGCGCGATCTCCCAGCCGCCGGGGAGCGCCGCACGAAGCCGGGCGCGACCGGTGACCGAACGCCCCATTGTGTCGAGGAGGATCTTGGTCGAGGTCTCCGACAAGATATCCCCCTTCGCCAGCCGCGCAATCGCATCGGCGATCGCGATCGGCGCCGCACCGTCGGGCGGATTGCGGACATACGCATTCAGCGCGGCCTCACGCACCGCCGGGGACAATCGGTTGCGTGCGGTCATGAAGCCGCCGTTGACGGCGTAGGACGGCTGCCAGACGAGCCCAGCGGTGCCGCTCTGCAACAGCCGCTCGCCCGGCCCGAACCGGATTGCGCCGAGCTGCTTCCGCGCGATCATCGACCGCACCGCCGACGGCCCGCCGACCCGCGCCAGCAACCGGTCGTTCGCGGTATTGTCGCTGTGCGTCAGCGCACGCGTCAGCAGGTCGTTGATCGTGGTGTGATACCCGTCGCCTTTCACCAGCATCGCGATCGGCTGGTGGAAGAGCGTCAGATCCTGCGAGCGGACGACGATCGGTTCGTCGAGACGCAGCTTGCCCTGGTCGCGCAGGTCCATCACGGTCATCGCGACCCAAAGCTTGCTGACCGATTGCTGCGGCAGCAACTGACGCCCGCCGGCCTCGACCGTCCAGCCATCGTCGACCGCACGCACCGCGATGCCAGCCTTGCCCTGGAAGCCGCTCTGCAATTCGGAGATCGCGTTGACCAGGCTCGCCGGCGCGGGTCGCAGCGCGCGTGGCAGCGGTGGTGGCACCGGGATCGACACGAACCCCTCGGCCTGATGCACCGGCCCGACTGCGGGCGGGCTTGGCCGCGACGCCGATCCGCATCCGGCGAGCGCCATGCCGAACAGGGTCGTGGTCAAAAGACGCTTGAACGCACTCGCGGATGTCATGATCGATGGAACGCCCTGCACTGAAGCATCGACCCTTATCCGTTGATCCGGCGCGCGAAACAGCGGCCAAGCGGCGCTGCGACGAAGCGCGCCGACGGTGCGCCCAATCGCGCGGCGATCAGGGAACGAGAACCGTATCGACCGCGTCCGGCAGTGTCTCGGGATAATCGAGCGTGAAATGCAGCCCGCGGCTTTCGTGCCGGTGCAGCGCGGACCGGACGATCAACTCGGCGGTCTGGAGCAGGTTGCGCAGTTCGATCAGGTCGGGCGTGACGCGGAAATGCTGGTAATATTCGGCAACCTCTTCGTTGAGCAGCTTGATCCGGTGTTGCGCGCGTTCGAGGCGTTTCGTCGTGCGGACGATGCCGACGTAATTCCACATGAAGCGGCGGATTTCGGTCCAAGTCTGCTTTATCACGACCTCTTCATCGGAGTCGGTGACGCGGCTTTCGTCCCACGGGCGGATCGGCGGGGGCGGGGAGCGTGTCCCAGTTCGCGGCGATGCTGTCCGCCGCCGCTTCGCCGAACACGAAGCATTCGAGTAGCGAGTTGGACGCGAGGCGGTTGGCGCCGTGCAGGCCGGATTCGGTGCACTCGCCCGCGGCATACAGGCCGGGCAGATCGGTCTTGCCGTGCTCGTCGATGACGATGCCGCCGCAGGTGTAATGCTGCGCCGGGACAACCGGGATCGGCTGCTTGGTCATGTCGATGCCGAGACCGAGCAGCTTCTCGTGGATATTCGGGAAATGGTGTCGGATGAATTCGGCCGGCATGTGACTGATGTCGAGATGGACGTAGTCGAGCCCGTAGCGCTTGATCTCGGCGTCGATCGCGCGCGCGACGATATCGCGCGGGGCGAGTTCCATGCGCGCCGGGTCGTAATAGGTCATGAAACGCTTGCCGGTTGACGGATTGATCAACCGCCCGCCTTCGCCGCGAACTGCCTCTGTAATCAGGAAATTCTTGACCTCCAGATTGTAGAGGCAGGTCGGGTGGAACTGCATCATCTCCATGTTGGAGACGCGGGCGCCCGCGCGCCACGCCATCGCGATACCGTCGCCGGTCGCGCCGCGCGGGGCGGTCGAGAACAGGTATGTCCGTCCTGCGCCGCCGGTCGCGAGGATCGTCGCGCGCGCGGTGTAGAGCGCGACGCGTTCGGTCTTGCGGTCAACCGCGTAGACCCCCCAGACGTTGCCCGAGCCCGAATAGCGTTCCTCGTGGCGGCCGGTTGCGAGGTCGATCGCGATCTGGTCGGGGACGAGGGTGATGTTCGGATGTGCTTCGGCGGCCTTCTGCAACGCTTCCTGCACCGCCCATCCGGTCGCGTCGGCGACGTGGACGATGCGGCGGTGCGAGTGGCCGCCTTCGCGGGTCAGGTGGAGCGCATTGCCTTCGGTCTCGAACGGTACGCCGAGACGTGTCAGGCGCTCGATCGCGGCGGGGGCACCCTCGACGACCATCTCGACGATCGCGCGGTCGTTGAGCCCGGCGCCGGCGACCATCGTGTCCTCGACATGGTTCTCGAACGTGTCGCCGGGTTCGAGCACGGCGGCGATCCCGCCCTGCGCCCAGGCGGTCGAGCCTTCGTTGAGCGCGCCCTTCGCCAGCACCGTGACCTTGAAGCGGTCGGCGAGGTTGAGCGCGGCGGTGAGACCTGCGGCGCCCGAGCCGACGATCAGGATGTCGCTCGTCATGCGTTGGCGGCGCGGGTCAGGCTGAGGAAGACGTCCTCGAGATCGGGTTCCTTGGTCGAGACGTCGACGATGCCGAAGCCGCTGCCTTGGATCGCGGCGAGGACTTCGCCGGCGTTTACCCGGTCCTTCGAATAGGTGATTTCGAGGGTGCGAGTGCCTTTCAGGTTGATCTTCTGGAAGCAGGCGTTCGCGGGGATGTCGGTCACGTCGCGATCGACGGTGACCGCGACGATCTTCTCCTGCGCCTTGCCGACGAGTTCGCGCGTCGGTTCGTTCGCGATCAGGCGGCCGTTGTTGATGATCGCGATCCGGTCGCAGAGTTCCTCGGCTTCCTCGAGATAATGCGTGGTGAGGACCACGGTGACGCCGGCCTGGTTGAGGCTGCGGACATAGGTCCAGAGCTGTTGGCGGAGTTCGATGTCGACGCCCGCGGTCGGCTCGTCGAGGACGAGGACGGGGGCGAATGGACCATCGCCTTGGCCACCATCAGGCGGCGTTTCATGCCGCCCGACAGCGTGCGGGCATAGGCGTGCGCCTTGTCCTCGAGATGTACCGCGCGGAGCAGTTCCATCGTGCGGCGCTTCGCCTTGGGCACGCCGTAGAGCCCGGCCTGGATCTCGAGCGTCTCGAAGGGCGAGAAGAAGGGGTCGAACAGGATCTCCTGGTTGACGATCCCGATCGACGCCTTGGCGTTGCGCGGGTGCTCGTCGATGTCGAACCCCCAGATCGCCGCGCTGCCGTCGGTCTTGTTGACGAGGCCGGCGAGGATGTTGATCAGCGTCGACTTGCCCGCGCCGTTGGGGCCGAGCAGGCCGAAGATCTGGCCGCGGGGAACGTCGAACGTCACGTCGTCGAGCGCGCGTTTGGGCGGCGCGGTGCCGACGGGGGCGTAGGTCTTGCAGAGGTTCTTGATGGCGATCGCGGCTTCGGTCATGCCAGCGGCATAGCGGGGCGTCGCGGGCTGGTCATCCCCTCGGGCGTTGCAAAGAAGATTTGTTCACGCGGAGGCGCGGAGACGCGGAGGTGCCTCGTCCAGCCTATCGGTCGGGAGACGCAACTATCTGTGCCGCCGTTAGATGATCGGAAGGTCGCTTCGCGACAAGCGCACACCTCCGCGTCTCCGCGCCTCCGCGTGAACCCATTCTTCCTTCTGGATCACGGGAAGAAGCAATTGCCCGGCCCGCGCACCCTTGCTATCGACCGCGCATGCATCCGCCGCTCGAAACCACCCGCGTCACCCACGCCCGCGTCGCCTGCGACGGCGCCACCGACATTCCCGGCGGTGCGGCACTCGGCCATCCGCGCGTCTGGTTGCAGATCGACGAGACCGGCTATGTCGATTGCGGCTATTGCGACCGGCGCTTCATCCTGGTTGGCGGTGCGGCCGATGGCGCGGACCAGTCGACTTTGCGCGATCACGGGGATGGCGCAGGGCGCTAAGCCGCTTATATCTATCGGATGACGATAGCAGCAGACCCCCGTTCGTTCCTCTACCGCGATACCCTGGACCCCGAGCAGGCGCAGGCGCTGACCGCCAAGGCACTCGGCAAGGCCGATGATGGCGAGCTGTATCTCCAGTATCGCAAGGCCGAGGCATTCGGCTTCGACGATGGTCGGCTGAAGACCGCCTCGTACGATACGAGCTCGGGGTTCGGCCTGCGCGCAGTGTCGGGCGAGATGACCGCGTTCGCGCATTCCAACGAGATGACCCCCGCCGCAATCCGTCGCGCCGCCGAGACGATGGCGCTGATCGAGCCGGGTGTCGCCGCCAAGGCTGGTCCTCCCCAGGGCACCAACCGCCATCGCTACACCGCCGCCGATCCGCTCGACCTCGTACCATTCGCCGACAAGGTGAACCTTTGCCAGACGATCGACGCCGCCGCCCGCGCTCGCGATCCGCGCGTCGCGCAGGTGTCGGTCAGTCTTTCGGGGACGTGGTCGGTGGTCGAGATCGTTCGCGCAGACGGTTTCGTTGCGACCGACGTCCGGCCATTGGTTCGCCTCAACGTCTCGATCGTCGCCGAGCAGAACGGCCGCCGGGAGACGGGGAGCTACGGGATCGGTGGCCGGTATCTCTACACCGACCTGTTCGAACCGGAGACCTATAACCGCGCGATCGACGAGGCGTTGTCGCAGGCGCTCGTAAACCTCGATTCGATCGCCGCGCCCGCCGGCGAGATGACCGTGCTGCTCGGCAATGGCTGGCCCGGCATCCTGTTGCACGAGGCGATCGGCCACGGGCTCGAGGGCGACTTCAACCGCAAGGGCACATCGGCCTTCTCCGGCCGGATCGGCGAGCGTGTCGCAGCCGAGGGCGTCACCGTGGTCGATGACGGCTCGCTCCAGGATCGCCGCGGCTCCCTGACGATCGATGACGAGGGGACGCCGACGCGCGAGACCGTGCTGATCGAGGACGGCATCCTCAAGGGCTATATGCAGGACCGCCTCAACGCGCGGCTGATGGGCGTCGAGGCGACCGGCAACGGCCGCCGCGAAAGTTACGCGCATGCGCCGATGCCGCGGATGACCAACACCTTCATGAAGGCCGGCAACGACGATCCCGCCGAGCTGCTGAGCCGCGTGAAGAAGGGCATCTTTGCGAAGGCGTTCGGCGGCGGGCAGGTCGACATTGTGTCGGGCAAGTTCGTGTTCAGCTGCACCGAGGCGTATCTTATCGAGGATGGCAAGCTCGGCGCCCCGATCAAGGGCGCGACGCTGATCGGCGACGGCCCGAGTTCGCTGACCAAGGTGCGCGGCATCGGCAAGGACTTCGCGCTCGACGAAGGCATCGGTATCTGCGGCAAGGGCGGGCAGTCGGTACCGGCAGGCGTCGGGCAGCCGACGTTGCTGGTCGACGGACTGACGGTCGGCGGGACGGCTGCTTAAAACCCAGAGATCAACATATCGAGCGCAGCCTTGATCTCGAACTGTGCTGCGTCGAGTGTAGTGACGGTATCTTCGATATCGCGGACATCGATCGCGCGCGCTAGCGGCGTGATCATGGTCAGTGCCGTGCCGTCGATAACGAAGGTTGGCGTAAGCCTCTTGAGTGCGACGGTGTCGGTCGGGCGAAGCGGCACCACGAAGCGGGTCGGCAAATCAGCCAGAAGATCAGACTGGCAATCGATCACCAGAACGTTGCCGCGGACGCGGTAGACGTCGAACTGTGCCATTCAGAGCGACCGCAAATGCGCGAGCGGATCGCCGTTCTTTTCGTACCAGTGGTTCCAGCCCTCGATCGCCTCGCGATTTTCTTCCTTCCAGCGCCGCTCCTGTTCGACTTTCGTTGCCTGCCTGATAGCGTGTTCGCTGATCTGGGAGAGGTTGAGCCCTGCCTCCCGTGCCGCCGCTACGATGCCGGTATCGAGCGACATATTGACCGATTTGCGCTTGCCGGTTGCGATGGGATCATGTTTCATGAGCATAGAGTATGCGCGTCAACGATGCGCGTCAATTCGGAGCCAAACGATGGACTTCTTCCCCGCGCTCACCGACGATCATCGCGCGTTCGTTGCGCGGCAGCCGGTATTTTTCGTTGCGACAGCCGCGGAAGGCGCGAGGATCAATCTCAGTCCCAAGGGCATGGAAAGTTTTCGCGTACTCGATCCGAAGACGGTCGCGTATCTCGATGTCGGCGGGTCGGGAAACGAGACCAACGCGCATCTGGGTGCGGACGGGCGTATCACGATCATGTTCTGCGCGTTCGACCAGCCCGCGCTGATCTTCCGCATCTATGGCAAGGGGCGTGCGGTGTTGCCGCAGGATGACGGCTGGGCCGAGCTTTACGCGCGGTTCATGCCATTGCCGGGTACGCGGCAGATCTTCGTGATCGATGTCGACGAGGTGCAGACGAGTTGCGGTTGGGGCGTGCCGTTCATGACTTTGGACCGCGAGCGCCAGACGCTGTCGAAATATCACGCAGCGCAGACGGGGACCGAGCGGCTGGCGAAATGGGCGGGGCGGACCACGAGCATCGACGGGCTGCCGGTGCGAGTCGCGACCGTGTTGCCGGACTGTGCCGGAGAATGAGCCTCGTCGAACTGGGGCGGTACGGCCGCAACGAGGCGCATATCATCGTCGGGCGGCTCGAGAGCGAAGGCATCCCGGCGATCGCGTTCGATGGTGGGATGTCGATCATGGAGGGTAGCTGGTTGCTGATCCCGGTTCGCGTGATGGTCGACGAAGACGATCTGGACGAGGCTAGGGGGATTTTAGCGGGGTGAGCGAGTGCGTTAGGCGTCAGTAAATTGGCGCCAGATTAAGCGAACACTTCTGCGCTCTCCAATAACCGACGGTATCCGTCATGCCGGGCTTGTTCCGGCATCCACGGTTCAGCAAGCTACGTGGGTTCGCGTTTGCGGAACGGTGGACCCCGGAACACGTCCGGGGTGACGGAAAAGGGCAAGACCTTTGCCCGCCTTCCGCAGAGATCAGCCCCCGCGCTAACCCGCCAGATCGCATTGCCGACATCGTCCGCCACCAGCAGACCACCGGTCTTGTCGGTGATGACGCCGACCGGGCGGCCCTGTGCGTCGCCGTCCTTGTTCAGGAACCCGCTCAGCACGTCGGTTGGTTTGGCATTCGCTGCCGGGAAGCCGGTATCGCCAAACGGTACGTAGACCACCTTGTAACCCGACACCGGCTTGCGGTTCCACGATCCGTGCTCGCCGACGAACGCGCCGTTGGCGAATTTCGCGCCGAGCTTCGCATCCGCCGAGAAGGTCAGGCCTAGCGCGGCGACGTGGGGTCCGAGCGCGTAGTCGGGACGCTTCGCATATTGCTGAAGCGCGGGGTTCTTTGGTTCGACGCGGCTGTCAGGATAGCCACCCCAATAATACCAGGGCCAGCCGAAGTGATCGCCGAACTCGACCTGCGTCAGGTAATCCGGCGCGAGATCGGAGCCGAGCATGTCGCGTTCGTTGACGACGGTCCACAGCCCGCCCGACTTGGGGTTGATCGCCATGCCATTGGGGTTGCGCAGGCCCGCGGCGTAGATCCGCCAGTTCTTGTCCTTCGGCCAGACCTGCAGGATGTTCGCGCGGTATTTCTCGGCGTCCATGCCGTTCTCGGCGATGTTCGAGGAGGAGCCGACGCCGACGTACAGCGTCTTGCCGTCCGCCGCGGTGATGACGTTGCGCGCCCAGTGATTGCCGCCGGGGTTGAGCTTGATGACGAGCTCGGGTTTGGCGGTGATCTTGGTCGCGCCGTCGGTGTAGGGGACGCGGACCAGCGCGTCGGTGTTGCCGATGTAGAGTTGGCCGTCGAGCAATGTCATGCCGAACGGCGAGTTGAGCCCGGTCATGAACACCGACTTCGTTTCCGCAACGCCGTCACCGTTTGCATCGCGGAGCAGCGTGATGCGGTTCGCCGACGGCACGCCGGCACCGGCGCGGCCCATCAGGACCTTCATCACCCAGCCGGTGATCCCGCCGCCTTCGCGCGGCGGCGAGTTGGTTTCCGCTACCAGCACGTCGCCATTGGGCAGGCGGTACATCCAGCGCGGATGATCGAGCCCGGTCGCGAACGGCTGGACTTTCAGGCCCGCGGCTGGCGTCGGCATCGCGCCGTTCTGCCAGCCGACGACCTTGGCGACCTTGACGGTCGGGATCGTCTGGATGCGCGGATCGGTGATTTTGGGCAGCTTGCCCGCGACCTGGTCGACCGACAGTTCCGCTGTGTCGGGCCAGGCGACATAGGTGACGCCCGCCGCGATCACTAGCAGGATCAGGCCAAGGACGATGAGAATGTGTTTGCGCATGCGGGGAGATTAGGGGGCGAGGGGGTTGGGGCAATGGTTACGGCAACCTCCCCGTCGCCCCAACGCTCGCCGCGTCCGTCATCCCAGCGAAAGCTGGGACATTCATGAGGTAGGTGCGGTGGCCCGAACCGGGAGATCCCAGCTTTGGCTGGAATGACGGGTGAGGGGGCTTCCACGGGCGATGCGCTCACAATGAGCCCCCTCCACCTCGCCGCTGTGCGTCGCGGTCCCCCTCCCCGTGCCGGGGAGGAATAAAAGGCCGCCGGCATCTCGAACACGACGGAGATCAGAACCGGATCGGCATGCCCACGAACGCTTGCCACGTCTGGTTGTCGACGTGTTTGACGTCGAAGCGGACCCCGTAACGGCGATCGAGACGGTATTCCGCACCACCGCCGACGACGAAGCTGCTGCCCCACTTATTCGTGTCGCCGATACCGAGCGCATCGCGAATACGGTATCTGTTGCCGCCATAGCCGACCGATCCGTACGCCATGAGGCGCGGTGTCAGGACGTAGCCGGCACGCGCCGTGCCCCGAACACCGAACTGGGGCCGTTGTTCGTAGACCAGCGTCTCGAACGTCGCCCTGTTGTCCTGGCCTCCCGTGGTACCGGCAATCTCGAGGCCGAGCCGCCAGTTGCGGGATGCGGCGATGTCATAGCCGGCGAACACGCCGCCACCAAAGCCGCTGGCCCTATAATAGCGATCATAGCTGGCGACGAGCGTGTCGTTCTCGTAGTTTTCGAACTGAAGCACGAAATGGTGTTCGAGTAGTCCGGCCTCGACACCCACCGATGGACCGGTGAAGGGAAGCTCCACTTCCTGGGCCGACACTGGGCTCGCTACCATCATCGCTGCCATCACGCCTGCATACTTCATCGCTGATCCCCTTTTTCGAGAAGGAGATCATTGGCCAGCCGCAATGAACCGCCGTTTACAGGATAGCGAGACTGATCAGTCTTCGACCAATTCGATCACCGGTGGATGCAGGCGCAGCCGGTTGATGCGGCGCTCGTCCGCGTCGGTGATCTCCAGCTTCCACCCGCTCGGATGATCGACGCACTCGCCGATCTGCGGGACATGTCCGGCCAGCAGCGCGGCGAGGCCACCGAGTGTATCGATATCGCCGTCTACCTCTGCCAAGCGTGGGTCGATCAACTCTGCCGCGTCCTCCAGCTCGGCGCGCGCATCGGCATCCCAGGCGCCGCCTTCAATCGGCGTCATCAGAACCTGTGGCGCCTCGTCATGCTCGTCCTCGACCTCGCCGACGATTTCCTCGATCAGATCCTCGAATGTCACCAGACCCTCGGTGCCCGAATATTCGTCGAGTACGATCGTCAGATGGACATGCTTCTGGCGCATGTCCGCTAGCAGATCGAGCGCCCCGCGCGACATTGGCGCGTAGAGAGGCTCGCGGATCAGCCCCGTGATCGACGTCGGATGCTCGGCACCGGTCGCGAGGATGTTGAAGACGTCCTTGATGTGGACCATGCCGATGATCGTATCGAGGTTGTCGCGGTAGACCGGCAGGCGGCTATGGCCCGCCTCGGCGAACAGCTTCACCAAATCCGCGAACGGCGTGTCCTCCTCGACCGCGATGATGTCCGCGCGCGGCACGCCGACGTCGCCTGCATCGCGCTCACTGAAGTGGAGCAGGTTGCGGACCATCTGGCGCTCGAGCGGGGTGAGATCGCCTTTCGCATCGGGGGCGGGGTCGCCCTCGTGCCGGTCGATCGCATCCTCGAGCTGGTCGCGGAGAGACTCGTCTTGAGCACCGAAGATCAGGCCCTTGAGCCCGCGCCAGATACTGTCGCTACTATCGCCGTTACCGGCATTGGGGCCATCGGCCATCGTGGTCGTCAGTCCTCTGTTATCAAGTAAGGGTCGTGAAGGCCGAGCGCGGCGAGCGTGTCGCGCTCGATCTGCTCCATGCCCTCGGCCTCGTCGTCGTCGATATGGTCATAGCCTAGCAGATGCAGCGTGCCGTGCACCATCAGATGCATCGCATGATCCTCGACCGAGATATTGCGCTCGGCGGCTTCCGCGACGCAGACGCCGTGCGCGAGGATGATGTCGCCGAGCAGCACCTCACCGTCGTCGGAGTTCTGCGTGATCGTCTCCAACAGGTCGGGCTGGACCATCGGGAAGGACAGGACGTTGGTCGGCTTGTCCTTCTGGCGATATTGCTTGTTGAGCGTATGCACTTCGTCGTCCGACGCGAGCCGGATCGAAATCTCGACCGTCGCGGCGCTGGTCAGCAACTCGCCATGCGGAGTTCGCTCGATCGCTGCCGTCGCCGCGCGGAGGGCGAGCGCGTCCCAGTCGTGGTCCGGCCAGGGGGCGTCGGAAGAGAGCGCGATTTCGAGCATGCAGGTCCTTCAGGCGAGATCAGGCGAGATCGGTGAGGGCGAAATCATTACCCTTGTAGAGAAGTTCCGCACCATGGGTTTTCGCGCAGGCATAGGCGAAGCAATCGCCCATGTTGAGCTTCGCGGGGTGGTTCCCTTTGCCGTAGCGTTCGTGAGCCATGATGGCCTCCCGGGTCTCGGTCTCGCCGATAGGGACGAGGCGGAGTGCGAAGTCGACCATGAACGTCTCGACTTCGGCGTGCGCGACGGCAACGGGAACCTTGCGCTTGCGTGCTATTGCGCGGACCGTTTCCCATAGCGACATCGCCGAGCACAGTACCGCGTCAGCCTGACCGTATCGCTTCTCGAGGGAGAAGGCTTCGGGCTCGCCCGTCATGATCGCAACCATTGCGGATGCGTCCAGGAATGCGATCAATCGTCATCTTCGTCGTTGAGCGAATCGTAGAAGGCCCTGTCCGCTTCCAACCCCGTCGGTTCGCCTAGCGGATGAGCCGCTCGCCAAGCCGCGAACCGGTCATGGATACTCGCGCGCTTTTCCGTTTCGAGCATACGCTTGCGGTGCAGGAGAGCGTCGTGGACCGCTGCCGTCTTGCTGGTGCCGAGCAGCCCAGCGACCTCACGCGCGAGATCGGCGGTATCGGCGTTCTTGATATAGAGCGATGCCATCGTCCGACTCCGGGGATATCCTGAAGATGTACTCCAGGATATCCCGTGCATCAAGCATCGGTACCTTCATAAGCCGCGACAACGCGGCCGACGATCGGATGGCGGACGACGTCGCCGACGGTGAAGCGGCACATCGAGATGCTCTCGACGCCCTCCAACCGGGTGACGGCATCCGCGAGACCCGAGGCCGCCACGCCGCCGGGGATGTCGACCTGCTTGGGATCGCCGCAGATCACCATGCGGCTGTTCTGGCCGAAGCGGGTGAGGAACATCTTCATCTGCGCGGGCGTGGTGTTCTGCGCT
Organism: Sphingomonas sp. LR59; assembly: GCF_036855945.1. Classification (NCBI taxonomy): domain Bacteria; kingdom Pseudomonadati; phylum Pseudomonadota; class Alphaproteobacteria; order Sphingomonadales; family Sphingomonadaceae; genus Sphingomonas; species Sphingomonas sp. LR59. The sequence continues at coordinate 3,933,176 of NZ_JASPFL010000001.1, forward strand.
TCGTCCAGGATGACGAACGCGTCGGCCAGCGTACGGCCGCGCATGAAGGCGATCGGGGCGACCTCGATCTCTCCGCTGGCGATGCGGCGTTCGACCTGTTCCGCGGGAAGGCAGTCGTAGAGCGCGTCGTAGAGCGGGCGGAGGTAGGGATCGACCTTCTCCTTCATGTCGCCGGGGAGGAAGCCGAGGCGTTCGCCGGCTTCGACCGCGGGGCGCGAGAGGATCAGGCGCTGGACGCTGCCGGTGATGAGCTGCTGCACGGCTTGTGCGACGGCAACATAGGTCTTGCCTGTACCTGCTGGCCCGAGCGCGAAGATCATGTCGTTGTTGGCAAGCTCGCGCATGTAGTGCGCCTGCGCTGGCGTGCGTGGGACGATCGTCTTCTTCCGCGTGCGGATCATGATCGGCGGGGCACCGCCGCCGCCGGCATCGGCGCGGATGATGCCTTCGAGCACGGGCTCGTCGGCCATTGCGATCGACGCATCGACGAGGCCGGTGTCGACATCCTCTCCGCGCTGGATGCGGGCGTAGAGGTCGTGGAGCACGTCGCGCGCCTTGGCGACCTGTTCGGCGGTGCCCTCCAAGCCGATCTTGTTCCCGCGTGCAGTGATGTAGACGCCGAGGCGGTTCTCGAGCGCTACCAGATTCTGGTCGTACTGGCCGAACAGCCGGACGAGCAATTGGGGCTTGTCGAACAGCAGCTCGACACGGGCGCGGTCACCGGACTGGGCGGGAACGGGTTTACGGCTCATACGGTCCTTTCGAGATGTCAAAGGCTACGCTTGGAAGCGTCGAACCGTAACCTCTGGAAGGAAGATGAGGAGCGGGGCGCCGACCTTCAACCCGCGCCATGACGGCGGGTCGGAAGAGCATCGGATCGCGCGGGCGCAACTGCATCGCCGGCGAGTGTGACAGGGGATTGGGATGGAGGATAGGGGAATCAAGCGGGTCCGCGCGAAGGCTCGAAATCGGTACCTTGGCGCCTCGGCAGGGAGAGGTCCTCACTGATCATCCCCTGTAGGGGGAGGTGTCTGGCGCTTGCCAGGCGGAGGGGTGACGCCCTCTCGATAGCGCGGTCACCCCACCGCAGCCCTTCGGGCTGCCACCTCCCCTATCAGGGGAGGATAGGTTTCAGGCGGCTTCGCGCACGCGTTCGATGCCGGTCAGGGAATTCGGGCCGGCGGCGGCTAGCGTTACCTCGACCAGGTCACCGATCGCGTGGTTACCGATCAAGTGGACCGATTGCAGCCACGGGGACTTGCCGATCAGCTGGCCGGGGAGTTTCCCCGCGCGTTCGAGGAGGACCGAGCAGGTGCGGCCTACGGTGGCTGCGTTGAAGGCGTGTTGGTCGCGGTTGAGTGCGGCCTGGAGGCGTTGGAGGCGCTCGTCCATCATCGATTCCGGGACCTGTTCGACGATCGAGGCCGCAGGCGTGCCGGGGCGGGGGCTGTATTTGAAGCTGTAGGCCTGCGCGTAGCCGACCGCGTCGACAAGGCTCAGCGTGTCCTCGAACTCGGCGTCGGTCTCGCCGGGGAAGCCGACGATGAAGTCGCCCGACAGCGCGATGTCGGGGCGGACTGCGCGGACGCGGTCGAGCAGGCGGAGATAGGAGTCGCGGGTGTGGCTGCGGTTCATCGCCTTGAGGACGCGGTCGCTGCCGGCCTGCACGGGAAGGTGGAGGAACGGCATCAGGCTCTCGATGTCGCGGTGCGCGTCGATCAGGCCTTGAGTCATGTCGTTGGGGTGGCTCGTGGTGTAGCGGATCCGCGCGAGGCCGGGAATGCGGTCGAGGTCGCGGATCAGGTCGTGGAGGCCGCGCCCATCTGAAGTATTGGCATTCTCGGACCACGCGTTGACGTTCTGGCCCAGCAGCGTGATCTCGCGCGCGCCGGCGTCGACCAGCGCCTTCGCCTCGTCGACGATCGCTGTGAACGGGCGGCTGATTTCCGCGCCCCGCGTGTAGGGGACGACGCAGTAGGTGCAGAACTTGTCGCACCCTTCCTGCACGGTGAGGAACGCTGAAGGGGCGACTTTGCGGCGGGCGGGGAGTGCGCCGAACTTCGACAGGAGCGGCATGTCGGTGTCGAGCGAGGGTGTGCCGGCGGCGGCCTTCGCGACCAGCTCGGGCAGGTTGTGATAGGCTTGCGGGCCGACGACGATGTCGACCTTGGCGCGGGTGAAGATCTCCTCGCCCTCGGCCTGCGCGACGCAGCCGGCGACGGCGATCATCGGCGTCTTGCCGGATTTGCGGCGCTGGTCCTTCCGGAGGCGGCCGATGTCCGAATAGACCTTTTCGGTGGCGCGTTCGCGGATGTGGCAGGTGTTGAGGACGACGACGTCGGCGTCGACTGCGTCGGCTTGCGTGAGGCCCTGGGCGGCCATCAGTTCGGCCATGCGCTCGCCGTCGTAGACGTTCATCTGGCAGCCGAAGGATTTTACGTGGAAGGTTTTGGGAGGGGACATGCGGGAGGCCCTACCAAATTTGTGGGCGTGGGGGAGGGGGCGTTGTTGGGTTGGTAGAGTGTGGAAGGGCGCTTGGCGATTTGCACCTCCCCGGCGGAGGCCGGGGTCCAGTTGGGGGACCTCGCAAATTGAGCTCTGCGCCTCGTTACTGCGACCTTTCCAACTGGGCCCCGGCCTTCGCCGGGGTGGCGGCTGAGATTGGGGATAGGTGGGAGCTTCCCTCTCTTGTTCCCCCGCGAAGGCGGGAGTCCAGACTGGGCCCACGCCTTCGCGGGGGAACACTCTTTGTTCGGGCTACAGCGCTTCCATGCGGCGCCTTGCTTCGGCGGCTATGGCTTTTCGGTCGCCATATTCCGCGGGATCGAACGGTTCTGCGAAGTGCAGCGTCGCGACGAAGCTGCCTTTGCGCTTCAGGACGCGGGCGGCGTGGTGTTGGCCGGGCTCGTCGCCGACCCACGCGAGTTCATCGGTCGCCGCGCCATAATCGATGCGGACCGGTTGCACGCGGACGCCCGGCGGGGGCGGGTCCAGGGCCGCCAGCAATGCCGCCTTGAAAGGGAGGAGCGTCGTGCCGTCTCCCGTCGTGCCTTCGGGGAATAAGGTTACGGGCCAGTCTGCCGCAAGCGCGTCGCGGACCTGGGCGATCTGGGCGGTTACCGCCATGCGGTCGGCGCGGCTGACGAAGATTGTGCGGTTCAGCGTGCATAGCCAGCCGACCAGCGGGGCCGCGCGGAGTTCCGATTTCGCGACGAACGCGCTGCCGGTCGCGCCGGACAGCAGCAGGATGTCGATCCAGCTCAGATGGTTCGAGACGAAGACGACGTCGTGGCGGAGCGGCATGCCGACCACCCGAACCCGAGCGCCGACGATCCGCGCGACCAGTCCCAGGAACCGCGGCGGCCAAGGCGACTTCCGCCCGAACAGCCGCCACGCGCCATGTAACGGAAGCGCCAGGATCAGCGCGAGCAACAGCGCCGCCAACCGCGCGCCAAAGCGGATTCGGCCGATCGCGTCAGTCCTTGCGGGCTAGCGCGACGCCGTAGAGTTCCATGCGGTGATCGACCAGTCGGAAGCCCAGCTTCTCGGCGATCGCCTTCTGCAACTGCTCAAGCTCGGGATCGACGAACTCGATGACCTTGCCGCTCTCGACGTCGATCAGGTGATCGTGATGCGCTTCGGGCGCAGGCTCGTAGCGGGCGCGGCCGTCGCCGAAATCGTGGCGGTCGAGGATGCCGGCTTCCTCGAACAACCGGACGGTGCGGTACACCGTCGCGATCGAGATGCCGGGGTCGATCTGCGATGCGCGCTCATAGACCTTCTCGACGTCGGGATGGTCGTCCGCCTCGGACAGCACGCGTGCGATGACGCGGCGCTGCTCGGTGATGCGCAGGCCCTTCTCGTTGCAGAGTGCTTCCAGATCGATCTTGCGCGGCATGTGTCATTCCCTCGTTACACCCCATGTAGGGCGTCCGCGCTGTTGCGAAAAGGGATAGTGGCTCGCAATAAGCCTTAGCTGTTGATATCTTTCGAATAGGTGTGTGCGTCATACGCGGCGCCGGTCTTGCCGCGGTAATAGGCGCGGCGCTCGCCGACCTTCGCGAAGCCGTGTGTAGCATACATCTTGACCGCGTCGTTACCGGCGCGGACTTCGAGGTGGAGTTTGGCGATATTGCCGACCGAGCATTCCGCGATGGCCGCGCGGATCAGTGCGGTGCCGACGCCGCGACGACGATAGTCGGGGGCGACTGCGATCAGGAGAAGTTCGGCTTCGTCGGCGACCGACCGGGTCATCGTGAACCCCGCGGGGAAGTCGTCGACGAACGCGAGCGTGAGGTGGACGCCGGTGAGCGCTAGCACGCCGAGGCACTGGCTGCGCGTCCACGCTTCGCCGTAGCGCGGGTCGAACGCGTCGGTCATCAGTGCGTCGACGATCGCGAGATCGCGTGCGTCGCCGGTACGCAGCGTGACGGCACGCGTGGCGGCTTGGCGCGTGGCCATTATTTCGGAACCGACGGCTTGGCGTCGGGGGCACGGCCGTAGATCGGGCTTGGTGAAAGGGCGGTCAGCGATGCTGGGAGCAGGATCGCGAAAGCTGCGTCGGGTAGCGCTTCGGTGAGGTCGAGGCTCCCTTCGAACTGGGCATCCAGTGCAGCAAGCCAGCGGACGCCGTTGCCGACCGCACGCCGCCCCGCCAGCGCGGCGAGCGCGGCGGCGGGCTTCAGCGATACCATGTCGGATCGCGGCAACAGATCGGCGGCAAAGGCCTGCATGAAGACCTCGCCATGCCCGCCTTCCATGACGACCGCAATATCGTCGGTTAAGCGGTCGGCAAAACCGGCGGCGGCGATGAGCGGGAGCGAGGAGAAGCCGGCGATTTCCGCATCCCAACCGAGTGCTAGCCCGCGGGCTGCGGCGATGCCGACGCGGACGCCGGTAAAGCTGCCGGGGCCGCAATCGACGAGGATGCGGTCGGCGCGGCCGCCGTTGGGGAGCTCGGCGATCATCGGGATGAGCCGTTCGGCATGGCCGCGGCCGACGACTTCGTGCGCACGGGCGAGGACGGCGCCGTCCTCGATGAGCGCGACCGAGCAGGCGGTGGTGGATGTTTCGATTACTAAAGTGCGCATTGTTTATTCCGTCACATCCCAACGTCCCAACGCCCGTCACCCCAGCGCAGGCTGGGGTCTCCCGGCTGGCGAAGGCCCTGGCCATTAACGGGAAGACCCCAGCTTTCGCTGGGGTGACGGCCTTGGCTAGCGCCGTTGGCTAGCGCCGTTGGCTAGCGCGGTCAGGCTATCGTGTTGAACTTCGCGAAATCGGGGCGGGGCGACCGTCCGAAGATCGTCGCGGGATCGCCGTGGCCGAGCGTCGAGATGAAGTTCGTCCGGACCGCAGGCGTGTCGTGGAAGAACGCCGCATCGACCTTGCCCGCATCGAAGCCCGACATCGGCCCGGTATCGAGCCCGAGCATCCGCGCGGCGATGATGAAATACGCACCCTGCAACGTCGAGTTGCGGAACGCGGACGCCTCACGCAGTTCGGCGTTGCCGTCGAACCACGACTTTGCATCGGCGTGCGGGAACAGCTCGGGCAGGTGCTCGTGGAAATTCGTGTCCATGCCGATGATCACCGAGACGGGCGCCTTGAGGATCTTCGGCTGGTTCTGCGCGCTGCAGGCGTCGGCGAGCTTCTGCTTGGCCTCGTCGCTGACCACCCAGATCAGACGCGCGGGCAACTGGTTCGCGGAGGTCGGGCCCCATTTCATCAGGTCCCAGATCGCGTGCAGCTCGGACTCGGCGACCGGCTGGTCGGTATAGCCGTTATAGCTGCGAGCGTCGCGGAAGACGGCGTCGAGGACGGTGTCGTCGAGTTTCTGACGCATCAGACGGCTCTCACTTCGGTGACTTCGGGGACGTAGTATTTCAGCAGCTGCTCGATGCCGTTCTTGAGCGTGGCGCTCGACGACGGGCAGCCTGCGCAGGCGCCCTGCAACTGAAGGAACACCTTGCCCTTGTCGAAGCCGCGATAGACGATGTCGCCGCCGTCGTTCGCCACTGCGGGCCGGACGCGGGTGTCTATGAGTTCGCGGATCTGCGCGACGATGTCGGCGTCGGCGGGATCGTCCGACAGCGCGGGCTCGTCCGATGGCACCGAGAAGCCGGCGCGCGCGGGCTTGAACAGCGGCATCGCGGCGGAGAAGTGATCGAGCAGGATCGCCAGCACGTCGGGCTTGAGGTCCGACCAGGCGACGCCCGGCCCCGCGGTCACCGACACGAAGTCACGGCCGAAGAACACGCCGGTCACGTCGCCGAGATTGAAGATCGCCTCGGCCAGCGGACTGGTCTCGGCCTCCTCCGGCGTGGCGAAGTCGCGCGTGCCAGCGTCCATGACGGTGCGTCCCGGCAGGAACTTCAGCGTCGAGGGGTTCGGGGTGGATTCCGTTTCGATGAGCATGCACCGCATGTGGCCCGACGGGGGCGGTGGATCAAGCGCGGAACGGGAAACGGTTTCTTTCGGGGGTGAGGAGGGGGACGTTGCGCGGGAGAACATGCTTTGGACGGACCGGGCCTCCCCCAAATTCGTAGTCCCTCAAGTCCGTCACCCCAGCGAAAGCTGGGGTATCCCCACTGGGAAGCGCGTGGCTCGAACCGAGATACCCCAGCTTTCGCTGGGGTGACGGAGTTTGTAGTGGCGACAGAGTTTGTATTAGCGACGGGTTGGCAGGTGGGGTGAACTCAGACGTCCATCGCCTTCACCGCGGCGTTCCAGCTGCCGATGTTGCGGACCGCGTCCTGGACGAAGGCGGAGCGGCGGACGACGCCCAGGAACAGGTCGGCGATCCACTTGCCCGGGTTGCGCAGGGGGCGTTCGAACTGGATCAACAGGACGACCCGCGTACCGCACGTGTCGTTCCAGACCTCGTGCTGGTAGGTGTCGTCGAACACCAGCGTCTCGCCTTCGGCCCAACGCACGACGCGGTCGTGGACGCGCATGCGGACGTCGCCGTCGCGCGGCACGATCAGGCCGAGGTGGCAGGTGATCAGGCCCTTGGTCACGCCGCGATGCTCGGGGATGTGCGTGCCCGGCGCGAGGATCGAGAAGAACGCGCTGTTGAGACCGGGGATGCGCGCGACGGCGGCCGCCGTGTGCGGGCAGCGCGCGAGGCTCTCCTCGATCGGATAGCCGTAGCCGTAGAGAAAGAACGAGCGCCATTTGTCGACTTCCGCGATCGAGCGGTGATCGGGCGAGATCGTCGCGAGGCTGGGGGATGCCTCGCCTTGGAGCGCGACGTGGACCGCCTCGTCGCGGATCGCGGCCCAGTTCTCGCGCAAGCCCGCGGTCCAGGCGAAGTCGCGGACGTCGAGCACCGGATCGTTGGCGACCAGCGAGGACGACGCGATCATCCGGTCGAATACGCCGCGCAAGTGCTTGCCGACGCGGATGATCAATGGGCGGTTGGCTTCGGCGACCATCGGCGCGCCGGGTTTGGGTGCGCCGGAGATCACGTTCAGATCGGGCATTCGGGCGCCGCGGCGTACTGCCGGCCCGCCCGATTCCCGCCACAATGAAGACTGTCTCAGTTCATGGCCCAGTTCGTGGCTCAGTTCGGCTTCGACCGTCATCTCTACCCTGTATCCCGGCGCGTCGCGCGGCCGATCCCGTTGTTAGAACACGATATACCGGCAGTGTTGGACGAAATGATGGCATCCGCACGCCGGGTGCGGAGGCAGGGCACTGGCGAGCGACGCCTGCGACCGCTACAGATGCACCATGGTGTCTTTCTCGCGCTTGTATCGCGCTCCCGTCCTGCTCCCCCTCGTGCTCGGGCTGGCCATTCCGGCAAGCGGCCAGATGGCGACGCAACAGGCCGCTTCCACTCCCGCCAAGGAAGCGCCGACGCTTCCCGAACTGCCGGGAATCGATACGACCGCGTGGCTCTACAAGGGCAGTGATCTCACGCGGGATCCGGAGTGGAAGTTCGGCACGTTGCCCAACGGCATGCGCTTTGCGGTGCGCAAGAACGGCGTGCCACCGGGCCAGGTGTCGGTGCGCGTGCGGATCGATGCGGGCTCACTGAACGAGACCGACAGCGAACGCGGCTTTGCGCATTTCATCGAGCATCTCTCGTTCCGCGGGTCCGAGTACGTCCCCGACGGTGAGGCGAAGCGCGTGTGGCAGCGGTTCGGGGCGACCTTCGGGTCGGACACTAACGCGCAGACGACGCCGACCTCGACCACGTTCAAGCTCGACCTGCCCTCGGCAACCGAGGCGGGGCTCGACGAGAGCCTGAAGATCATGTCGGGCATGATGGAAAAGCCGACGATCACCGACGCATCGGTCGCCGCCGAGCGCCCGATCGTGCTCGCCGAACAGCGCGAGCAGCCGGGGCCGCAGGTGCGGTTCGGCGATGCGATCCGGGCGACGTTCTTTGCTGGGCAGCCGCTCGCGGATCGCTCGCCGATCGGCAACATCAAGACGCTGGAAGCCGCCACTGGTGCCACGGTGAAGGCGTTTCACGATCGCTGGTATCGGCCGGAGAACACCGTCGTCATCATCTCGGGCGACATGGATCCGGCGCTGTTCGGGCGGTTGATCGTCAAGAACTTCGCCGACTGGAAGCGCACCGACCCGGTTGTGCCGGCACCCGATTTCGGCAAGCCCGACCCGAAAGCGCCGGTCTCCGCGACGATTGCCGAGCCTGCGATCCCGGCGGTGGTGACGCTTGGCGTGGTGCGGCCTTGGGAGTATAAGGACGACACCGCGATCATGAACCAGAAGCGGCTGGTCGACGTGCTCGCGACGCGGCTCATCAGTCGTCGTCTGGAAACGCGGGCGCGGGCGGGCGGCAGTTTCCTCCAGGCGGGCGTGTCGATCGACGACGTGTCGCGCTCGGCGAACCTGACCAGCGTCAACATCGTGCCGATCGGGACCGACTGGGAGGCGGCGTTGAAGGACGTGCGCGCGGTGATCGCCGATGCGCAGACCAATGCGCCGAGCCAGGCCGAAGTCGACCGCGAATACGCCGATTTCGACACGATCATGCGGACCAGCGTCGAGACCGCCAAGGTCGAGGCGGGGTCGAAGCAGGCCGATGACATGGTCGGCGCGCTCGACATCCGCGAGACGGTGGCGGGGCCGGAAACGTCGTACAAGATTTTGCAGGATGCCAGGGCGAAGGGCATGTTCACGCCCGCCACGCTGCTCGCCTCGAGCAAGGCGATCTTCGAGGGCACGGCAACGCGGGCTCTGGTGAATACGCAGACGCCTGATGCGGGGGCTGCGAACAAGCTGGCGACCGCGTTGAAGGCCGATGTTTCGGGCTTGGCGGGCAAGCGTCGTGCGCAGGCTGCGGTCGATTTCTCGAAGCTGCCGTCGCTCGGTACGCCGGGCAAGGTCGCGAGCCGCGAGAAGATCGCCGCGTTCGACATGGAGCAGGTGAACTTCGCCAACGGGACGCGCGTGCTGCTGTTCCCGAACGCCGGCGAGACCGGGCGGGTGTATGTGCGCGTGCGGTTCGGCGGCGGCTATACCGCGATCCCGTCGAACCGGCCGACGCCGGCATGGGCGGGCGATCTCGCACTGGTGGCTGGGGGTATCGGCAAGCTCGACCAGGGCGATCTCGACCAATTGACGGCGGGTCGTCGGATCGGGCTCGACTTCGGGATCGACGATGATGCGTTCACGCTGAGCGCGATCACGTCGCCGGCGGATTATGCGGATCAGTTGCGGCTGATGGCGGCGAAACTCGCGTTCCCGGCCTGGGATCCGGCGCCGGTGGCGCGTGCCCGTGTGGCGGCGCTGGCGGGGTTTGCGGGGTATGACTCGTCGCCGGACGGCGTGTTGTCGCGCGATCTCGAAGGTTTGCTGCGGGCGGGTGATCCACGTTGGGGTACGCCGTCGAAGCCGACCGTCGAGGCGCTGAATGCGAAGGACTTTCGCGCGTTCTGGGAGCCGATCCTGAAGACCGGACCGGTCGAGGTGTCGATCTTCGGCGACGTGAAGACCGAGGATGCGATCGCGGCGGTGGCGAAGTCGTTCGGGGCGATGAAGCCGCGGACGGCGGTGTCGACGGTCGGCGCGCCGGTCGGCTTTCCCGCGCACAACGCGACGCCGGTGATGCGCGCGCATACCGGCCCGGAGAACCAGGCGGCGGCGGTGATCGCGTGGCCGACCGGCGGCGGGATCGACAACATCGTCGAGGCGCGGCGTCTCGACGTGCTGGCTCAAGTGTTCAGCGATCGGCTGTTCGAGCGGCTGCGGCAGGCGGCAGGCGCGAGCTACAGCCCGAACGTGTCGAGCCAGTGGCCGGTGGGAATGGCGACCGGCGGGCGGATGGTCGCGATCGGGCAGGTCGCGCCGGACAAGGTGTCGTTCTTCTTCCAGATCGCGCGGCAGATCGCGGCGGAGCTGGTGTCGACGCCGATCGCGGCGGACGAGCTGGACCGGATCAAGAAGCCGATGGGGCAGTATATCCTGCGCGCCTCGACCGGGAATCAGTTCTGGTTGCAGCAGCTGGGCGGGGCCACGTTCGATTCAAGGCGGATCGCGGCGACGCAGCGGATTGCGAGCGATCTGGTGGCGACGACGCCGGTGGAGTTGCAGGCGACGGCGGCGAAGTATCTGCGGCCGGAGAAGGATTGGACGATGGCCGTGGTGCCGGCGGCCGCGAAGAAGTGACCGCTTAACCCCTCTCCCCTTGGGGGAGAGGGAAGGAGGAGCACTTGCGACGGGAGGTTGAGGGCACGTGCTTTGGCGCGCCGTGCCCTCACCCTCCCACACGCAAGAGCGTGTGGGCCCCTTCCTCTCCCCTGAAGGGAGAGGGGTTTTTAGGGTTTGTACAGCGCGTCGAGCCGCTCCCCGTACGCCTGCTTGAGCACATGGCGGCGGATCTTCAAACTCGGCGTCAATTGCTCGTTCTCGATCGTGAACGGGCCATCCGCGAGCACGAAGCGGCGGATGCGTTCGGTGACCGTCAGCTCCTTGTTCACCCGCTCGATCGCGTGGCCGATCGCGGTCCGGAACTCGCTGTTCTCCGCCAGTCGCGAAAAGCTGCAGGCGTCGCCGTTGGCCGCGCACCATTCCTGCGTCCACTCCGGATCGGGCACCACCAGCGCGACCATGTAGGGTCGCTTGTCACCGGCGATCATCGCCTGCGCGATCTCGGGCTGCAGCGTCAGCATCCCCTCGACCTTCTGGGGCGCGACGTTCTCGCCCTTGTCGTTGATGATCAGGTCCTTCTTGCGGTCGGTGATGCGGATGCGGCCGCGATCGTCGATCTTGCCGATGTCGCCGGTGTGGAGCCAACCGTCCTTCAGCACCTTGGCAGTCTCGGCATCGTTGCGCCAATAGCCGTGCATGACGAGTTCGCCGCGCACCAGAATCTCGCCGTCGTCGGCGATGCGGACTTCGGTGTCGTTGAGCGGCGGGCCGACCGAGTCCATCCGCACGCCGGCCTTGGGGCGGTTGCAGGAAATCACGGGGGCGGCTTCGGTCTGGCCATAGCCTTGCAGGAAGGTAAGGCCGAGCGCTTCGAAGAATAGGCCGACCTCGGGGTTGAGCGGTGCGCCGCCCGAGATCATCGCCTTCAGCCGGCCACCGAACTTCTTCGAGATCTTGGGCTTGAAGAGCGTGGCGACGGCGGCCTGCATCGGGCGGTCGATCAGGCGGAGGCGGCCGGCGTAGCGCTTGCCGCCGATGTCGAGGGCCTGGCGCAGGAGATAGGCGGAGGCGCCGCCCTGTTTCTCGATCGTCTTGGAGATGCGCGTGCGGAGGACTTCGAACAGGCGGGGGACGACGAACATGATCGTCGGCCGCGTTTCCTCGATGTTCGCGGCCAGCTTTTCGAGGCCCTCCGCGTAGTAGATCTGGCCGCCTAGCGAGATCGGGAAATGCTGGCCGCCGGTGTGCTCGTAGGCGTGGCTCAAGGGAAGGAACGACAGGAAGACCTCGTCGTCCCAGCCGAAATCCTCCGAGATGACCGACGCGCAGCCGGCGCAATTGTGGAGGATCGCGCCGTGATGCTGCATGACGCCGCGTGGCGCGCCGCCGGTACCGCTCGTGTAGATGATGCAGGCGAGGTCTTCGCGTTCGAAGTCGGCGCGGGCGGCGGCGGTCTCGGGCGCGGTCGGGTGCGCGGCGATCAGTGCGTGCCAGTTATGGAAGTCGATTCCAGCGGGGACCTTCATGTCCTCTAGGCCGATCACGGTCTGCGCCTGGTTCGAGCGGATCACCGCGGGGAGGAGGGTTTTCGCGAGCTTGGCGGTCGAGACGATGATCGCGCAGGCGCCGGCGTTCTCGATGATGTGAAGGTGATCGCGCTCGGTGTTGGTGACGTAGGTCGGCACGGTAATGCACCCTGCCGCCATGATCGCGAGGTCGCTGAGGCACCATTCGGGGCGGTTCTCGCTGACCAGCATGACGCGGTCGCCGCGCTTCACGCCGATTGCGGTGAGTGCGGTGGCGAGAGCAGCGACCTGCCGTGCGGCGTCGGCCCAGCTGGTGGCGACCCAGGTGCCGCTCGTCTTGGTCCACAGGAACGGCGCATCGCCCTTCTCCGCGGCGCGCGCGAAGAACATCGCGACGAGGTTCGGGAATCGTTCGAGCTGACGGGCCATGATCTCTCCCTGGGCGCAGCGGGAGCCGACGCGCCTCGTTGCGCCCCTTGTAGGCGAGAAGCTTCGCGCCGGACAATCACCGACACCGTCGATCCCGTCCGGCGCTTCAGAGTCCCGCTAGGCCCCGTGCGCGGTCAGACCCGGACGTACCGGAAATACCAGACCTCGTGGCCCTGGCGCCGCGCCTTTCGCTCGTACCGCGTCTCGGGCCAGTCGTCGGGACGCGTCAGGAAATCGTGCGGCGTCTCTGCCTGCCAGACGAAATCGCGCCGCGCATTCATGATCATCATCGACCAGCGGCAATAGGTCGGATCGTCGGTGCCGAGCCGGAATTCGGCACCGGGCTTCAGCTTGGCGGCGATCGTGTCGAGCGGACCGTGATTGACCATGCGGCGCTTGGCATGGCGTGCCTTCCGCCACGGATCGGGATGAAGCAGGTACAGCCGGTCGAGGCTGGCATCGGGCAGCCGCTCGATCACTTCGAGCGCATCGCCCATGTACAGCCGCACATTGGTCAATTCGCCATCGCGGATGTGCGAGAGCGCACCAACGACGCCGTTGAGGAACGGCTCGCAGCCGATGAACCCGATCTCGGGATTGGCCGCGGCCTGGCGCGCAAGATGCTCGCCTGCGCCGAAGCCGATTTCGACATGCAGCGGACGGTCTTCGCCGAACAACATCGCAGCGGTGATCGGGCCCTCTTCGGGCACCGACAGGTCGGCGAGCGTTTCCTCGACGAGCGCGGCCTGGCCGAGGCGGAGCTTATGGCCTTGGCGTCGGCCGTACAGGCGGCGGATAATGGAAGGATCGGTCATCGCCGCGCGCTCTAGCGATCTGCGTGCCGCGCGCAAAGCGCCGTACGCGTGTTTCCGCTCGGATCGAGCCTGCCGCCTTGCGCGAGGTTGCGTTTTCGACGCGGCAGAATTTGCGCGACCGGACTCTGGCGTTGCCGCGATGCTTGCCGTACCGGATGACGGATGGGCGATCTGGATAGGCTGGTTCCATCGGGAATCATCGAACAATGGGTCTATCATCTGCGTCGCCAGCGTGCGCGGGCGGCAGATGCGATCTGGTTGATAGATCAGGGTTTTACTCTGCACGATGGGCATGGCGGCATGCCGCAGCACGATGCCACGGCGCGATGGCGGGCCGAGCAGGAGACCGTGGTCGAGGAAGTGACCGCGTTGCTAGCGCTGTACGACGGAATCAATCTCGGAAAGATCGATGCCGACGCGACGTCGGACCATCTTTCGAGTTAATTGCTATAACTTTGCCGCATGAGCCACCCCGTGACCTGCAGCGACGAGCTTTGGGGCATCTCCGGGTCGGTCATCGCCACGACAAACTCTGCCGACGCCATCATCTGGAGATGCTGATCGGCGAGTAGGAGATGTGCCGCGCGCGCCGCCTCGGTCTTCGAGCGCTGCGCAAGCAGCTTCTCCTGAACCGCGCGGTCGCGGTGGTAGGCGACCCGATCCTGCCACGCTTCGGTCGTGGTCGGAGGGTCCGACCGTTCACTGGTCATGCTCGTGTCCTTGTCGTTGGACGTTGATCTGGATCATCAATCCCAGCCTTCGCGCTACCGGTAATCCGGGCGGTCGGATGCCGACTTGCCATGAGCCGAGGCATCGATGCGGCGAAGATAGCGCCGCGGCGTGGTCCCCAAAAACCGGTTGGCGTCGCGGAGGAAGTGCGATGCATCGAAATACCCAAAATTCGTGATCGTCGCGAAGTCCATTCCGGCCTCCTGAAACCGCTCGAGCGCGGCGATGAAGCGACGCCGCATCAACAGCGTCTTGGGGAAGCCAAACCAGCGCAGCGCGATCCGGCGAAGATTATGCGGCGAGGTCGACAGATGATCGGCGGCCGTTGCGGCATCGTCGATGTCCCCTGCATCAATCAACGCCGTCAGCTGCGCGATCAGCGCGACGGTCGTGCCATCGAGCGACGCGGTGCCGCGTGCGACCACCGCATCGGCGAGACGCGCTATCGTCCTGCCAGCGATATCGCCCTTGTTCGTATCGGCGACGTCGTCGAGGCACGTGATTCCCAGATCGGCCGCGCCGAGGATCCGATCAGCCACCGTCGCGGCGACAACGGGCGTCAGCCGCGACCAGTCGAGCGGGCTCAGCGGGATTTCGACCGGCGCCTTGCCATCGATCTGCAACGCGACCGGACGACTCGACGGACCGACGATGGCGACATCGGGCAGCCGATCATAATATCGGTTGCGGATCCGCGCCGACACCCGCGTACCCTCAGGGATCACCAGGATCCGCGCGGTTCCCGGCAGGCGCGAGACATCGAAAGCGCCCGCCGGGCGGTGCCCCACGTTGCCGAGCGCATCGATCCGCGACCGCAATTCGCCCTCCACCGAGCGTGTTGCCACCATCACCCCGTCGACGGCCGTCGTCGAGCGCATCGGAAAAACCAGCATCGTCACATCCCATTCTCGGGTGTGCACGACCAGCGTCGACCACTCCCTGCCAAGGCCAACACTTGATCGAGATTGTACAATGGCGAAATGTCCACGAGTCTCAAATGTGAGACGGGGAGACATGATCGGGTCATCGTAAATCCAGAGTTTTCGGGTGTTTGGCGCAGCGACCCGCTGTCGAACGGGGCCATCCCAGCGCTCACGAAACGAGCGCGATCAGTTGCGCCAATCCGTTGGTGCCGGTCTTGGTGACGATCGCGGCGCGGTGGTTCTCGATCGTCTTGATGCTGAGCCCCAGCGCCCCCGCGATCGCCTTGTTGCTATGGCCGCGTACGAGCATGTCGAACACCTGGCGCTCGCGCGTCGTCAGCAACGCGGTACGGCGTGACAGGAGGCGGCGGCTGTTCGACCATGCCACGCCTTCGGCAACCGCGGTCAGCAGGCGATCCTCGTCGATCGGCTTTTCGAGATAGTCGAGCCCGCCATAGCGGCGGACGCTGTCGACCGCGTTAGCGGTGGTCGGCCACGCCGTCATGAACACCAGTGCGACATCCGGATCGAGCTCGCGGACCGCATCGGCAAAGGTGAAGCCATCCATGTCGCCCATCATCACGTCGGAGATGATGCAGGCGGCAGGGTCGCGCGGATAATCGTGTAGCAACGCGATCGGCTCGACGAACGCGCGGGCGGCGTGGCCGTGCCGGGCGAGCAGCCGCGCGACGCTGGCGCCCAGATCGGCGTCATCGTCGAGCACGTACACCGCCGTCGGTCTGGAAGCGATCGAGGTCATGCGGCGTCTCCGACGAGCGTGCCGACCAGCGGGAGCGTGACGACATGCGCGATCCGCGCCAGTCCACGATCGGCGCGGGACAGCGTGCCGCCATGCGCCTCGACGATCGCCTTCGCCACGAGCGAGCCGACGCCCATGCCCTCATGGACGAGGGGGTGATCGGCACAATGATTGACGACGGCGATCGCGATCCGTTCGTCACGCCGGGTCACGGCGATCTCGACCACGCCGTCGTCGGTAGCCTGCACGGCGTTGCGAACCAGATTGACGAGCGCCTGCGCAATTTCGATCTCCTGCGCCAGCACGGTCCACTCGGGATCGACGGGTGCGACCCGGATCGCGACACCCGCGACGCTTGCCTCGGGCCGGGTCAGCGCCGTGACGGTGTCGAGCAGGGTCCCGATCGGCAACAGCGACGGCTCGTCGACCGCGCGACCGCCGAACCGGCGCAGTCGGCGGACCAGCGTCGACAGCGTCGCAGTCTTGCGTTCGATGAGCCGCGCCGTCTCGGCGATATCGGGATCGGCGTTGCCGCTGATCTCGACCAGATGACGCGCCTCGATCGCGAGCGTGGACAGCGGTTGGCTGATCTCGTGGATGACCGCGACCGACATCGCCCGCAGCGTCTTGAGCCGTTCGGCCTGGAACAGCATCCGGTCGCGCCGAGCCACCGCGGCAAGCGCGCGCGCTTCGGCATCGGCGAAACTGCCTGCGAGATACCCGACCACGGCGACTGCAGCGAGGCTCATATGGAGCGCGAGCCGTTGGTCGACGGCCATCGCGCCGGTCGTTTCGGGCAGGACGAGGATCGCGGTGACGACGATCGCGGCCCACGCCGCGGCGCGGCCGAACCGCAACCCGATCCAGGCGATCGCCAGCAATACCGGCGTCGCCGGGATGCCGAGGCCGATCGTCGCCAGCGTTCCGACCAGCCCGAGCGACACGCCAAGCACCAGCACGGCTTCCGCAATATGCCGGTGCGACGGAAACATTGCAGGCATCGCGGTCCTGCCGCTCGACAGATCGGCGATCCAGAGCAGCGGCGGCGCGATCAGCAGGACGCCGAGCATGTCGCCGACCGCAAATCCGGTCAACGACGCGATCACGTCGCGGACATTGGCGACGTTCGTGATGTCGGGCCGCATGATCGACCAGGGCAACGCGAACGCGACGGCGGCCAGCGGCGCCAGAACGGAGGCGAGCCCGAGCGGCATCGGCGCGGTCGCCAGGCTACCGGTGGCGCCATCGGCAACCCGGCGCACCACCGCGACCGCGATGCCGTATGCGAGAACGGGGCTGGCGACACCGATTATACCGCGTGGCCATTCGGGTTGCGTGAACACGACGACCCCGGTCAGGCACTGGACGATGATCTCGGTGATCGCCGCGGCCGGTGCGAGACGCGCGCCGAACCGCCAGAACAAGGCGAGGCGAACCCCGGCAGCCGGAAACCAGAGCGAATAATAGCCAACCCCGCCCCACAGGACCGCCAGCCGGTGCAGCGCGACGAAGATGACGCCGTATCCTGCCAGCACCAGCCATTCGCGCTCGCGCGGCAACCAGCGTGCCTGGCCGTCGCGCGATGGCGCCAGTGCTGCGAGCTCGGCAGCATCGGCGCGTTCGGCGGCGCGTTCGGCGGCACGATCGGCGGCGGTAAGGGGAACGGAAGCCATCCCCGCCTCGATACCGCGAACTACGCCGGGCAGAAGTAGGGAAATACCCGGACAGGAGGCCGCCAGCATGACCGGAGGCCGTGTACCGGGGTATTTCCCGGACTGACGCCGCCGTGTCGCCGCGCTTACCGACGGGGTCCCATCCAGTGTCCGGGAAATGCGATGTCGGCCCACGCACGATGAACTATTATCACAATATCGAGGGTGAACAGATCAGCCCGATGGTCCTGCCGACGATCTCGATCCGCGGCGACGACCTGCTCGGACTGCGGACCGTGAGTACGCCCGGCACGCATGCGCTGGCAAACCTGCGCGTCGACTACCGGCCCATCGACGCCGGGCAGCGGGCGATCGCGCGCGACGGGCATAGCGGGCCGGGGATCTATGCCTGTTTCTGGGACCGGGAGCTTTTCTATATCGGCACGTTTGCGGGTATCGGCCGGCCGACCAATGGCAACGTCGCCCGTGAACGCTGGACCAAGCATATCGCGGGAATGAGCTTTCGCGGTCACGGCGTCACGATCGGCGAACGGGCACTCAACCAGATTGGCGACGACGCGCCGTCCCGCCTCGGCGACCTGCTGTTGGCGGCGGATCGCGCGCGCCTATCGAAGACGGCCGGCGCACTGCAAATGCACTATGAAAAGTTCCGGTTCGCGGCGCGGCACTGGGACGACTTCGCGCTACTCGACGAAGCGATGCTGGCGCGGTTCGCCTTCGTATATTTGCGGCCATCGCTGCACGGTCGGCTGGCGGGGATGGACAAGGCTACGCTCGATCCGCACCTCCGCGCGATGGAGCGAGGGATCGTCGCGTTGCTCGATCCACCCTGCAACTGTGGATCGCTCAATCAGGACGGGGCGCCTGGCCCCGGTATCGCCAACACCGCAGAGGCGATGCGACAGGTCATGGATGCGCACCTGGCCGCGGTGCAGAGCGATCATCCGGAATATCGGTTGATGCCGCGCGGATCGCGTAGGATCTAGCCGCATTACCGGATTCGGGCGGATCTCGGTGCCTTGCCTCGGAGGTGCGATAGGTCGTGCTCATTGTACGTCCGGGGCAAGCGCGGTACGTCCCGCCGGGAACACGGTGCCGTCGAGCGCCGATCGGCGGCCTAACGACACGGGCGAAACATGGATTCCTCGGGCCTTGAGGCCGTTTTTCTCGCAAACCGCGATGCGCTGCTGCGGTTTATCCGCTCGCTCGGCGCGGCCGATGCGGCCGAGGATCTGCTGCACGAACTGTGGGTGCGGATCCAGACGGCGCCGAGCGGGCCGATCGCATCGCCGCTGTCGTATCTGTACCGGATGGCGAACAATCTGATGCTCGATCGCCACCGCGCGGCGCGGCAGGCGGAGAAGCGCGATCGGGCGTGGACCGAGGCGACGGGCGGGCCTTCGCTCGATCGGTCCGAGGAGCCGTCCGCCGAACGCGTCGTGATCTCGCGCCAAGAGGCCGCGCTTGCGGAGGCGGCGTTGCAATCGGTCGGCGACCGGGCCGCGCGGATCTTCCGGCGCCACCGCATCGACGGGGTCGAGCAACGCGCGGTCGCCGCGGAGTTCGGGGTGAGCCTCAGCACCGTCGAGGGCGACCTCCGGAAAGCCTACCGCGCGATGATCGAGGCGAAGCGCCGCTATGAGTCGTGAATCTTCAAGGGCGTACGCGATCGCCTCCGTCTTCGGCTATAGGAGGCCATGATGGCGGAGCATGACGATATCGACGCACGCGCGCTGGACTTGGCGGCGCTGGACTGGGTCGTCCGGACCGGCAGCGATGCGTTCGACGACTGGTCGGCGTTCCAGGCGTGGCTGGAGGCGGACCCGCGTCATGCGGCAGCGTATCATGCGATATCGGCGGATCTTGAGGATATGGCGGCCGCCGTACCGCCCGTCCAGGCCGCGCCGGTCGTCGTGACAGCCGCGCGTCGCCGCTGGCCGGTCTGGGCCGGCGGGGCGATCGCGGCGTCTTTGGCGCTCTTCGTCGGCTATGAAGCGACCCAGACGAGGACGCACCCCTATTCCGTCGAGACGGCGGCGGGGGCGATGCGGACGGTTCGGCTCGCTGACGGCAGCAGCATCGCGATGGGCGGTGCGACGCGGCTGATGCTGGATCGCGACGACCCGCGGATCGCGACGCTGGAACGCGGCGAGGCGATGTTCGTAATCCGGCACGACGATAGCGATCCGTTCGAGGTGAGCGTCGGCGGCGCGCGGCTGGTCGACGTCGGCACCGCGTTCGACGTGAAGTTCGCGCGGGATGAAACACGCGTCGCCGTGTCGGAGGGCGCGGTCGATTACAATCCGGGACGCGAAGGCATCCGGCTCGTAAAGGGGCAGGGGCTGCTCGTGCGCGACGGCACGGCGACCGTCACGGCCGTCGATGTCGCCAGCGTCGGATCGTGGCGCGACAGCGTGCTGGCCTATGAGGGCGCGACGCTGGCGGAGGTGGCGGACGACCTGTCGCGCGCGCTGGGCGTCGACCTGCGCGCCGACCCGACCGTGGCGAAGCGGCCGTTCAGCGGCAGCATCGCGACCGCCAAGCTGGCGGGCGATCCCCGGCTCGCCGCGCCGCTGCTGGGTGTCGCGATCCGCAAGACCGGCGGTCACTGGGTGATGTCCACGCGCTCGTGAGGATGCGCGGATGTCTGGTCGTCGCGGCGCTCGCCGTCGCCGCTCCTGCGCAAGCGGGCCCTCTAACTACTAGAGTGCCGGCGGTCGATTTGCCGGCGGGGCGGCTCGGGGACGCGGTGCTGGCACTTGGGCGGCAGTCGGGAACGAGCATCGTCGTCGGCGATCCGGGGCTATGGGGGCGGCGCGTACCCGCGGTGCGCGGGCGGATGACCGCACGAGAGGCGCTCGATCGGTTGGCGACTGCAGCGAACGCCGATGTCGTCGCAGCGGGACCGCTCGGATGGCGGCTTGTGGGCCGTGCGCCACGTGTCTCCGTTCGGGTGAAGCAGGCTAAACCCGTTCCCGTGGCCTCCGCGACGCTACAAGGTGCGGACGTCGTTGTGACCGGCAGCAAGCGCGACGTCAGGTTGCGCGATTTCGCAGGCCAAGTAGCGTTGCTCGACGGGGTCGATCTCGCGCTCGGCGGTGCGGGCGGGACCGAGGCGATCCTCGCGCGGCTGGCCAGCGTATCGTCGACGCATTTGGGGGCGGGGCGCAACAAGCTGTTCATCCGCGGGATTGCCGATTCCAGCTTCACCGGGCCTACGCAAACGACGGTGGGCCAGTATTTCGGTGACCTGCGGCTGAGCTACAACGCGCCGGATCCCGATCTGCGGCTGTACGATATCGCATCGGTCGAGGTGCTCGAAGGGCCGCAGGGCACGCTGTACGGCGCGGGCTCGCTCGGCGGGATCATCCGTACCGTGCCGAACGCGCCGGAGCTGGGCGCGGTCTCCGCGTCGATCGCGGGCGGGCTCTCGGCGACATGGCACGGCGATCCAGGTGCGGACCTGGGCGCGACGCTGAACGTGCCGCTCGGCGAGCGGGTGGCGCTGCGCGTCGTGGGATACGGGGTGAGCGAGGGCGGGTATATCGACAATCCGGTGCTCGACCGGCGCGACGTCAACCGGACTCGGATCGGTGGCGGACGCGCGATGCTTCGGCTCGATGCGGGGAGCGGCTGGACCGTCGATCTCGGCGGGATCGGGCAATGGACCAAGGGCGACGACAGCCAATATGCCGATCGCGATGCGCCTGCTCTGACACGGTCGAGCGCGATCGTGCAGGGCTTCTCCGCGGATTACATGATGGGGCAGGTCGTCGTATCGGGCGCGATCGGCGGGCTAAAGGTCAGATCCTCGACCGGGATCGTCCGCCAGACGCTGACCGAACGGTACGATGCGACCCTGCCAGTAGTCGATCCGACGCTACCGGTTACCAACGGGCCTGCATTCGGCAGTCCCCTGACGACAGCTGCGGGCAGCCCGCGTGTGTTCGCCCAGCGCAATGCGACCGACATGATCGCGAACGAGACGCGGGTATGGCGGCCGATGCGGAACGGCTTTGGCTGGGTTGTCGGCGGCAGCTTCACGCATAATCGCACGAGATTGTCGCGCTCGCTCGGCCCGGTCGATGCGCCTGCGCCGGTGACGGGCGTGACCAACAGCATCGACGAGGCGACGCTGTACGGCGAGGGTAGCGTGCAACTGGTCCGCGGGCTGACCGCGACGGCGGGCGCGCGCGTCACGCGGGCATCGCTGGCCGGGACTGGTGAGGACATCGCGCCGGCGCGGCTGGAGACGGTTGCGCTGGCCCGCGCGCGCGTGACCGCAGACCGGATCGAGACGAGCGTGCTGCCGTCCGCCTCGCTGATCGCCGCGGTGCTGCCAAAATTGTCGTTGTATGGGCGATATCAACAGGGATTCCGTCCGGGAGGCCTCGCGATCGAGAGCGATTTCGTGCGGCGGTTCGAGAATGATCGCGTGCGGACGCTGGAGAGCGGCGTGCGCTATGGGCTGGCAGGGGTCGACAGCGCGTATCTGTCGGCAAGCGTGTCGCACACGATCTGGCAGGATATCCAGGCGGACTTCATCGACGCCACGGGCCTGCCGAGTACTGCCAATATCGGTGACGGGCGGATCTGGACGTTCAGCGCAACCGGCGGGTGGAAGCCGGTCGCGGGGCTGACGCTCGACGCGGGCTTCACCTACAATGACAGCCGCGTGACCGAACCCAGTGCCAATCTGTTCGTGGCGCTCGCGCGGATGAGCCAGGTGCCGAACATCGCGCGCTACGCCGGGCGGCTGGGGGCGGATTACCGACGCGATGTCGGCCGCGATCTGGAACTGCGGGTCTATGGTTGGGCACGCTATGTCGGTCGATCGCGGCTGGGCGTGGGGCCCGTGCTCGGCGAGGAGCAGGGGGATTATCTCGATACCGCGCTGACCGCGCGGGTCGGGAGGAGTTCGTTGGGGGTGACGCTCGGCGTGACGAACCTGACGGACAGCGTCGGCAACCGGTTCGCGCTGGGGACGCCGTTCCAAGTGGGCAGCGGGCAGATTACGCCGCAGAGACCGCGGACGGTGCGGATCGGGCTGGACGCTGCGTTCTAGCTAACCGTTCGATCCTCCCCCTGGCGGGGGAGGATCAAAGCTCAGACCTTCGCCAGTGCGCGCTGGTCGGCAGGGAGCAGTGCGAGGGCCGTCTTGTAGCAGTCATCGACGTGCGAATTGCCGACCAGCTTCATCGCGCCGAAGCTGATCGTCGCGGCCACCGCCGAGCCCGCAAACGGGATGAACTTCGCCATCGATCCGACCGCCACGCGAGCGCCGACGCGACGCAGCAGGGCGGCGACGATGCGCTTGGTCACCATCCGGCCGATCATCGTGTTGCCCAGACTCGACGCCATCACCAGCGCCTGCTGCGCGAGTTGCGGCTCCATCGTCTTCACCTGATCGTGATCGAGCCCGAAGCGCTTGCTGATCTCGGGCAGGAGCTTGGTAAGCAGGCCGATGTCCGCGACGATATCCGCGCCGGGGATCGGCACCACCGCCGCGCCCGCCGACATCATCGAGCGCGTCGTGACGAGACGCTTGCTGTCGTCGCGGATGCGGTCGAGTTCGGCGATAGTGGTGATCATGCTGGCAATTCCCTGAAATTATCGAGCCGATAACGCGCCGCCGCGATCCTGGTGCCGCGCGATAATGCACCGCAGTTCAAGGTTAGCGGGCCACGCCTCCGTCCTCTCTTCGAAAACACATCGAAAAGGGTTCCGTATGCGTCGTCTCCTGTTGACCACCACCTGCCTGTTTGCCGTGACGACGGGCGCCCATGCGCAGACCGTCATCGACACCAAGCGGACCGATGCGGTGCGGACCTCGACGATCAAGGCAGGCGCGGCCGACAACCTCAAGATCGTCGCGGCCGGGTCGGTCACGCCGACCAGCGGCACCGCGGTGACCGTCGACAGCATCAATTCGGTCGTCAACGAAGGCACGATCCAGGTCACCAACGCCGACGGTTCGACCGGCATCCTCGCCAATGCGGGCACCGGCGGCGGCATCACCAACGCCGCGGCGGGCAAGATCATCATCGACGAGAGCTACACGGCCACCGACACCGACAAGGACGGCGACCTCGACGGCCCGTTCGCGGCGGGCACCGGCCGCACCGGGATCCGCACCGCGGGCGCGTATACCGGCGCGATCGTCAACAGCGGCGCGATCACGATCGAGGGCAACAACTCCGCCGGCATCTGGCTCGGCGGACCGCTGACCGGCGCGTTCACGCATGACGGCCAGACCTCGATCACCGGCGACGGATCGACCGGCGTGCGGATCGCCGACGTCACTGGAAACGTCCGGCTCGCCGGCACGATCGCGGCGATCGGGCAAGGCGCAGTCGCCGCGCGTGTCGATGGCGACATAGCAGGCGCGCTCGTCGTCCAGGGCGCGCTGGGCTCGACCGGCTATCGGTCGGTGACCGCGCCCGCCGATACCAGCAAGCTCGACGCCGACGACCTGTTGCAGGGCGGCTCCGCATTGATCGTCGCCGGCAACGTCTCGGGCGGGATCATCTTCGCGGTCCCGCCAAAGGATGCGAGCACCACCGATACCGACGAGGACAAGGACGGACTGCTCGACAGCACCGAAGGTTCGGCGGCGATCACCTCCTATGGCGCGGCGCCCGCGGTGCAGATCGGCTCGGCAACGCGTACGGTGGCGATCGGTGCGGTGGCGGGCTCTGGCACCGGTTTCGGGCTGATCATCGACGGCGGGATCGCGGGGAGCGGTGTCTATGGCGGCGTCGAAGGCACCGGTCTCGCGATCGGCGGGCTCGGCGGCACGGTGACGATCGCGGGCGGGATCGGCATCAACGGGACCGTGGCGGCGGCGGCGAACGGCGCGAGCGCAACCGCGTTGAAGCTCGGCAGCGGTGCGTCGATCGCTGAGATCCGCAACGCCGGCACGATCTCGGCAGCAGGCGGCGGCACGGCGGCATCGCGCTCGACCGCGGTCCTCGTCGACACCGGTGCCTCGGTCGCGACGATCCGCAACAGCGGCACGATCAAGGCCACCGCGCAGGCCGCCGACGGTACGGCGATCGGCATCCTCGACCGGTCGGGAACGGTGACGCTGGTGGAGAATAGCGGCGGGATCGGCGCAGCGGGTGCGCTCGCCACTTCCGAGCGCAACGTCGCGATCGACCTGTCGGCGAACACCACCGGCACGATCGTCCGCCAGACCGCGGTCGCGACCGGCATTGCCGCGCCCGCGATCGTCGGTGACGTGCGCTTTGGTAGTGGCAACGACCTGTTCGACGTTGCCGACGGCACCGTCGCCGGCACCGCACGGTTCGGCACCGGCAACAACCGGCTCTCGCTCTCAGGCGATGCGACCTTCACCGGCGGCGCGGTGTTCGGCGCGGGCAATGACGCGCTCACGCTCGCCGGTACGTCGGTGTTCAGCGGTGCGGCGGACTTCGGCGGTGGCAGCGATACGCTGACTCTCGGCGGCACCGCGCGCTTCGCCGGCACGCTCGCCAATGCGCAAGGGCTTGCGGTTGCGGTCAATGGTGGCACGCTCGACATCACCAAGGCTGCGTCGATCGCCTCGCTGGCGGTGACTGGCGGCGGCGTGCTGGCGGTAACGCTCGACAAGACCGGGGGCACCGGCACGATGATCCAGGTCGCTGGCACCGCAACCTTCGACAAAGATTCCAAGCTCGCGCTGAAGCTCACCAGCGTTGTCGATGCGGAGGGGCGTTACGTCGTGCTGCGCGCCGGCACGCTGACGGGGGCGGCCAATCTGACCGCGACGACGACCGCGTTGCCCTTCCTCTACAAGGGCAGCATCGCGACCAATACCGGCAACGACCTGACCGTCGACGTGCTGCGCAAATCGTCGACCGAACTCGGCTTCAATCGCTCGCAGGCGTCGGCCTATGATGCGGTCTACAAGGCGCTCGGCAACGACGCGAAGGTCGGCGGCGCGTTCCTCACCATCACCGATGGCGACGCATTCCGGGGCTCGGTCCGCCAGATGCTGCCCGACCATGCCGGCGGCACGTTCGAGGCGGTCACGATGGGCTCGCGCGCGACCGCCCGCGTGCTCGCCGACCCGCACGGCCCGTTCAAGGACGAGGGCAAATGGGGCTATTGGGTGACGCAAGTCGCGTGGGGAACGTCGAAGAGCATCGCCGATACCGCGGGCTATGACATCACCGGCTGGGGCGTTTCGGCAGGCGCGGAGTACAAGACCGGCGTCGGCAATTTCGGCACTTCGCTCGCGTATCTCAACGGCCAGGATGCCGATGACGGGACCGACAATGAAGTGCGGTCGAACCAATATGAGCTGGCCGGATATTGGCGCGGCCACTGGGGCGATCTTCAGACCAATGCGCGCATTTCCGGGGCACGGATAGCGTTTGACGGCACCCGCCAGTTCAGCGGCGCGATCGGCAGCGAGGCGGTCGATCGCACGTCCAAGGGCGACTGGAACGGCACGCTATACTCCGCGTCGGGTGGTGTGTCGTGGGACGGCGGCAAGGGCGTGTTCGTGTTCCGGCCGGTGCTCGCGATCGACTATTACAAGCTCAAGGAGGACGGTTACAGCGAGACCGGTGGCGGCAAGGCGATCGACCTCGTGGTGCGCTCGCGTACGAGCGACGAGTTGGCGGTGACGGCCAGCACGGCGCTGGGGCTGAACTTCGGCGGCTTGAGCCCGGACCAGGGCTGGTTCCGAGTCGAGGCCGAGGGCGGTCGGCGCGAACTGGTCGGTGGGGGACTCGGGGCGACGACGGCGTCGTTCGAGGGCGGGCAGTCGTTCACGCTGACGCCGGAAGAGCGGACCAGCGGCTGGGTCGGCAAGCTGCGCGCGGTCGGCGGCAGCGCGGCGTTCCGGATGGGCGGCGAGTTCGGCGCCGAGCAGCAACAGGGCCGCGTGGCGCTGTCGCTGCGGGCGAGCTTGCAGATCGGGTTGTAAGGCACTTCTGCTCCCCTCCCCTTCAGGGGAGGGGTTGGGGGTGGGGCAGTTCCCCGCGTGAGCCGCCCGTGGTGAAGCCCCACCCCAACCCCTCCCCTGAAGGGGAGGGAGTTTCAGGTGCGCGTCTGCCAGCCGCCCCCTAGCGCGCGGAACAGGTCGACTTGGGCGCCGACGATCCGCGCATCCGCCGCGGCGAGGTCCGTGTCGGTGTCGGCCAGCGTACGTTCGGCGTCGAGGACATCGAGGAAATCGATTTGGCCTTCGCGCTGGCGGGCGCGGGTGATGCGCGCGGCCGTCGCGGCGTTGTCGTGTGCTGACTGGAGCTGCGTGCGGCGATCGAGTTCGCGGGCGTAGTTCGACAGCGCGGTCTCGGTTTCCTCGAGCGCGGTGAGGACGCTGCCGTCGAAATTGGCGAGGGCGCCGCGTGAGTCCGCCTCGGCACCGGCGATCCGCGCGCGGGCCGCCGACTGGTTGAGCGACCAGTTCAGCAGCGGCCCGAGCAGCCAGCGGATCGGCCCGCCGGTGAAGATGTCGCCTACGCTGAGTGCGGTCGAGCCTATCGACCCGCCCAGCGAGATCTGCGGATAGAGTTGCGAGGTCTGGACGCCGATGCGGGCAGTGGCGGCCGCGAGGCGGCGTTCGGCGGCGTGGACGTCTGGGCGGCGCGCGAGCAAGGTCGCGCCGTCGCCGATCGGGATCGGTTGGTCGAGGCGGGGCGTGGTGGTGCGCGCGCCGGCGGTTGCGGGCAGGTCCTGCGGGGTGCGGCCGGTGAGTGTGGCGAGGCGGAAGAGCGCGGCTTGGCGCTCGGCTTCGATCTGCGGGATGTTGGCGGCGCGCTGATCGCGCAGGGCTGCGATGCGGACCTGGTCGAGGCGGGCTGCACGACCGGCGTCGACGCGCTTGCCGGTCAGCGTGTTCGACTTGTCGAGCAGGTCGACGATCCGCCGGGCGACCGCGAGACGTTCGGCGGACGAGGCTGCATCGACATAGGCGCGGGTTGTGGCGGCGACGATCGAGACGCGGACGGCGTCCGCATCGGCCTGCGACGCGCCGACGTCACCGCGAGCGGCTTCGACGTTGCGGCGGACTCGGCCGGCGAGATCTACCTCATAGCTGACGTCGAGCCCGACATCGTAGGTGGCGCGCTCGCGGTCGAGGCCGGGCAGGTTCTGGAGTTGCGAGGTGCGCGCGTAATTGCCGCTGGCGCCGGCGTTCACCTGTGGTTCGCGGTCGGTCTTGGCGCCGCGCAGGGATGCGCGGGCGCTGTCGAGCCGCGCGACCGCGACGCGGAGGTCGGTGTTTGCTGCCAACGCATCCGCGACGAGTCCGTCGAGGACCGGGTCGCGGTACATCCGCCACCAGTCGTTGTCGGGCGCGGTCGCGACGGTGGCGGCGTTGGCGGTGACGAACGACGCCGCCGCCTTGGGTGGGGTGATCGGCGTGACGTAGTCGGGGCCGGCGGCGCAGGCGGCGAGCGTCAGCGCCGAGAGGCTCGCGAGGAGGGCGGACTTCATGGTGCTGGTCCTATTCGGCTGGCTGGAGGGCCGCGGCGGGTGCGGCTGGACGGCGGCGTTCGAATCGCAGTGCCAGCGCCCGTGCGACGACATAGAAGGTGGGGGTGAAGAGCAGACCGAACCCGGTCACGCCGATCATCCCGAAGAACACGGCCGTCCCGAGCGCCTGGCGCAATTCCGCACCGGCACCGGTCGCGATCACCAGCGGCACGGCGCCGAGGATGAACGCGAAGCTCGTCATCAGGATCGGCCGCAACCGGTCCTTCGCCGCGCGGACTGCCGCCTCGACCGGGGTGAGCCCGTCCTGTTCCTCGGCCTGCTTGGCGAACTCCACGACCAGGATCGCGTTCTTGGCGGCTAGCGCAATCAGCACGACCAGACCGATCTGCGTGAGAACGTTGTTGTCCATACCTCGCAGGTTCACGCCGGTCATCGCCGCGAGCAGACACATCGGCACGATCAGGATGATCGCGAGCGGCAACGTCAAACTCTCATATTGCGCCGCGAGCACGAGGAAGACGAACACCACCGCCATGCCGAAGACGAGCGCGGCGGTGCTGCCGGCGGCCTTTTGCTGATAGGCGATGCCGGTCCATTCGTGCGCGTAGCCGGCAGGGAGCGACGCATCGGCGAGCTTCTCCATCGCGACCAGCGACTGGCCCGACGAATAGCCCTTGGCGGTGTCGCCATCGACCTCGACCGCGGGGAAGAGGTTGTAGCGGACGACGCGGTACGGGCCGGTCTTGTCCTTGAACGTCGAAACCGAGCCGACCGGGACCATCTGGCCCGAGTTGGAGCGCGTCTTGAGGTTGGCGATATCCGCGGTGGTGTTGCGGAACGGTGCGTCGGCCTGCGCGGTGACGCGGTAGGTGCGGCCGAGCAGGTTGAAGTCGTTGACGAACGCCGAGCCGAGATAGACCTGCAACGCCTCAAACACGCGCTCCGGTGGGACGCCAAGGAGATTGGCCTTGGCGCGATCGACGTCGGCGAAGATGCGCGGGGTGGCGGTGTCGAAGAACGTGTAGATCTGGGCGAGACCCTTGGTCTGGTTCGCCTGGCCGATCAGCGCGTAACTCGTCTTGCCGAGGTCGGCGTAACCGTGGCCACCCTGGTCCTGCACCATCAAGCGATAGCCGCCGGCCGAGCCGATACCCTGGATCAGGGGCGGCGGGACGATCAGCAGGCGCGCTTCGGTGATGTCGCCGGTCGCTTTCTGCGATTCCGCCATGATGCTCGCGAGCGTAACGCCTAGCTTCTTGCGTTCCTCAAAGCTCTTCAGCGGGATGTACGCGGCGGCCGAGTTGGGAGCGAGCGTCTGCGAGGGGCCGTCGAAGCCCGCGAGCATGACCGCGCCCTTGACGCCGGCGAGCGGCAGGATGCGTTTCGCGACCTTCTGCATGACGGCGTCGGTACGCTCGACCGACGAGCCGGGCGGAAGCTGGATGACGGTCAGGAAGTAGCCTTGGTCCTGTGCGGGAACGAAGCCCGACGGCGTGACCATGAACACGCCGACCGTGACCGCGATCAGCGCGGCATAGGCGGTCATCATCCGCTTCGGCGCGGTGACGAGGCGGGCGGTGAGGCGGGCATAGCTGTCGCTCATCCGCTCGAACCCGCGGTTGAAGGCATCGCCGGCACGCCGCACGGTGCGGGTCAGGCGGTTGCCCGAGTCCGCGGGGGCAGTCGGCTTGAGCAACATCGCGGCGAGTGCCGGCGACAGCGTCAGCGAGATCAGCAGCGAGATGATCGTCGCGGTCGAGATCGTCACCGCGAACTGGCGGTAGAACGCGCCCGACAGCCCGGTGAGGAAGACGGTCGGGATGAACACCGCGCAGAGCACGAGCACGATCGCGACCAGCGCGCCCGACACTTCGTCCATCGATGTGCGCGCCGCCTCCAACGGGGAGAGCCCGTGCTCGAGGTTGCGCTCGACATTCTCGACCACGACGATCGCATCATCGACGACGATGCCGATCGCGAGGACGAGGCCGAACAGCGACAGGTTGTTGAGGCTGTACCCGGCGGCGGCGAGCACCGCGAAGGTGCCGATCAGCGAGACCGGGATCGCCACGATCGGAATGATCGCCGCGCGCCACTTCTGCAGGAAGACGAGAATGACGAGCACGACGAGGATCATCGCTTCGAAGAGCGTGTGCTTCACCGCGTCGATCGACTGCGCGATGAACTCGGTCGGATTGTAGATGACCTTGTATTCGAGGCCCTTGGGGAAGCGCTTCGACATGCTCTCCATCTCGGCGGTGACGGCCTGTGCCGCGCCGAGTGCGTTCGAGCCGGGGCGCTGGAAGACCGCGGCGATGACCGTGGGCTTGCCGCTGAGATAGGTGTTCGCGCCGTAATCCTGCGCGCCGAGTTCGACGCGGGCGACGTCCGAGACGCGGACCTGGCGGCCTTGTGCGTCGGTCCGGATGACGACGTCGGCGAACTGCTTGGGATCGGTCAGGCGGCCCTGCGTCTCGACGTTGAGCTGGAACGCGCTGTTGCCCTTGCCATAGGGCGGCTGGCCGAGCGTGCCGGCGGCGACCTGGACGTTCTGCGCACGCAGCGCCGCGACGATCTCGCCGGCGGTGAGGTCGAGTGCGGCGGCGCGGCCGGGATCGATCCAGACGCGCATCGAATAGTCGCGCGCGCCGAACAGCTGCACGTCGCCGACGCCGTCGATGCGGCTCAGGCGATCGCGGACCTGCGTCAGCGCGTAGTTGGAGATGTAGCCGCGATCGAGAGAGTTGTCGGGCGAGACGAGGTTCACCACCATCAGGAAGTCGGGCGACGTCTTCCGCGTCACCACGCCGAGACGCTGGACGTCTTCGGGCAGGCGGGGGACGGCGACCGCAACACGGTTCTGGACGAGCACCTGCGCAGCGTCGAGGTTGGTGCCGATCTTGAAGGTGACGGTGATCGTGACCTTGCCGTCGCCGGTCGATTGCGACGACTGGTACAGCATGTTGTCGACGCCGTTGATCTCCTGCTCGATCGGCGCGGCGACGGTTTCGGCGACCGTCTCGGCCGAAGCGCCGGGATAGGTCGCGCTGACGGTGACGGTGGGGGGACGATGTCGGGATATTGCGACACCGGCAGCGTCATGTAGGCGATCGCGCCGACGATCGTGATGATCACCGCGATCACGCCCGCGAAGATCGGCCGGGTGATGAAGAAGCGCGAGAAGCGCATGGGAATTTCCTCGGTAGAGGGGCGCGCAGCACCAGCCGTTCCCCGGCGGAGGCCGGGCCCAGTTGGGCGAACAGCAGTGATTAGTTCGAAACGCTATGCCACCTGGGCCCCGGCCTTCGCCGGGGAACGGTGGTTACTTGGAAAGCGTGGCCTCACCCGAGATCGGCTGGACGGACGCTGGCGCTGTCGCACCCGAAGCGACCACGATCCGGCCGACCTTTGGCGCAACTGTCGCGCCGGGCATCGCCATCTGCGTCCCCGAGATGATGATCCGGTCGTTCGGCCCGATCCCCGAGCGCACGATCCGGAGGCCATCGACCACCGGCCCAAGCTCGACCGGCTTCTGGCTCACGACGTTCTTCGCATCGATCGTCAGCAGAACCTTGCGCGCCTGATCGGTCTGCACCGCATCGTCAGGCACCAGCAGCGCCTGTCGCGTCCCGGCATTCGCAAGCCGCATGTTGCCGAACATGCCTGGTGTCAGGAAATACCCCGGGTTGGCGAGGACCGCGCGGCCACGGATCGTCCCCGACCGCTGGTCGAGGCCGTTGTCGGTGAAGTCGAGCTTGCCCTTCCAGCGATGCTCGGTCTCGTCCTGCAACTGGATCTCGACCGCCGCCGGCGTCGCGCCGGGCTGACGCGCACGCTGGGTCTTGAGGTACAGCGCCTCGGAGCCGTCGAAGGTGAAGTAGATCGGGTCGAGCGCGTTGATCGTCGTCAGCACGGTGCCGCCGGTGCCTTCGCCGCCCGCGACCTGGTTGCCCGCATCGACGCGGCGATCGGAGATACGACCGCCGATCGGTGCGCGAACCTGCGTGAAGCCGACATCCAAAGCGCGTGCGCGCTCGCGAGCCTGTGCCGCGGCGAGCGCGGCCTGAGCGGCTTCGAGCCGGCCGCGGAGGGCGTCGACTTCGCCTGCCGAGACCGCTTCGTCGGCAACTAGTCGTTGCGCGCGACCGAGATCGGTGCGGGCCAGCGACAAGGCGCTGCGTGCGCTTGCGACGTTGGCATGCGCCTCGGCGAGCGCCGCTGCGAACGGGCGGGAGTCGATCGTGAAGAGCAACTGGCCCTTGCTGACGATCTCGCCGTCGCGGAAATGGATGCCGGTGACTTCGCCCGCGACGCGCGGACGGATCTCGACCGTCCTGCTCGGTGCGAACCGGCCGACATAATCGTCCCATTCGCTGACCTGCCGCACGAGCGGCGACGCGACCGTGACGGAGGCCGGCGGGGGCGCCGCCATCGCCGCGTCGGGATGATCGAACATCTTCACGCCGACCGCACCGAGCAGCGCGATCGGCACGAGCACCATCGCGCCGCGCTGCCACGCCGGCCGTCGGTGGCGGCCAGCAGGTGGCGACGAAACGACGTCGGCGTCGTTCGCGGCCGTGATCGTGGTCATCTGGTTCACGCTGCGATGCTCCGCTTCTGCTGGATGCCGACGCGCATGCCGGTCACGCTCTCGACGAGCGTTTCGATCTGTGCCTCGGCAAAGCCGGCGGCGAGGAAGTTCTGAATCTCGGCCATCGGCAGCGCGAAACCGCGGCGCCAGGCGTACACCGCGATCCGGCGCAGCGCTTCGAGGCGGGGATCGGCGAGCCGCGACGCGGTGCTCAGGCCAAACAGGCTGCCCATTGCCCGCGACATGCGGCTGGGGCCGGACAGGCTGCGCAACGTGTCGCGCTTGGCGAGGGCGATGACGCTCCATTCCAGCGCGGAAAAGCCGGTCGGGGCAGGGGCCGCCACCGTCTGGGCACGGCTGGTGACGGGTGAGGCGAACATGTTGTCGAGGTCGAGATAAGCCATGGGATTGTCCCCCTTTTGATTTTGGGCAAGCGCTGGCCTTCGTCGGTGGACGGTCCACCGACGTCAGCTGGTCGCAAGGCGTGCGCGGTCGTTGCCGGCACATCCCCGTGCCGCGCTTGCCCGCTTGGAATTTTCGAAAGTTTGGCCGAAGCCTAGGTTTTAACCGTGGTCATGGGTTGGTGTCCCCGGTTGCTCCATCCGAAGTAGGAGAGAGCTTCGATACCAGTCGGTATATAAACCTGGGGTTCATCTAGTCAACATACTTTTGTACCGGCCGGTATTTTTCCCGCAGCGCGGTAGAAACCGTGTCTATTTGGTCGGCCACATCAGCATGCTGGTCTCGACGAGCTGTTTCAGCTCGACGCAGGTTGCACCCGATCCAGCCTGGATCGACAGACCCTGCATGATCGCGAACAGGTAGCGCATCAATGCGTGCGACTCGAGGCCCTCGGGGAACTCGCCCGCCGCCTTGGCCTCGTCGAACCGCTTCATAAGCGCGGCTTCGGACGACGCGCGGCGCTTCGCGACTTCGGCCCTGATGGGCTCGGCTTCGGCGCTGCACGCAACGCTGCTGATGACGCTGAGACACCCCTTGGGATCGCAGGTGCTCATCTGCATCTGGAGCGCACCGCGCAGCAGGTTTTCCGCTACGGCACGCGCGGTCGGTGCGGCCAGCGCAGACGTCATATAGGCCAGCTTCTCGCGCTCGTAGAGGTCGAGTGCCTTGTGGAACAGCGCCTCCTTGTTGCCGAACGCCGCATAGAGACTGGGCTTGGTAATGCCCATCTCTGCGGTCAGTTCGGCCATCGACGCGCCTTCATATCCGTTGCGCCAGAACACGCGCAACGCACCCGCCAGCGCTTCGTCGAGATCGAACTCGCGGGGGCGGCCCTTGGGGGCGGTGAGCGTGCAAAGCCTATTCATACCGGTCGGTATATAGGGACGCACGGCGAAACGTCCAGCGAGTAGAACGCTTTGGGCTCGGCTCTGCTCAGCGGGGGAGCAGGCACGGGGTTGCCGTTCCGATCATCGCAGGCGAGGATACGCGCGTGTCAGGGGAGTAGATCATGCAACGTCGGACTTTCATCGCGGCTTTGCCCGCCGCCGCGCTGTTGCCGGCGATGTCGGGAGCGCAGACCGGCACGCGAGGCACGCCGGGTAGTCAGGGCGCGCAAGGACCGGGGCAGGGTGGTGCGCCGCAACCCGCAACTGCCGCTGAAGCCCCGTTGCCGCCGGTGTGGGAGGCCGGGCAGGATCGCTTCATCCGCCCCGACGTGCATGCGGGCGATCGCCCGGTCGGCGCGAGTTTCGCATCGCGCACCGCGGCTTACGGCCTGAACGGTGCGGCGGGGACCGCACATCCGCTGGCGACGCAGGCGGGGATCGATATCCTCAAGCGCGGCGGCTCGGCGGTCGATGCGGCGATCGCGATCAATGCGTGCCTCGGATTCCTGGAGCCGACGTCGAGCGGGATCGGCGGCGATGCCTATGCGATGATCTGGGATCCGAAGCTGAAGAAGGTCGTCGGGCTCGCTGGATCGGGCAAAAGCCCGCGCGGCCTGAGCCTGGAGACGGTGCGGGCGCGGGCGAAGAACGGCGCGTTGCCGGCGCTTGGCGCGCTCAGCGTCTCGGTGCCGGGCGCGGTCGATGCGTGGTGGCAGATGCACCAGCGCTACGGCAAGCTGCCCTGGGCCGACCTGTTCCAGCCGGCGATCGCGCATGCCGAGGCGGGCGCGCCGGTTCCCGACATCATCGCTTATTATATCCGCCGCAGCCTGGTTGCGTTCCAGCGGCCCGGCAACGGGCTGGAGGAGGTCGCCAACGCGCTGCGCACCTATGGCCTGGCAGACGGCAAGGGGCCGGCGCTGGGGCAGGTGTTTCGCAACCCCGATCTCGCGCGCACCTATCGCGCGATCGCCGCGGGAGGCCGTGATGCGTTCTATCAGGGCGATCTGGCGCGGTCCGCCGACCGGTATTTCAAGCGGATCGGCGGGTGGCTGCGGTACGAGGATCTTGCCGCGCATCGCTCCGAATGGATCGAGCCCAACCAGACCGACTATCGCGGGACGACGGTCCATGCGCTCGGCGCGAATACGCAGGGACTGGCGACGTTGCAGATGCTCAACATCCTCGAACGCTTCGATCTGAAGAAGGCGGGGTTCCAGTCGGCGCTGTCGATCCACCTCCAGGCGGAGGCCAAGCGTTTGGCGTACGAGGACCGCGCTCGCTATTACGCGGACCCGCATTTCGCCAAGCAGCCGGTCGAGTGGCTGATCTCGAAGGAGTATGCGGCCGAACGCGCGAAGCTGATCCGGCCCGACCGGATCCTGACCCCGGTCTATCCGGGGCAGGCACCAAGCCGTGGTGACACCACCTATTTCAGCTGTGCCGACAAGGACGGACTGATGGTGTCGATGATCCAGTCGAATTTCCGCGGCATGGGATCGGGGCTGGTGGCGGACGGGCCGGATGGACGGACGTTGGGCTTCATGTTCCAGGATCGCGGGCAGCTGTTCAGCCTGAAGGACGGCCATCCCAACATCTATGCGCCGGGCAAGCGGCCGTTCCAGACGATCATTCCGGGGTTCGCGACGCGCGGGGCGATCCGTGGATGAGCTTCGGCGTGATGGGCGGCGACATGCAGCCGCAGGGGCAGACGCAGATCATCGTCAACCGCGTCGATTACGGGCTGGAAATCCAGTCGGCGGGGGATTCACCGCGCTGGCATCACGAGGGATCGTCGCAGTCGATGGGCGAGGATTCCGCGGGGCTGGGGCCGACCGGGTTGCTCAGGCTGGAGAGCGGCGTGCCGCTGGCGACGCGGAAACGGCTCGCGGAGATCGGCTGGACGATCGGCGATCCAGATGGCGGGTTCGGGCGCTACGAATGCGTCGAGCACCGCATGGATGGACCTACGCGCGTGTATGCGGCGGCGAGCGAGATGCGCGCGGATGGGTGTGCGCTGGCATATTGAGGCAGCTTGTGTCCCCGCGAAGGCGGGGACCCAGACTGGGCTCCCGCCTTCGCGGGAGAACAAGGTTCGTCCGGCTCAGCGCCCTACGGCGGTATAAGTAAAGCCGGCCTGTTCGACGTCGGTGCGCTGATACACGTTGCGGAGATCGACCATTACCGGCGCTACAAGCAGCCCCTTCAACCGGGGAGATCGAGCGCGCGATACGCGTCCCACTCGGTCACGATCACCACCGCGTCGGCGCCGTCGGCCGCATCATAGGCGTCGGTGCAGTATACCAGATCGGGCAGCATCGCCTTGGCCTGCTCCATGCCTTCGGGATCATGCGCACGTACCGTCACGCCCGCATCTGCCAGTGCGGTCGCGATCGCCAGGCTCGGGGCGTCGCGCATGTCGTCCGTGTTCGGCTTGAAGGTCAGACCCAGCAGCGCGACCGTCTTGCCGCGCGGGCTGTCGCCGAGCGTCGCCAGCACTTTGCGTCCCATCGCGCGCTTGCGGCTGTCGTTCACCTTCACCACTGCTTCGACGATGTGCACCGGAGTCTGGTAGTCTTCCGCGGTCTTGAGCAGCGCCAGCGTGTCCTTGGGGAAGCACGAACCGCCATAGCCTGGTCCTGCATGCAGGAATTTCTTGCCGATCCGGTTGTCGAGCCCGATCCCGCGCGAGACGTCCTGGACGTCGGCGCCGACCGCTTCGCAAAGGTCCGCGATCTCGTTGATGAAGGTGATCTTGGTCGCGAGAAACGCGTTGGCCGCATATTTGATCAACTCGGACGTGCGCCGGCCGACGAACAGGATCGGCGATTCGTTGAGATATAGCGGGCGATAGACGTCGCGCATCACCTGCTTGGCGCGCTCGTCCTCGGTGCCAATAACGATCCGGTCGGGGCGCTTGAAATCGCCGATCGCGGCGCCTTCGCGCAGGAATTCGGGGTTCGAAACGACCGCGACGTCGATGTCGGGCCGCTTCTCGCGCAGGATCGCCTCGACCCGGTCGCCGGTGCCGACGGGCACGGTCGACTTGGTCACGACCACGGTTGGACCGGTGATCGCCGCCGCGATTTCCTCGGTCGCGGCAAAGACATAGCGGAGATCGGCATGCCCGTCGCCGCGCCGCGACGGCGTGCCGACAGCAATGAAGATCGCATCCGCGCCCGCTACCGCACTGGCGAGATCGGTCGTGAAGGTAAGGCGGCCCGCGGCGACGTTGGAGGCGACGAGCAGGTCGAGCCCGGGTTCGAAGATCGGCATGCGGCCGGCATGAAGCGCGTCGATCTTGGCCTGATCCATGTCGACGCAGCAGACGTCATGCCCAAAATCCGAGAAGCACGCGCCGGAAACGAGACCGACATACCCTGAACCGATCATTGTGATGCGCATATTCACGTTCCTCGAGACCCGAGCTCCCTATTGGGATAAACGAGTGGGCATGCAAGCGACCTGCGGGTGACTTGTAAGGACCGGGGCAGGAGGGCGGCGACGGCTTTGCCGGTGGGGACATCGGTGCCGATGCCAGAGCCGACGGCAAAGGCCGTGCGGATGAAACGCGCCTTTGGAGACCCGCCGCGATCGCGCAACCAAACGCCGCGGCGCCGGTTGATCTCACATCATTATCCTTCACCGCAAAAGGAGCGATAGCATGGCCGGGGACATCAAAAGCGCAATCGACGAGGGCGTTGCACAGAACAAGGCGGCGACGGACCGCGCGGCCCGCGCCGCCAAGGATGCAACCGACACGATGCAGGCTGGCGCAGAGCAGGCTCGCAACGCGTTCTCCGAGAAGGTTCTCGATCCAGCCAAGCGCGCCGGTGAGGCGATGAAGGAGTCGGGCGGGAAGATCGCCGAGGGCGGCGCGACGATCGGCAAGACGATGATCGACCAGGCCGAGCAGAATGCGCGCGAGGCGTTCGCGGCGATGCGCGAGGCGGCCAGTGCGAAGGATCTGACGCAGGTCATGAAGATCCAGGGCGATTACCTCCGCGAGCAGAGTCAGCGCAGCATGAGCCAGGCGCGGGAGATCGGCGAGATGATCATGAAGTTCGGCAAGGACGCGGTCGCACCCTTGCGCGGCGACGGCCCGAAGTGACGGATCGCGGATCTGGCACTAGGCGCCGATGATCTGACGGGCGGCGGCCAGTGTCTGTCGGGGTGGAGCGGCGTACGGACGAGCAAGAACGCCGCCGCTCCGATAAGAAGACGGAGTAGTGGACCGCCAGCCTTGAAGTTTTTCTCCGCCGGTGTTGCACCCGCCACGGCAACGCGCGATTGCGACGGTGCGTAATTATCGAGTGGAAGATGGATCGGGCCGTTCCCTTATCGCGAGCTACGCGAACCAGTGTGATGCTCAAGGCCGATGTGTTTCGGCTCAATCACAGCGCCGCTGAAAGTCATCGCGTGACCAATATCTCGGAAACCGGGATCTGCATCGTGCAGCCGGATGGCCTCGTGGTGGGTAGCGTAGTGGTCGTCGCGATCGGCCAGGTCCAGTCGGCCCCCGCGGACGTCGTCTGGGTGCGAGGTGGACTGGCGGGATTGAAGTTCCATACGCCGATCGACGTCGCGCGCGCGCGATCGCGGCGGGGTGCTGACGAAAAGGTCACGCCGCCTGCCGCGGGCTGGCTTGCGGAGTTGAACAACCCCTACGAGCGGTAGCCGATACGTTCGCCTCGCTGGCTTTCAGGTCAGTACCTCGAGCGTTCCCAGGGCCGGTGCGAGCTCACCCACAACCCGTCATCCCAGCGAAAGCTGGGATATCCCCGTGATTACGGGTGCGTGCTGCCACACAAATATCCCAGCTTTCGCTGGGATGACGAGTTGAGGGTCGATGACGGGCTTTGGGTCGATTGACGAGTTGTGGGTCGATTGACGATTTGGAAGGCCCCGGGGGAGCAGACAGGCCGTGCGGCCCTACCGCCCCCGCGCCCGTCACCGCCCCTGGAGCTTCCCCAGGATGCTCATCGACTGTTCGGAGCCCGACTGCGGCACGATCTCGCCCGCGCGGTCGATGATCGCATCCCAGTGCGCCGCGACGCCCTCGACCGACAGATCGTCGCCGGTGAGCAGCTTGCCCTGCGTCAGCGTCACGTACGCCGCCTGGAACACGCCAGCGCCGGCACCGACGATCATGTTGGTGGGGGCATCCTCCGACACCAGGAATACCGCGGCGGGCGCGACCTTGTCGGGGGAAAAGGCCTTGAACGCTTCCTCGGGGAAGATGTCCTGCGTCATCCGCGTGCCTGCGGTCGGCGCGATCGTGTTGACCTTGATGTTGTTCTTCGCACCCTCGATCGCGAGCGTCTTGGTCAGGCCGGCGAGGCCGAGCTTGGCGGCGCCGTAGTTCGCCTGGCCGAAATTGCCGTAGAGACCGGTCGACGACGCGGTCATCAGGATGCGGCCGTAATTCTGGCTGCGCATCGTGTCCCATACCGCCTTGGTGGCGTTGGCCGAGCCGTTGAGGTGGACGTCGACGACGAACTTGAAGTCGGCGGGTTCCATCTTGGCGAAGCTTTTGTCGCGCAGCACGCCGGCGTTGTTGATCAGGATGTGGACGCCGCCCCATTTTTCAGAGGCGCGCGCGACCATCTCGACCATCTGGTCGTAATCGGTGACGCTGCCGCCGTTCGACATCGCCTCGCCGCCAGCCGCTTCGATTTCCTCGACGACTTTCAGCGCAGCGTCGGAATGGCCCGTGCCGTCGCGGGCGCCGCCGAGATCGTTGACGACGACCTTCGCGCCACGGCGGGCGAGCTCGAGCGCGTATTCGCGGCCCAGACCGCCGCCAGCGCCGGTGACGATCGCGACGCGGCCCTCAAAACCTATAGACATGGAAAAGGCGCTCCTCTCTTATAGTTGGAGCGCCTTTCCTAGAACGTAAAGCTGTCTACGCAAGCGGCAGGATCACCTGCCGCCAGCGCCTGGCCGGTTACTTGCCGCCGCGGTTGCGGCAGCCGTCCTTCACCGTCTTCGAGCACACCGGATACTCGGCGGGTGCTGGCGTCGGCGGCGTCACAGTCGGCTGACCGAACGTCACGCGGCCTGCGCCCGGTGCCATCGGTGCGGCTGCCATCGGTGCCGCAGCCTGATCGGCCGGGGCCGCCATTGCAGGGTCAGCAGGCGCTGCAGGATCGGCGGGTGCAGCCTGATCGGCCGGGGGTGCCTGCATCGCGGGATCGGCCGGTGCGGTCTGCGCGGCGGGGTCTGCCGGCGGCGTCGTCTGGGCAATCACGGGCGACGCGAGAAGAGCGGCGGCGGCGAGAAGGATGGACTTCATATGAATCTCCTAAATGGGTGCACCATTTTGGTAGCGCGACGTCTGAACGCACTAAGTCGCGCTTGGGTCCTTCGTTTCGCATCCGATTCCATTCGTCCCGCCGCTAGACCCATAGCGGGACAGAGTCCTTATCCCCCGTATCGAGCGAATAGCCGGCCGAACGAACAGTGCGGATGATGTCCGGACGCTCGCCTACGTTGATCGCCTTGCGTAGCCGCCGGATGTGCACGTCGACCGTCCGGCTCTCGATATCCGAGTCATGCCCCCACACCGCATCGAGCAGCCGTTCGCGCGAGAACACCCAGCCCGGATGCTCGAGGAAATGCTTGAGCAGCCGGAACTCGGTCGGCCCTAACGACACGACTTCGCCCGAGCGACGGACCTTGTGGCCGACCGTATCCATCTCGATGTCGGCATAGCTCAGCGCTTCACCGGCGAGGGCAGGGCGGACGCGGCGCAGCACGGCCCCGACGCGGGCGACGAGTTCGCGCGGCGAGAACGGCTTGGTCACATAATCGTCGGCACCAGTCTCGAGGCCACGGACACGATCTTCTTCCTCACCGCGTGCGGTGAGCATGATGATCGGCACGTTCTGCGTCTCGGGTGCGCGGCGAAGGCGACGGCATACCTCGATCCCCGAAAGCCCTTCGACCATCCAGTCGAGCAGGACGATATCGGGCACCTTCTCCTTGGCCAGCAGCAGCGCTTCCTCGCCATCCGGAGTATGCGCGATCTCAAAATCCTCGCGCTTGAAATGCCAGACCAGCAATTCGGCGAGGGCGGCGTCGTCCTCGACCAGCAGCATCTTCGCGCGTGCCATTATGCCTGCTCCTTCTTTATGCCGCGTTCGCGATCGACCATCTGCGTGCCGGTCGCGGCGAAATAGACCATCTCGGCGACGTTGGTGGCGTGATCGCCGATCCGCTCCAGGTTCTTGGCGACGAACAGCAGATGCGCAACCTGGCCGATCGTCCTGGGATTCTCGACCATGTAGGTGACGAGCGTGCGGAATATGCTGTCGTAGAAATCGTCGAGCGCATTGTCGCATTCGACGACGCGGACGGCTTCCTCGGGATCGCGCGCGGCAAACGCGTCGAGCACGTCGTGGACCATCTCGCTCGCCATTCGGCCCATCGCCGGCAGGATCGAGATCGGCTCGATCCGGTGCTCGCTCTCGATCATCGGCACGCGCTTGGCGATGTTCTTGGCGTAATCGCCGATCCGCTCGACGACGCCGGCGATCTTCAGCGCTGCGACCACCTCGCGGAGATCGACCGCCATCGGCGCGCGCAGTGCGATGATCCGCACCGCGAGTCGCTCGACCTCCGCCTCGATGACGTCGATCTGCTTGTCGGCGACGCGCACTTGTTCCGCGAGCGCGAGGTCGTTGCGTTGCAGCGCCTGCATCGCCTTGTCGATCGCGTCCTCGGCGAGCCCGCCCATCTGCGAGATCAACCCGCGGAGCTCGCCGATGTCGTTGTCGAAGGCCTTGACCGTATGCGTGTTCATGGTCGTTTCCCGACTCAGCCGTAACGGCCGGTGATGTAATCCTTGGTCCGCTCTTCGCGGGGATTGGTGAAGATGTCCGAGGTGTTGCCGTATTCGACCAGCGTGCCGAGGTGGAAGAACGCGGTCTTCTGGCTGACGCGCGCGGCCTGCTGCATGTTGTGCGTGACGATCACCATGGCGTAGCGGCCGCGCAGTTCGTGGATCAGCTCCTCGATCTTGGCGGTCGCGATTGGATCGAGTGCCGAGCAGGGTTCGTCCATCAGGATGACCTCTGGATCGACCGCGATCGCGCGGGCGATGCAGAGCCGCTGCTGCTGGCCGCCGGACAATGCCGTGCCGCTGTCGCTTAGGCGATCCTTGACCTCGTCCCACAGGCCCGCACGCCGGAGCGACTTCTCGACGATCCGGTCGAGGTCCGCTTTCGCACCGGCCAGCCCGTGGATGCGCGGGCCGTAGGCGACGTTTTCGTAGATCGACTTCGGGAACGGGTTGGGCTTCTGGAACACCATGCCGACGCGGGCGCGGAGCTGCACCACGTCCATGTCGGGCGAATAGATGTCCTGGCCGTCGAGCTTGATCTCGCCGGTGACGCGCGCGCTGGCGACGGTGTCGTTCATGCGGTTTAGCGTGCGCAAGAAGGTCGACTTGCCGCAGCCGGACGGGCCGATGAACGCGACCACCTCGTCCTGGTCGACGTCAATCGAGACATCGTTGATCGCCAGCTTGCTGCCGTAGGCGACGGAGACGTTGCGCGCCGTCATCTTGAGAATCGGCATTTTCAGGTTCTTGGTCATCACCAGCGTGTCTCGAATCGGTTACGGAGGTAGATCGCGACGCCGTTCATCGCGAGCAGGAAGACAAGCAGGACGATGATCGCCGCCGACGTCTTTTCGACGAAGCCGCGACTGACCTGATCGGACCACAGGAAGATTTGGACGGGCAGCACGGTCGCCGGATCGTTCAGGCCCGACGGCGGCGCGGCGATGAACGCGCGCATGCCGATCATCAGCAGCGGTGCGGTCTCGCCCAGCGCGCGCGCCATGCCGATGATCGTGCCGGTGAGGATGCCGGGCAGTGCGAGCGGCAGGACGTGGTGGAAGACGACCTGCACCGGCGATGCGCCGACGCCGAGTGCTGCATCGCGGATCGACGGCGGGACCGCCTTGATCGCGTTGCGCCCGGCGATCACGATGACGGGCATCGTCATCAGCGCGAGCGTCAGGCCACCGACGATCGGCGCCGATCGCGGCATGCCGAACGTGCCGAGGAAGACGGCGAGCCCGAGCAGGCCGAAGATGATCGACGGGACCGCCGCGAGGTTGTTGATCGAGACCTCGATCAGGTCGGTCCAGCGGTTCTTCGGCGCATATTCCTCGAGGTACAGTGCCGACAGCACGCCGATCGGGAAGGCGAGCAACAGCGTAACCGCCATCGTCAACAGCGATCCCTTGAACGCGCCCCAGATCCCAACGCGGGTGGCGTCGGTCGAGTCTGCGGAGGTCAGGAACCCGGCATTGAACCCGCGCGACACCGCGCCGCGGGCGTTGAGGCGTGCATAGGTCGCCTCGGCTTCGGGCGTGCCGACACCCTTGGCGGCAACGTCGATCGGGCTG
This sequence comes from Sphingomonas sp. LR59, assembly GCF_036855945.1. Lineage (NCBI taxonomy): Bacteria > Pseudomonadati > Pseudomonadota > Alphaproteobacteria > Sphingomonadales > Sphingomonadaceae > Sphingomonas > Sphingomonas sp. LR59. Next base: position 3,976,460 of record NZ_JASPFL010000001.1, read on the forward strand.
GAGACGGGGACTTCGAACACCGTCCTGCGCTGGAGCAGCGACGGGTCGGCCTTGATCGCATCGCGCACCACCGCCCACGCGCCGTCGGACAACAGGTTCGCGCCGTCCTTGCCGTACGCGGTGCTCGCTGCGGCCAGCACTGTGCCTTCGAGGCCGGCACCGGCGAGCGCGAGATCGGCGCCGCGTCCGACCAGCCGCGAAGGCTCGATCGGCAGTTTTGCCGCCGCGAGATCGACCGGCAATGCGACGCGTGTCTCGACGAACCCGCTCGCGCCCTGGCTCAGCATCGAGAAGAGCAGGAAGGCGAGGAAGGCCGCGGACATCCACACCGCGGCGAGCCCGGCGAATCGGAAGCGGCGCTCCGACGCGTAGCGACGGCGGATGCGCGATTGCATCGCCTGCGTCGTCCAGTCTGTCGGCACGCGGCGCACTGGCTCGGCCGTGCTGATTGGCAGGGGGTGACGAGCGTGTCAGTCATAGGCTTCGCGGTACCGTTTGACGACGCGGAGCGCGACGATGTTGAGGAGCAGCGTGACGACGAACAGCGTCAGGCCCAGCGCGAACGCGGCGAGCGTCTTGGGGCTGTCGAACTCCGCCTCGCCGGTAAGCAGGTCGACGATCTGCTTGGTCACCGTGGTGGTGCTGGCGAACGGGTTGAGCGTCAGCGTGGCGACGCCGGACGCGGCCATCACGACGATCATCGTCTCGCCGATCGCGCGGCTCACGGCGAGCAACACGCCGCCGACGACGCCGGGGAGGGCGGCCGGGAGCAGCACGCGGCGGATCGTCTCGGACGAGGTCGCACCCATCGCGAGACTGCCGTCGCGCATCGACGAAGGGACCGCGGCGATCGAGTCATCCGCCATCGACGAGACGAACGGGATGATCATGATGCCCATCACGAGCCCCGCGGCGAGCGCGCTTTCGGACGACGCCCAGCTGATCCCGATCGACACCGCGAGATCGCGCACCGCGGGCGCGACCGTCAGTGCCGCGAAATAGCCGTAGACGACGGTCGGCACGCCCGCGAGCATCTCAAGGATCGGCTTCATCCATTTGCGTGTCGTGGGTTTGGCATATTGCGTGAGGTAGATCGCGCTCATCAGACCGAACGGAATCGCGACGATCATCGCGATCACCGCGCCGATGAAGAACGTCCCCCAGAACAACGGCACCGCGCCGAGCGACGCGCCCGGATCGCGCGCGTCGATCACCTGCGGGCTCCAATGCGTCCCGAACAGGAAGTCGGTGATCGGCACGACCGAGAAGAACCGCACCGATTCGTACAGCAGCGACGCGACGATCCCGACGGTGGTGAGGATCGCGATCAGCGACGCGCCGAGCAGCGCGAGCATGACGACCCGCTCGATCTGAGTCCGCGCGCCGAAGCCGGGCTTCACGCGCGTGAACGCGAACGCGCCACCGGCAAAGGCGAGCAGCAACGCGGCGGCGGTGGCGATCCAGTCGTAGCGCGATTGCGCGGCGGCGTAGGACGGGGCGAGCGTCTGCGCGAGACCGTGGAATGCGCCGAAGCTGCGCCCCTCGGCGAGGCTGCGCGCTTCGGACAGGATCGAGGCGCGGTCGAAGCCGGGTGGGGGAGCTGGATCGCCGCCGGGGTGGCGAGGACCGCATCGGTGACTAGCGCGGGCGACGTCACCGACCACACCACGAGGAACACGAGAGGCGGGATCGCGGTCCACAGCGCGACGTACCAGCCGTGATGCGAGGGGAGTGAGCTGAACCTGGCGGTGGAACCGGCGCGGAACCGCGTGGCGCGGACGCGCGCGGTGAGCCAGCCGATCAGGCCTAGCCCGGCGACGAGGAAGAGGAGTGCGATGGCGGACATTATGCTTCTTGCCCGCCATGATTGGTTGCGAGCATACGCACCACCTCACCGGCCGCCACCACGGCGAAGGCCGGGGCCCAGGTGGAAAGGTCGAGGTAACTATGCGCATCGCCAACCAATGCAACGGTGCCCAACTGGGCCCCGGCCTTCGCCGGGGTGGCGGCGGTCGCTGGGGTGGTTGCCCTGTTGTGTGAACCAAACGTCGCCAAACCCCCGTTCCCCCGCGGACGCGGGGGCCCAGCTAAGTTCCGATATCGAGCTTGGCCCCTGGACCCCCGCTTTCGCGAGGGAACCGAAAAGAAGGCGGGCGTAGTGAACAGGAAACCGATCACGACAGCACCGCCGGATCCAGCACCGTCTCGTTCGTGATGATCGCAGCCGACCGCGCCTGGATCGCGGCCGGCGCCGCGATCAGCCCGCGCTTCACCAGCGGCCCGCTTGCACCCCAATTCGCCGCATACAGCTTCAACAAGTTTCGCAATCCCGGAATGGCGGTCAGATGCGCCTTCTTCACATAGATATAGAGCGGCCGAGACCCCGGATACGCATTGTCCGCGATCGTCGCATAGGTCGGCGCGACGCCTGAGATCGACACGCCGTTCACCGCGTCCTTATTCTCTTCGAGGTAGCTGTACCCGAACACGCCAATGGCATTCGGGTTCGACTGCAATTTCTGGACGATCAGATTGTCGTTTTCGCCCGCGTCCACATACACCCCGTCCTCACGCACCCGCGTGCAGAGCGCCTTGTGGGCATCGGGATCGGACTTCGCGAGCGGCTTGGCCGAAGGATCGCTCGCCTCGCACCCCTTGGTGAGGATCAGCTCGGCGAGCGCATCGCGCGTGCCGCTCGTTGCGGGCGGGCCGTAGACCTGGATCGGCACCGCGGGCAGGGCCGGGTTCACGTCACGCCAAACCCGTGCCGTGTTCACCTTGCCGCCCGGATTAGCGGCGAGCGCCTTGTAGAGGTCGGTCGGCGTCAGCTGCATCTTCGGGCCGTTCTTCGCCTCGGCAAAGGCGATGCCGTCGATCCCGACCTGGATTTCCATCACGTCGCGCACGCCATTCTCGGCGCAGCTCTTATATTCGCTCGCCTTCATCCGCCGCGATGCATCCTCGATATCGGGGTGCGCCGCGCCAATCCCTGCGCAGAACAGTTTCATCCCGGCGCCAGTGCCCGTCGATTCGATCACCGGTGCCTTCGCATCGGGATCGTTGGCGACGAGCTGTTCGGCGATCATCGTCGTGAACGGATAGACCGTCGAGGACCCGACCGCGGTGATCTGGTCGCGCGAGCCTGCACCGCCGCCGTTCGCCTGATCGACGCACGCCGTCAGAGCGCCCGTCACCGCCCCCAACACTCCTAGAAGAACGAACCGCTGCACCAGAATTCCCGTCATGCACCGGCCTTAGCGGTACTTAAGGCGATCCTGTGTGACAGTTGCGTTACCCTTTTATGACACCGCCTTTTGCCGCCACACCGCTTGGCGGCAGAATGACCGAGACGGTGGTGCCGACGCCGACCTGGCTGGCGATATCGAGCCGCCCGCGATGCCGCTCGACGATGTGCTTGACGATCGCGAGGCCGAGCCCGGTGCCGCCGAGCGAACGGCTGCGGCCTGCATCGGCGCGATAGAAGCGCTCGGTCAGCCGCGGAATATGGACCGCCGCGATGCCGTCGCCCTCGTCGCGGATCGAAAGGCGGATCATGCCAGCATCGTCGCGCTTCAGTGCGATCGTCACCGGCGTCCCCGCGCGGCCGTATTTCATCGCGTTGCCGATCAGATTGTGGAGCATCTGCGACAGCTGGACGCGGTCGCCTGATACCGCCGGCAGGTCCGAAGCGATCGTCGCGACCAGATCCTGCCCGCGATCGCCAGCTGCGTCGGCCAGTTCCTCGCGCGTATCCTCGACCAATTGCGCGAGATCGACGGCGCTGTCGGGCAGGCGGAACTTCTCCGCCTCGATTCGGCTCAGCGAGATCAGGTCCTCGACCAGTCGCTGCATCCGCCGCGCCTCGTCGTCCATCACCTTGAGGAAGCGCGCGCGCACGTCCGCATCTTCCCCCGCCTCGTCGCGTAGCGTCTCGATGAAGCCGAGGATCGACGCGAGTGGCGTGCGTAGCTCATGGCTTGCATTGGCGACGAAATCGATCCGCATCCGTTCGGCGGCGTAGTTGCCGGTCTGGTCAACGAGGTGGACGATCCGCTGGCCGTCCGATGCCTCGCTCAGCCGCATCTCCCAGCGTTGGTCGCGCGTGCCGAGCCCGACCAGTTCGATCGGCCGCTCGCCATCGATCGGTCCCGGCGTGCCGAGGCGCTCGGCCGCCGCCGGATGCCGGATCGCGACGCGCGCATCCTCGCCGAGGATATGCGCGCCGAGCAACGTCCGCGCCGCGCGGTTGGCGAGCGTCACGCGCCCGTCCTGCACCAGCAGCACCGGCGCGACGATCGCATCGAGCACGTCGTCGAGCACGGACGGCGCGGTATGCGCCGCATCGTCGGGGGCAGGCGCCTCGTCGCCAGTCCCTGCCGCGACCAGCGCGGCGGCGATCCCGCCGACCACCGCGACGATCGCACCCTGCACGTCGCGCGTAATCGCGAACACGCCGATCGATGCGACGACGACGACGACGATCGCCCAGAAGGTACGCAGGCCAAATCCCGACAGCATTGTAATCTCCAGGGCGCACAGACTGGGCGCTCGCCCGTCCTAGTTCGGTACGGTCGGCGCGGCTATATTGTCAGCGCTTCAGGATTGTGAAAGGGCTGCACTATAGCAGGGGCATCATGGACGATACGCGATTCACTCAGGACCCGCCTAACCCGGATGCCGCCGCAAGCGCCGACGTGCCGTCGCGGCGGCGCGTGCTGGCGCTCGGTGCGGTGACGGCCGGTGCGGTGATGTCGATCCGGCCCGCGCTCGCGCAGACCGCGGGGTCGGTACTGAACTGCGAAATACCCGTCCCCGATGCGAGCCGCGCAGGCAGCTACATCGATGCCGATGGCAAGGTCGTTCCCGCGCGTACCAGGGGGCGTTTCCCTCGTCGCCACGTCCGTTCAAGGGCGAAGAGGTCAAGCGCGCGATGGCCAATGGCAGCACGCTGCCCGGGACCGACTCCGAGCGCAGCCGCGCCTATGTCAAATATATCCGCCGGTTGCAGCGTGGCCAGGGCGGCTTCACCTGTTTCGCATCGCTGCAGATGCCGCGCGGCTGAGGCCGTGGATCATGCGGTCTATCGCGCACCGCCGAGCGATGGCCTGCTGATCGCACCGCTCGACGAGTTTACCGCGGTCTATCACCGTGCGTCGGGGGTCACGCATCTGCTGACCGACCCCGCGCCGCAGATACTCGTCGCTGTGCAGGATGGTGCTCGGTCGCTCGATGCGCTGCTCGATCGGCTTGGGCGCGACTATGACCTCACCGACGGTACCCGCGAGGCTTTGGCGGCGCGGCTCGAGGAACTGGTGGAGGCCGGGCTGGTCGAGCGCGCATGAGGCATGCCTTCTCCGTGCGGATCGGCCCGGTCGGCTTCCGCATCGGTTCGGACTGGCGCGCGCCGATCGCACACCTCGAGACGCTGTACCGCGATTATCCCAAGCCGCCGGACGGCGTGCCCGACTTCACCGTGCGCCTGTTCGCGCGTCGGCCTTGGCGGCGTTTCCTTCGCCCGTCGGTCGAGATCGGCGGTGATTACATGCTGCCCGAGGCTGCCCCGCTGCCGTTGCGGCAGGGGCTGCTCGCCGCCGAGATGGCGATGAACTTGCAGATGGCGCTGGGCGCGCGGCGGTATCTGTTGCTGCATGCGTCGGCAGTCGAGCGCGACGGGCGTGCGCTGTTGATGACCGGCATCTCGGGGGCGGGGAAGTCGACGCTCGCGACGCTGCTGGCGGCGAAGGGCTGGCGGTTCATGGGGGACGAGTTCGTGCTGCTCGATCCGGCGACCGGCCTCGTCCACGCGTTCCCGCGGCTGATCAGCCTGAAGAACGAGGGGATTGCTGCGGCCGAGGCGGCATGGCCCGAGGCGCGGATGGGGCCGCTGCTGCGCGCGACGCCGAAGGGCGACATCCGTCACATGGTCCCCGATGCGCGGGCGATCGCGGCGATGGACGTGCCCGCGCGGCCGGCGTTGCTGGTATTCCCGCGCTACGGGTTCGCGCCCGAGACGCGGTCGGTCCAGCCCGGCGAGGCATTCGTGCGGATGACGCAGGCCTCGACCAACTATGTCGCGCTCGGCGAGGCGGGGTTTCGCGGATTGACCGGGCTGATCGCCGACGTGCCCGCGATCGCGGTGGATTATCCCGATGGGCCGCGCGCGATCGAACAGGTCGAGGCCTTATGGGCGGACCTGTGACCGACGCCCGCATGCTCGCGCGGGCGCTGGCCGATCCGTCGAGCGTTGTCGGGCTCGATGCGGACGGCTGGACCGCGTTGCTGGCGATGGCGCGCGCGGAGCAGTTGATCGGGACGCTGGCGCTGCGGCTCGACGGCCTGGCGATGCCGACCGCGGTGCAGGCGATCCTCGCCGACGCGCGGGCCGCCGCGGAGCACGGCAGGCGCGCGGCGTTGTGGGAGGCGGAGATGGCACGGCGCGCGCTCGCCGCGGTCGACTGCCCGGTCGTGCTGCTGAAGGGCACCGCGTTCGTCGCGGCGGGGTTGTCGGCGGGGCAGGGGCGATCGATCGGCGATCTCGACATCCTGGCGCCGCGCGCCTCGCTCGACGGAGTCGAGGCGGCGTTGCTCGCGACGGGGTGGGAATGGGTGAAGCCCGACCCGTATGACGACGTGTATTACCGCCGCTGGATGCACGAACTCCCGCCGCTGATCCACCGCGATCGCGATCGGATGATCGACGTCCACCACACGATCCTGCCGCTGACCGCACGGATCACGCCCCATGCGGCGGCGCTGATCGAGGGGAGCGTGGCGCTTGAGAACGGCCTGCGCACGCTGTCGTCGAACGGGATGATCGTCCACGCCGCGGCGCACCTGTTCGCGGACGGCGATCTGGCGGGCGGGTTGCGCAACCTGTGGGACATCCGCTGTCTGGTCGACGAGTTCGGCACCGATGGGCTCGACGCGGACGCGCTTCATCACGGTCTGCACCGGGAGGTGGCGCGATCGCTGCGGCTGGTCGATGCGCTGTTCGGCGAGGGCCGCACGCGCGGTATCGATCGCCTCTACATTCGCCGCCTTACCGCGCGGGACGGCTGGGGCAGACCGACGCGCCCGCTGACCCGGTTCGCTTTCTATGTCCGCTCACACTGGCTGCGGATGCCCCCGGCGATGCTCGCGCGGCATCTCTGGACAAAGTTCAGGAAGGGGTGAGCCTGTCTCGGTCTCCAGAGCCGCTGCTTTACGCCCATCATCTCCCATCTCTCCCGTCGTCATCCCAGCGAAAACTGGGATCTCATCGTACAGGCCGCATCGCCCGCCAAGGGGGATGCCCCAGCTTTCGCTGGGGTGACGGGAATGGGGTGACGGGAATTCGGAGACGGCGGAGACCGGGAGGAGGACGCTGGGCTTCAGCTCGCCCGGCGTTAAGGCAATCGCGCGCCGCGCCCGCGCCGGGCCGCCCAGACAATCAGCAACACCAACGTGATCGCCAGCGTATCGGCGATCCAGTCGTGGATGTCGCAATCGCGGTGCAGCGACGGGATCGACTGCAGCACCTCGATCAGCGCACCGAGGAACGACAGCCGCTCGCCGATCCGGAACAGCCGCGCGGTCGGAAACGACAGCGCGGCCAGCAGCGCGATCGTCGCGAAGGCGAGCATGTGTCCAAACTTGTCGCCGAACTGGTCGAACGGCATATGCGGCGGCTTCGGCAGCAGCGCCATCGTCACCGCGAACACCACCGCCAGCACCAGCGCGATGCGCGTGAGCAGCGTCCGGCTCATGCGCCGAGCCTTTCCAGCGTCGGCAGCAGTTCGTCGTAGCCGTCGATCACCGCGTCGGCGCCAAGCTCGGCGACCGGCTGCATCAGGAAGCCGAAGCTGCACGCGATCGTCGGCAACCCCGCCGCCTGTCCGGCCTGGATGTCGAAGACCGAATCGCCGACGAACGCGGCGCGGCCACCGCCACACAGCTTCACCATCGCATGGATCGGCATCGGCGAGGGCTTCGACTCGGTCAGCGTGTCGCCGCCGAGGATACACGCGAAACGCTCGGTCAGCCCGAGTTCGGCGAGCACGGTCCGAGCGAACCGCTCGATCTTGTTGGTGACGATGCCGAGCGTCACGCCCTTCGCCGCCAGGGCGTCGAGCGCCTCGATCACGCCCGGATACGGTCTGGTATGCACACAGATATTCGCCTCGTAGTAAGCGAGAAGCTTGGCATGCAGCGTGTCGAGCATCGCCTCGTCATAGCCGCCGGTCGCAGTCAGGCCCTGCTTGAGCATATGCCGCGCGCCGCCGCCGATCATCGGCTTGACCTGCTCGACGGTAAGCTGTGGGCGGTCGACCGAGGCGAGCGCATCATTGACCGCGGCGGCAAGGTCTCCACTGGTGTCGAGCAGCGTGCCGTCGAGGTCGAACCCGACGATATCGAATAAAAATGCGTCATTGCACAGGGGCCTGCCAGCGACGCTATGGAATTGGCAAGGCTTTCGTGGCAGCGGTCCTTCCATGACGACGCATTCCAACGACCAACCGTTTCCGGCGCATCCGATCGCGGTGGTGATCCTCGCGGCCGGCAAGGGCACGCGGATGAAATCGGACCTGCACAAGGTGCTTCACCCGATCGCCGGGCGGCCGATGCTGCTGCATCTGGTCGCAAGCGCGGCGACATTGCACCCCGCGAAGACGGTCGTCGTCACCGGGGCGGGGCGCGAGCAGGTCGAGGCGGCGGTCGCGCCACACGGCATCGCCACCGCGCTCCAGGCCGAACAGCTCGGCACCGGCCATGCGGTGGCGCAGGCCCGCGCGGCCCTTGCCGGGTTCGAAGGCGACGTTCTGATCCTTTACGGCGACGTGCCCCTGGTCACCGCCGCGACGATGCAACGGATGATCGACCGATTGCACGGCGATGATATGCCTGCGGTGGCCGTGCTCGGCTTCCGCCCCGCCGATCCCGGCGCCTATGGTCGCGTCATCGCCGACGCTGCGGGCCGGATGGACCGGATCGTGGAGTATAAGGACGCGTCGGAGGCGGAACGTGCGGTGACGCTCTGCAATTCCGGACTGATGGCGGTGCGTTCGACCGATCTGTTCGCGTTGCTCGACCGGCTCGGCAACGACAATGCGGCGGGCGAATATTACCTTACCGATATCGTCGAGCTTGCTGCCGCCGCCGGCCGTTCGTCCGCCGTCATCGAAACCGGCGCGGACGAAGTGGCCGGCGTCAACAGCCGTGGCGAACTCGCCGGCGTCGAGGCTGCCTGGCAGGCGATGCGGCGCGCACAGGCGATGGCGGACGGCGTGACGCTGATCGCGCCCGACACCGTCTGGTTCGCGCACGACACGCAGCTCGGCCGCGATGTGGTGATCGAGCCCAACGTCGTGTTCGGCCCTGGTGCGCGGATCGAGGACGGCGCGACGATCCACGCATTCAGCCACGTCGAAGGCGCCACCGTTGGCAAGGGAGCCAATGTCGGCCCGTTCGCGCGCCTCCGCCCCGGCGCGGAACTGCACGCGGATGCCAAGGTCGGCAACTTCGTCGAGATCAAGAAAGCCGTTATCGGCGAGGGCGCGAAGGTCAGCCACCTGACCTATATCGGCGATGCGGACATCGGTGCGGGCGCGAACATCGGCGCGGGGACGATCACCTGCAATTACGACGGTTATTTCAAATACCGCACCGTCATCGGTGAGGGGGCGTTCATCGGTTCCAACTCGGCCCTTGTCGCGCCGGTCACGATCGGCGCCCGTGCGATCGTTGCGGCCGGCTCGGTCGTGACCGCGGATGTCGAGGCCGACGCACTCGCGTTGGTACGCCCGGAGCAGATCGCCAAACCCGCTTGGGCCAAGCGCTTCCGCGAGCGGATGATAGCCCGTAAGGCTGCCCGATAAGCGTGTTTCTGGAGTAAGATCGTATGTGTGGCATCGTTGGAATTCTGAGCGGCGAAGACGTCGCGGGTCGGTTGCTCGACGGTCTGAAGCGGCTCGAATATCGCGGCTATGACTCGGCGGGCATCGCCACCGATAATGACGGCGCGATCGAGCGTCGGCGTGCGTCGGGGAAACTCGTCAACCTGGCCAACGAACTCGCCGCGCATCCGCTGCCCGGGAAGACCGGTATCGCGCACACGCGCTGGGCGACGCATGGCGGCCCGACCACCAACAATGCGCATCCGCATGCGACCGGCGAAGTCGCGGTGGTCCACAACGGGATCATCGAGAACTTCAAGCCGCTGCGCGAAGAGCTGATCGCGCGCGGTCGCGTGTTCACCAGCGAGACCGATACCGAAGTCGTCGCGCATCTGGTCAGCGAGAAGGTCGAGGCGGGGATGGATCCAGTCTCCGCCGTCCGCGAGATCCTGCCGCGACTGCACGGTGCGTTCGCGCTCGCGATCCTGTTCCGCCAGCATCCCGACCTGCTGATCGGCGCGCGGCTCGGCTCGCCCTTGGTTGTCGGCCACGGCGACGGCGAGATGTACCTCGGCTCCGACGCCCTCGCGCTCGCGCCGCTGACGCAACGGATCGCCTATCTCGACGAGGGCGATTGGGTCGTGCTCACGCGTGACGGCGCCCAGGTCTATGACCGCGACAACGCGCCCGTCGAGCGTGCGATCACGATCTCGGGCGTCACCGGCGACGTGATCTCGAAGGGCAACCACAAGCATTACATGCTCAAGGAAATCTACGAGCAGCCGATCGTCGTCGCGCAGACGCTCCGCTCGTATCTCAAGCGGATGGAAGGCGAGATCACGCTGCCCATCCCCGAGTTCGACCTGTCGAGCATCAAGCGCGTGACGATCGTGGCGTGCGGGACGAGCTTCTATGCTGGCATGGTCGCCAAATACTGGTTCGAGCAGTTCGCACGCGTTCCCGTCGATCTCGATGTCGCGTCGGAGTTCCGTTACCGCGCGCCGGTGATGGAAGACGGCGGCTTGGCGCTGTTCATCTCGCAGTCGGGCGAGACCGCGGACACGCTGGCCGCGCTACGCCACGCCAAGGCCGAGGGCCAGAAGATCGCGGTCGTCGTCAACGTGCCGACCAGCTCGATGGCGCGCGAAGCGGATCTGCTGCTGCCGACGCATGCCGGGCCGGAAATCGGCGTGGCCTCGACCAAGGCGTTCACCTGCCAGCTTGCCGTGCTCGCTGCGCTTGCCGCAAACCTGGCGCGTGCGAAGGGGCTGCTGACGCGGGATCAGGAGCGCGAGATCGTCCGCCACCTCGCCGAGGCCCCTGCCGCGCTCAACGGCGCGCTTGCGTATGACGAGGCTATCGAGGCGATGGCGCACAAGATCGCGAGCGCGCGCGACGTGCTGTATCTTGGCCGCGGCACGGATTACCCGCTGGCGCTCGAAGGCGCACTGAAGCTGAAGGAAATCAGCTACATCCATGCCGAGGGCTATGCCGCTGGCGAGATGAAGCACGGACCGATCGCGCTGATCGACGAGCATGTCCCGGTCATCGTCATCGCGCCGTCGGGGCCGCTGTTCGACAAGACCGTCAGCAACATGCAGGAAGTCATGGCACGCGGCGGCAAGGTCGTGCTGATCTCGGACTATGACGGGATCCAGGCGGCCGGCGAAGGCTGCATGGCGACGATCACCATGCCCAAGGTCCACCCGCTGATCGCGCCGCTGGTCTATGCGGTGCCGGTGCAGCTACTGGCGTATCACGTGGCGGTGCTCAAGGGCACGGATGTCGACCAGCCGCGCAACCTCGCGAAGAGCGTCACGGTCGAGTAGCGTACGCGAGCGTTTAAATCCTCCCCCGCATGGGGGAGGTGTCGCCGGAGGTGACGGAGGAGGAGGAACGCGCAACAGCGGTAATTCCTTTCCTCCCCTCCGTCAGGCTGGCGCCTGCCACCTCCCCCTTGCGGGGGAGGATTGCAACATCGCCTTACTTGTCACTGCGGACGAGTTCGGTCTCGGCAAGATGTTCGGCCAGGAACCACACTTGTGGCTCGTGCGTGCGGATGATGTTGCTCACCAGCAGGTCGTTGGTGCCATCGTCGCCGGACTCGTCGGCGGCTTCCGCGCCCTCATGCGCCTGGCGCAAGATGATCTCGTGCGCTTCGAGCAGGCGGGCGAGCTGCGTCGGGACATCCTCGCGGCCCTTGGGCGGGCGGGGGATCGTCGTCATCTCGGCGACGTCGTGCGCCATCGCGATCGAGATGCCGCCAAGCGCCATGATCCGTTCCGCAATGAGATCGACCAGCGCAGCCTGCTCCTCGTAATGTTTGTCGAGCAGCAGGTGCAGTTGGTAGAAGGTGGCGCCCGACATCTGCCAATGATGCTTCTTGTACATGTCGCGGATCGTCATCGTATCCGCGAGCACCTGGTTCAGCGTCGCGACGCTCTGCGCGCGGGCGTTGTCTTCCAGCGCGATCGGCAGGCGCTTGAGCGTGCCGTAAGGCTGAATCTCGCGGTATTCGACCTTGTACTGCGGCTGCGCCTCGACAGAGGTATCGAGCTTGGGTAATTTTGCGGGCTTCTTCGCCATCGGGAAATTCCTGTCTGTTGACGTAAACCGAACTCGTTGAACGCACGACTGCGCGGATCGACTGCGAACGAATTGTCCGCTCACAGTGATCGCGTTCGGTGGGCTTAGCATCATTACCCGTCGGCGCCCCCTTGACTGTGTGGCGTCCACAAAGGAAGCGGGCCGCCGCAACGTGTTGGGAGTTTGGGATGACGGAAGCACCTCTGGTCGCAGGTATCGAACTTGGCGGGACCAAATGCATCTGTATTCTTGCGCGCGGGCCCGACCAGATCGAGGAAACCGTGCGTATCCCGACTACCCGGCCCGACGAGACGATGGCGGCGATCGAAGCCGTGCTCGACCGGTGGAGCGGGTTCGTCGCGATCGGCATCGCCAGCTTCGGTCCGGTCTCGATCGATCGGCATTCGCATGATTACGGCCACATCACCTCGACTCCCAAGCCGGGCTGGGCGGGCACCGATGTCGCAGGGCGGTTGCAGCGCCGGTACGGCGTGCCGACCGGCTTCCACAGCGACGTCGTCGGCGCGGCGCTCGCCGAGGCGTTCTGGGGCGCGGCGAAGGGGCTGCCCGATATCGCGTACGTGACCGTCGGTACCGGCGTCGGCGCGGGGTTGATCGCCAACAACCGCCCGGTCGACGGGCTGACGCATTCCGAGCTCGGCCATATCCGGCCTGCGCGGTTCCACGGCGACGACTGGATCGGCAATTGCCCGTTCCACGGCGCCTGCATCGAGGGGCTCGTCGCCGGTCCGGCGATCGCCGCACGGATCGGTCATCCTGCGGACGAGGCACCGGCCGAGCATCCGGTCTGGGACGGGGTCGCCGATGCGCTGGGGCAGCTGTGTCACACGCTGGTGCTGACCGGGATCCCGCGACGCATCGTGATGGGCGGCGGTGTGATGGGCGCGTCGCACCTGTTCCCCCGCGTCCGCGCAGCGATGACGCGCAGCCTGGGGGGCTATATCACGCTGCCCGAGGTCGCGTTGACCGACACGTTCATCGTGCCGCCTGCGCTCGGCAACAATGCCGGGCCGCTCGGGGCGATCGTGCTCGGCGGACAGGCGCTCGGCCATCAGCTGGAAACGTCGTTTACGGCGTCTTAACCGTACCTCGTTACCGCTTCGTAGCAAGAACTGGAGGCACGTATGCCATCGCTGGACGGCGACGGTCGTGTCTCACGAGGAGCGGTTTCCGATGCGCATTCTGATCGTGGACGACGAGCCGCCGATGCACGACAGCTACCGGCGTAGTTTCGCCGGGCCACGATCGCGTACCGGGTCCGCCTTGGACGCGATGGCGGTCGAGCTGTTCGGCGACGACGGCGTCGATGCGACCGACGATGCGCCCCCGTTCGTACTGACCTATTGCGACCAGGGGCTCGACGCGGTCGCCGCGATCGAGCGGGCGGTGGTCGACGATGAGCCGTTCGCGGTTGCGTTCATCGACGTGCGGATGCCGCCGGGAATCGATGGCCGCGAAACCGCGAAACGTATCCGCGCGCTCGATCCGGATATCAACATCGTCATTGTCACCGGCTATTCGGATTTTTCGCCGATCGAAATCAGCAAGGTTGCCGGCCCCGCCGACAAGATCTTCTACATCGCCAAGCCATTCGAGGTTGCCGAGATCCTGCAGACCGCGACCGCACTCGCGCAGCGTTGGCGGAACGACCGTGATCTGGCGACGGCGCGCGACCTGCTCGCGGCGCAGGTCGTGCAACTCGAGGAACAGGGTGCCGAACTGGCGGCGAACGAGAGTCGCGCGCTGCACATGGCGACGCACGATTCGCTGACCGACGCACCCAACCGGCTCGCCTTCTTGCGGGCGCTGGCGGCACGGACGCGCGACGAAGGGCTGTTCGCCACCGTGATGATCGATCTCGATCGTTTCAAGCTGGTCAACGACACGCTCGGGCATCTCGCCGGCGATGCGCTGATCCGCGAAATCTGCGTGATACTCAATCAGGCTGCGCCCGAGGGAGCGATCGTCGCGCGGCTCGGCGGCGACGAGTTCGGGATCCTGTTCGAGACGCCGGGCGAGGCGGCGGCGGTGATGGCCTGCGAACTGATCGTGAGCGCATGCTCGGTCAGTCTGCAGGTGTTCGGCAATTCGGTGCAGGGCGGGGCCTCGGCCGGACTGGTCGTGACCGCGGGCGGGCAGGGCGGCGATCCGGTCGACGTGATCCGCCGTTCCGACCTTGCCCTCAACGACGCGAAGCGCGGCGGGCGTGGCATCGTCCGGCTGTTCGACGAGAGCATGGACGAAGGCATCCGTTTTCGCCGTCGCGTCGAATCCGGTCTTGGCCAGGCCATCGAAAGAGGCGAACTCAGCCTGGTCTATCAGCCGATCGTCTCCCGCGATGCGATCGAGGTGGTCGGGTTCGAGGCGCTGGTCCGGTGGAATACACAGGAATATGGCCTGATGAGCCCGGCGATCTTTATTCCGATCGCGGAGGAATCGAACCTCATCCACGAACTTGGCGACTGGGTACTGGGCGAGGCGCTCGACGTGCTGAAGCAATGGCCTGGCCAATATGTGTCGGTGAACTTTTCCCCGCGCCAGTTTCGTCGCCACAATTTCGTCGGGCATATCATGAAGAGCGTTCAGCGCGCTGGCATCGCGCCGGCGCGGCTGCAGATCGAGATCACCGAAACCGCGATCTTCGACGATGCGGAGCGTGCCGCCGAAACGCTCTACAAACTTCGGCAAATGGGCTTCCGGATCGCGCTCGACGATTTCGGCACGGGCTATTCGAGCCTCTACAACATCCGCAAGTTCGCGCTCGATTGCCTGAAGATCGACAAGTCGTTCATCGATGGCATGGGCCGCGAACGCGAAAGCGCGGCGATCGTCCATTCGATCATCCATCTCGGCCGCGCCCTCGGCCTCGGCGTGATCGCGGAAGGCGTCGAGACCGAGGCGCAGGTCCAGGCGCTTCGCCTCGCCGGTGCGAGCCATATGCAGGGGTATTTCTTCTCGCGCCCGGTCACCGCCGATCGCGCGCTCGAGATGGCGCTGACCGGCACGGTCGACGGTAGCGACGACGTGTCCAACGACGACCACAAGATCCGCCAGACGTTCGGGATACGCGGCTAATGCCGTCTGCCGCGATGGGCCGGCTGCCGCCTGTTCTTGGCCGGCAGTTCGGACGCACGCGGACACGCTCGTCGCTCGGTGCCAAGCTGGTGATGATCATGACCGCGGTCGGGCTGGTCGCGACGATCGCGATCACGCTGCTGCTCGCCAGCATCATTACGCCCAGCTTTACCCAGCTCGAGGACAAGGCGATCGCCGGGCAGGTCGCGCGGGCGCGCGCTGCGGTATCGGACTATGCCGCCAGCGTCGAAAGTGCGGTGCGCGACTATGGCGACTGGAACGGCAGCTATGCCTACATGGCCGACCCACGCGCCGGTTTCGATCGCGAAAGCCTTTTACCGCAGGCGATGTACGAGATCGGTGTCGACGGCATGGCCTATGTCAGCCCCGCCAATAGCGTCGTGATCGCCCGCTGGCGCGATGCGGCTGGTAGCATGCAGGCGAACATCCGGCGTCAGCAACTGACGACGATGATCGCGCGAACCGATCTTGCCACGGTGCTTGGCCGGCGCAGCTCGGGACGGTTCTATGCCCGTATCGGCGACTCGGTGGCAGCGATCGGTGTTGCCCGCGTCCGTCGTTCGGACGGTAGCGGCACTCCGCGCGGGTATGTCCTGATGGCGCGCGTGATGACGACCGAGCAAGCGTCCAGGGTACTGCGGGCCCGCGCGCAGATCGACACCACAGCGCCCGGCAATGCCGTCGCCATTGCCGCCGGCCCCACGAAGCTGACGATTGCGGTGCCGATGATTGGGGCCGATGGTCATGCGGTCGCCAGCGCGCGGTTCAGCGTCCCCCGCGATGTCTCGCTGTTGGGGCGGCGCATGCTGCTGCTCGCGGTTGTCGGCTCCACCATGTTGCTCTTGCTGGTACTGGTGATGCTCCGGCGGATGATCGAGCGGCTCGTGCTGCGCCCGCTGCACCGTGTCGAAAGCCACATGCAGCGGGTGCGGGCATCGGGATCGCTGGCGCTGCTGGAAGAGGACGGCCGGCGCGACGAGGTCGGCTCGCTCGGCAGGAGCTTCAATGCGATGCTGCGTCAGCTGAAGGACCTGCGCGAGCAGATCGAAGTCCAGTCGTTCGACCTTGGACGGAGCGAAAGCGCGGTCGCGGTCATGCACAACGTCCGCAACGCGCTGAATCCAATCAGCACGATCCTCAGCCAGGGGATTACGCAGTCCGCCGCGGTCGACCGGACGACGATCGATCGTGCGATCGCCGAACTCGCGCGCGGCGACATACCCGATGCACGTCGCCGCAAACTCAGTATGTTCGTCGCGGCCGCGATCGACGCCGAAACCACCGATCGCGAGACCATGCGCCGCGAACTGGCGATCGGTCGCGAGGCGATGGCGGATGTTCTGGAAATCATCGGCCAGCAACAACGCGCCGCGCATGAACGCCCGGCGCTGGAGGTGTGCGACGTCAGCGACATCATCGCCCGAAATGCGACGATCGCGCGCTATTCGCTGGACACGTCGATCGCGTTCAGTTTTCCCGCCGGCCCGAGCCCGGTGATGGCGAGCCGGGTCATCCTCAGTCAGGTGATCGGCAACATCTTCGGCAACGCGGTCGAATCGATCGTCGCGCGCGGCACGGGCAGCGGATCAATCGTGGCGACCATCACCGAAACGGCAGGCCGGGTCACCGTGGCGATCCGCGACGACGGCGAAGGCTTTTCCCCGAAGCCGGGGCGATGCTGTTTCAACGCGGGTTCTCGACGCGGGCGCACAAGTCGGGCGGGCTCGGGCTACACTGGTGCGCCAATTCGATGGCCGCGATGAAGGGAACGCTACGGCTAGAAAGCGACGGGCCCGGGCTTGGCGCCGTCGCGTTGCTGACGCTGGATGCGGCCGATGCAGCGATCTCCAACGCGGCGTAGCGCGGACCGGTCCGAGCAGGTCACAACAGGCTTGGTTGCACCTCGTCGTCGTCGCCCATGATTCCGGACAGCGTCAGGCCGAGCAGCCGCACGCCGTCGGGTACCGGCAGTTGCGCCATCAGCAGTTCGAGTCCCGCCGCCAGGAACGCCGCCTTGTCGGTGACCGCAGCCTGCGACGACCTGGCGCGGGTGATCGTACGGAAATCGGCGTGGCGGAGTTTCAGCGTGATCGTCCGACCGCGCGTGCCGTGCCGTTCGATCCGTACCCATGCCGCGTCCGCCACGCGGTGAAGCGCCGCGCGGAGGTCTTCCGCGGTGGTCAGGTTGGTCTCGAACGTGCGCTCCGCCCCAACCGACTTGGCCGCCCGATCGACCCGCACCGGGCGATGGTCGATGCCGCGCGCCGCGCCGTAGAGATAGTCCGCATAACTCCCGAAATGTGCCTGGAGGAACGTCAGCGTCTGCGCGAACAGGTCGGCGCCCGTGAGGATCCCTAGCCGCTCCATCTTCTGCGCGGTGACCGGCCCGACGCCGTGGAACCGCTTGACCGGCAGCGACTGGACGAACGCAGCGCCGCGTTTCGGCGTGATGATGCACATCCCGTCGGGCTTGTTCTGGTCCGACGCCAGCTTGGCGATGAACTTGTTGTAGCTGACCCCGGCGGACGCGGTGAGTCCGGTATCCGCCTTGATCCTGGCGCGGATTTCTTCCGCGATCGCCGCTGCGGTGCCGAGGCCGCGGATATCCTCGGTCACGTCGAGATACGCTTCGTCGAGCGACAGCGGTTCGACCAGCGCGGTGTAGTCGGCGAAGATCGCCCGGATCTGGTCAGACACGCCGCGGTACACGTCGAACCGCGGCGGCACGAACACCAGGTCGGGGCAGCGCCGGATTGCGGTTACGGAGGGCATCGCGCTGCGCACACCGAACGCGCGCGCTTCGTAGCTTGCCGCCGCGACCACGCCGCGCGCACGCGATCCACCGACCGCCACCGGCCTGCCCTTCAACGAGGGATCGTCGCGCTGCTCGACCGACGCATAGAAGGCATCCATGTCGACATGGATCACCTTGCGCTGCGCGGGAGGCTGGGTAGGAGGAAGCATCAGCGCGTTAGATAGGCGCGCGGGGGGCGGCGATACAGGGTGCATCCGCAACCAATCGCGCGGCCGCGGGTACTGCCGACGGGCAAACGAAGGGACGCGAATGCAGGTCGGGACGGAATGCTGGCGGGTCGAACGCGCCGAACAGATGGCGGTGATCGTCGATGCGGAGAAGTATTTCCGGACCGCGCGCGTCGCCATGATGGGGGCAAAGCGCCGTATCCTGTTGATCGGCTGGGATTTTGACGCCCGCATCGAGCTCGAACCCGGCGTTGCGCGGCCCGGCGAACCCAAGAAGCTCGGCGAATTCATGCTGTGGTTGGTCGAGCGCGAGCCCGAGCTCGAAGTGTTCGTGCTGCGCTGGGATACCGGCGCGATCAAGTCGCTGTTCCGCGGTTCGACGATCTTCACGATGATGAAGTGGATGAAGCATCCGCGCATCCATACCAAGCTCGATGGGCATCATCCGACCGCGGCGTCGCATCATCAGAAGATCGTCATCATCGACGATGCGCTGGCGTTCTGCGGCGGGATCGACATGACCGGCGATCGCTGGGACACGCGCGATCACCGCGACGACGAGCCGCACCGCGTCCAGCCGTCTGGCAAGCCGTACAAGCCGTGGCACGACGCGATCAGCGCGGTGCAGGGCCCGATCGCGCATGCGCTGGGAGAGCTGTTCCGTCGCCGTTGGCATCTTGCGGGCGGGATGAAGATGGCGGCAGGCAAGCCAGGCGGGAAGAGCTGGCCCGAGGGGCTGGAGGTCGATTTCCACGACGTCGACGTCGCGATCGCGCGCAGCGAACCCGAAATGTCGGACCAGGAGCCGGTCTACGAGAGTGAGGCGCTGTTCCTGGGCCAGATCGCCCGCGTAAAGCGGCATCTGTACATCGAGAGCCAGTATTTCGCGTCGCGGAAGATCGCCGAGGCAGTCGCCAAGCGGCTCGGCGAAGCCAACGGCCCCGAGATCGTCATCATCAATCCGACCACCGCGCAAGGCTGGCTCGAACCGATCGCGATGGATACCGCACGCGCGCGACTGATGGAGGCGCTGCACCGGCGCGACACGTATAACCGGCTGCGGATGTATCATCCGTACACCGCGGGGGGCGAGGCGATCTATTGCCATGCCAAGATCCTGATCGCCGACGAGGACGTGTTCCGGCTCGGCTCTTCGAACATGAACAACCGCTCGCTGCGGCTCGATACCGAATGCGACCTCGCAATCCGCGCCAGCGACGAAGCGACGTCGCAGGGCATTGCGGCGATTCGCGATGGGCTGATCGCGGAACATCTCGGTGTGGAGGTATCGGTGGTGACCGATCTGATCGCCGAGACGGGCTCACTGATCGAAACGATCGAGCGGCTGCGCGGCGAAGGCAAGACGGTACGGCCCTATGAGGTGCCCGATCTGACGTCGGTCGAGGAATGGCTGGCCGACAACGAGGTGCTCGATCCCGAAGGGCCGGAGGAAATGTTCGAGTCGCTCAGCAAACGCGGGTTGTTCCGACGGTTGCGCCGGAAGAAGTAAGGGCAACGCCTAATCCTCCCCCGCAAGGGGGAGGTGGCACCGAAGGTGACGGAGGGGGAGACCTGCGCAACCTCTGTTCCGAGTCCTCCCCCTCCGACTGGCAAGCGCCAGCCACCTCCCCCTGGCGGGGGAGGATAAAGCGAAGTCCCCCAAACACACAAAAGGCCGCGGCACCCCCGGTACCGCGGCCTCTAGCGCTCCCGAAAACTGGGGAGTTACGCGACCTGTGCTTCGAGCACCTCGTCGGGTTCGCGCAGCACATAGCCGCGACCCCAGACGGTCTCGATGTAATTCTCGCCATCGCATGCCAGGCTGAGCTTCTTGCGGAGCTTGCAGATGAACACGTCGATGATCTTCAACTCGGGCTCGTCCATCCCGCCATAAAGATGGTTGAGGAACATTTCCTTGGTCAGCGTGGTGCCCTTGCGGAGCGAGAGCAGCTCCAGCATCGCATATTCCTTGCCGGTCAAATGGACCCGGCTGCCATCGACTTCGACCGTCTTCGCGTCGAGATTGACCGCGAGCTTGCCGGTGCGGATGACCGACTGGCTGTGACCCTTCGAGCGACGGACGACGGCGTGGATGCGCGCGACCAGTTCCTCGCGGTGGAACGGCTTGGTGACGTAATCGTCGGCGCCGAACCCGAAGCTGCGCACCTTCGAGTCCATCTCGTTCACGCCCGACAGGATCAGCACCGGCGTCGACACGCGCGCGACTCGCAGGCGCTTGAGCACGTCATAGCCGTGCATGTCGGGCAGGTTGAGGTCGAGCAGGATGATGTCGTAATCATACAGCTTGCCCAGATCGAGGCCTTCTTCCCCGAGATCGGTGATGTAGACGTTGAACCCTTCGGTCGTCAGCATCAGCTCGATAGCCTTCGCCGTGGTCGGCTCGTCCTCGATCAGCAGCACCCGCATGCGTTGTCCCCTTTTCGCGAGACCGCCCGACACCCCATGTCAGCAGCTCGACTTCGATTCATTAACCACACAACATCTGAAGGCAAAAGGTTAATTTCGAACTAAGGCTCGCGGCCCTGTACGGTGGCGGGCCAAATCGACGCGCGCTCGGGTGCAGGGGAAATGTAGCCGCCCGGCGGATCGGCACTGCGGCGAGGTTGCCGGATAATTCCAGGCGAGCCCGCACCGTGACGCGAAACGTGCCGCGACATCGGCAATTATTTCATCAACCGCGTGCCGTCTGTCGGTCGACGTCATGGCGAGTCGTTTCGCTGAGCGTCGCGTAGACCGATGCCTGATCAAGATGCGCCCGACGTTGGGAGAGGGTATCGGCAGTCGCGGCGGCATTGAGCTCCGCGTCGGCCAACCGCTCATAGTCGGCGGCGGTAACGATGGTGGACAAGGAAAATCTCGATCGCTGGCGGTTGCGCGCATATCGACGCTCGGCGCCGACGTCGATTTGAAGCGACGCCAGGAACGGCACGTCACCGCATAAGGATGCCGATCTGAATCGGAGTGAGCCCTGGGCCGCGTCAGGGCGAGCCGGGGCCGGGACGAGTCGCGCCGCTGAATCGCAGCCGCGCATGCTGTGCGTTCAGAGCGGGTCGCGCAGTCGCCGCGTCAGGAACTCTATCAGCGCTTCGACACGGGCGGGGCGTAGCGGACTGGGTGGGGTCAGAAGATGTAACCCGATCGGGGCAGGCGCCCAGTCGCACAGGATCGTCGTGAGCGCGCCCGTGGCGAGATACGCGTCGATGATGAAATCGGGAAGTCGCGCGATCCCGAGCCCTGCGACCAACGCCGGTATGATCGCCTCGCCGCTATTGGCGGTCAACGGCCCGTGTGCGCGCACCGACACCTCCGCGCCGCCTGGGCCCTGAAAGCGCCAGGGTCCGACGACGTTGGAATAGCCGAACAGCTTGTGTTCGCCGAGTTGCGCGGGATGTGTCGGCGTACCATGGGCTTCGAGATAGCGCGGCGCTGCGACGAGATGCGCCTGGATTGTGCAGAGCCTGCGCGCGCGGAGCGAACTGTCGGGGAGTTCGGCGATACGCAGTGCGACGTCGAACCCTTCGGCGACGATGTCGACCCGCGCGTCCGACAGGTGCAGGTCGACCTCGATCCCCGGATGCGCGGCGAGGAATTCGGCGAGCAGTGGCGCGACGTTGGTAATCCCGAAGCTCATCGGCGCGGCGAGGCGGACGCGGCCGGTCGGCGCGCTGGCCGCGTCGTTGGCGGATTCCTCCGCAAGCCGCGCTTCGGCGAGGATGCGCGCGGCGTGCTCCGCGAGCGGCTTGCCGGCCTCGGTCAGCGCGAGCCTGCGCGAGGTACGGTGGAACAGCGACTGGCCGAGATGCGCCTCCAGCCGGGTGATCGCCTTCGACACGGTCGCCTTGCTCAGCCCGATCGCATCGGCGGCGGCGCTGAACGAGCGATGCTCGACGACGCTGGCGAAGATCGCCCAGGCTTCGAGATCGGGCAGGCGCATAAGGAGGGCTCCGCAAACATCATAAGTGTACCACCCCGGCGAAGGCCGGGGCCCAATTGGGAGACGGCGATAACGAAGCGCAGTCCTCCGTTATCTCGACCTTTCCAATTGGGCCCCGGCCTCCGCCGGGGTGGTTGATCTGACCGACGCTACGCTAGCACCGAAACGATCGGTTT
The DNA here is from genome assembly GCF_036855945.1 of Sphingomonas sp. LR59. Taxonomy (NCBI): domain Bacteria; kingdom Pseudomonadati; phylum Pseudomonadota; class Alphaproteobacteria; order Sphingomonadales; family Sphingomonadaceae; genus Sphingomonas; species Sphingomonas sp. LR59. The sequence goes on from NZ_JASPFL010000001.1 coordinate 3,999,148, forward strand.
CCAGCGTTTCTATTTACGTTCCGATCGCCGCGCTTATCTTGGCTGCAACCAGTGGAGACATTTCATGACGACCACGACGATGATCAAGATCGACCGCCGCCCCTTCGAAAGCCTCGGCCATGCCGATCATGGCTGGCTGAACGCGCGCCACCATTTCTCGTTCGCCAGCTACTATGACCCCGCGCGGATGGGCTGGGGCGCGATCCGGGTGTGGAACGACGACCAGATCGCCACGAACTCGGGCTTCCCGCCGCATCCGCACCAGGACATGGAGATCATCACCTATGTCCGCAGCGGCGCGATCACGCATCAGGATTCGCTCGGCAACAAAGGGCGTACCGAGGCGGGTGACGTCCAGGTGATGAGCGCGGGCACCGGCGTCCGCCATGCCGAGTATAATCTCGAACCCGAGACGACGACGATCTTCCAGATCTGGATCGAGCCTTCGCGCAAGGGCGGCTCGCCGAGCTGGGGTGCCAAGCCGTTCCCGAAGGGCGAGCGGTCGGGGCAATTCGTGACGCTCGCGAGTGGGTTCGAGGGGGACGGCGATGCGTTGCCGATCCGCGCGAATGCCCGTGTCCTGGCGGCGACGCTGAAGGCCGGCGACAGCGTCGACTACGCGATCGGCGAGGGGCGACACGCGTATCTGGTGCCCGCGACCGGCGCGATCACGATCGGCGACGAAGCGTTCGGCGCACGGGACGGTGCGGCGCTGCTGGGCGGTCAGACTGTCACGATCACGGCACAGGATGATGCCGAGATCGTTCTGGTCGACTCGGAATAAACTCGCGCGGCGACCTAACCGTCACCCCAGCGAACGCTGGGGTATCCCGGTTCAGGCCGCCGCACTCGCCTCATTAAGACCCCAGCGTCCGCTGGGGTGACGGACTTTCCAGGAGACTGACAATGACCAAGGTTCTCGTGCTGTATTACTCGTCCTACGGCCATATCGAGCAGATGGCGGATGCCGTCGCCGAGGGCGCGCGCGCCGGTGGTGCCGAGGTCGATATCCGCCGCGTCGCCGAAACCGCGCCGCAGTCGGTAGTCGAAGCCGCGCACTTCAAGACCGATACCGCGCATGCCGAGATCGAAGGCCCCGCTGCGCTCGAGCAGTATGACGCGATCATCGTCGGTGCGCCGACCCGCTTCGGCCGGATGCCCGCGCAGATGGCGCAGTTCTGGGATACGACCGGTGGCCAGTGGTTCTCGGGCGCGCTGATCGGCAAGGTCGGCGGTGCTTTCACCTCGACGGCCAGCCAGCATGGCGGCCAGGAAACGACGTTGTTCTCGATCATCACTAACCTGATCCATCACGGCATGACGATCGTCGGGCTTGATTATGGCTTCCAGGCGCAGATGGGCGTCGACGCGGTCAAGGGCGGTTCGCCCTACGGTGCGACGACGATCTCGGACGGCGATGGCAGCCGCATGCCGAGCAAGGAAGAGCTCGATGGCGCCCGCTATCAGGGCAAGCGGATCGCCGAGACTGCGGCCAAGCTGAGCGCCTGAACCGAGATGCGACGCGGGCGACAACGCCCGCGTCGTTTCGCGCATGCGATCAGCCGATCAGCAGGCGCGCGCCCAGCGCGGCGAACAGCGCCGGTGGCATGACCACCGCGCCAACTTTCAGAAAACGCCAGAAGCCGACATCCTCGCCTTCGCGACGGATCGCGGTGAGCCACAGGATTGTTGCCAGCGAGCCGGTGATCGACAGGTTAGGCCCGATGTCGACGCCGATCAGCAACCCGTCGGTGACGATCTGCTGGACGTGTGCCTGGCCTAGCGTGGTGCTCGCAATCAGTCCGGCGGGCAGGTTGTTCATCAGGTTCGATCCGAACGCGAGGATCGTCCCGGCAACCCCGGCCGTTGCGGCAGGCGAATTGGCGGCACCTTCCGCCAGCCAGCGCGCAAGCATCGCGATCACGCCGGTGCTCGCCAGCGCCTCGACCAGCACGAACAGCCCCGCGACGAGCGGCAGCACCGCCCACGACACCGATCGCAGCGTCGTCACCGGCGATTTGCGACCACCGATGCAGATCGCCGCGGTGGTCGCGATGCCCGCCAGGCACGTCGGCAGCCCGAGATCATAGCCGCGGGCCGACGCGACGATCAGCAGCGCCGCGGTCGCGACGATCCCGCCGAGCGCGACCAGTCCGCCACGTGGTAGCGTGGTGGTTTCTACGTCGGTCTCGCACGTTCCGCCCAGCCGCTCGCGCTCGACCCAGCGCAACATCGCGAACGTCACGCCGATCGCCATCACCGACGGCAATGCGAACGACGCCATCCACGCGCCGAGCGTCGGCATCTTGCCGCCGTACAGTACGAGATTGGCGGGGTTCGAGATCGGCAGCACGAAGCTTGCCGCATTGGCGATCAGCGCGCACGCGAACAGCATCGGCAGCGGATCCGCCTTCGCCTTCTTCGCCGCGGCATAGACCGCCGGCGTGAGCACGACCGCGGTCGCATCGTTCGACAGGAACGTCGTGACGACGATGCCGACGCCGAACACCAGCGCGAACAGCCGGCTGGTCGACCCCTTCGCCATCCGCACGGCGTGCACCGCGACCCAGTCGAACAACCCTTCCGCGCGCGCCACCTCGGACAGCAGCATCATGCCGATCAGGAACAGATAGACGTCGCCGCCCTTCAGCACCGCGATCCACGCGTCACCGATCGGCAGCAGGCCGAACACGATGAGCACGACCGCGCCGGTCACGGCCCACACCGCTTCGGGAAGCTTGAACGGCCGGGTAATGACGCCGAACGTCGCGATGAAGCAGATCGCCCAGATCGCGTACCGGGCCACCATGTCGGGGTGTGTCACGTATGGGGTACCCCGTTAGAAACCATCTGTCGTGCGGCTAGAGCATGGTCGCTCGTCATGCGGATCACCAGTCCAGGCCGTTCTTGTTCGGGCCACGCTGCGCACCGTCGATCCCACGCTCAGGCCATGCGCCAATGGCGTGGACGTCGCGGCCGAGCGCGGTCGGCGGATTGCGCTTGAGACGCGGTGGTCCGGGGCGGTCGGCGGGCCGCGGCGCGCGGACAAGAATCTCGATCACGTCTGTGCCGCCATCGCTACGGACTGTCAGCCGGTGGAGACCATCGGCGGCATCGTCGATTGTCGCCTCCCACAGCCCCGCTTCGTTGCGCGTCATCGCGACCGCGACGCCATCGTCGAGCTGCGCGAAGGTTTGGGTCGGGGCAGGGTTGCCGAAGATCTTGGCGCGAACGACGAAGGACCCGTTCGGAACCTGGCCGAGATGATCCGGATCGGTGATCAGGCGACGATCGGCTGGCGCGGTGATCTGCACCAAGGGCCACGGATCGTCGATCGCCTGGAACCGCCAGCTCGGCACGCCGTCGTCGAGCGTCACGACCGAGAACCCCGGTGCGCCCTCTTCGATCTGGCCGGTCGAGCGGGTGGCGCCATAGACGACGCGGCCGTCGTTGAGCAGCTCGTTGTAATGCGTGTGGCCGGTGTCGACGAACGCGACGCGGTGCGCGGCGAACAGCCCGGCGATCCCGTCCGGGTCGTCGCGAAGATCGCCCGGATAGGCGTGCATGTACACGGCGCTGCGCAGACCGGCGGCGGTCGCGGCGCTCAGTTCGCGTTCGATCCACCGCCGCTGGTCGGGGTCGATCCGGAAGTCGGGGCCGCCGTCACCGGCGGAGACTATATCGAGGAATAGGCAGCGATAGCCGTTCATCGTGACGGCATAGGGCGCCAAGTTGGCCGTGATCGCATGCATCGCGGTCAGGTCGCCGGGTTCGAAGTCATGATCGCCTGCCAGCACATGCCAGGGAAGCGACAGCCCGGTCATCGCGTCGGCGATCCGCGCATATTGGTCGTCCGTCCCGTGATTGGCATTGTCGCCCGGCAGGAATGCAAAATCGACGGCGCTGCCCTCAGGCCCCCGACCCATATGCGCCTGCGCCATCGCCACGAGTGCGCGAAACCGCGACAGTCCTTCATACCCATCGGCGTCGTCGACATGCAGGTCGCCAAAGTGAATCCAGGTCAGGCATCCTGCCATTATAGTTGCTTCCAAGTCATGTCCGTCATTTGCAGCCAAGCGCAACGATGAAGGCATCGTTCCGTGACATTTTCTTCATGATTTGAACCTGAACCTGCTCGTTCAGTTTCCGTTTAACCTACGAGATCATTTGAGAAAAGCGGATCGTATATATTCTTCGGCGTCGGAAACTTTGCCGCCGGCCAGATCTTTAGCGCTCGACGAAAAGCGACTTCGAAGGACTCTTGATGGCCATAACCGCGGACAAGGCGCCCGAAATCACAAGTGGAAGCGGGCAGTCCGGCAAGGTCCCCACGCGGACCCTCGACGCGCTGAACTTCTTCCTGGCCGACGTCCGCGATGGTCTCGGGCCGTATCTGGCGATCTACCTTATCGCGGTGCGTGGGCCCGCGCATGGCTGGAACGAGGCGACCGTCGGTGCGATCCTGACGATCGCCGGGATCGTCGGGCTGATCTCGCAGACGCCGGTCGGCAGCCTGATCGACCGCGCCAAGAATAAGCCGCGGATCGTGATGATCGCCGCCCTGCTGGTGACGCTCAGCAGCATTTCGCTGCCGGTCGTCAGCGGCTTTACCGCGGTCGCCGTGACGCAGTCGATCGCGGCGATCGCCGGCGCGGTGTTCGCCCCCGCGATCTCGGCGATCACGCTCGGGCTGGTCGGACCCAAGCTGTTCGCCAAGCGCGTCGGCCGCAACGAGGCGTTCAACCACGCCGGCAACGCGGTCTCGGCGGCGCTGGCGGGCGTTCTAGCTGGAAGTTCGGCCCGGTCGTCGTGTTCTGGCTGATGGGCGGGTTGACCGTGGCCAGCATCATCAGTGCGTCGCGCCTGAAGAACGAGGATATCGACAATGCGGTCGCGCGCGGGCTCGATTGCGAACCCGACGAGGGTGACGAGGATTGCGAGCAGCCGAGCGGGTGGAAGGCCTTGCTCGAAAACAAGCCGCTGATGATCTTCGCGCTGACCGCGTTCCTGTTCCATCTCGCCAACGCGGCGATGCTGACCTCGGTCAGCCAGCTGCTCGCGCGGACCGTCGGCAAGGATCAGGCGACCTCGCTCACCGCCGCCTGCATCGTCGCGGCGCAGCTGGTGATGGTGCCGGTCGCGATCGTGGTCGGGCGGAACACCGATCGCTGGGGGACCAAGCCGCTGTTCCTGGTCGCCTTCGCATTTCTCGCCGCGCGCGGCGCGCTCTACACCGTGTCGGACAATCCGTGGTGGCTGGTCGGCGTGCAGGCGATGGACGGCGTCGGCGCAGGGATCTTCGGCGCGTTGTTCCCGGTTGTGATCGCCGACCTGACCAAGGGCACCGGCCGCTTCAACGTCAGCCAGGGCGCGGTGGCGAGTGCGCAGGGTTTGGGCGCGGCGCTGTCGGCGACTCTGGCGGGCGCGATCATCGTCTGGGCGGGCTACACCGCCAGCTTCCTGACACTCGCAACGATCGCCGCGCTGGGGCTGGGGCTGTACGTGCTGGCGATGCCCGAGACCAAGGACAAGCTCACGTCCTAAACGTGGATCGTGGCTGGCTTCGCGCTTTAGCGGCTCGGCCCACGTGTTCGAGCGTGATGAGAGCCCCGGGGCAGGGGCAGTTATTCCGCAAAAGGGCCGGCGGCGATCGCGTCCACCCATGACGGGGCGTGGTAATCGGGGAGATAGCGGTCGCCGAAGTCGCGGATAAAGGTGTCGTAAGTCGACTCCGGTTGGGTTGTTGCCATGGCGATTGCGCAACTGGCGAACTCGGTCTTGAAGTCGAGCCGAGGGACCGCATCGATCACCGCGGCGATCTCGGCCGGATCCAGCGTGGCGTAGTCCGCGGTTCCAAAATCTACGCCGATACCGCGCGAGGACAAGGCGACTTCGGTCTCCTTGAACAGGCTGATCGAGTGGGTGACGTGCAGCGCGATCCCATCCCATACGAGCTGCGCGCGGCGATCATCGAATCCCAGGTCGCGCACGAACGCGCGCGCGACGTTGGCGCCGTTGACCTCGAACCGGTGTGGGCCCTTGCCGTGCGCGGTAAAGCCCAGGTCGTGGAGCAGGGTGGTCACCGCGACGATCTCGGCGTCGAACGGTTCGTTGCGCCGCGCGCCGATCTTGGCCGCGAATATCCAGGATCGGGTGACGTGGTTGAACAGCACCGGTGACATGCGATCACGTGCGAAGTCGAACGCCTTCAGGATTGCCGGTGTCTCAGTGAGATCGGCGAACCGGGCGCGTAGCTGGCCGTGCGATAGCGGGTCGGATACGACGGTGAGGATCGCGGCGTCTGGCAGGGTCGAGGACATGGCGAGTCTCCCGCGCGCCCGCGCAACGCGGCGGCGTGATGGACGAACAGGATCTGTCGGTTGGCGGACGGGGGAATAACCCGTCCGCCGTCCCGCTCAGCTACGGATGAACGCCAGGATATCCGGGTTCAGCACATCGGCGTGGATCGTTGCCATGCCGTGCGGATAGCCGGGATAGGTCTTGATCGAGCCGTTCTTGAGCAGCTTGACCGCCATCCGCCCGGTCGTATCGATCGGGCAGACCTGGTCGTCCTCGCCGTGCAGGATCAGCACGGGCTGGTCGATCGATTGCAGATCGGCGGTGAAGTCGGTGTCGGCGAACGCGGTGATGCAGTCATATTGCGCCTTGATGTCGCCGACCATCGCTTGCCGCATCCAGTTGGCGGAGACGGCGGGAAGGATTTTCGCGCCGGCGCGGTTGAAACCGTAGAACGGGCCGGTCGCGAATCCGTTGTAGAAGTCCGCGCGATTGGCGGCGGTGCCGGCGCGGATGCCGTCGATCGCCTCGGGAGGCACGCCATTGGGGTTGTTCGGCGACCGCGTGAGCCGCGGCGGGATCGCGCCGATCAGCACCGCCTTGGCGACGCGGCCGTTGCTGCCGTATTTCGCGACATAGCGGATCGCCTCGCCACCGCCGGTCGAGTGACCGATGTGGATGGCATCGCGCAAACCCAGATGCGCGGTGACCGCAGCGACGTCGGCGGCATAGGTATCCATGTCGTTGCCGCTGGATGCCGGGCTCGACCGGCCATGTCCGCGACGATCATGCGCGATCACGCGATAGCCCTGCTGCGAGAAGAACATCATCTGCGTGTCCCAGTCGTCGCCGCTGAGCGGCCAGCCATGATGAAACACGATCGGCTGCCCCGCGCCCCATTCCTTGTAGAAGATTTCGGTGCCATCCTTGACGGTGATCGTGCTCATGGTCTTGTCTCCTGCAGCGTGTTGACCGTGTTTCAGCGGACCGGCCATGCTTTCACCACCAAGCGCGAGCGCGGATATGATCGCGGTTCCCAAAAGAATATCGCGACGCGACCCACTGAGAAGTGGCTGTATTCCTGAATGCTTGGGCGTCGGCATGGTGTGATCCCCGAATAGTGTCGGCGTGTTGCCGCCATGGGTGTATTAACTTGCATCTATTACGGGCGTGACGGGCCGAACTGACAAAACGCGGGGGAAAACTGACAAATGACGACCCGAACAACCCTCGCGCCCCGACCTGTGGAGATCGCCATCGTCGTGCGGGACAAGGTCATGCTCGGTATCGTCCACGGGCTGACCGACCTGTTCCGGATCACTGACGATCTGAGCCGGGTGCGTCTGGGCATGGATGCGCCGGTCGTTCGGCTCAGCCACTTCGCCGATACCGGCGCCGGCGGGATCATGCGGACCTTCGATACGGTCCCCGACGCGCCGAACGCCGTAGAATCAGCGATAGGATCGGCCACCAGATCGGCCACCAGGTCGGACGTACCGAGCGTCATCATCATCCCTCCGTGCGAGACCGCTGCGCTGGGTATCGAGACCGACCGCAAATGGTCGGACTGGCTCACGGCGCGTCATGCGGCGGGGGCGGTGCTCGGATCGATCTGTGGCGGGACGTTCCTGTTGGCGCAGACGGGGCTGCTCGACGGACGTCGCGCCACCACGCACCTCATCTGCGCACCCGATCTGGCGACGATGTTCCCCGCCGTGCAGGTCGATTTCGACGCGTTGCTGACCGAGGAGGACGACCTGATCACGGTCGGCGGGGTGATGGCATGGACCGATCTCGGGCTCGTCGTCGTCCGGCGCTTGCTGGGTGCTGTCGCGATGATGGAGACCGCTCGCTTCATGATGATCGATCCGCCGGGGCGGGAGCAGCGCTTCTACAGCACCTTCTCGCCCGAGATGGGACACGGCGATGCCGCGATCCTGAAGACGCAGCGGCATTTGCATGCGCGCGGCCCGCTCAAGGCGAGCGTCACCGACATGGCTGGTTGGTCGGGGCTCGAATTGCGTACGTTCGCGCGGCGGTTCCATGGGGCCACGGGGTTGCGGCCTAACGAATATCACCAGCGCCTGCGGATCGAAAAGGCCCGGGAGATGCTGGAGACGACGACGACGCCGATCAACCAGGTCGCGTATGATGTCGGGTATGGCGATCCGGGGTCGTTCCGCCTGACATTTTCCAAACTGATGGGGTTGAGCCCGCGGGACTATCGAAAGCGATTTGGTCACACCGCCGGCTTGCAGCCCTGAACGCCAATGCATGGTCGCACGGATCGGGGCAGGGCGCTCGACCTGCCGATAGTCAGCGCGTTTCGTCGGGATGAACCGCTGCGACCAGCGCCGTGATCGTGGGAGATTGCGCGAGCTCGTTCGGGTCGGCGTGCGGGGCGAAGACGAGGCCGATGTCGCGGGTGAAGTCGAAGCCCTCAAGATGTGCGCGGACGATGCCGGGCTCGCCGAAACAGTCGGGCATCACCGTGATGCCGAGGCCCGCGCGGACATAGCTCAGCGCCTTGTCGTCGCTGGTCGTGCGCGACGCGAACACCGGGCGCACGCCCCGCGTCGTAAAGAAGCGGCTGGTCTCGGGCAGCAGTTCGCAGTGGCGACGGACGATCATCGGATCGTTGCCGAGCTCCTCCGCACGGATCACGTCGCGACCCGCAAGCGGGTGCGACACGCCTAGCGCAAGACTGTAGCCTTCGGTGAAGAGCCGCTTGCTGGCGTAATCGTCACCATCGCGCAGGAGCATGAGCGCGACGTCGATCCGGCCGCGCGCGAGCCGCTCGCGCAGGTCGCGCTCCTTGCCCTCGACGATCTCGATCTGGCTGCCCGCGGCACGCGACCGATGCTCGCGGAGGAAATCCTCGATCCAGCGACGTGGCGTCGTCGCCAGCACGCCGAGCCGCAGCGTCTGCTGGGTTGGCGTGCCGACCACCTCGCGCTCGGCAGCGGCGAAGGTCGCCTCGATCGTGCGGGCATGGGAGACGAGCCGCGCGCCGGCATCGGTCAGCGCGACGCGCCGGTTGGTGCGGTTGAACAGCGGGTGCCCCAGCGCGGTTTCGAGCTTGGCGATCCCGACCGACAAAGTAGGCTGCGACACGTTGCAGGCCGCCGCCGCGCGCGAGAAGTTGCCGGTATCGATGACGGATAGGAAATACCGCAGATGATAGCGATCGATCATAGACATCATCTATAGCGTTGATCGCGATCTTTCAATTTTCCAGCGATCGGGCAATCTCGTAGATAGTCGTCAAAAGATCGACAGGAGATGATGATGGCAGACCTGAATTTCGGGCTCGGCGAGATGGCCGACACGATCCGCGACACCACGCGGCGGTTCGCGCTCGACCGGATCGAGCCGATCGCGGCGCGCATCGATGCCGAGGACAGTTTTCCCCGCGAGCTATGGCCCGAAATGGGCGCGCTGGGGTTGCACGGCATTACCGTCGAGGAAGCCGATGGCGGGCTCGGGCTTGGCTATCTCGAGCATCTGATCGCGTGCGAGGAGATCAGCCGGTCGTCCGCATCGGTCGGGCTCAGCTATGGCGCGCATTCGAACCTGTGCGTCAACCAGATCCGCCGTTGGGGCAATGCGGAACAGAAGGCGAAATACCTGCCCAAGCTGATCTCCGGCGAGCATGTCGGCAGCCTTGCCATGTCGGAAGCGGGCGCGGGCTCGGACGTCGTGTCGATGAAGCTGCGCGCGGACAAGGTCGATGGCGGCTGGCGGCTAAACGGCACCAAGTTCTGGATCACCAACGCGACCTATGCTGACACGCTGGTCGTGTACGCCAAGACGATCCCCGACGCCGGATCGAAGGGCATCACCGCGTTCCTGATCGAGAAGGATTTCGCCGGTTTCTCGATCGGGCAGAAGATCGACAAGGTCGGGATGCGCGGATCGCCGACCGCCGAGCTGGTGTTCGACGATTGCTTCGTGGCGGAGAGCCAAGTGATGGGGCCGCTCAACGGCGGCGTCGGCGTGCTGATGTCGGGGTTGGATTACGAGCGCGTGGTGTTGTCGGGCATCCAGCTCGGGATCATGCAGGCCTGTCTCGACGTGGTGCTGCCCTATGTTCGCGAGCGGAAGCAGTTCGGGCGGCCGATCGGCGAATTCCAGCTGATGCAGGCGAAGATCGCGGACATGTACGTCGCGCTCAATTCGTCGCGTGCGTACGTCTATGCGGTGGCCAAGGCGTGCGACGCGGGTCAGACGACGCGGTTCGATGCGGCAGGGTGTATCCTGCTGGCGTCCGAGAACGCGGTGAAGGTCGCGAACGAGGCGATCCAGGCGCTGGGCGGGGCGGGCTATACCAAGGACTGGCCGGTCGAGCGGTATTGGCGCGACGCCAAACTGCTCGATATCGGTGCAGGGACGAACGAGGTCCGCCGGATGCTGGTCGGGCGCGAGCTGATCGGCCACGACGCGCCCAAGGCCCAGTAATGCCGACGCTCACGACACAGGTCGATGCGACGTCCGAGGGGTTCCAGGCGAACGCCGCGCATAACCGGGCGTTGGCGGAGACGTTGCGTGCGACCGTCGCGAAGACCGCGCTTGGCGGATCGGAGCAGCATCGTGCGAGGCACGTGTCGCGCGGGAAGCTGTTGCCGCGCGACCGAGTCGAGCGCCTGCTTGATCCGGGATCGCCGTTCCTGGAGGTCGGTGCGCTGGCGTCGAACGGCATGTACGACGACGGCGCGCCCGGTGCGGGGATGATCGCCGGGATCGGTCGCGTGTCGGGGCGCGAGTGCATGATCGTCGCGAACGACGCCACCGTGAAGGGCGGCGCCTATTACCCGATGACCGTGAAGAAGCATCTGCGCGCGCAGGAGATCGCGCGCGAAAACCGCCTGCCGTGCATCTATCTGGTCGATAGCGGTGGCGCCAATCTGCCGCATCAGGCGGAGGTGTTTCCCGACCGCGATCACTTCGGCCGGATCTTCTTCAACCAGGCGCAGATGTCCGCGGAGGGGATCGCGCAGATCGCCTGCGTGATGGGAAGCTGCACCGCGGGCGGCGCCTATGTGCCCGCGATGTCGGACGAGAGCGTGATCGTTCGCAACCAGGGCACGATCTTCCTTGCCGGCCCGCCGCTGGTGAAGGCGGCGACGGGCGAGGTTATCTCGGCCGAGGAGCTGGGCGGCGCGGAAACGCATGGCCGCAAGTCGGGCGTGGTCGATCATGTCGCGGAGAATGACGAGCACGCGCTGCTGATCGTCCGCGATATCGTCGCGACGCTGAACCGTCCGAAGTCCGTCGACATCGAGATCGCCACCCCGCGCGCACCCAAATACGATCCGGCGGAGCTGTACGGCATCGTGCCGCAGGACGTTCGCGCGCCTTATGACGTGCGCGAAGTGATCGCGCGGATCGTCGACGGGTCCGAGTTCCACGAGTTCAAGGCGTTGTACGGCACCACGTTGGTCTGCGGGTTCGCGAAGATCTGGGGCATGCCGGTCGCGATCCTTGCGAACAACGGCGTGCTGTTTTCCGAGTCCGCTCTGAAGGGCACGCATTTCATCGAGCTCGCCTGCCAGCGGCGCGTGCCGTTGCTGTTCCTCCAGAACATCTCCGGCTTCATGGTCGGCGGCAGATACGAGGCGGAGGGGATCGCCAAGAACGGCGCCAAGCTGGTGACCGCGGTGGCGACCGCGTCGGTGCCCAAGATCACGGTGTTGATCGGCGGCAGTTTTGGCGCAGGCAATTACGGGATGTGCGGGCGTGCGTTTGCCCCGCGCTTCCTGTTCACCTGGCCCAATGCGCGGATTTCGGTAATGGGTGGCGAGCAGGCGGCGAGCGTGCTGGCGACCGTCCACCGCGACGCGGACAGCTGGACGCCCGAGCAGGCCGAGGCCTTCAAGGCGCCGGTCCGCCAGAAATACGAGGACGAGGGCAATCCCTATTATGCCACCGCGCGGCTGTGGGACGACGGGATCATCGACCCCGCGCAGACCCGCGACGTGCTCGGTCTAGCTCTCTCCGCCACGCTGAACGCGCCGATCCCCGAGCGCGCGCAGTTCGGCCTGTTCCGGATGTGATGGGCATGGACCTGACCATCGACGGCGCGACGGTTGCCGACGAGGCCGCCTTCCATGCGCTGATCCGCGAGGCATCGGGCGTTGAGTGGTATGGCGGCAGTCTCGACGCACTGTTCGACCTGCTCGTAGCGGTCGTTACGCCACCGATCCGCTTGCATATCGCCAACGCCGCAGCGGCGCGCGCGACGATCGGCGCGCGGTTCGATCGCATCGTCACCGTCATCCTGGACGCGGTCGCCGAACGTGGCACCGACGCTATCGCCCTGCGACTGGAGAGTTAAGCATGATCCAGAGTCTCCTTATCGCCAATCGCGGCGAGATCGCCCGCCGCATCATCCGCACCGCGCGGCGGCTCGGCATCCGCACGATCGCGGTACATTCCGACGTCGACGCCGGCATGCCGTTCGTCCGCGAGGCCGACGGGGCGGTGTGCATCGGCACCGCGGCGGCGACCGACAGCTATCTGCGGCAGGACCGCCTGCTGGAGGCCGCGCGCACGACCGGCGCGGAAGCGATCCACCCCGGCTACGGCTTCCTGTCGGAGAATGCCGAGTTCGCCGAGAGCGTGATCGCCGCCGGTCTCGTCTGGGTCGGTGCGCCGCCCGCAGCGATCCGCGCGATGGGGCTGAAGGACGCCGCCAAGGAGCGGATGATCGCCGCGGGTGTACCGGTGACGCCGGGGTATCTCGGGGCGGACCAGTCACCTGAGCGCCTGCAAGCGGAGGCCGACGCGATCGGCTATCCGGTGCTGATCAAGGCGGTGGCGGGCGGCGGTGGCAAGGGCATGCGCAAGGTCGATGCCGCGGGCGACTTCGCCGAGATGTTGGAGAGCTGCAAGCGCGAGGCCGCGGCGTCGTTCGGCAACACGCAGGTGCTGATCGAGAAATACATCCTCTCGCCGCGTCATATCGAGGTGCAGGTGTTCGGCGATACGCACGGGCAGGCGGTCCATCTGTTCGAGCGCGACTGTTCGCTGCAACGCCGCCACCAGAAGGTGATCGAGGAAGCCCCCGCACCCGGCATGGACGATGCGACGCGCGCCGCAGTCTGCGAGGCGGCCGTGAAGGCGGCGCGCGCGGTCGACTATGTGGGCGCGGGAACGATCGAGTTCATCGCCGACGGATCGGACGGCCTGCGCGCCGACCGCATCTGGTTCATGGAGATGAACACGCGGCTCCAGGTCGAGCATCCGGTGACCGAGGCGATCACCGGGCAGGATCTGGTCGAGTGGCAGTTGCGCGTCGCTTCGGGCGAGCGCTTGCCTAAGCGGCAGGACGAGCTGTCGATCACTGGCTGGGCGATGGAGGCGCGGCTTTATGCGGAGAACCCGAGCACGGGGTTCCTGCCGTCGACCGGGCCGCTCGACCGGCTACGCTTTCCGGACGGCGTCCGGATCGACAGCGGTGTCGAGGAAGGCGGCGAGGTCACGCCCTACTACGATCCGATGATCGCCAAGCTTATCGTCCACGGGGCGACGCGCGGCGAGGCAGCGGGCAAGCTTGCGGCGGCGGCGGGGGGTACGCAGGTCTGGCCGGTCAGGACCAACGCCGCGTTCCTTGCGCGTGCCGCAGCGCATCCCGACTTCGTCGCGGGGCGGGTCGATACCGGGTTCATCGAGCGCCATGCCGATGCGCTGATCCCGGCGGCCGAACCTTCGCTGGCGGTGCTGGCGGCGGCGGCGGCGGCGATCCTGCCTGCCGTGACCGGCGATCCCTGGACCAGCCTGCGTGGGTTCCGCACCAATGCGGCGCCGTCCTCGCAGGTCGCAGTCGAGGTCGCGGGCAAGCCGTATCTGGTGACCGGCGACCAGGCGTCGGCGGCGGTCGTTGCGGACGGCGTGCTGTTCCTCGACGGCGAGGCGTGGCCGTTCGGTCCGCGCCGTGCCGACCACATCGCTGGGGCGGGCGAGGGCGATGGTGCGATCCTGGCCCCCATGCCGGGCCGCGTCATCGCTGTACTGGTCGAGGACGGGCAGGCGGTGACCAAGGGCCAGCGGATGCTGGTGCTGGAGGCGATGAAGATGGAACAGGCGTTGCTGGCGCCGTTCGATGGCGTCGTCGCGGAGCTGAAGGTAACCGAAGGCGCGCAAGTATCCGAAGGCACGATGCTGGCGCGGATCGACAAGGGGAGCGAATGATGGCCGGGCGTTATTACGACGACTGGACGGTAGGCGACACGATCGTCCACGAGATCCGCCGTACCGTGACCGAGACCGACAATCTGCTGTTCACGGTCATGACTCACAACCCGCAGCCTTTGCACCTCGATGCCGAGGCCGCGCGCGCAAGCGAATTCGGACAGATCCTGGTCAACGGCACCTTCACCTTCGCGCTGATGGTCGGGCTATCGGTCGGCGACACCACGCTCGGCACGCTGGTCGCCAACCTCGGCTATGACAAGCTAATGATGCCGAAGCCGGTGTTCATCGGCGACACGCTGCGCGCCGAGACCGAGGTGCATGCGCTCAAGGAAAGCCGGTCGCGACCCGACGCGGGGATCGTCACGTTCGCGCACCGCCTGCTCAACCAGCGCGACGAGATCGTGTGCCAGTGCCTGCGTAGCGCACTGATCAAGCGATCTGCGACATGAGGTTGCGATCGCTGCTGTTCGTGCCGGGCGATCGACCTGAACGGTTCGACAAGGCCGCGGCCAGTGGTGCCGACGCGCTGATCCTCGATCTCGAGGATTCGGTGGCGGCATCGGCCAAGGACGCCGCGCGAGCGGCGGTCGCGGCGCGGTTGCGCACGGAGCGGGGCGGGGTCTCGGTCTTCGTTCGGATCAACCCGCTCGATACCGATCTGAGCAGCGAAGACCTCGTGGCGCTGCGCGGCCTGGCGCCCGACGCAATCGTGCTGCCCAAGGCGGAAGGGGCGGCCAGCGTTCGCTTGCTTGCAGAGCGGCTAACCGAGGCAGGGATCGACACGCCGATCCTGCCGATCGCGACCGAGACGCCGGCCGCGATCTTCCAACTCGGCAGCTATGCGGCGTGCGGCATGCCGCTAGCGGGGCTGACCTGGGGGCGGAGGACCTGCCCGCCGCGATTGGCGCGGCAACCTCGCGTGAGGACGATGGCCGCTATACGGCGCCGTATGAGATGGTGCGGTCGCTCGCGCTGTTCGGCGCGCATGCGGCGGGGGTACCGGCGATCGAGACGGTCTACCCCGCGTTTCGCGATGTGGAGGGGCTGGCGGCGTATGCAAAGCGCGCGGCGCGCGATGGTTTCACGGGCATGATGGCGATCCATCCGGCGCAGGTGGCGACGATCAACGCCGCGTTTACGCCCGATGCGGCGCAGATCGCACATGCGCGCGCAATCGTCGCTGCGTTCGCTGCACAGCCGGAGGCGGGCGCATTGCAGGTCGATGGTCGGATGGTGGACGCACCACATCTGAAGCAGGCACGCCGGATACTCGACCGCGCAACGTAGACGGCACGATTCCCGTGCGGTCGCGGCATATCCTTGACAGTAATTCGCGGAAACCGCCCACCAGAAGGCTGGGAGCAAAATCATTCCGATGTCGAGGGCAATCGTTCCAAGTGCACTCACCAAAATCAGCTGTTTTCAGCCGATGGTGACCCCTACGGGAATCGAACCCGTGCTTCAGCCGTGAAAGGGCCGCGTCCTAACCGCTAGACGAAGGGGCCTGCGTGGTGGAGGCCGACTAAGGGGAAGGGGGCGAGGCGTCAAGCGTTTCGATACAAGAATTTAGTCTGCCCACGCCGCGTCCTCGACATGAAGCTCGGCGGAGGGCCGCGAGGACCAGTCGTCGATCTTCGCGCGGCCCGCCAGCCAGAGTTTGCGGTGGGGGGCGGCACCGAGCAGGGCCTGGCCGAGTGCGGATTCGGCTGAGCGGAACGCCATCGCCTTGATGCTGCGGCCGTCGTCGCCGGCGACGATCGTGCGGACGTGGCCGTTGCCGACGATATCCGCCTTGATGACGCGGACCGGGCCCATCGCGACGCGTGGCGCGGGCCAGCCCATGCCGTAGGGGCCGCCGGCTTCCATCGATTCGACCAAGCCGGGGTTGACGCCGCCGGCGGCGAGGACCGCGTCGAGCAGGAGCGCGCGGTCGCCATTCGAGCGCTGGACCGCGGCGGCGAGGCGCTCTTCGAGGAAGTCGGTGAAGGCGGGGATCGCGGCTTCGGCGATCGTAAGGCCGGCGGCCATCGCGTGGCCTCCGCCAGCGACGAGCAAGCCGTGTTCGCGTGCGGCCATCACTGCGGCGCCGAGGTCGACGCCGGGGATCGAGCGGCCCGAGCCCTTGCCGATGCCGTGCTCGTCGATCGCGATGACGATTGCCGGGCGGCCGAGCTTTTCCTTGAGGCGGCCGGCGACGATGCCGATCACGCCGGGGTGCCAGCCGTGGCCGGCGACGACGGCGACCGCACGGTCTCGGCTGGAGAGGAGGTCGGCGGCTTCCTGCACGGCGGTTTCGATTGCGCGACGTTCTTCGTTGAGGCGATCGAGTTCTGTGGCGATCTGGCGGGCTTCGTCCGGGTCCTGCGTGGTCAGCAGGCGGACGCCGAGGTCTGCGCGACCGACGCGGCCACCGGCGTTGATGCGGGGGCCGAGTGCAAAGCCGAGGTCGGTGCAGGTCGGGTTGCGAGTCAGGCGCGAGGCTTCGATCAAGGCTGCGACGCCGATGTTCTTGCGTGCGCCCATGACTTTCAGGCCCTGCGACACGAACGCACGGTTGAGTCCGCGGAGCTGCGCGACGTCGGCGACGGTGCCGAGCGCGACGATGTCGAGCAGGTCGATCAGTTTCGGCTCGGCGCGGTCCTTGAAGAAGCCGCGTGCGCGGAGCGTGCGGACGAGCGCGGCGGCGGCGAGGAAGCACATCCCGACCGCGGCAAGATGGCCATGCGCGGCGCCCTCGGTCTCGTCGAGCCGGTTGGGATTGACCAGCGCCAGCGCGTGCGGGAGCGCGGTCGAGCATTTGTGATGGTCGATGACGATCACGTCGACCTTCGCGTCGCGCGCGGCGTCGAGTGCGTCGAACGCTTGCGCGCCGCAGTCGACCGTGACGATCAGCGAGGCGCCTTCGCCGGCAAGGCGGACGAGTGCTTCGCCCGAGGGGCCGTAGCCTTCGAGTAGGCGGTCGGGGATGTAGGGGCGGGCTTCGATGCCGAGATCGCGCAGGACCAGGACCATCAGCGCGGCGGAGGTGGCGCCGTCGACGTCGTAATCGCCGAAGATCGCGACCTGTTCGCCGGCCTGCACGGCGTCGGCGAGGCGCTCGGCGGCGCGGTCCATGTCGCGGAAGATCGACGGGTCGGGCATGAACGCGCGGATCGAAGGCATGCGGTGCGCGTCGAGCGCGTCGCGGGGGCAGCCTCGGGCGAGGAGGAGTTGGGTGACGAGATCGTCGCCCGAGCCGCCCCCGAAAGCGTCGACGCCAAAGCCATCCCGGCCGTCGGCGGCGAGCGCGCGCCAGCGCCAGGGTTGGCCGAGGATGGAGGAGGTTACGCCTAGAACTGTCATGCCTTGGACGTAGTGGCTGCGGGGGGATTGTCGAGCGGGGAGGGGGCAAGACGAGCGCTCGCACCGTCATCCTGACGAACGTCAGGATCCAGGATTACGGGAGTGGGCGTTCATGGCTCTGGATCCTGACTTTCGTCAGGATGACGTGAAGGGGTGGAAAGGGGGCTTGTTGGTGGGGCGCGGTGGAAGGAGAAGACGCTCCCGCCCCCGCGCCCGTTCGTGCTGAGTAGCGACCGAGTAGCTTCGCAGAAGCGTATCGAGGGCGCGTATCGAAGCATGGGTTCCGCGCGCCAACCTGTCCTTCGATACGCCGTCTCGATACGCTCCGTTGGAGCTACTCGACGGCTACTCAGGACGAACGGGGGGATGAGGAATCCGCGCCGGGGGCTCCATGACGGAGGAGGGGTGAGTTACGCGACGGTCAGCCTGCCCCTTCACTTGATCCACGGCCGCTCGCGGAACCACTTGGTCACGATATACTTCACGCCCTCCATCACCGGCATGCCCTCGTGCAGCGTCAGCCCGTTCGGTGTCCCGTCCGGGTTCATGTTGTTCCATGCGAGCAGCATGCCGCGTTTCGGAGCGATCTTGATGCCCGCCTGCGGGAACCACGTCGCGCCGCCCTCGGGGACGTCGTTGAGGAACACCATCGCGGTCCAGGTGCGCTGGCCGCCCTGCTCCTGCATCTTGGCCCAATAGCTTTCGGACTCGTGGAAATAATCATGGTGCGCGCGGAATTGCTGGCCGGGGGCGTAGCGCTGTCCCTGCATCGTCTCGCCGTGGAGCAGGTCGATCCCGAGCAAGGTCGCGATCGCCTCGTCGGTGGGCTGTACCTCGGGTGACCAGCGATCCATGTCGCAGCTCTCGCTCGTGCGGAAGCTGCTGTTCGGGCGATCGGACAGCAAGGTCGATGGTCGCCGTTTGGAATCGATCATCGCGATCAGCTGCTTGCAGGTCTTGGGATCGAGAAAGTCGGACTGGTAATAGAACTGCACCGTGTCCATCGCGATGCGCTGCACCGCGGGATTGGCGTTGAGCCGGGCGGCGACCTGCGATCCGGCGGCCTGGCGGAGTGCCATGGCCGGATCGACCTTCTTGGCTTTTGAAAAGATACCCACGCCGCAGGATTTGGCGAACTCGCCCCGAAAGGCAAGAGGGGAAACGCAAGAGCCCCGCGGCGACGTCTGTCACCACGGGGCTCTCCCCTGTTACTGCGTGACGGGTAGGCGCAATTCTTAGAGGGGGCGCCTACCAGAAGATGTCGTACACCGTGTCGACCACGCGGCCGCTGTCGAGATCGACCAGCAACGCGTCGTTGTAATAGCGCACCCAGCGATACGGGCCGTATGCCTCGGGCAGGCGGTAGGTGTACGGGTCCTGGATCCAGTAATTCTGGTTGTACAGAATGCTGTTCAGCGAGAAGCCGACGCCGAAGCGACGATAGCCCGATCCCCAGCCGCTCGGCGCATAGTAGCGCGGAAGGCGATAGGCGCCGCGGTTCGACGCGCGGTAGTTGCTCCAGGCGTAGCGGTTGTCGTTGCGCCAGCCGCGGTTCCAAGCGCCGCCCTGGTTGTAGTGCCCCTGATTGTAGCCACCGCGGCCATAGCCCGGGACGTTGCCGTAGGCACGGTTGGGCTGGCGGTTCTGGTAGCCGTCACGGCCGCCGTTGCGCCAGTCGCCCCGACCGTCGCCTCGACCGTCATTGCGTCCATTGCGGTCGAACTGGCCGCGATTTACCTGTTGGTTGCCGCGATCGAAGCCGGGGCGACCTTGGTCGCGGTTCCAGCCGCCGCGATCCTGACCGGCTTGCGGGCCGGGACGATTTTGGCCGTTCCACCCCTGGCGGTTGCCACGCTGACCGTTCCAGTCGGGCCGGCCGCGACCATCCGGGCCGTCACGACGTACCTGAGCCTGCACGCCGAGGTCGGCGCGCTGGGGGCGCTGGCCCTGGTCTGGCGCGGCAGGGCGATCGGGACGTTGCTGCTGGAAAGCCTGACCGTCCGGGCGCGGTCCGCGGTCGGGGCGGTCACCGCGATCGGGGCGCTGGCCACGATCTTGGCGCGGACCATCGCTGCCGCGGTCCCCGCGGTCGCCGCGGTCCTGGTCGACCTGCTGCGCGGTGGCGGCGGTCGCCATCGTCGTAGCCGGCACCAACGCCGACGCTGCCATCAAGAGTTTGAGTAACTTGCCCGTCATCGCCGTGGTCCTCGACTGCCGGCGCACGAGCCGGCTCCTATGATGGGTTGGGTCTAGAAGTATCGGTGTGTGGAGAGGCTGAATGGGTTCGTCAGCGATCAGACAGGTTGGGGGGCGAGGGCGGTTGATCGCTGCATCGTGTCGTAGCCGCCACCCCGGCGGAGGCCGGGGCCCAGTTGGGGATGGAATGTAACGACGTGCTGCGATCTGTCACGCTGGACGTTCCAACTAGGCCCGGCCTCCGCCGGGGTGGTGCAGCGGCGGGGTGGCGGCAGCTACAGGGGCGGTCGCTACACGGACGGCAGTTGCATGGGCGACCTATCCAACGGCGCGCCCTCCTTGTTCTCCCGCGAAGGCGGGAGCCCAGACTGGACCCCCGCCTTCGCGGGAGAACATGCTTTGGTTGATCATGAAGCGCCCACTACCGCGCCGGCGGGGGCACCAGCGCAGGCACCAGCCGAGCGGAGTCCGCCGGATCGATTCCTGGCCTTGGCCCCGCGGGGATAACCTCTTCCCCGCGCATCGCCCGCCCGGCGCGCTGCACCGCCTCGACCACCCGAGGATACACCCCGCACCGGCACACATTGGTGATCTGCTCGCGGATCAGTTCTTCGCCCGGATCCGCATTGCGCTTTAGCAACGCCGCCGCCGCCATGATCATCCCCGGAATGCAGAACCCGCATTGTGGCACCGCCTCCGCGATGAACGCCAGTTGCACCGGATGATTGCGCTCCCTCGACAGGCCCTCGATCGTCGTGACGTACGCGCCCTCGATCGATCCAATCGGCACGCGACAGCTCCGCATCGCGCGCCCGTCGATATCGACCGTGCACGCGCCGCAATGGCCGGTGCCGCAACCATATTTCGTCCCCGTCAGGTTCGACGCATCGCGCAGCGCCCACAGCAGCGGCGTATCGTTATCGAGTCTGTATTCGATCGGCTCGTTGTTGACGGTGAAGCGGCTCATGCCCACCGCCCTAGCGCGCCGCGCGGGATCGCACCAACCGGCATTGCCACGCGGCGGCCGCCCGGCTTATGTCGCGCGAATAATACCGCGAGAGGGCGCAATACAGATGCACGTCGATACCAAATCCACCGCCGCAGCCGGGGGCGATGCCAGCCACGGCTACGATGCGCCCGACCTGCGCGTGTTCGTGTTCGCGCTGTTCTTTATTTTCGGCGGCATTACTTCGCTGAACGACATCATCATCCCGAAGATGAAGGAGCTCTTCACGCTCGACCATGCGACCGCGATGCTGGTCCAGTCGGCGTTCTTCCTCGCCTATGCGCTGTTCTCGATCCCCGCCGCCGCGATCGTGCGGAAAGCCGGCTACATGCGCACCGCGTCGATCGGCCTCGTGACGATGACCGCGGGCTGCCTGTTGTTCATCCCCGCCGCAGGGCAGGCGAGCTTCGGCATGTTCCTGTTCGCGCTGTTCGTGCTCGGCGCGGGCATCACCGTGGTGCAGGTCGTCGCCAACCCGCTGATCTCGGCGCTCGGCCATCCCAAGTCCGCGTCGAGCCGGCTGACGTTCGCGCAGGCGTTCAACTCGCTCGGGACCACGATCTTCCCGTATGTCGGCTCAGCGCTGATCCTCGGTGGGCTGGCGACGGTCGACTCTTCGAAGCTCACCGGCGCCGCGCTCGACGCGTACCGGACCGAGTCCTCGCGAACCGTCGTGCACACCTATATCGGCCTCGCGATCGCGCTGCTGATCGTCGCTGCTGTGGTGTGGACGCGCCGCAACCGGCTCAACGAGGAGCAGGACCAGACCGGCAGCATTTTCCACGCATTCACGCTGCTGAAGCGCCCGCGCTTCGCGATGGGGACGGCGTGCATCTTTCTGTATGTCGGCGCCGAAGTCGCGGTCGGTTCGCTGATCGTCAACTATCTCATGCAGCCGAGCGTGATGGGCCTGAGCGACGTCGCGGCGGGCAAGCACGTGCCGTTCTACTGGGGCGGCGCGCTGGTCGGCCGGTTCATCGGCGCGTACGTGCTGAACAAGGTGTCGCCGGGCAAGGTGCTGGCGGGCGTCGCGACGGGCACGCTGGCGCTGATCCTGATCTCGGCGAATACCGAGGGTGCTTTGTCGGGCTGGGCGTTGCTGGCGATCGGCCTGATGAACGCGGTGATGTTCCCGACGATCTTCTCGCTGGCGTCGGAAGGTCTCGGCAAGCGTGCGGCGGAAGGCTCGGGCGTGATCGCCACCGCGATCGTCGGCGGCGCGATCATTCCGTATCTGACGGGGATGCTGGCGGACAAGTCGGGCAGCCTGCACTTCGCGCTGCTGCTCCCGGCTATCTGCTACGCGCTGATCCTGGCGTACGGGTTGTACGCCCGGAAGCCGGTGGTAGCCTGAACGATCCAGCCGTCACCCCAGCGAAAGCTGGGGTCTCCCGGTTTTAGCCGCGCGCTTCTGCCGCGAGAGACCCCAGCGTGCGCTGGGGTGACGACGTTTTCGGGTGGCGGTGTAAGGGACGATGCCCTGGGGCGTCCGCCTACTCCGACGACCCCAACATCGGCGCCGCCCGCCCGGTCGCGAGATCGGCATCCGAAAACCGGATTGGTGTGCGAAGCCCGGGGACCAGAGACCCATCCGGCCGCACCACGTCGATCGCCATCCCCCGCGCTATCACCTGTGGATCCTCGAACGCCTGCGCGACGGTGTTGATCGGCCCGGCCGGCACCCCGACTGCCTCGAGCCGCGCGAGCAACTCGAGCTTCGGCACCCGAGACGTCGCTGCCTCGATCCCTGCGAACAGCAAATCCTTGAACGCCAACCGCCCGGCATTGGTCGCGAACCGCGGGTCGTCGCGCATCTCGGGCAAGCGCATCGCATCGCAGAACCGCCGGAACTGGCCGTCATTCCCGACCGCCAGGATGAACCAGCCATCGCTGGTCGGGAAAACCGCATACGGACACACGTTCATGTGCGCATTCCCGACCCGCGTCGGCGACACGCCGCTCGCAAACCAGTTCATCGCCTGGTTCGCCAGCACCCCGGTCATCGTGTCGAGCAACGCCATGTCGATCTGCTGACCCCGGCTGGTGCGCTCGCGCATCGCCAACGCCGCCTGGATCGCGATCACGGAATACAGCCCGGTCATGATGTCGGCGAACGCCACGCCGATCTTCTGCGGCGCGCCGTCCGGCTCGCCGGTCAGGTCCATGATCCCGCTCATCCCCTGGACGATGAAGTCGTAGCCGGCGCGGGGGGCGTAAGGGCCGTCCTGTCCGAACCCGGTGATCGAGCAATACACCAACCGCGGATTGATCGCAGCCAGCGCAGCGTAGTCGAGCCCGTACTTGACGAGCCCACCGACCTTGAAATTCTCGATCACGACATCGGCGTCGGCGATCAGGTCGCGGACGACAGCTTGTCCTTCGGGGTGGTAAAGTCGGCGACGACCGATCGCTTGCCGCGGTTGGCGGCGTGGAAATACGCGGCGTCGCGCGTGCCGTCGGGATTGTCGATGAACGGCGGACCCCAGGTTCGCGTGTCGTCCCCGGCGGGGCTCTCGATCTTGACCACGTCGGCACCGAGATCGGCGAGGACTTGCCCCGCCCACGGGCCGGCCAGGATGCGGGCGAGTTCGACGACTTTGAGGCCGGTGAGAGGGGTGTCTTTCACCACGGTCTCATCCCATCACCCATCATCATCGACGCGTCACCTAAGTTCGTCATCCCAGCGAAAGCTGGGATCTCCCGGTAATGGAGCGTGCCCTTGCGGAGGGAGACCCCAGCTTTCGCTGGGGTGACGGGGGATGTCAAAATGCAGCGATACCCGTGATCGCCCGCCCGAGGATCAGCGCATGCACGTCATGCGCACCCTCATACGTGTTCACCGTTTCCAGGTTCATCAGGTGACGCATCACCTGATACTCCCCGAAATCCCGTTGCCGCCATGCATGTCCCGGCTCATCCGCGCGATATCGAGTGCCTTGCCGACGTTGTTGCGCTTGACGATCGAGACCATCTCCGGCGCGAACCGGCCCTCGTCCATCAGCCGCCCGACGCGCAACGACGCCTGCAACCCGAGCGCGATCTCGGTCTCCATGTCGGCCAGCTTCTTCTGGAACAGCTGCCGTCCGGCGAGCGGCGTGCCGAACTGGTTACGATCCAGCCCGTACTGTCGCGCGGCATGAAAACAGAACTCCGCCGCGCCCAACGCTCCCCACGAAATCCCGTACCTAGCACGGTTGAGGCACCCGAACGGCCCCTTCAGTCCCTGCACGTCGGGCAGCAACGCGTCCTCGCCGACCTCGACCTCGTCCATCATCACCATGCCGGTGATCGACGCGCGCAACGACAGCTTGCCCTCGATCTTGGGCGTCTCCAGCCCCTTCATCCCGCGCTCCAGGATGAAGCCGCGGATGCCGCCGCCATGCTCGTCGGACTTCGCCCAGATCACGAACACGTCGGCGATCGGCGAGTTCGAGATCCACGTCTTCGCGCCCGAGATGACATAGCCGTTCGCCGTCTTCTTCGCGCGCGTCGTCATCCCGCCGGGATCGGACCCCGCATCCGGCTCGGTCAGCCCGAAGCAGCCGATCCATTCGCCGGTCGCGAGCTTGGGCAGGTATTTGCGCTTCTGTTCTTCGGAGCCGAACGCATTGATCGGGTACATCACCAGGCTCGACTGCACCGACATCATCGAGCGATACCCCGAGTCGATGCGCTCCACCTCGCGCGCAACCAGCCCATAGGCGACATAGGACGCACCGACGCCGCCATATTCCTCGGGAATCGTCGGCCCGAGCAACCCCAGCGCCCCCATCTCGCGGAAAATCGCGGGATCGGTATGCTCGTGCTGGAACGCGTCGATGATCCTGGGCGCCAGCTTGTCGTCGGCATAGGCCTTCGCGCTGTCGCGGATCATCCGCTCGTCCTCGCTCAACTGATCGTCGAGCAGGAACGGATCCGCCCAATCGAACTTGCCCATCCCGGCCATCTGCATCTCCTTCGTTGACCGCCGACTTCGTGGTTCGGCAGGCGAAAGTCCAGCCCTGACGAGCCGTTTAAGCATCGATCAGCGTCAGTACCGCGATCGTCACGTGCTCCCGGTCGCCGATCGTCTCAACGCAGTCGACCGATAGATCGGCGACGATATGCCCGCGCAGCGCGAACTCCGCTTCGGGCAGCGCGTCGATCCAGTCTCGAAGACCGGGTACGGGGACCGCCGCAATCGTTAGCCGGTGCAGCGTCCCAACGAACGTCGCGCTCGCCCACGGGGTGCACGCGATCGACTCGACGTGCATCGTCAGGCCCGCCGCACTCGCGTGACCCCGAAGCGCGCGGATCAGCAGCGTGCCCGCATCGGGGCCGCGGATCGCGTCCATTCTCATGATCCGTTCCGCGCGATGAACGACTCGATCCGCGCCACCATCGGTTCGCGCGCCTGCCGACCGCGTCGCAGGTCATGCACGAGCCGCGGATCGCCGACCGCCAGCCGCCCGAACTTGGTCATCGGCATGCCAGTCTGCCGCAGATATCGATCGATCTTCATGAGAATCGTCACCGTCGTTCCTCCCGAGTCCCTTATTCCGTTCTTGATCTGTTCTGAAAAATCCTACTTGTCTAGGAAATTTCCTACGCTAGGGTCGGGTGGTGTCGAAAATCGCATCCGATCCCGCCCCAAGGACTGCGCTGGCGACGTTGGCGGCGGCGCGGGGTGACAGCTTGGCGGCGCTGTCGGCGATGCTCGGACGCAACGCGGCGTATCTCCAGCAATATGTCCGGCGCGGATCACCGCGGATTTTGGGCGAACGCGATCGGCGATTGCTGTCAGCGTATCTCGGCGTGAGCGAGAGCGTGCTGGGTGCGCCACTCGATCGGGTGACGGGCTTCCGGATCCGCAAGCTCGATGTCGCCGCGTCCGCAGGGCCGGGTGCGCAGGTCGATGGCGAGATCGTGCTGGGGACCGATACGCTGGACCCCGGCCTCGCGCGGAAGCTCGGACTGAAGGACGGGCAGGCGGCGATCATTCGAGTCCGTGGCAGTTCGATGGAGCCGGGGCTGTTCGACGGCGATCACATCGTCGTCGACACTGCGGACCGGACGCCGCGCGCGAAAGGCGGGGTGTATGTCATTCGGATCGACGATGCGGTGATGGTGAAGCGGGTTGCGCTGGCAGGTGGGGCGCTGGTGGCGACGAGCGACAATCTGGCGGCGGGACCGATCCCGCGGGGACGGATTGCCGTGATCGGCCGCGTGGTGTGGCAGATGCGTGAGCCGCGTTAAGGGCGTGAACGTGTCGGGTCCGTGCGATCCTCCCCCGCAAGGGGGAGGTGGCAGGCGTTAGCCTGACGGAGGGGGCGGAAAAGGCAACCGCCGGTTTGTGTCCTCCCCCTCCGGCACCTTCGGCGACACCTCCCCCTGGCGGGGGAGGATCGAGAATTCTATCTGTCCGGGTCCGCCTGTCTGTGCCGACCACCGCTCGTGCCGACCCCCGTTCGTGCTGACCCCCGTTCGTGCTGAGTAGCGACCGTGTAGCTCCGTCAGGAGCGTATCGAGGGCGCGTATCGAAGCATGGGTTCCGAGCGCCAACCTGTCCTTCGATACGCCGTCTCGATACGCTGCGTTGCAGCTACTCGACGGCTACTCAGGACGAACGGATGGGGGTGGAAAGGCAGGAGTGGCCTTCTACCGCCGGTCCTTAACCCACACCAGAACCGCAGCAATCACGCCCAGTCCCGTCCCGACCAGAAACCCCGGCGTGGCCTGCCCGATCGCAAAGCCGACTCCTGCGCCGCCCAGCATGCCGAGCGCGACGAGGAACCCGCCCGCGGCGCTGGGATCTTTGTGAGGGGGAGGGTGTCGCGGGAAGTCGGATCGGCCATCGCCGTGTCCTGCCACGCGCCGCGCCCGGATGCCAGCTACCCGGCGCTGCTCGATGCTCCCTATCCGGTTTATGCGATGCCGGCCTCACGTCGCGCCGGGCTACTTACGCTGCCGTCGAGCGCCCAAACCTTATGACACGCCTATGCCCGGATGAAACGTGGCGGAAATACGGCGTTACATACTGTTCCGTCACGACAAGCCCGGCTAGGAGCCGGACATGGTGTTCCGCGTCGGGCGAGCCGGGCCGGCCGCCGCCTTTTTCGTTCTGACGACCGCCGGGGCCGTATTCGCCGCGGGCGCACAGACCACGCCTGCTCCCGCGCAGACTTTGGCAACGCCCTCAGCCAGCGCGGCGGCCGATACGCCGATGTCGCTCGACCCCAATTCGCCGCTCACCGCGCTCCCCGATATCGGTGTCGCCTGGCCTGACCTCGCGAGCTCGCCGATGGACCCGGCGGCGACGATCGCCGCGGTCGATGCCAATGCGGAGAGCCGCTATGCGTGGCGGATCGATGGCATCGATGGCATCGACGACACGCTGCTGCGCCAGCGGTTCGCCGCCCTGTCGACGCTGGACGCGAATGATCACCAGGCTGCAAACGCCGCCCAACTCGATCGGCGGGCGCGCGAAGATGCCGATCTGCTTAACAGCCTGCTCCGTGCGCAAGGCTATTACGATGCCAACGTCGTCACGCGGGTCGAGCCTGGCGCGAAGCCGATGGTCGTGCTGTCGGCCACCCCCGGCACGCTCTATACGTTCAAGGGCGTGACGATCGATGGCATCGCCGCGGCGGGCGACAAGGCGCCGGGGCTCGTGACCGCGTTCGGCGTGAAGCCCGAGGATCCGGTCAATTCCGACGCGATCGTCGCGGGGCAGGCGAAGCTCACCACGCAGATCGGTCGCGAGGGCTTTCCGTTCGCCAAGGTCGGCGACCCCGCGATCGTCGTCGATCACGCCACCCGCACCGCGACGCTCGATCTGTCCGTGCAACCCGGCGGCGCGCGCAAATTCGGCCAGATCCTTGCGCTGCCCGGCAACCGCGTGTTCGGCGCCGACCACGTCGCGGAGATCGCGCGCTTTTCGCCGGGCGACCTGTACGACGCGACCAAGCTCGACGATCTCCGCCGCGCGCTGATCCAGACCAGCCTGGTGTCTTCGGTCGACCTGAAGCCAGTGCAGGGCGCGACGCCCGACACTGTCGACGTCGCGGTCAAGCTCGACCCCGCGCCGCCGCACACCGTCGCAGGCGAGCTCGGCTATGGTACCGGCGAGGGCGCGCGCGCGGAACTCAGCTGGACGCACCGCAACCTGTTCCCGCCCGAGGGCGCGCTGACGCTGCGCGGCGTCTTGGGAACGCAGGAACAACTCGGCTCGATCGTATTCCGCCGCAACAATTTCCAGGCGCGCGACCGTGTGCTGACGCTCCAGGCGTCCGCCGTGCACACAAACCGCGACGCCTATGATGCGAAGACGTTCTCGCTCGCGGGCAGCCTCGAACGCCAGACCAACATCTTCTTCCAGAAGACCTGGACCTGGTCGGTCGGTGCCGAGCTGCTGGCGTCGGACGAGCGCGACGTGATCCTGTCGACCGGCGCGCCACGCCGCCGCACCTTCTTCATCGGCGCGTTGCCGACCAGCCTCAATTACGACGGCTCGGACGATCTGCTCAACCCGACCAAGGGCTTCCGCCTCGGCGGGCGGCTCAGCCCCGAAGTATCGTTGCAGGGTTCGGTGTTCGGCTATGCCCGCACCCAGTTCGACGGCAGCGTCTACCAGCCGTTCGGCAGTCGGGTAGTGCTCGCAGCCCGCACCCGCCTCGGCACCATAGTGGGCGCGCCGCGCGATCAGGTCGCGCCGTCGCGGCGTTTCTACGCCGGCGGCGGCGCGTCGGTGCGCGGTTACGGCTATCAGGCGATCGGCCCGCGCGATCCCAATAACGACCCGATCGGCGGTCGCAGCCTGACCGAGTTCTCGATCGAGGCGCGGGTGCGCGTGCTCGGCAGTTTCGGGATCGTGCCGTTCCTCGACGCGGGCAACATCTACACCTCGCCGCTGCCGAAATTCACCGGGCTGCAATACGGCACCGGGATCGGCGTGCGCTATTATTCGAACTTCGGCCCGATCCGCCTCGACGTCGGCACGCCGATCAACCCGCAGCCGGGCGACAGCAGGATCGCGGTGTACGTCTCGCTGGGGCAGGCGTTTTGATCGAGGAGGCTCTCCCAAAGCGTCGGATCGCGTGGTGGCGGTGGATCGTCGGTGCCATCATGGCGTTGCTCGTGATCGTCGGTACCGCGTTGCTCATCGTCGACACGGGGATCGGCCACCGCTTCGTCGCGGACCGGATCGCCGCGATCCGAACCGCGAACGGCTTGCGCTTTACGGTCGGGCGGATCGATGGCTCGCTGTACGGCGATACGCGGCTGGTCGATCTGCGCGTGTACGATCTGGAGGGGCTGGTCTTCCAGGCGCCCAACGTCACGCTCGACTGGTCGCCGTTCGACTGGTTCTCGAACCGGCTCGAGATCCAACGGCTGATCGTCGATCGCGCGATCCTGACGCACACCCCGCGCACGCGCCCATCGAAACCCGCGGCCCGATCCTGCCCGATTTCGATATCCATATCGGCAAGCTCTCGGTCGGACGGCTTACGCTGGCGAAGCGCGTGCTGGGAACGCAGCGGGTAGGGACGCTCGAAGGGCGTGCGGACATTCGCTCGGGCCGCGCATTAGTCGACCTCAAGGCACGCGTTGCCGGCAGTGACGACCTGAAGCTGCGGATCGATGCCGAGCCCGCGCGCGACCGCTTCGACATCGACGTCGCGGCCAAGGGCGCGGTCAACGGCGTGCTCGCGCGGATGGTGAAGGCGAAGGGGCCGGTCGCGCTCGCGGTCACCGGTGACGGCAGCTGGGCCAAATGGAATGGCCGCGCAAACGGCATGATCGGCGCGACCCGAGTCGTCGACCTCGCGCTCGCGCAAGTCGCCGGCCGCTACACGCTGTCGGGTACGCTCTCGCCGTCGTCGCTGCTGCATGGTCGCCTGCAACGGCTGACCGCGCCACGCATCCTCGTCAACGGCAGCGCGGGGTTCGCCAATCGCCGGCTCGACGGGCAGCTTTCGCTGCGCACCCCCGCGCTGGCGATCGACACGACCGGCATCGTCGATCTCGGCGCCAACGCCTACCGCGACGTGCGGATCAAGGCGCGGCTGCTGCGCCCGCCCGCGCTGTTCGACAACATGACCGGCAACATGGTGGAGCTTCGCGCGATCCTCGACGGTCCGTTCGCGACCGCAGCGTTCGACTATCGCCTCGACGCGAGCCGCTTCGCGTTCGACCAGACCGGTTTCGAGAACGCCCATGCCGCCGGCAAGGGCCGCCTGTCCGCCGCGCCCGTCACCGTCCCGATCCGCTTCACCGCCGCCCGCGTGACCGGAGTCGGTACCGTGGCGGGCGGGATCCTGCGCAACCTGTCGGTCGACGGCCTGCTCCGCGTGACGCCGACGCTGCTGACCGGCGATGCCCTCAAGCTCCGGTCGGACAAGCTCACCGGCAGCATCAATCTGGCGGTCGACCTGCGCAACGGTCAGTTCGAGGTCGGCATCAACGGTGGCTTGGGGCGGTATCTGATCCCCGGTCTCGGCATCGTCGACGTGAAATCGACCTTGCGGGTCGTCCCCGGCCCGAACCGCAAGGGCACGCGCGTCATCGGCCAAGGCAGCGCGCAGATGGTGCGGCTCGACAACGCCTTCTTCCGCAGTCTCGCGGGCGGGTTGCCGCGGATCACCACCGACCTCGAACGCACCACCGACGGCGTCCTGCACTTCACGAACCTCGTGCTAACCGCGCCGCAGATCCGGCTGACCGGCAACGGCTTTCGCCGCCGTGACGGCACCTTTCATTTCGAGGGCGGCGGGCGCCAGACCACCTACGGCTCGCTCACGCTGAAACTCGATGGCCAGATCGAGAAGCCGACGCTCGACCTCGTCTTCGCCAGCCCCAATGCGACGCTCGGCCTGTCGAACGTCCGCGCGCATCTGGATCCGACGCCGCAAGGGTTCGCGTTCACCGCGGCGGGCGGCTCGCGGCTCGGGCCGTTCACCGCGGGCGGCTCGCGGCTCGGGCCGTTCACCACCAACGGCGCGATCCTGTTGCCGCCCGGTGCCGGTGCGACGATCCAGGTCGCGGCACTGAACGTCGCCGGCGCGCGCGCGAGCGGCAATGTCGCGGTGGTCGATGGCGGCTTCAACGGCGCGCTGGCAGTCGCAGGCGGCGGTATCTCGGGTGAACTCCTGTTCCGCCCGGTCGGCCAGATCCAGCGCATCGAAGGGCATCTCGCCGCCAAGGCCGCGACGCTCGACACCGTCGCGCTCCGCTCGGGCAAGCTCGATTTCGTCACGTTGCTCGATCCCGCCGGCACCTCGATCGAGGCCACCGCGACCGGCCTCGGGCTGCGTCGCGGCGCGCTCAGCCTCGCCCGGCTCAACGGGTCCGCGTCGCTCCGGGGCGGCGTCGGCACGATCAAGGCGTCGATCGCCGGCTCCCGCGGCCGGGCGTTCGACATCCAGAGCGTCACGCAGGTCACCGCCAACAGCTACGCGATCTCGGCGCAAGGCACGCTCGATGGCCGGCCGCTGAAACTGCTCACCCCGGCAATCGTCACCCAGGCCGAGGACGGCTGGCACCTCGCGCCGACCAGGCTCAGCTTCTCCGGGGGCGAGGCACAGGTCGGCGGCCGCTTTACCGCCGCCAGCACCGCGATCGACGCCAGCCTGACGCGGATGCCGCTCGCGATCCTCGACATCGCGTATCCCGGGCTCGGCCTCAGCGGGAGCGCGTCGGGGAGCGTCACGGTCGCGACCGCGAACGGTGCCGCGCCGACGGGGAAGGCGAACGTCACGATTCGCGGGCTTAGCCGCGCCGGTCTCGTCCTCTCGTCGCGCCCGATCGACGTCGGCGTCGCGGCGGTGCTCTCCCCCGACAAGCTCGGCCTGCGCGCCGTCATCGCGTCGGCGGGCAAGACGATCGGCCGTGCGCAAGCCCAGCTCGCGCCACTCGGGCAGGGGGATTTCGCCTCGCGGATCAGCAAGGCCCGCCTGTTCGGGCAACTGCGGTACAGCGGCCCTGCCGACACGCTGTGGCGGCTCACCGGTGTCGAGCTGTTCGACCTGTCGGGCCCGGTCGCGATCGGCGCGGACGTCGTCGGCACGCTCGCCAACCCGACGCTGCGCGGCGTCGTCCAGGCGAACGGCGCGCGGATCGAAAGCGCGACCACGGGCACCGTCCTGTCCAACGTCCAGGCGACCGGCCGCTTCGGTGGATCGCGGCTCGTGATCGACCGGTTCGGCGCGGACGCAGGCAAGGGCGGGCGCGTCACCGGTACCGGTCAGTTCGAGTTCGCCGCCGCCAACGGTGTCGGCCTCGATCTGACCTTGCAGGCCGACAAGGCGGTGATGATCAACCGCGACGACATCGGCGCGACCGTCTCCGGCCCGCTGACGTTCAGGTCGAACGGCTCGGGCGGCACGATCGCAGGCGACGTCGTTTTGAACAAGAGCCGCTACCGCCTCGGCCAGGCCACCGCGGCCAGCGCCGTTCCCCAACTCAACATCCGCGAGATCAACCTGCCCGATGGTGGCGAGGAGATCGAGATGCCGACCAAGCCCTGGACGCTGGCGATCAAGGCGCGCGCGCCGAACCAGGTGATGGTCAGCGGGCTCGGGCTTACCAGCGAATGGTCCGCCAACCTCCAGATCGCCGGCCAGCCCGAGAACCCTGCGATCACCGGCCGCGCGACGCTGATCCGCGGCGACTACGAGTTCGCCGGTCGCAAGTTCGAACTCGCGCGCGGCGTGATCCGCTTCGACGGACAGGTGCCCGCCAACCCCGCGCTCGATATCGAGGCGAACGCGGATTCGACCGGGCTCAGCGCCTCGATCCGGGTGACCGGTTACGCGCTGAAACCCGAGATCAGCTTCACCAGCACGCCGGCCTTGCCCGAGGACGAACTGCTCTCGCGGCTGCTGTTCGGCACCTCGATCACCAATCTGTCCGCACCCGAGGCGCTGCAGCTGGCGGCGGCGGTGGCGGCGTTGCAGGGCGGTGGCAATGGCCTCAACCCGATCAACGCGGTGCGCCGTGCGGCCGGGCTCGACCGCCTGCGCATCCTGCCG
This sequence comes from Sphingomonas sp. LR59, assembly GCF_036855945.1. Lineage (NCBI taxonomy): Bacteria > Pseudomonadati > Pseudomonadota > Alphaproteobacteria > Sphingomonadales > Sphingomonadaceae > Sphingomonas > Sphingomonas sp. LR59. The sequence continues at coordinate 4,032,190 of NZ_JASPFL010000001.1, forward strand.
GCGGACCCGCAGACGGGCCAGGGGACGTCGATCGCGGCGGGCAAATACGTGACGCGGCGGCTATATGCGGAGATCGTCACCGACGGGCAGGGCTATTCCGCCACGCAGGTCGAGTTCCAGGTCACGCGCTGGCTGTCGCTGTTGTCGAGCATCTCTACGCTCGGCCGCCAGAGCGCCAACGTCCGCGTGTCGAAGGATTATTGAGCGTTCCCGGTTGCTCACGCGCGATTTTCGCGAATTACTACCTCCCGGCGAAGGCCGGGGCCCAACTGGAAAGGTCGCAGTAACAAAATGCTGCCCTTGGTCATGACCGTCCCCCAATTGGGCCCCGGCCTTCGCCGGGGTGGTGGCCTTATGTCGCGCAGGCCCTTCGACTTCGCTCAGGGCGAACGGTAAGGGAATTTTTCGGTTTAGGACCCAGTCATGAAGCCCGTCATCTTCGGCCTGTCCGGCCCCGTCCTCACGCCCCAGGAACGCGCGTTCTTCGCCGAGTGCGAGCCCGCCGGCTACATCCTGTTCAAGCGCAACATCGTCGACCGGGCTCAGGTGCGCGCGCTGACGGACTCGCTGCGGTCGCTCGCCGGGCGCGACGATCTGGCGATCCTGATCGACCAGGAAGGCGGTCGCGTCGCGCGGATGGGCCCGCCCGAATGGCCTGTATTTCCGGCAGGCCCGGTGTTCGACGCGGCGTATGAGCGCGCGCCGATGACCGCGATCCAGGCGGCGCGGGCGAACGGTCAGGCGCTGGGGGTGATGCTCAGCGAAGTCGGCATCACCGTCGACTGCGCGCCGCTGCTCGACGTTGCGCAGCCCGATACGACGGAGGCTGTTTCCTGCCGCACCTACGGGTCGGACCCGATGCGGGTGGCGGCGTTGGGTCGGGCGATGCTCGAGGGTCTGGCAGAAGGCGGCGTCGTTGGTGTCGTCAAGCACATGCCCGGTCACGGTCGCGCCAAGCTCGACACGCACCACCACCTCCCGACCGTCACCGCAACCGATGCCGAGCTCGAGATCGACCTCGAACCGTTCCGCACGCTCAACCAGGTACCGATGGGGATGACCTCGCATATCGTCTTCGACGCGTGGGACGCCGACCGCCCCGCGACGCTGTCGCCGATCGTGATCGAGCGGATCATCCGAGAGCGGATCGGCTTCGGCGGGCTGTTGATGACCGACGATATCGACATGAAGGCGCTGTCGGGCACCGCTGGCGACAAGGCTGCTGGGGCGATTGCGGCGGGGTGTGACGTGGTGCTCGATTGTTGGGCGCGGATGGACGAGATGGTCGAGATCGCCAGGCGGCTGGAGGAAATCTCGCCAGCGGCGCGCGCGCGGTTGGACCGCGCGATGGCGTCGGTCGGGGCGGCTGAGGGTGATTTCGCCCAACTGGTCGCTACGCGGGATGCGTTGTTGGCGCGGGTTTGAGCTTATTTAAGACTAGTGCACATCTCCCTACTCACCTCCCCGGCGGAGGCCGGGGTCCAGTTGGAGAGGTCGCAGTAACGAAGCGCGACGCCGACAATTGACGTCCCCCAACTGGGCCCCGGCCTCCGCCGGGGTGGATCTTTGGTAAGCGTGGTGCTTGGAACCGGTGCTTCGATACGCGCCTTCGATACGGCTCGGACGAGCCTACTCAGTCGCTACTCAGCACGAACGGTTTGGGGGGCGTCAGTTTGCGGGGAGAGCTTGAGGTTGCGTGACCCGCCCCACGAGCCAGAGCCACATCACTCAATCCGCGTGCCAGCCGTCTCCATCGCCAGCGCCTTCTCGCGCCAAGCTACCGCACCACCCCGGGATGCACTGTTTTCCTGCATGCTGTAGCGTGCGCCAATGGATGACGCCCAACTGACGCTGGATCTCGACGGGTGGGAGGGGCCGCTCGATCTGTTGCTATCGCTCGCGCGCGGGCAGAAGGTCGATCTGCGGAAGATTTCGATCCTCGCGCTGGTCGAGCAGTATCTCGCCTATGTCGACTCCGCGCGCGCGCTGAAGCTGGAACTGGCGGCGGACTATCTCGTGATGGCGGCGTGGCTGGCGTATCTGAAATCGGCGTTGCTGTTGCCGCGCGATCCGCTCGCCGAGCCGGACCCGGAAGAACTCGCGCTGCGGCTGCAACTCCGGCTCGAGCGGCTAAGCGCGATGCGCGAGGCGGGCGCCCGGCTGATGGCGCGCGATCGGACCGGGCGCGACGTCTTCCTGCGGGGCGCACCGGAGGGGCTGCGGACGGTGCGGAAGGCGGCGTGGCAGGCGGAAATCTTCGATCTGATCGCCGCTTACGGTCGGATTTCCGCGCGGACGCGGCCGGTGATGCATGTCGTCGCCGACCGCGAGGTGATGACGCTGGAGGCGGCGCTGGAGCGCGTGTCGATGTTGGTCGGCGAACGGATCGACTGGAGCGTGATCGAAAGCTTCCTGCCCGAAGCAGGCGAACGGTTGCGGCGCTCGGCGCTCGCATCGAGTTTCGTCGCGGCACTCGAACTCGCGCGACAGGGCAAGATCGAGCTGCGTCAGGCCTCGCCTTTCGCCCCACTCTATCTCAGGGCGCGCGCATGACGCTGCCGGACGATTACGTACGCGCGGTGGAGGCGGTGCTGTTCGCGGCCGAGAGCCCGCTGACGATCGACTCGATCCGCGCGCATGTCGGGGCGGGCGATGTCCGCGCGGCGCTGGGCCGGCTGACGGCCGATTATGCCGGGCGCGGTATCCATATCGTCCGGCGCGGCGAACGCTGGCAGTTCCAGACCGCACCGGACATGGCGCACATGCTCCGCCGCGACCGCGAGGAGCCGCGCAGGCTCAGCCGCGCCGGCATCGAGACGCTGGCGATCATCGCCTATCACGAGCCGGTCACCCGCGCGGAGATCGAGGCGATTCGCGGGGTGCAAATCTCGAAGGGGACGCTCGACGTGCTGATGGAAGCGGGCTGGGTGAAACCGGCGGGGCGGCGCGAGGTGCCGGGGCGGCCGCTTATGTTCGCGACGAGCCCCGAATTTCTTGTCCATTTCGGGCTGGCGAGCCGCCGCGGCCTGCCGGGGATCGACGATCTGCGCGCTGCGGGGCTGCTCGATCCGGTCGATCTCGCCTTCGATCGGCTTGAAGATGATGAAGATGGCAGTGGGATGGCGCAATCTCTGGCATTGGGACGGGATGAGCCTTAGATAGGGTCCAGTTTTCAGGAGAATGGCCATGGGCGGTTTTAGCCCGATTCACTTGCTCGTCCTCGCGGTTGTCGCGATCCTCCTTCTTGGCGGCGGTCGGTTCTCGAACCTGATGGGCGATGTCGCCAAGGGCGTGAAGAACTTCAAGAAGGGCATGTCGGAGAACGACGACGAGACGCCGGCCAAGCCGTCGGCGCGGATCGAAGCGCAGAAGTCTGCCGACCCCGCGTTCGATCGCGATGGCAATCGCGTCCGCGACGACCGTCCTGCCTAAAGCATGCGTGCTTGAAGTTGGCAGAGTTGAAGACCCTAGATAGGCGCGGCTGAATGTTCGATATCGCGCCCTCCGAGTTCCTGCTCGTGGCATTCGTCGCGCTCGTCGTGATCGGTCCGAAGGACCTCCCCAAGGCGATGCGCGTGGTCGGCTATTGGGTCGGCAAGGCGCGCGGCGTCGCGCGGCAATTCCGCTCGGGTTTCGATTCGATGGTTCGCGAGGCCGAACTCGAAGAGATGGAAAAGCGCTGGGCGTCGGAAAACGAACGCATCATGCGCGAGCATCCGCAGACGAGTGCGGATGCAGCGGCGGATACCGCACAGGTCGTGCATTCGCCGGAAACGGACGAGCACCGGCGCGATTACCGGTCTATCGACGATGCGGACGATCACACGAACGAGCCGGTCATGGTCGAGAAGCCGGTAGTGGCCGCCGCTCCGTCCGACGGCGCACCCCCGCCGCGTCATCGTCTACCGCGACCTCGTCCGACACGTCTGCGGTTCGAACCGACCATGACGGTAAGCCGCTCGCGGATCGTAGTAAGGACGCCTTGGATAGCCCGGTCTCGACCGTGGTCCATCCCGACGACAAGACCGGCAAGTCCGACATAGCGTCATCGTGAGCGTTATGGTTGTGAACGCCTCCCCAAACGCCGAAAGCATAGCATGAGCGAGATCGACGCAAGCCGGGCGCCGTTGCTCGACCATCTGATCGAGCTGCGGCGGCGGTTGCTGTACTGCATCGCCGCGCTGGTCGTGACGTTCGGGATCGCGATGTATTTTGCCGAGGATATCTTCGGCTTCCTGGTCCACCCCCTGCTCGCGGCGGGGCAGAACAAGGTGATCTATACCGAGATCTTCGAGGCATTCTTCGTCCAGATCAAGGTGGCGTTCTTCGCGGCGATGATGCTGTCGTTCCCGGTGATCGCGAACCAGCTCTGGCAGTTCGTCGCGCCGGGCCTGTACAAGAAGGAGAAGCGTGCGCTCCTGCCGTTCATCCTCGCGACCCCGGTGCTGTTCCTGACCGGCGCGGCGATGGCCTATTACATCGCCATTCCGATGGCGCTGCACTTCCTGCTCGGGTTCGACGGGATGGTCGGCGGGATTCACCGCGAAGCGCTGCCGGCGATCGGCAACTACCTCTCGTTCACGATGCAGTTTCTGTTCGGCTTCGGGATCTCGTTCCTGCTGCCGGTGCTGCTGATGCTGCTGGAGCGGGCAGGGATCGTCACGCGTAAGCAGCTGATCGGTGCGCGGCGCTACGCGATCGTTGCGGCCTTCGCGATCGCAGCGGTGCTGACGCCGCCGGATATCGGGTCGCAGCTGTTGCTGGCGATCCCGCTGGTCATTCTGTACGAACTCGCGTTGATCGGCATCTGGTTCACCGAGCGTAGCCGGGCAAAGGCCAAGGCGGTCGAGGGCGAGTCCACCGATATCGTCGAAAGCTGAAGGCTACCAAAGACCGATACGAAAACGGGGTCCGGTGCATGTGCACCGGACCCCGTTCCGTATCAAAAGCGCGAGGCTTACTTGGCGCTGTCTGCGGTCTTCGCGACGGTCTTGCCCGCCGATGCCACGTCCTTGCCTGCACCCTCAACGGTGTTGCATGCCGAAACCATGAGCGCGCCTGCGACGACAACCAATCCAACCAACTTACGCATGAAACTTCCTCCTAGAAAAGGCACTAATGCCACCGGGGGTGAAATGTTCGGGATCGCGGTTCGTTCCGATCGACCGGGCACTATTTGCGCGGATTCAGCGGCTTGCGCACGGGCATCGCGCACCGAACGATAAAGGCCCGGATGCATCACCGGGGGGAGGGTGATGCATCCGGGCCTATGACTTGGACAGCGAGAGCGGGGGGCATAAAGTCGCTGTCCGTAATGTTGAACGGCGACCGCCCCAAGATGTTCCCGTCGCGCGACGATTATCCGAAAAAACTAGGGCTAACAAGTATTAACCGTCAGCGACTTGCTGCCGATCAGTCGCGCCCCTTGACTGCGAACGCGATCTCGTAAGCGCCGACCAGCGGGTCGTGGTGCAACGGCGAGCGCAACTGCCGCGACAGGCCTTCCATGACGCGGCCATAGCGCACGACGGCCTCGCGAAACGCATCGCTCTCCACGAGGGCGCGCGAGACGACGCGCAACAGCGCGCGTTCGGGCGCGTCGGCAGGCTTGACGACGATCCGAATCTGCGCGGCGGGATCACAGGATATCGCCAGCTCGATCGTTTCGGTCGCGAGGAACGCGATCGCCACGGCGACGTCCTGATTGACCAGGTATGGATCGATATCCAGCGTGATCCCCAATCCATGCGATCGTTCGGACGCGGTCGCACGAATGTTAGCCGACAGTTCGCCGATCATCGTCCGCAGGTTCAGGCCGCGATTCTCTTCGAGTTCGGCGAAATGATTACGGTGGACCACGGCGAGCGCATCGACGCGGCGCTGGATCGACGCATAGGCCACCGTCGCATCCTCGCTCGGTGCGCTCCGCGCATGGAAATTGATGAGACTGGAAATGACCTGCAGGTTGTTCTTGACCCGGTGATGCACTTCGCGCGTCAATTTGGTCTGGCGGACGAGCCCCTCCGCGAGCCCGGCCTCGTGCAGCGCCACGGTCTGGCTGATCGCCTGGAAGGTGTCGCCGAGTTCGCGGATTTCCTGTGCCGGCAACGTCCGGACCTCGCCGAGATCGAGCGTCTCACCCGGCGTAAACGCAGCGACTGCACCACGAAGACGGCGGAGTGGTCGGATCAACAGACGGTCGACGACGAACCATGCGATGCTTGCTGCTGCGAGCCACATCAACAAGGGAAGCAGCATCGCCACGACCAGCGACGAGGTGACCGGCGCACTTCGGATGCTGGTGCGCAAGGCGATCCCGGCAACGCCCAGATCGGTCCGCATCGTCTCCATGCGATCGAGCGGGCGTTCGTCGGGGATGGTCTCGAGCGTCAAGGCATCTTCGTCGAGCACCAGCGCGCTGCTGAAGGTGAGTGCGCGGCTGGACGGGCGGCCGATCTTCTGGAGGAACGGCTGCGGGAAATAGGCGCGGGCGAACGTATCGCCACCGGGCCCGGAGATCGCCAGCACCAGTCCGCGGTTGGGGATGATATCCGCCGTGATCGGCATATCGGTCTGGCGGAGCGCCGCCGGCATCGGGATCGGCGTGCCGCATAATACGGTGCCGGCGCGGTCGGTGATGACGAACCGTGTGCCGGCGGAGGATTGCTGGGCGAATACGCCTTGGGCACGCGCGCAACTCGGCGCGTCGGCGGGATCGTTACCGAGCGCGTTCACCGCGACCCGCAATGCGGTCATGTCGCCGACCAACTCGATCGCGATTGCCCGCGCGCTTTCGTTCGCGGTCACGCGCAGGCGCGCCCGCGCCTCGGTATCGGCCAGCCGAGTCGTCTGGAAGGTTGCGAAAACGGCTATGAGCGCCAACGGCAACAATGCCGCGCTGAGGATCAGAAACAGCTTGGCGCCCGTGGGCAGCCGCCCCATCGCCGAAATCAGCCGGGTTTCGCGTCGGCCGTCGGTCTGGTCGTCATGCTCGGTGGCAATGGCGGTTACGGCGGGCTGAACTGGGATGGAATTTTGCGGCGAGGCCATGCGGCCCGCGCTCAGTCTAGCTTGCCGAGAAGGTCCAGCAGATCCTCCGGGATCGCCTCATCGACGGTTTTCTGATAAACCGAACGAAGGGCCGACCCCATTTGCTGATCCTTGTCCGGCCCCTTTGTGGAGGTGGTAGCAGGCACTGTATTCTGCGTGTCGTGGCCCAAACTCAAAACTTCCCCCTGCACGACGCGAACCTGATCATCTGGCATACCATGTCACAAAAGGGCGATATGCAAACCCGCCACGACGGATGTCGAGCGGGTTGCGGAGTCGCCTACGATGGAGGTGAAACCAAACACTGTCTCGTTAGTTCCCTGTTCAAGCGAAAATCGAACCTTTGGTCCAGCCGTATGTGCCTTTTGGACCAAAGGATGCTTTTTCGGCTATCGCCATTGCAATGATACGAGGCACCCGACACATGAGGGGCCGCGTAGGATCAGGGAGTATTCGTTACCCATGTCGCTTGGACAGCAACTCGCACCGCACCTTCCCTTTTTGCGGCGCTACGGCCGGGCCCTGACCGGCAGTCAGATGCACGGCGACAAATATGTGCGCGCTACGCTCGAGGCGATCGTCGCCGCACCCGAAGAGTTCCCGCGGGACGTCGATCCCCGCCTGGGCTTGTATCGGATGTTCCAGGTGATCTGGAATTCGGCCAACTTCGACGAGGTTGCCGATGAGACGATATCGGACGGCGGCGGTCATGAGGCAGTCGCCCGTGCGCGTCTCGCTCGTATGACGCCACTGTCGCGTCAGGCCCTGCTGCTGACCGCAATGGAAGGCTTTACGCCAGAGGACGCGGCCTATTTGATCGAGGTCGATTCGAGCGAAGTCGACGATCTCGTCGCCGAAGCACTTTCCGAGATCGAGAGCCAGACGCGGGCCAAGGTCCTCATCATCGAGGACGAGCCGATCATCGCGATGGATATCGAGACGATCGTTCGGGATCTGGGCCATGATGTGACCGGTGTTGCCGTCACCCGCGACGAAGCGGTCGCGCTGGCGATGGAAACGCGGCCGGGCCTCGTGCTGGCCGACATCCAGCTTGCCGACGACAGTTCGGGCATCGACGCCGTCAAGGATATCCTTGCCGAGTTCGAGGTTCCGGTGATCTTCATCACCGCATTCCCCGAGCGTCTGCTGACCGGCGAGCGTCCCGAGCCGACGTTCCTGATCACCAAGCCGTTCCAGCGCTCCACGGTGAAGGCGGCGATCAGCCAGGCGCTGTTCTTCGATCAGGCGACCGTTCCTGTCGCGTAAGATCGCAGGCTGACATGCGGCGTTAGCGGTCAGTTTTTCCAACCGCTTGATCGCGTGTCCGTGTCGATGCATCTTGGGTTCGCTTCCGTAAATGGTTGCGGACCCAAAACGGTTTTCGGGGGTTTACTCGACATGGCTGATCCGAACGAACCCATTCATATTGCCACCGAAGATGCCCGCGCAGGCTCCACCCCGCATATGACCCGGTATATCCTCGTCATATCCCTGGTGCTCGTCATAGCGATATTTGGCTTCCTCGTTATTCGCTGACATAAGTTAGGCGTACATGGCTGGCATTGCCGGTGTGAACGCCTATGTTCGCCTGCAAGCTGCTACACTTGGTGCAGCACGTCCGATGACGTGCTCGTAAGCTAACGATCGATACTGACAGGATTTTCATGGTTCAGCCTGCTCCACATACCGACGATGAGGACGATATCGACGAAGTCGTCGCGCCGGTGGAGCATGTCTCTTTGTCCGACGCCGAGTTCAAGGTTCAGCTTGCGCAGGTGATCCCTCATTTGCGTGCGTTCGGGCGCTCGCTATCCGGAAGCCGCGATCTCGCGGACGATCTGGTTCAGGAGACGCTGCTCAAGGCTTGGGCCGCACGTCTGCGCTTCCAGGCTGGCACCAACATGCGCGCCTGGACCTTCATCATTCTGCGCAACCTGTATCTGTCGCAGATGCGTCGCGCGCGCTTCAAGGGCGAGTGGGACGATCTTGTCGCAGACCGCATCCTCGCCGCGCCTGCTAGCCAGGATCGCCACGTCGAACTCGGCGACATGCAGCGTGCGCTGATGCATCTCCCGCAGCCACAGCGCGAGGCGCTGATTCTCGTCGGTGCGGGTGGTTTCGCGTACGAAGAGGCCGCGGAGATCTGCAACGTCGCGGTCGGCACGATCAAGAGCCGCGTCGCGCGCGGTCGCGTCGCGTTGGAGACGATCCTGACCGACGGTTCGCTGCCATCACGCCGCGATCATGAGACGGACACCAGTAAGACGGCGCTCGACTCGATCATGGGTGACGTCGAACATCTGAGTCGCGGTCGCTAAACTGCGATGCATAGCTGTCGCCCCGGAGATATTCCGGGGTGGTTGGTGCCGTAGTTCGGTTTCTGAAAGTTACCCGATGTCGGGGATGCCGGAATGAGGCCGCTACATTGGACTGCTTTGAGCATGCGTGCTCAAACCATGGCCGGGCTAGGCTGGTGCTGCACTTGCATCTTCCCGATCAGTGGAAGCTCTGACCCGTTCCATCCAGTTGGCGCAAAAGCCGCTCCATATCGGCGGGCAAGCCACCCTGTTCACTAAAGGCATTGCGCAGCACATCGCCGACCGCGTCGGTGACGCGGGGGCGCCGCACGATCTGTTGGCCATCGGTTTCGCGTTTGATCGTTAGAGAAGAATACATCATACCGCGCACAACGTGCGATCGCGAAATTCGTTGCTTTCGTTTGTCAAGCAATACTTTTATTATTGAGTATTGCGGGGTGGTCATGCCGAATACTGAACATAAGTTAGATAATGCGGTTGATCGCGCCCGCTTGTGGTCGCCATTTCTATCAATGATCCTCGACCGTGAACCGGTCATCGTGCGATCGTTCGCGGCGGGACGTCTTGATCTGGGGTTGTCGAGCGCCGAGCCCGATATGCCGGTCGCAAAACGGTTGAGGCTCGAACGGCGCGCAATGGCGCTCAACGTCGCCATCGGCGATCTGGCGGGCGTGCTCGACCTCACCGCGGTGACAGGGGCGCTGACGCGCTTTGCCGATTATGCACTCGATACCGCGATCCGTGCCGCAATCGAGGAGCGGACGCCCGGCGCAGAGCCGCTCGGCTTCACCGCGATCGCGCTCGGCAAACAGGGCAGCGGCGAACTCAATTATTCGTCGGACATCGATCCGATCCTGCTGTTCGATCCGGCGACGCTGCCGCTGAAACCGCGCGAGGAGCCAGAGCAGGCGGCGGTTCGGATCGGCAAGCGCGTTGTCGAGCTGCTCCAGGCGCGTGACGGCGACGGCTATGTCCTGCGCGTCGACCTGCGGCTGCGACCCTCGCCCGAGATCACGCCGATCGTCCTGCCGGTCGAGGCGGCGATCGGCTATTACGAGGCGCAGGCGCTGCCCTGGGAGCGCGCCGCGTTCATTCGTGCGCGCGCGGCGGCGGGGGATGTCGCGCTGGGGCAGCGGTTTCTCAATGCGATCCGGCCGTTCGTATGGCGCCGCGCGCTCGATTTCGGGGCGATCGGCGAGATCCGCGGTATCTCCGCGCGGATCCGCGATCATCATTCGCAGGGGCAGGCTTTCGGTCCGGGCTACGATCTGAAGCGCGGGCGGGGCGGGATACGCGAGGCGGAGTTCTTCGCGCAGATCCACCAGCTGATCCACGGCGGGCGCGATCGAAGCGTCCGTGCGCCCGCGACTCGCGATGCGCTCGCGCGGCTGGCGGAGGCGGGCTGGATCGGCGCCGACGAGTCGCAGGCGCTGATTGACGGCTACACGCTGCTCCGGACGATCGAGCACCGCGTGCAGATGATCGACGATCGCCAGACTCACGCGCTGCCGATCGGAGAGGCGCTCGATCGCGTCGCCAAGCTGCACGGGCTGGAGGATGCGGGGGCATTGCTGGAGCTGCTCGTACCGCGGGTGGCGGCGACCGGGCGGATCTACGATGCGCTCGACGACACCGTGCGCCCTGCCTTTTCGCATGACGCGGTGACGCTGGAGGCCGACCTCGCCGCCGCGGGGTTCGACGAGCCCCAGCCTGCGCGTCGTCGGATCGAGGCGTGGCGGAGTGGAGCGTATCCTGCGCTGCGTAGCCCGGCCGCGCGAGAGGCGCTGGAGGCGGTGCTGCCGACCCTCGTCACGGCGTTTGCGACCGCGCCGGTGCCGCAAGCGGCGTTGCTCAGGCTCGATGCTCTGCTCGAACGCCTGCCGAGCGCGATCAACATCTTCCGCTTGCTGGAGGCGCGGCCGGGGCTGGCGACGTTACTCGCCGCGATCCTCAGTCATGCGCCGACTCTCGCTGACGATCTCGGGCGACGACCAAACCTGCTTGACGGGCTGATCGACGCCACCGCGTTCGAGCCGGTCGGTGATATCGCGACGCTGGAGGCGGCGATGCGCGCAGGCGAGGCCGGGGGCGATTACCAGGCCCGGCTCGATCATGTCCGCCGGGTGGTCGGTGAATTGCGGTTCGCGCTCGGCGCGCAGATCGTCGCGGGCGCGTCCGATCCGCTGGATGTCGCCGCGGGCTATGCGCGGGTGGCGGAGGCAGCGATCGGCGTGCTGGCCCGCGCGACGATCGAGGAGTTCGCCAAGGCGCATGGGGCGGTGCCGGGCGGCGAGCTCGTCATCCTCGCGCTCGGGCGGATGGGCGGCGCGATGCTTACGCACGCGTCCGATCTCGACCTGATCTATCTGTTCACGGGCGACTTCACCGCGGAGTCCGACGGGCCGAAACCGCTTGGTGCAACGCTGTATTACAATCGGCTCGCCCAGCGCGTGACCGCGGCGCTATCGGTCGCGACCGCCGCCGGCCCGCTCTACCAGATCGACACGCGGTTGCGGCCGTCGGGCGGGCAGGGGCCGCTGGTCGTCACGCTCGACAGCTTTGCCCGTTACCAGCGCGAGGATGCGTGGACGTGGGAGCATATGGCGCTCACCCGGGCGCGGCCGGTGTTCGGTTCGCTGGACGCGCGCGCCTCGGTCGCGGAGATCGTCCGCGGCGTGCTCGAAGGCGACCGCCCGACCCGCGACGTCGTCGCAGAGGCCAAATCGATGCGCGCGGACATGGCGGCGCACAAGCCACCCAAGGGACCGCTCGACGCCAAGCTTCTCCCCGGCGGCCTCGTCGATCTGGAATTCGCGGTGCACGTCGTCCAGCTGGTCAACCGCGCCGGCTTTGATCCCAATCTGGGCGCCGCGATCGATCGACTTACGACTAAAGGCCTTGTCCCGCCGACGTTGCTTGCTGCGCATGACGTGCTGACCCGGCTGCTGGTCACGCTTCGCCTCGTCGCGCCCGATGCCGCGCCGCCGGGTCACGCGACGGAAGAACTGATCGCGCGTGCGATCGGCGTCGCGGACTGGCCGGCGGTGGTTGCCGCGCTCGAATCGACGCGGCAGGAGGTTCGCCGGTTCTGGACACAAGTGACGGGAGAGCATGATGGATGAAGGCGCAAAGATCCCCGACGTGAACGTCACGATTGACGGCACAGCCGTGTCGCTAGCGAGCCTGGGTGCGCCGCTCGTGGTTTATTTCTATCCGAAGGACGACACCTCGGGCTGCACCACCGAGGCGAAGGACTTTTCCGCACTGGCCGAAGCGTTCGAGTCGGCCGGCGTAAAGGTCGTCGGCATCTCGAAGGACACGCCCGCCTCGCACGCGAAATTCACCGCCAAGCATGCGCTTACCGTGCAACTCGGCAGCGATGTCGACGGCGTTGCCTGCGAGGCGTTCGGCGTTTGGGTCGAGAAGGCGATGTACGGCAAGAAGTACATGGGCATCGAGCGCGCGACGTTCCTGTTCGGCGCCGACGGCACGCTCGCCAAGGTGTGGCACAAGGTCCGCGTTCCTGGCCATGCTGACGCCGTGCTGGCAGCCGCAAAGGCACTCTGAAGACGTTTCCGTAAGGCCCCGGGATTCGCGGATATTCCGGCGCCTTGCGGCATCGTTCCCGGCTAAGTGCCCTGATCCGCATCAACTCGCCGCATCAACCTGCCGCCCCGCCGCTAGAACGCCCGCGCGCCCTTGCCCGGAACGGCCGTATTTGGCCTAACTCCCAGTGTCTGGGGCGCGGAGGGGCTGCGAGTCAGGACAGAGTTTCGGTGCCGTGCGCTTTCACGCGAACGGCCCTGCATTTTTGTGTCGGGGACCAATGGTCGAATTTACCGCAGCAGCCATCGTGACGCGCTTCAAGACCGCGTCCGTGACCGCCACATCATCCGTTTTCCGCCGGGTCGCCGGTGCCGCCGCAATGATCGCGCTATCTGGCTTCGGCGTTACCGCCCAGGCGCAGGTCGCCACGTCGACCAACGGCGCTAAGCTGCACCACATTGCAGCCACCGGCGGTCCGATGATCGCCGCCAACACCGAGGAAGCCACCGCCGATCTCCGTGCCGACGCGCAGTTCCGCACGCTGTTCCAGACCTGGAAGAAGCTCGACGCGACTCAGCAGGGCGTGATCGCGATCCCATCGGTCCAGCCGGTCCATTCGCTTTCGTTCACCAGCAATTTCGGCATCCGCTCGGATCCGTTCCGCGGCACCGCGGCGATGCATGCCGGCGTCGATATTCCCGGTCCGGTCGGCACGCCGATCTACGCCACCGCCGACGGCATCATCGCGCACGCCGGTCGCCAGGGCGGCTATGGCAACATGGTCGAGATCAGCCACGGCAAGGGCATCGCGACCCGCTACGGCCATCTTTCGAAGATCCTCGTCGCCGACAACGCCCGCGTCACCCGCGGCCAGCTGATTGCGCTGATGGGCTCGACCGGCCGCTCGACCGGCCCGCATCTTCACTATGAAGTCCGTATCGACGGCCACGCGGTCAACCCGATCCCGTTCCTGACCACCGCGGATTACCTGCTCGCCGCCCAGGACCGCTCGGTCAACGCGATCCCAGTGTCGACGGGCGGCCCCGCCGCACAGGACTAATGCCGACGCAGGCCTAGGCGCCAATAGTTGGGCACACCCGCGTCATCCCGGCGAAAGCCGGGACCTCGCCCCACAGGGACGGACTATCGTCCAGCAACCCCGTCATCCCAGCGAAAGCTGGGATCTCCCTCCCCGAGGACGGACCATCAGCATGAGATCCCAGCTTTCGCTGGGATGACGGGTGAGGCGGAGGCTGCGGAACTTCGACAGGCGTCACGCGTGCCATCGCAGCCAAGGTTGCCGCCAGTACCGCAACCCCCTATCTCCCAGACATGGCAACGCTGGTTCAAGACATCATCCTCACCCCCTCCGCCGCGGCACGCGTCGCGGCGATCGCCGTCAAGCAGGGGAAGCCGGCGATCCTACGACTCTCGGTCGACGGCGGCGGCTGTTCCGGGTTCCAGTACAAGTTCGGGTTCGCCGACTCGGTCGAGTCCGACGACGTAATCGCCGAGCATGACGGCGTGAAGCTCGTCGTCGACAGCGTCAGCATCGATCTCGTCCGCGGCTGCGCGGTCGATTACGTCGAGTCGCTCGCCGGCGCCGCGTTCAAGGTCGAGAACCCCAACGCCGCCTCGGGTTGCGGCTGCGGCTCCAGCTTCTCGGTCTGACAACGCCATGAAAATCGTCACGTACAACGTCAACGGCATCAAGGCGCGGTTGCCGCGGCTGATCGAGTATCTCGTCGAGGCGCAACCCGACATCGTCTGTCTCCAGGAACTCAAGTCGAGCGACGACACCTTCCCGATCGCCGATATCGAAGCGGTCGGCTACGGCGCGGTGTGGCACGGCCAGAAGGCCTGGAACGGCGTCGCGATCCTCGCGAAAAGCCGCACGCCGGTGGTCCGCCAGCGCGGCCTCGACGGCGAACCCGAGGACGAGCACAGCCGCTATATCGAAGCGGAAATCGACGGTCTGATCGTCGCAGCGCTGTACCTGCCCAACGGCAACCCGCAACCGGGGCCCAAATTCGACTATAAACTCCGCTGGATGGACCGCCTCGCCGACCGCGCACGCGTAATCCTGGCTGAAGAAAAGCCAGCGATCCTCGCAGGCGATTACAACGTCATCGCCAATGACGACGACACCTTCTCCGTCCGCGCGATGCAGGACGATGCGCTGATGCAGCCCGAAAGCCGCGAGCATTACCGCGCGCTCGTCGCGCAGGGCTGGACCGACGCGCTTCGCACGCAATTCCCCAAGGGCGGCGTCTGGACGTTCTGGGATTACCAGGCCGGCGCGTGGCAGCGCGATGCCGGGTTCCGCATTGATCACCTGCTGCTCAGCCCGCTGGCCGCCGACCGGATGATCGAGGCCGGCGTCGACAAGGCCTATCGCGGCCGTGAAAAGGCCAGCGACCATGCACCGACATGGGTCCGGTTGCGGTGAAGGCGCTATCGGTCGCCCTGCTGTCGTTCGCGGCACTGTATGCGACCAGCGCCAGTGCGCAGGACCGCGAATATTGCCCTGAGCGGCCCGGGCTCGATACGCCCGCCTGCACGATCGCGCCCGGCAAGATTTCGGTCGAGACGTCGATCGCAGACTGGACGCGCGACGATCAGCCCGGTTCGCGTGAAGACAGCATCCTGTTCGGCGACACGTTGGTCCGCGTCGGGGTGAGCGACACGATCGAGGCGCGAATTGGGTGGACGCCGTTCGGGCATGACCGGATGCGCGACTCGACGGGCGTCGATACGGTCAACGGCGTCGGCGACGTGTCGCTCGGAATGAAGGCGAACCTGCTCAATCCGGATGGCTCGGGAGTGTCGGTGTCGGTGCTGCCGTTCGTGACGCTGCCGGTCGGACGGTCTTCGATCGGTGCAGGCGACTGGGGTGCGGGGTTTCTCGTGCCGCTGACCTACGAACTGTCGGACACGGTCTCGCTCGATCTGACACCGGAGATCGATGCGGCGGTCGATCAGGACGGCAACGGCCGGCATCTGGCGTACAGCTCGACCGCGGGCCTGGCGTTCAAGGTCGCGAAGGACTTCACGCTCACCGGCGAAGTGCAGGCGTTGCGCGACAACGATCCCGACCAGCATGCGACGCAGGCGCTCGCCGCGCTGTCGCTGGCGTGGATGGCGAACGACGATCTCCAGTTCGACATCCTCGGCGCGGCGGGGCTGAACGACGACACCCCGGATGCGCGGGTGTATGCCGGAATATCGCGGCGGTTCTAGATGCTGGCCGGCCTGTTCCTGCTCCAAGCGGTAGCTGGGCCGCCGCTTCCGCCGGAACTGCGCAAACGCGTCGCGCGAGCGACGATGCCGTGCCCGGTGCAATCTGATCCCGACGGCGAGATCGTCGTCTGCGCGCGGCCGACCGATCAGCGTCTCGCCACGCTCGCCGAACCCGTCCAGCCGCTGCGTGACAATCCGCTGTCGTTTCGCCTACCCGGGGGCGGCAAGGGCAACGTCCACGCGATTCGTACCGAACTGCCCGGCGCGGTCGGGCAGGGGGCGCGGTGACGCTGAAGATGCCGTTCGGCAAAGGGAAGCGGGAGTAGCGCGTACACGCCTTCCGTCATCCTGACGAAAGTCAGGATCCAGAGCCAAGCAGGGCAGTGTTCGATGCCATCGGTCCCGACTTTCGTCAGGATGACGGAAGGTGGGGTCCCTCTACAGCGTCCGCTCGTACACCTGGTACACCTTGTTCACCCGGCTCTCGATCGTCTCGGCGATCGACCGCATCCCCTGATTGTCGTCGAGGATCCAGCCGATCTCGGCCCGGCTCGCACCATAATTCGCGACCGAGGCGCGGCGGATATATTCGATCATCATGAAGGCCAGCTGGCTCGCCATCCGCGACGCCTGCAGTTCCTTCACCACCCCCATCAGCGGCACGCGTACCGTCCGCACCTTGGGTTTGCGCAACCACCACAAGAGTTTGGCCCAGCCGAACGGGAGCAGGCTGCCGTTCAGCGGCTTGATCGCCTCGTTCAGGTCGGGGAGCGTGATCATGAACGCGACCGGCCTGCCATCCAGTTCGGCGATGCGGATCAGGTCGTTGAAGACGATCGGCTTCAGCTTCACGCCGACGTCCTTGATCTCGGGCGGGGTGAGCGGCACGAACCCCCAATTGTCCTTCCACGCATCGTTGAGGATCGCGAGGATGATCGCCGCCTCCTCCTCGAACTTGGTCTTGTCGACGTTGCGAACGGTGATCCGCGCGTTCTTCTCGCCCGACTTGATGATGCGCTGGACGATCGGCGGGAACTGCTTCGTGACGTCGACCTCATAGGTCATCAGCTGCTTGATCGGGCGATATTGCGCCCATTCGATCCAGCCGCGATATTCGCGCTTGGCATGGCCCATCATGATCGTCGGCGGATGATCGTAACCGTCGATCAGCAGGCCCGGCTCCTCCCAGATCGACATGCTGATCGGCCCCATCGCGCGCGTCATGCCCTGTTCGCGCAGCCACGCTTCGGCGCGCGCGAGCAGCGCCTGGAAGATGTCCTGCCGTTCGGCCTCCATCAGGCCCCATTGGCCGACGCCGGGACCGAAGCCCTGCTCGGGCGGCATCGTCAGCGCGAGCGTATCGATGTGCGCGGAAATCCGCCCGACCAAGCGGCCGTCTTCCTCGGCGAGGAACAATTGCGCCTTGGCATGGCTGAACCAGCCATTCTTCGCAGGCGTGATCAGCCCCAGCGCCTCGGACTTCAGCGGCGGCACCCAGTTGGGATCGTCCGCGTAGAGGCGAAACGGCAGGTCGATGAAGATCTTCCGGTCTTTCTTCGTCTCGACCGGACGTATCGTAAGCTTGGCCATGTGTCGTTCCCGAAAGCGCAGTCGAGCGTGTCTAGCCAGCGATGCCGACAAAGGCGAGTACATGCGTTATCGGCCGCTACTGTCACGGTGATCGCGTTTCCTCCGCAGGCGGGTGGGCCGACAACCTGTAAATGCCACGCTGCAGCCATTATCTTCGAGCAATGGATATGCCCATGGACACATCGCTCAGCCTCGCCCGCGGCAAGGCCGCTCCCGTTCCGCCGATTGGCGTCGTTCGCGTTGCAGACGACAAGGCGATGCTGCGTGCCGCCGCCGACCTGACGCGCGACCTCGTGAAGCCGCGGCCCGCGGTGTATTGGGGCGACCTGATCGCGTCGATGGTGCTGGGCTATGGCGCGCTGTTCGTGGCGGCGACGAGCGACTCGACGGCGGTGGCGGTGATCGCCGCGATCGCGTCCGTGCTCGGGCTGTATCGCGGGCTGAGCTTCATCCACGAAGTCAGCCACATGAAGCATACGTCGGTGCCGAACTTCCGGCTCGGCTGGAACATCTTGGTCGGCGTGCCGATGATGACGCCGTCGTTCATGTATGAGGGCGTGCACAACCTCCACCATGCCAAGACGCGCTATGGCACGGTCGAGGATCCCGAATATCTGCCGCTCGCGCTGATGAAGCCGTGGACGTTGCCGCTGTTCATCGTCGTGTCCGCACTGGCGCCAATCGCGCTGATTGTCCGGTTCGCGATCCTGTCGCCGTTGTCGCTGCTGTCGCCGAAGCTGCGGACGATGATCGTCGAGCGCTATTCGGCGCTTGCGATCAATCCTCAGTTCCGCCGTCGCACGCCCGAGGGCGAGGCGAAGACCTATTGGAACCGCCTCGAGATCGCGGCGAGCCTGTGGGCGATCACGCTGATCGCAATTACGGTGACGGGCGTGCTGCCTTTGCGTGCGTTCCTGACGATCCTCGGCGTGGCGTCGGCGTTCGCAGTGCTCAACCAGGTCCGCACATTGGTGGCGCATCTGTGGGAGAATGACGGCGAGCCGATGACGGTGACCGCGCAGTATCTCGACACGGTCAACGTGCCGCCGCCGGCGTTGCTGCCCGCGCTGTGGGCGCCTGTCGGTCTGCGCTATCATGCGCTGCATCACCTGCTGCCAGGACTGCCATATCACGCGCTCGGTGAGGCACATCGGCGGATCTCGGCGGAGCTGGATGCGATGTCGCCGTATCACAAGGCGAGCTATCCGGGATTGCCGGGGCTGGTGAGCAAGATCGCCCGCAGCACGATGGTTAGGCGCTAGGAGAGAGTGTGTGTTCCCCCGCGGAGGCGGGGGTTCAGACTGGGCTCCCGCCTTCGCGGGAGGCTCTATTCCTCGGACCGGATCAGCACCGCTTCCCCGATAAGGAAGAACAGCAGGAACGGCGCCCACGCCGCCAGGAACGGCGGGTAGGCCCCAAGATTGCCCATCGCCAACGCAAAATTATCTGCGACGAAGAACGCGAACCCCAGGCCCATCCCGATCACCGCGCGCACGAACAGCTTGCCCGACCGCGCGATACCGAACGCCGCGACCGCTCCCAGTAACGGCATCAACACCGACGACAGCGGCCCTGACAGCTTGTGCCATAGCGAGCCCTCGAGCGCCTTGGTCGGGCGTCCGGCATCGGACAGGTCGCCGATCGCCGCCTTCAATGCGCCGAACGACAACCCATCCGCATCGACGCTCGCCAGCGTGAACTGATCCGGCCGTACGTCCTTCGCGATCACGATCGAGCCAAGGTTGGTAACGGTACCGCGCGCCACATCGAACCGCGTCGCAGGTTCGACCAGCCAGCCACCACCGGCGCGCTTGCCGTGATCGGCACGCAGGATCGCGACGAGGTTGCCACCGGTACGATCGTACAGCGTGATCCCACCCAGCCGCGTCGCATCGCCGCGCCCGCGGATCTGATTGACCTCGATCAGGTCGTCGCCATCGCGGACCCACACGTTGGCGCGGTCGCCGCGATCGATCGGCAGCTTGCCGTAATTCACCTTCTGCCACTGGTTCAGCGTCGCGGTGGAGCGCGCCACGACCCGGTCGTTGAATGCGAAACTGATCACCGCCACGCCGAGGCTCGCGACCAGCAATGGCGCGAGCACTTGATGCGCGGATAGCCCCGAACCCTTCAGCGCGACGATCTCGCTGTTCTGGTTCATCGTGATCAGCGTCAGGATCGTCCCCAGCAGCACCGAGAAGGGCAGGAACCGCGACACGATCTGCGGCACGCGCAGCGCGACATATTGCCAGACCTGCGCATCTCCATTGCCGGGATAGGCGAGAATGTCGCCCGACTCGCTCAGCAGGTCGAGTGCCTGGAGCACCAGCACGAGCGCGGCCAGCACGGCGAACGTCCGCACCAGGAACATCCGTCCCATGTAGATAGCGACCGTGCGCGACGGGAAGAAGCTGACGGTTTTCATGCGGTCTTGCTCGTCTGCGACTTGGGCCGGAAGCCCGGAATGCGCTTGGTGATCGCCTTGAACGTCTTCGAGAACACGCGCTCGAGCGCACCGATCGGTTGGCCTCCCGGCACATAGGCTATGGTGTAATACATCCACAGGATCAGTCCGGCGAAGATCGTGAACGGCACCCACAGCGCGATGATCGGGTCGATCCGCCCCAGTTCGCCGACGTCCGCCGCATACTGGTTCACCTTGTGATAGGTGACGATCATCACGATCGACAGGAACACGCCGAGTGCGGACGAAGATCGCTTGGGCGGCACCCCAAGCGCGAGCGCGAGCAGCGGCAACAGGAACATCGTCGCGACCTCGGCGAGGCGGAAGTGGAATTCCGACCGGCTGCCGTCGCGCTGCTCCAGCGTCGCCCCGCGCTGGCCCTGTTTGGCCAGTTCAGGCAGCGTATATTCGAGATTGCGACCGCCGCGGCTGCGGAAGCTCTCGAACTTGGGCAGGTTGATCGGCAGGTCGTGGCTGGTGAAGGTCAGCACGCGCGGCGTCTTGAACTCGGGCTTGTCGTGGACGAGCGTGCCGTTGGCGAGGCGGAAGATGATGACGTTGGGATCGTCGGTCGCCAGGAACTTGCCCTTCTCCGCGGTGACGCCCAGCCAGTCGCCAGTCTGAGTCGATGCATGGACGAAAATGCCAGACAGCTCGCGGCCCTTGTCCTTGCTCTCCTCGATCCGTAGCGTCATCCGCTGGCCGAGATTGGTGAACTCGCCGACTTTGATCGATGCGCCGAGCGCACCCGTGCGTAGCTCGAACCGCAGGCCTTCGTAATAATAGCGCGCGATCGGCTGGACATAGCCGACGATCGCGAGGTTCAGCAGCGCCAGCGCGATCGTATACATGTACGGCACGCGCAGCAGCCGGTTGTAGCTCATGCCGACACCGCGCAGCACGTCCAGCTCGGACGAGGTCGACAGCCGCCGGAACGCGAGCAGGATACCCAGCATCAGCCCGATCGGGATGCCAAGCCCCAGATATTCGGGCAGCAGGTTGGCGAGCATCCGCCACACGACGCTGATCGGCCCGCCTTGCGTCGCGACGAAATTGAACAGCCCGAGCATGCGATCGAGCACAAACAGCATGACGGCGATCAGCAGCGTCGAGAACAGCGGCACCGCGATCAGCCGGGCCATGTAGCGGTCGATGGATTTCATGCGCGGGTTGGGCTCGGTATGCTGGGTCGCGCGGGTATAGGGGCGGCAGGGCGGGGCGTCATCCTCAATCGCAACACGTCAGTGAACGATCATTCCGCGGCGATACGATCGGCTGCGGCGCGGCGATCTGCCGTCATTGCGGTGACGACCGCGCGTTCCAGGCCATTGAGTGTAAACGGCTTGCGCAACACCTCGTGCCCTCCGAACTGCGCGACGTTCACCTCGCCGGCAAAGCCAGTGACGAACAGCACCGCGATATGCGGATAAAGCGGGGAAAGTGCGGCGATCATCTCCGGGCCGGTCTGGCGCGGCATCAGCACGTCGGAAATGATCAGCCCGATCGCCGGGTTCGCCGCCAGCAGGGCAGGGGCGGCGAGCGGATCGTCGCAACCGATCGGATGATGGCCGATCTCTTCCAGCGCGCCGGTCGTTGCCGCCAGCACGCGCGGATCGTCCTCCACCACCAGGATATGCAGCGTCTCCGGCATCTTCGGCGCGATTGGATCCACCGCTACGATCGGAACGGTCGGCAAAGAGGGTGTGCCCAAAGCGGCGGCGCGGGGAGATAGAGCGTGACGGTCGTTCCCTCGCCCGGTGCAGAGACGATGCCGACTTCACCGTGCAGCTGCTGGACCAGCGCGAAGATCTGGCTGAGCCCGAGTCCCGTGCCCTTGCCGACTTCCTTGGTTGTGAAGAACGGCTCGAATACGCGCTCGGCGACGTCTGGCGCCATTCCGCAACCGTCATCGCGGACGGTGATCGTCACATAATCGCCTGCCGCGCACCGCCCGACTTGCTCGGCTGCCAGGGTTGTCGTGCCGGTCGCGACCGTCAACATGCCGCGTCCGTTCATCGCGTCGCGCGCGTTGACCGCGAGGTTGAGGACGGCGTTCTCCAGCTGGACGCGGTCGGCGCGCACACAGCCGCCGGCCGCATCGTCACGGACGATGATCATGATCGCGTCGCCCAGCGTGCGATCGAGCAGGTCCGACATCCCGGCGACCAACGCGGCGGCGTCGATTGTCTCGGCCTTCAGCGAATCCTCGCGGCTGAAGGCGAGCAGCCGGCGGGTCAGCGCCGCCGCCCGGTTCGCGCCTTCGGTGGCGCTGTCGATGTGCCGACGCGCTGCCAAAGGATCGGCGGCGACGCTACGCCGGGCAAGCTCCAGGCCGCCAAGCACCACCGCCAGCATGTTGTTGAAGTCGTGCGCGATCCCGCCGGTGAGTTGGCCGACGGCTTCCATCTTCTGGATCTGGCGTAACTTGGCTTCCTGCACGCGCAATTCGGCAGTGGCGGTGGCGACTGCGGCGGTCAGCTCGTCGGCACGCTCGCGTTCCAGTTCGGCGTCGGCCTGTGCGACCGCGCGATCGCCAACCGCGCGGATCGTGAACCAGCCCAGCAGGATCGCGCCCAGCACGATCAGCACGCCGAACACCGCGAGTACCCCCGCAACCCAGCTGGAGCGCTCGACCGATCCCAATGCGGTTGCGGTCCGGTCGTCCAACAGCGCGCGTTCGCGGGCAATGAGCGTGTCGAGTGTCGTATTGATCTCGGCGAGCGTCGGTGATTTCCGCGCCTGGTAATAGCGCGCGAGCGCCTGGCCGTTCTTGCCGTAACTCGTGCTGAGTGCAGTCAGCGACAATTCCCGGCCGCGCGAATCATAGGCCGTGCGGAGCCGGTCGACTCGCGGCTGCTGCTCGGGATTGTCATTGGTGATCCGGTCGAGCCGATCGATCTGCGTGCCGGCTAGCAGCCATTCGTCGAAATACAGCTGGCCGAGCCGCTTGTCGCCGCTGATCACGTAGCGGCCAAGCGACGCCTCCGACTGCGCAATCGTGCCCGACAGCGTGCGGGCCAGGATCATCACGTCGTAGCTGTGAGCTTGCAGTTCCAACGCGCGGTCGCGCTGGCGATTGGCATTCCCGAGCGTCACGATCAGCGCGATAAGCACGGCGGCGCCGAGCAGTCCCATCACGACCAGCATGATGACCCGCCAGGTCGCTCCGCCCCCCAGGGCTGCGGTCTGGGCCTCGCTACGCATCACCCGGCCATCCTAACGCGTCGTTGCCCCCGCGCAATGATTTCGCGAGCGGCTACAGATGGTATCACGCACCTGTCTTGATCCTACCCATATAGGGGAGGATCAAGGATCAGCCGATCACACCCACGGCGCGCCCAGCCGCCTCGAACATCCCGAGGATCGTCGTGATCTGCTCGTCGGTATGCTCCGCGCACAGCGAGCACCGTAGCAGGAACGTCCCCGCAGGCGTCGCGGGCGGGCGGGCCATGTTGACGTAGAGACCACCCTCGAGCAGCGACTGCCAGATCGCGATCGCCTGTTCCTGGTCGGTCAGGATCACCGCGATGATCGCCGAATCCGACGTCTCCGTGCCCAGCTTGAAGCCCATCGCCTTCAGACCGCCGTGCAACCGGCGCGCATTCTTCCAGAGCTGCGCACGCTTGTCGTGTGCTGTCATCAGTTTGCGGATCGACGTCGCGGCGGTGGCGACCACCGAGGGCGGCAGCGAGGCGGTGAAGATGTACGGACGGCAGGCGAACCGCACCATTTCGAACTTCGGGTGGTTCGACACGACGAATCCGCCGACCGTGCCGACCGACTTCGAGAAGGTGCCCACGACGAAATCGACCTCGTCGGTAAGCCCCATCTCCTCGTACACGCCGCGTCCGTTGGGGCCGAAGAACCCCATCGAATGCGCCTCGTCGACCAGCACCATGCAGCCATGCTTCTTGGCGACTGCGACCATCTCCTTCAGCGGGGCGATGTCGCCGAGCATCGAATAGACGCCTTCGAGCACCACCAGCTTGCCGGCTTCCTTCGGCAGGCGACCGAGCCGCTTGTCGAGGTCCTGCACGTCGTTGTGGCGGAAGCGGACGATCTCGGCATTGCCCTGCTTGCAGCCGTCGTAGATCGACGCGTGGCTGTCGGCGTCGAGGATGACGTATTCGCCCTTGCCGGCGAGCGTCGAGATGATCCCGAGGTTCGCCATGTACCCGGTCGAGAACACGATCGCGCCGGTCATGTCGTAGAATTCGCGGAGCGCCTGTTCGACGTCGATATGGTCATGGAACGTGCCGTTGAGCATCCGGCTGCCGTTGGTGCCCGACCCGAACGCGTCGAGCGCGTCCTTGCCCGCCTGGATGACGTCGGGGTCGAACGTCATGCCCATGTAGTTGTAGGTGCCGAGCAGGATCGTGTCCTTGCCGCGGATCACCGCCTGAGTCGGGCCCTTCACCTCGTCCATCACGATCGCGAACGGATTGCGCACGCCACTGGCGATCAGCGCCTCGCGTTCGGCGATGAGCGCGTCGAATTTCGACATCAGGTCGCGTTCGGGCGCGACCTCGGGAGCGTCGACAGGGAGGGCGTGGGCGGTGGTGGCGGCTTCGGTCATGTTAGATTCCATGAGGTTGGAATGTGTCGTCTTTCCCCCACCCCGTTCGGGCTGAGCGAAGTCGAAGCCTCGCCTCACGGGGCCACCCTTCGACTTCGCTCAGGGCGAACGGGGAGGGTAGTGTTAGGCGGTCTTCAACTTCGCGACCGCGTCGACCAGCTGGCCGACCGTCTCGATCTCGGCCTGCATGTTCATCGTGATGATGATGTCGAATTCGTCCTCGATCGCGGCGACGAAATCCATGACGGTCAGGCTGTCCCACTCCAGGTCGCCCTGGAACGTGGTGGCATCGCTCAGCGCGACGCCCTTCTTGTTGAATGGCTCGATCTGCGCGGTGACGATGTCGTAGATCTGCTGACGGTCGCTCATGCTATTCCCTTCGGTGTCGCACACATCCCTCGCAGGAAATTGCGGCGGCTTTTCGGCGCTATAGCAGCCCGGCGGCGCGATACCACGCCGCGGTTTGCGCGAGTGCCTGCGGGGTCGGGACGGACGGCGTCCACAGCGCGGCCGGCGGCGGCTTGTGCGAGACCCAGTCGGGGTGGCAGAAATAGCTGACCCGGTCGCGCGTCAGCTTGGCCTTGCCGCGGCGGACGAGCCGGTCGGCGGCCGACGCGAGCTTCAGGAGCGCGCGGGGCGTCGAGAAGACCTTGACCGGCTTGCCCACGGCCACACCGATCGCGCGCGCGAAATCGCGGTTGTCCCAGCCGTTCGGCACCCCGTCGTCGGGCTCCATGATCGATGGCGCATCGTTACCCTCGGCGGGCGCGAGCAACAGCGCGGTCAGGTCCTCGACGTATAGCAATGAGACGCGCGTGCCGGCCGGGGGCATCGGGATGTAGCCGGACCGTGCCGCCTTGAAGACGTCGAGCAGTTCAAGATCGCGCGGGCCGAAGATCGCGGGCGGGCGGACGATCGTCCAGTCCAGCCCCGACGTCTGAACACGCGTTTCCGCCTCGGCCTTCGACCAGCCATAGTTCGACAGCGTCGGCTCGCGCGCGGCGAGCGAGGAGACGTGGACGAAACGGCGGATGCCGGCCGCTCGCGTCGCCTGAAGGATGCCTTCGGTTCCGGCGACGTTGCCCTCGGCAAAGCCCGCCCGGTTGGCCGCGTTGACGACACCGGCGACGTGGATCACCACATTCGCGCCTTCGACCAGGGTCGCGAGGCTCTTGGGGCGATCGAGCGCGCCTTCGATCCAGGTCACGCCGATGCGCTTGGCCTGCGGCTTCCGCGCGAGCGCGCGAACGGTGTGCCCGGTCTCCAGCGCATGATCGATCAGGTGGCTACCGACGAACCCGGTGCCGCCGGTGATGGCGAGAATCATGACGGCGCTCCAATCGAAGAAGATTGTTCACCCGCGAAGGCGGGTGCCCAGACTGGGCACCCGCCTTCGCGGGTGAACAAGGCCCGGCCGATCATATGAGCGCCAGGTGATTGCGGTGCACCAGCGCCGACCGAGGTGCATAGCCGAGGATCTCCGCATGGTCGTCGCTATGGTGACCGAGTAGCCGAGCGGTATCCGCCGCATCATACTCCGCAAGACCCCGCGCGACAGTCCCGGCCGGCCCTTCGATCGTCACCAGATCGCCCCGCGCGAAACCGCCGTCGATCCGCGTCGCGCCGGTCGCCAGCAAACTCCGCCCCCGTCCAAGCGCAGCCGCAGCCCCCGCATCGACATGGATCGCACCCTTCGCGGTAAGCCCCCCGCAAGCCAGGCCTTCCGTGCAGACGCCGTCCGCTCCGCCGTAAATATCGTGTGGCGGGCAGGGGTGGACAGCGGGTGCTCGATCCGCCCCGAAGCGATCGCCAGTGAAATGCCCGCACCCGTCGCGATCCGCGCTGCGGCGATCTTCGAGGCCATCCCACCCGAACCCATCCCCGAGCCCGACCCGTCATCCGCCATCCCCGCAACCGCATCGATCCGCGGCACGCTGGCGATATAAGTCGCGGATGGATCCGTGTGCGGGTTGGCGGTGTAGAGCCCATCGACGTCGGACAGCAGGATCACGCCCTGCGCGCCGGCGGCCTGCGCGACGCGGGCAGCAAGGCGGTCATTGTCGCCGAACCGGATTTCCTCGGTGGCGACGCTGTCGTTCTCGTTGATGACCGGCACGACCTTGAGCGACAACAGCCGGTTGAGCGTCGCGGCGGCGTTGAGATAGCGGCGGCGGTCTTCGAGGTCGTCGAGCGTGACGAGCATCTGCGCCGCGTTCAGCCCCTGCGCGGCGAGCAGTTCGGCCCAGACCTGGCTGAGCGCGATCTGACCGGTGGCGGCTGCGGCCTGCGCGTCCTCGAGACTGGCTCGCCCACCCTTGGGGAGACCAAGCCGGCGCGCGCCCAAGGCGATCGCGCCAGACGACACGATCGCGACCTGCTGGCCCGCGCTAGTTCGAGCAGCAATGTCGGCCACAAGGCCCGCAAGCCACTCGCGTCGAACGCTCCCGTCAGGATCGACCAGCAACGCCGACCCGATCTTCACGATCAGTCGCGCGCACGACGACGGCGGAAACATCACGCATTCCCCTCCCGTTTGCGGGAGGGGTTAGGGAGGGGCGGGCGTGACCTATCGACAAGAAAGCCCTCCCCGACCCCTCCCGCAAGCGGAAGGGGAGAAATCTGGAACCGTCCCTCTCCCCGCAGGGGAGAGGGCCAAGGAAGCCCCTAAAGCGGCGACCATGCGACCGGCACTTCGCCTTCTTCCAGTTCCTTCGCCGCGCCCGCCGCCGGCCCGATCGCCTCGATCAGCTGGTCCAGCACCGCCTCGATACCAGCGCCACTTGCCCCCGAAATCGCCATCACCTCGGCGCCACTGGCCTCGGCCAGCTCCGCCGACAACGCCGCGATCAGCTCCGGATCGAGCATGTCGATCTTGTTCAGCGCGACGATCACCCGCTTGTCGGTGAGCCCCTCGCCGTAATTCTCCAGCTCGTCGCGCACGATCCGGTACGATTCGGCCACGTCACGGTCGTTCGCATCGACCAGATGCAGCAGCACCCGGCACCGCTCGATATGCCCGAGGAAACGGTCGCCGATCCCCGCACCTTCGGCGGCGCCCTGGATCAGCCCCGGAATATCCGCGACCACGAACTCGCGCTGCTTGTGGCGCACCACGCCCAGCTGCGGGCGCGTGGTCGTGAAGGCGTACTCGCCGACCTTCGCCTGCGCGTTCGTCACCTGGTTGATGAAGGTCGACTTGCCCGCATTCGGCAGCCCGACAAGGCCCGCGTCGGCGAGCAGCTTCAGCCGCAGCCAGACCCACGCCTCGCCGAACGGCCAGCCGGTGCCGTGCTGGCGCGGGGTGCGGTTGGTCGAGGTCTTGTAGCTCGCATTGCCGCGCCCGCCGTCGCCGCCGCGGAACAGCACTTCGCGCTGGCCGACCTCGGTGAAGTCGATCAGGACCTCTTCCTTGTCCTCCGACAGCACCTGCGTGCCGAGCGGGACGCGGATGACGAGGTCCTTGCCGCCTGCGCCGGTGCGGTTCGAGCCCGACCCGCCCGAGCCACGCGGCGCGCGGAAATGCTGCGTGTAACGGAAGTCGATCAACGTGTTCAGGCCGGCGATGCATTCGAACACGATGTCGCCGCCCTTGCCGCCATTGCCGCCGTCGGGGCCGCCATATTCGATATATTTCTCGCGGCGGAAGCTGACGGCACCGGGGCCGCCCTCACCCGAACGTACGTAGATCTTGGCTTGGTCTAGAAAATGCATCGCCGCCCCATAGCGAAATGGGCAAAAATTTCTACCCTCTGCGATCTAGCTTGCGATTCGCCCCCGATCCGAGCGTGTCAGCAGCGGGGAGGGGCGGCGGCGTCCTTGCTGGCGAGCAGTGCGTCGAGCGCCAGTTCGCGTGCCTTGCCGACCGGCAGCCCGAGCGCGCGCGCCATCGGCGCCCCCATCAGTGCATCGCCGAGCGCCATCAGCACCAGCGTCAGAGTCTGTTCCTGGATCGGCTGGTCGCCGGGCATGTCACCCTCTGCGAGCTCGTCGACCAGATCGTGGATCGCGGTGAGAATCGGGTCGAGCGCATCGGTGTTGCCCGACAGAATCATCCAGCTCGCCAGCGCGCCCGCGCCGCCCTTGCCGAACGCGTCGAAGGTCATCTCGACGACCTCGCGCGGGTCGAGTTCGCCCGCCCGCACGCGTAGCACCGCGGCGCCGATCGTCCCAACGATGTCCGCCGCCATCCGCGTGATCAGCGCGGTATGCAGCGCCTCCGCCGAGCCGAAATGGTGGAGCAGATTGGCGTGCGTGCGCCCGATCCGGCCCGCGACCGCCTTCAGCGTGACCGCGCTGGGCCCGCTTTCAACGAGCAGGGCGCGCGCAGCCTCGACGGCGGCTTCGCGCGATTCGGTGGGGGAGAGGCGCTTGCGCGGAGTTGACGTCACGGATCGGGAAACCTATTTACATCAATGTAAGTAACGAGTGTTCATTCCTGTTTGGAGGTTTCCGTGGCGAAAGCAACCACGCCTGCCGATCTGACGATCACCCCACGCGACCGCCGCTTTGGCCGCGGCGCCGATATCCGTCGCTGGTGGCTGAACGACGATCCCGTCGCGACCGCGTTCTACAACGCGCTGTCGGTGACGTTTCCGAAGGGCGAGGGCTATTTCGTCGACAGCGTGCGGAAGTTTCGCGAGGGTACGCCGCCCAAGCTCCACGCGGAGATCAACGCCTTCATCAAGCAGGAGGTGATCCACACGCGCGAGCATGTCGCCTTCAACCGCCACGTGACCGACCAGGGCTATGACGTCGCGCCGTTGATGGCCGATGTCGATGCGCAGTTGGCAATTACCAAGGACAAGCCAGAGATCGCGAGCCTTGCCGCGACCACCGCGCTCGAGCATTTCACCGCGATGCTGGCGCACGAACTGATCGCCAACCCGAAGCATCTGGCGGGAGGCGACGAGCAGGCGGCGGCATTGTGGCTGTGGCACGCAGCCGAGGAGATCGAGCACAAGGGCGTCGCCTACGACACCTGGCTGCACGCGACTCGTGACTGGCCGCGACTGCTGCGGTGGCGGATCAAGTCGAAGGTGATGCTGATCACGACTTGGCGCTTCTTCACCGGGCGTGCGCGCGGAATGGCGGAACTGCTGCGGCAGGACGGGCTGACCGGGCCACGCGTGTGGGCGCGGATGGCGTGGTACGCGTTCGGCAATCCGGGGATGGCGCGGAAAGTCGCGGGCGTCTGGGCTGCCTATTTCCTGCCGGGGTTCCATCCGTGGAAGCACGACGATCGCGCGCTGATCGGGCTGGCGGAGAGCGAGTATGAGGCGGCGGTACTGCCGGTTGCGAAGCGGGTGGTGGCGGTAGCCTGAGCCTTCTCCCGTCATCCTGACGAAAGTCAGGATCCAGAGCCATCAGCGACTGCGCCCGTTACCCTGGATCCTGACTTTCGTCAGGATGACAGAGCTTTGTGGAACATGACTCGCAGGCAGCCGTCTGACATCAATCCACCCCGGCGAAGGCCGGGGCCCAATTGGAAAGGTCGCAGTAACGGAGCGATGTCCTCCGTTAGCGACGTTCCCCAACTGGGCCCCGGCCTTCGCCGGGGTGGGGCTGCTCGCTCAATGGACGTGTGCGCGAATCACGCCGCCAAAGGCATCGGCGCACATCGGTCGTCATCCAGATCCAGCTCGAACATCACCGCCGGCGCCTCGCCACCCCGCCCACGCGACGTCCGAGGCTCGACCCGCCCGGTCGGCCGAAACCCAAGTTTCGCCAACACGCGCCCCGACGCCGGGTTATCGACAAAATGGAACGCATCCAGCCGGCGCAGGCCCAGCGCATGCCGCGCCATCGCCACCACCGCCTCGCCAGCTTCGGTCGCATAGCCGCGACCCCAGGCGTCAGGCGCCAGCCAATAGCCAAGTTCATGGCCCGCATCCGCCGCGCGGATACCGATCCCGCCGACGAGTCGCGGCGCGCCTGCTTCCATCGTCTCGATCATGAAATGGGGATCGTGCGGCCCACGCGGCTGCGCCAGAAACGCCTCCGCGTCGCCCAGCGCGTATGGCCAGGGCGCCCGCGCCAGCTTGGCGACCACCGACTCATGGCCGATCGCCCGTGCCAGTGCGGGCGCATCTTCCGGCCAACCCGGCCGCAACGTCAGTCTCTTGGTGCGCGCGAACACGGCTCTCTCCTATCGCGTCGTTGGCTGCGCGCATGCCACGTCGGGATGACGGGACCGCGACAGCCGCGTGGAGGGAGCAATAAAAAGGGAGCCGGGGTGACCCGTCTCCCTTGTTCAGGTTCGCTTTCGCGACCCGGGTCACCCTGGTGGGCAACCCGGATGGTTACCCGATGTTATTCGGCTGCTGCTGCCATATCGGCAGTGTCGTTCGCTGCCAGCTCGACCGAGCAGAACTTGCGTCCGAGTTTGCCTTGGCTGAACACGACGCGGCCATCGACCAGCGCGAACAGCGTATGGTCCGTACCAATACCGACGTTGGTGCCCGGGTAGAACTTCGTCCCGCGCTGACGCACGAGAATGTTGCCGGCGACGCACGCCTGGCCACCGAACTTCTTGACGCCGAGGCGACGACCGGCCGAATCGCGACCGTTGCGCGAAGAGCCGCCTGCTTTCTTATGTGCCATCTGAAGCTACTCCTTATGCCTGAGCGGCCGGGGCATCAGCCTCGGTCTGCTTGGCGGTCTGGCCACCAACGCTGACGATCTTCAGGATCGTGTGCTGCTGGCGATGGCCGTTCTTACGACGATAGTTGTGACGACGACGCTTCTTGAAGACGATGACCTTGTCCGCCTTCGCCTGCGCGATGATCTCTGCGGCGACGACGAAGCCCTCGACGGACCGCAGCTCCGAGCCTTCGCCCGCCAGCAGAACGTCACCAAGCGTCACCGACGCACCTGCATCGCCCTCGATCTTCTCGATGACGATCTTATCTCCGGCGGCGACGCGATACTGCTTGCCGCCCGTGCGCACGACTGCGAACATGGCCCTTGTCACTTTCCAAATACATGTGCCCCACGAACGCAAGGTCCGCCGGGAGAAGCCGGGCAGCTAAGGGAGGGGGCAGAGTTGTCAACCGAGAAGGGGCGCGGGAGGGTGGTAAAGATGGAGAGTGTGGTGTCGTCTACCGCACCGTCGCAAGATTGTTTGTCCGCGAAGGCGGGGCCGGGCCGGACTCCCACCTTCGCGAAAGAACAAGCGTCTTTAGGCGACGGCGCGATTCGCCTCAGTGCCGGTGAACCTGCCGCAGCGCATACCGGCCATCCGCATAGTCGCTGAACAACCCCGAGATCGCCGGATGGTCGACCGGCTCGTCGCTGTCGTCGGGCACCAGGTTCTGCTGGCTTACATACGCGACGTAGCTCGACTCCATATTCTCCGCGAGCAGATGGTAGAACGGCTGATCCTTGCGCGGACGGATATCCTCCGGAATCGCCGCATACCATTCGTCACTATTCGCGAACACGGGGTCCACATCGAAGATCACCCCGCGAAAATCGAACAGCCGGTGCCGCACGACGTCGCCGATCGAGAAATTCGCATGCGAGATCGGCGGCGCGACCACCTCGACGGGGATGAGCGGGCTGGTGATGTCGTGAGCGATACTGTCGTGTCGGGGCATATTCGCCAATTTAGGGTCTGTTTTGCGCCGCACAAGGAAAACGCGCCAGCTGGAGCCCGCAACCCCGAAATCCGCTTGCGTCCCTTGGGGCACTTCATTAGAGGCCGCGCTTCGACCGATCGGAGGGACTGTTCGCAGCACCTTGGATGACCTGCGGAGAGGTGGCAGAGTGGTCGAATGTACCGCACTCGAAATGCGGCGTACCCGCGAGGGTACCGTGGGTTCGAATCCCACCCTCTCCGCCATTATTTGCTGACATCGCTGGATACATCGCCCTTGCTGGGGCCCCATGTCCGTGCGTGAACTCGCGCTTCGCGTGGCTAAGGCCGCGTGGTTAAAGCTGCAGAAACTCTGCTCTTTCGGCGGTTCGACACGAATGGGTCGTAGCGCATGCCCCACAGTAACGGGGGAAGCGTGATGAAGACGATGGTACAGGCAGGCGTAAAGGCAGGCATCATGGCAGGGGCCGCGCTGCTTGCGAGTTCGGGATCTGCGGGCGCACAGAATTTTGCCTATTGGCCAGCGCAGGTGACGACCGCCGCGAGTCCGGCGTTGATGTCGTATTTCCCGATGGGGACGCCGCTGACGCTCCGGTCGCGCACGCAGGTGTCGACCAAGATGAACGCGCCGGGCGACCGTCTCTATCTGGAAGTGGCGGAGAGCCTGTCATACCGCGGCCAAGTCGTGATCCCCGCAGGGTCGGTCGCCGTTGCCGAGGTCGCAGCGGTGCAGCGCAACGGGCATTTCGGCAAGAAGGGCAAGCTGGAGATCCGGCTGCTCTATATCGATACGCCCAACGGTCCGGTCCGGTTGAGCAATCAGGCGAACGACGAGGGGACCAGCGGAACGATCACTTCGGTCGCGACGATCATGTTTGCGTCGGTGCTGGGCTTTCTCGTGCACGGGACGAGCGCGCAATTGCCGCCGGGCACCGTCGTTCGCGCCTATCTCGCGGAAGATCTAAGGTTCGCGGTCCAGCCATGGCAGCAGGTCGCGGCGACGCAGGTCCGTCCCGACATGGCGCCCGCCATGGCCCAGCCCGCGCCAGCGACTTTCGAGCAAGGCGCGCTGACGGGACAGGCGATGGCATCGGCGCGGCGCTGACATCGGGTTGACCTCGGCTCGACCTTGGCTCGACGGCTGATTCCATGTCGGCGGGAGGCGTGATTAAATCCTCCCCCGCCGGGGAGGGGTGGCGCCTAAGACGACGGAGGCGGAGGGCGCGACACGCGTGAGCGTGACCTCTCTCGTCCGTCGGGCACGCGCGAACTTCCGACCAAGTGCAATGCACCTGTCTGTCGTCATCGATGCATGAACAGCGCAGCAGGCACCGCCAGGTTGCGGATCCGCCAAGTATAACGAAGTATAGATGCAGCAACGAACTACGGCGGACAAGCAAACGCCCGGACCGTTGCCGATCCGGGCGCCTGCGTGACGATCGCTCGTCAGCCCCCATTTTTGTGCTTCCGCTCTGCACTTGCGTGCGGCGTAAAAGCAGTCCCCGAACCACGGCCGTTGCCTGTGTCTCAGCGAGGTTTTTGCTAGTTATGTTGCCGGGATTTGTCACGGTGTTTGCGCGTGCTGCGGCACGATTGAATACGCCCTGTGGCGATTACGCAACATACCAATCTAGCCATTGGCGAGAGCATACCCATGACGCTGCGATCTCCGCTCCCTCCAACTCGCGCGCCATCTCGCGCGTGTTGCCTCGCGCGGGGCCGCGTCCTAGAGCCGCAGGACTGTTTCCCTAACGATCGAACCCGGCTGCCCATGATCCTGTCCCGCTACGAACGGATGATAGCCCGTCGCTATCTGTTGCCGGGCAAGGGCGAGGCGTTCATCTTCCTCGTCGCCTCGATCAGCCTGGTCGCGGTGATGCTCGGCGTCGCCGCGCTCGTCATCGTGATGAGCGTGATGAACGGCTTCCGCGCCGAGCTGTTCGACAAGATCGTCGGGCTCAACGGCCATGCGGTGGTGCAGGGCGTCGGCGGCAAGCTGCCCGACTGGCGCGAGATCGTCGCACAGGCGCGCGCGACCCCCGGCGTGACCAGCGCCGTGCCGCTGATCGAACAGCCGCTCGCCGCCACCTATAACGGGCGCGCCGAGGCGGTGCTGGTCCGCGGGATGCGCGTCGACGACATCCGCCGCAATTCGACGATCCAGAACAAGATCGTGATGGGCTCGCTATCGTCGATCACGCAAGGCAGCGGCCGGATCGCGATCGGCTCGCGACTGGCGGAGTCGCTCGGTGCGCAGGTCGGCTCGGAGATTTCACTGTTCAGCCCGCAGGGGCAGACCACGCCGTTCGGCACCGTGCCGCGGATCGTCAGTTACACCGTCGGGGCGATCTTCGAGATCGGCGTCTACGATTACGACAAGGCGTATATCATCATGCCGATCGAGGACGCGCAGACGCTCCTCCTGATGGGCGATGCGGCGGGCATGGTCGAGATCAAGACGGTGAACGCGGACAAAGTCGGCGAGATCCTCAAGCCGCTGGCCGACAAGATCGGCGGGCAGGCGATCATCCAAGACTGGCGGACGATGAACGCGCAGCTGTTCGAGGCGCTGGCGGTCGAACGGGTGGCGATGTTCACCGTGCTGTCGATCATCATCCTGGTCGCGGTGTTCAACATCCTGTCGTCGCTGATCATGCTAGTCCGCGCCAAGACCCGCGACATCGCGATCCTCCGGACGATGGGCGCGACGCGCGGCGGGCTGATGCGGATTTTCATCGTCGTCGGTACCACGATCGGTGCGCTCGGGACTCTGGCGGGACTCGGGCTCGGCTTCGTCTTCCTGTTCTACCGCCAGGGGGTGGTGAACTTCGTCCAGCTCGTCACCGGCCAGAACCTGTGGGATCCGTCGATCCGCTATCTGACCGAACTCCCGTCGAAGACCGACCCCGTCGAGATCGTCGTGATCGCGGCGATGGCGTTGATCTTCAGCTTCCTCGCAACGCTCTATCCGGCCTGGAAAGCGGCGAGTACCGACCCCGTGCAGGTGCTGCGTTATGAATGAAGGCCTCCGAATCGACCGCCAGATCGAGCGCATGGACGATTACGTCCTCCAGACCAGCGGGCTGACCAAGAGCTTCACGCAAGGCGGCGCGACCATCGACGTGCTCCGCGGCGTCGACCTCGCGATCGCACCGGGCGAGATCGTCGCGCTGCTCGGGCCATCGGGCTCGGGCAAGTCGACGCTGTTGCAAGCCGTGGGTCTGCTCGAGGGCGGCTTTCAGGGATCGATCAGGATTGCCGGCACCGAGGCGGCCAAGCTCAACGCGCATGAGCGCACGGTCGTCCGCCGGGACAGCCTCGGCTTCGTCTACCAGTTCCACCACCTTCTCCCCGATTTCAACGCGACCGAGAATGTCGTGCTGCCACAGCTCGTCCACGGCGCCACCCGCGCCGAGGCGGACGCGCGCGCAGCGGAATTGCTGACCCAGCTCGGTCTCGGCCACCGCCTGACGCACCGCCCAAGCCAGCTCTCCGGCGGCGAGCAACAGCGCGTCGCCGTTGCGCGCGCGCTCGCCAACAAGCCCGCTTTGGTGCTGGCCGACGAGCCGACCGGCAATCTCGACGAGCATACCGCGGACATCGTCTTCGCCGAATTCGTCCGTCTG
This sequence comes from Sphingomonas sp. LR59, assembly GCF_036855945.1. Lineage (NCBI taxonomy): Bacteria > Pseudomonadati > Pseudomonadota > Alphaproteobacteria > Sphingomonadales > Sphingomonadaceae > Sphingomonas > Sphingomonas sp. LR59. The sequence goes on from NZ_JASPFL010000001.1 coordinate 4,068,194, forward strand.
GTCCGCGAGCAGGGGACGGCGGCGCTGGTCGCGACGCACAACGAACGGCTGGCAGCGCGCATGGACCGCGTGTTCCGGCTGCACGAGGGACGGCTGGCGTGACCTGGGGCGAGACGCCGACGCTCACCGGGCGTCACGTCACGCTCCGCCCTTTGGTCGCCGACGACATGGACGCGCTGGTCGCGGCAGCGTCGGCGGACAACCTCTGGGACACATTCTACGCCAACGTCGCGATGATAAAGGCGCCGGACCGTTGGCTCGCGGCGGCGTTGCGCGAGCAGGACTTCGGGCGGGCGCGACTGTTCGCGGTCGTCGCCGACGGGATCGTCGTCGGCACCACGCGCTTCATGCGGATGAACGAGGGCAACAAGCGGCTCGAGATCGGCGGCACCTTCTATGCCAAGGCGGTGCAGCGCACCGGCGTCAACACCGAGGCAAAGTTGATGCTGCTGAACCATGCGTTCGACGCGCTCGGCTGCGAATGCGTCCAGATCCGCACCGACTCGCTCAACAAGAATTCGCAGCGCGCGATCGAACGCCTCGGGGCACGGCGCGACGGCGTGCTGCGCGGACACCAGGTGATGGCCGACGGCCGCTTGCGCGACACCGTCGTCTACAGCATCCTCCGCCACGAATGGCCGGGCGTGCGTCAGAACCTGGCGTATCTGCTGGCCCGCAACGAGGACCGCCCATGACCGCGATCACCGACTTCACCGTAAAGACCGCCGACGGCACCGCAGCGTCGCTAGAGCCGTATCGCGGCAAGGTGCTGCTGATCGTCAACACCGCCTCGAAATGCGGCTTCACCCCGCAATATGATGGCCTCGAAGCGCTGCACCGTGATTATGCCGATCGGGGTTTCGAGGTGCTGGCGTTTCCGTGCAACCAGTTCGGCGGGCAGGAGCCGGGGGATGCAGCGGAGATCGCGAACTTCTGCACGCTGACCTACGACGTGACGTTCCCGGTCTTCGCGAAGATCGACGTCAACGGCTCTGATGCGGAGCCGCTATTCGAACGCCTGAAGTCGGACGCACCGGGGGTCCTCGGGTCAAAAGCGATCAAGTGGAACTTCACGAAGTTCCTAGTCGGTCGCGACGGCACCGTCCTCGACCGCTACGCCCCAACGACAAAGCCCGAAGACATCCGCAAGGATATCGAGAAGCTGCTCTAGAAGCAGTCACCCCACAAACGGCACCACCCCGGCGAAGGCCGGGGCCCAGTTGTAAAGGTCGCAGTAACGAAGCGCCGGCCTCAGTTAGCGACGTCCCCCAACTGGGCCCCGGCCTCCGCCGGGGTGGCACAGTATGCAGGGTGGCAGCGCAATTCAAAGTAAGAATGTTCCCCCGCGAAGGCGGGGGCCCAGACTGGACTCCCGCCTTCGCGGGAGAACAATTACGCGGTCACCGAAAACGCCGGCGCGCCCTTCTTATGCGCCAGCGCCGACGCAACCGAAGTAACCCCACCAAACAAGAAGCTAATCCCCAGCACATACCCTGGCAACGTCAACGCCGACCAAGGCAACGTCGCCAGCACGATCACCGCCAGCACGACGTTCACCACCCCCAGCGCGATCATCAGCCCCTTGCCATGCCGAAACCGCGCCCCAAGCCCGATCTCCAGAACGCCACGCAAACCAAGCCAAACCGCAATCAGCAACGTCAGCGAAATCGCGCCCGTAGCCGGCTCGAACACCATGATCAGCCCGATCACCAGCGACACAATCCCGAACCCGATCGCATAGCCGCGCCCCTCATGCCCCTTGCCGGCAAACCCCGACACGATCGACACGATCCCGGCCGCAATGAAGAACGCCCCGATCACCAAAGTCGCGGCATAGGTCGCGGAAAACGGCGACGCGAACGCCATGATCCCGAGCACTACCGACAGCACGCCGTAAGCCAGGATCCACCCCCAGCCAGCGCCCGCACGAGGCGTCCCCGCAGCAGTGGTTTCGGTATCGGCAAAGTGCCCGCGTGGATCCGTCATGAAGAATGCTCCCAGAAGTCCCCGCCGCAACGGCTCGTCGTGTCCGCAGTTCCGACCGGACTCATCCCGGCTGGTCGAATCACGCCGCAGCGCCTACCTCCGGTAGATGCATTCCGGTTACGTCCCCCTCCGCGTTTTCTCCTGCTACACCATGCTCGACGGCGCCATCGATCCGAAAGCGATCGCCAAGCAGGCGCGCGCGTTGGGCTTCCCCGCTGCCGCGCTGACCGATCGCAACGGGCTGTACGCGGCGATGGCCTATTCGGACGCCGCCAAGAAGGACGGCGTGCAGCCGATCATTGGCGTGATGCTTGGCGTCGGTCGTCCCGACATGCCCGATGGCGTCGCGACGCAGTTCGACTGGCTCGCGCTCTATGCGCAAAATATGACCGGCTACGACAATCTCTGCGCGCTCGTCTCGATGGCGCATCTCGACCGCCCGATCGAGATGCCCGCGCATGTCGACTTCGCCGCGCTCGAACGCCACACCGACGGTCTGATAGCCCTGACCGCCGGCGGCGAGGGCGGTCTCGCCCGCCTGTTCGCGGAAGGCCAGCCCGACCGCGCCCGCGCGTATCTCGATCGCCTGCAAGGCCTGTTCGGCGACCGCCTCTACATCGAGCTCTCGCGCCGCAACGACGCGATCGAGACCGCGGCCGAAGCCGACCTGATCGACATCGCCTACGACCGCAATCTCCCGCTGGTCGCGACCAACCCGTGCTGCTTCACCGAGAGCGCGTTCGGCGACGCGCACGACGCCATGCTCTGCATCGCGCACTCGACCTATGTCGAGACCGAGGACCGCATCCGCAGTTGCCCCGAAGCATGGATGAAGCCCGCGCCGGTGATGCACGAGATGTTTGCCGATCTGCCCGAGGCGATCGCCAACACGCTGGTCGTCGCGCAGCGCTGCGCGGTGATGGCGCCGTACCGCAAACCGATCCTCCCCAGCCTCGCCGGTGACATCGAGGGCGAGGCCAAGCTGCTGCGCGACGACGCCGAAGCCGGTCTCGAAGCGCGTCTCGCCCGCATCGCCGAACTTCACGGTGAAGGCGAGGACGGCTGGCGCGACGTCTACCGCAAGCGGCTGGCGTTCGAGGTCGACGTGATCGTCCAGATGGGCTTCCCCGGCTATTTCCTGATCGTCGCGGACTTCATCAAATGGGCGAAGGATCACGACATTCCGGTCGGTCCGGGCCGCGGCTCAGGCGCAGGCTCGGTCGTCGCCTGGTCGCTGACGATTACGGACTTGGATCCGATCAAATTGGGCTTGCTGTTCGAGCGTTTCCTGAACCCGGAACGTGTGTCGATGCCCGATTTCGACATCGATTTCTGCGAAACTAGGCGCGTCGAGGTGATCCGCTACGTCCAGGAGAAATACGGCCGCGACCAGGTCGCGCAGATCATCACCTTCGGGAAACTGAAGGCGCGCGCGGTGCTCAAGGACACCGGCCGCGTGCTCCAGATGAGCTACGGCCAGATCGATCGTCTCGCGAAACTGGTGCCGAACCACCCGACCGACCCGTGGACGCTGGAGCGCGCGCTCAACGGCGTCGGCGAACTGGCGAAGGAATACGCCAACGACAACGGCGTCCGGAAGCTGCTCGATCTGGCGATGAAGCTGGAGGGCCTGCCGCGCCACTCGTCCACGCACGCCGCCGGCGTTGTGATTGGTGATCGGCCCTTGGCGCAGCTAGTCCCGCTCTACCGCGATCCGCGCTCCGACATGCCCGTCACCCAGTTCGACATGAAATATGTCGAGGGCGCGGGCCTCGTGAAGTTCGATTTTCTCGGGCTTAAGACGCTGTCGGTACTGCAAAAGGCGGTGCAGTTGCTTGCCAAGCGTGGCGTAACGGTCGATCTCGAAGCGCTCGAATGGGACGATGCGGGCGTCTACGCGCTCCTGCAAAAGGGCGACACGGTCGGCGTGTTCCAGCTCGAGTCGGAGGGCATGCGCCGCACGCTGTCCGCCGTCCGCCCGTCCAATTTCGGCGACATCATCGCGCTCGTATCGCTCTATCGACCGGGCCCGATGGACAATATCCCGTCGTTCGGTCGCCGCAAGAACGGCACCGAGGCGATCGACTATCCGCACCCGCTGCTCGAACCGATCCTGGCGGAGACCTACGGGATCTTCGTGTACCAGGAGCAGGTCATGCAGGCCGCGCAGGTATTGGCGGGCTTCTCGCTCGGCGGCGCGGATCTGCTGCGCCGCGCGATGGGCAAGAAGGTGAAGGCCGAGATGGACGCGCAGCGCGCGGGCTTCGTCGAAGGGTGTCTCACGGTTAACGGCATCAAGAAGGCCGAGGCGAACGCGCTGTTCGACTTGATCGACAAGTTCGCCGGCTACGGTTTTAACAAGAGCCACGCCGCGGCCTATGCATTGCTCGCCTACCAGACCGCGTGGCTGAAGGCGCACCACCCGCACGAATTCTTCGCGGCGTCGATGTGCTACGACCTCCACCAGACCGACAAGCTCGCGATCTTCACCGACGACATGCGCCGCCTCGGGATCACCGCGCTGCCGCCGTGCATCAACGCGAGCCAGGCCGAGTTCGACGTCGAGGTCTTTGCAAATGCTGACGCTCCACCAGCAGAATGTTCACCCGCGAAGGCGGGTGCCCAGACTGGGTCCCCGCCTTCGCGGGGAAACAATCTTGCGGTGCGGTATGCCCTAGGTGCGCTCAAAAGCGTGGGCGAAGGCGCGATGGAGAAGCTCATCGTCGAGCGCGTCCAGAACGGCCCGTTCGCCGGCCTCGACGACCTCGCCAAACGAGTCGACCCGCGCCTGCTCAACAAGCGCCAGCTCGAAACGCTCGCCGCCGCCGGCGCGTTCGACTCGTTCGAACCCAACCGCGCCGGCATCCACGCCACCGCCGAGACGATTCTCGCGATCGCCGCGCGCACGCACGAACAGAAGACCAGCGGGCAGGGCGGCCTGTTCGGTGACGCCGAGCCAGCCGGCGACGCGATCAAGCTGCCGCCATCGGTCCGCTGGACGCTAAGCCAGCGCATGGACCAGGAGAAGGAGGCGTTCGGCTTCTATTTCTCCGCGCACCCGGTCGACCGCCACCGTCACATCGCGGTCAGCCACGGTGCCCGCGCCTACACCGCGCTGTCGGAGCTCAACATCCCCGACGACGGCAGCCGCGCCGGCGCGACGATGGCGGTATTGGTCGAGGACGCGCGCTACCGCACGTCCGCGCGCGGCAAGCGCTTCATGATGGCGCAATGCTCCGACGCCAGCGGCCAGTTCATGGCGACCTGCTTCGACGAACAGGTCTCGAAGGACCTCGAAGAGGCAGCCAAGGCCGGCGGCTGCGGCCTCATCACCGTCGAACTCGACCGCAAGCCCGGCGAGGACACGCCGCGCGTCAGTATCAAGCGCATCCAGCCATTCGAGGGCCTCGCCAACCTCGCGCGCTTCCAGGTGGTCGTGACGATCTCCGACATGACCGCGTTCGCCGGCCTCGCATCGTTGCTCGCCGAACACCGCGGCGCGCGCGGCGAGGTTCGCGTCCGCGCGCAACTGCCCGACGGCGAGGTCTGCATCCTGCTCGGCCGCGACTTCCTGCTCGACGGAGAGCTTGTCGAGCACATCGAGTCGTTGCACGGTGTCGCCAAGGTGGAGATGAAGACCTCGGAAACGAGGCTCGCTCTGGTCGGATAACAGCTTGGGAGAGCGAGAATGCTGGGTGGAATGCAGGATTTCGAGCTTCGTGTTCCCCGCCTGATAGACCACGCGGCGAGAGAGCATGGCGCGAGGGAACTCGTCAGCTACTGGGCCGACGGCCGCGAAACGCGCACCAACTGGGCCGGCATCTCGCGTGACGCCCGCAAACTCGCGCAAGCGCTCGAAAAACTAGGCGTAGCGCCCGGTGACCGGGTCGCGACGCTGGCGATGAACCACGCGCACCACCTCGTCGCCTGGTACGGCACGATCGGCATGGGCGGCGTCATTCACACGATCAACCCGCGGCTGTTCGACGAACAGCTCGTCTACATCGCCAACCACGCCGAAGACCGCGTGATGCTCTACGACAAGGCGTTCCAACCGCTGGTCGATCGTCTCCGCGCGCAGTGGACCAGCGTCCACCACTATATCTGCTTCGACGATCTTGGCCCCGACGGTTTCCAGGCGATGCTCGACGCGGAGGATGGCGATTACGCGTGGGTCGAAGGGCCCGAGCGCGACCCGTGCATGCTCTGCTACACCAGCGGCACCACGGGCAATCCGAAGGGCGTCCTCTATACGCACCGCTCGACGCTGATCCACGCGATGGCCGAGGTCGCGCCGTGGGTGTTCGATCTCTCCCCCAACGCCGTCGTGCTCCCCGTCGTGCCGATGTTCCATGCCGCCGCCTGGGGCCTGCCGTTCGCCTGCGCGCTGTCCGGTGCGAAGGTCGTCTATTCCGCGGTCAACGATCCCGCCGTGCTGTGCCGGCTGATGAACGACGAGAAGGTCACGCATTCCGCCGGCGTCCCCACGGTGTGGCTGGCGATGTTCGGCCACATGGACGCCTCGGGCGATGCCCCGCGCCACCTCAAACAGGTGACGATCGGCGGCTCGGCAGCTCCCCGCGCGATGATCGAACGGATCATGGGCATGGGCGCCACGGTGAAACACCTCTGGGGCATGACCGAAACCTCCCCAATCGGCACCGCCGGCTTCAATCCGCCGCATTGGGACGACATGAGTCACGACGAAAAACTCGACCTCGTCGGCAAACAGGGCAGCGTCCCCTTCGGTATAGAGCTCCGCATCATCGACGATGAAGGCACGGTCCTAGCCCGCGACGGCAAGGTCGCGGGCCGCTTGCAAGTCCGCGGCCCCTGGGTCGTCCAACGCTATTTCGGCGCCGGCGAAGATGCGGTGGACAAGGAAGGCTGGTTCGACACCGGCGACGTCGCGATGCTTCACGCCGACGGCACGATGCAGATTACCGACCGCTCGAAGGACGTCATCAAGTCCGGCGGCGAATGGATCAGCTCGGTCGACCTAGAGAACGCCGCTGTCGGCTGCCCAGGAGTCGCGGAAGCGGCGGCAATCGGCGTCTACCACCCCAAATGGGACGAGCGCCCGCTGCTGATAGTCGTCCGCAAGCCCGGCAGCGAGGTGACCGAACAGGCGATCCTCGATCATTTGGCCAAGCATGTCGCCAAATGGTGGCTCCCCGACGCGATCGTCTTCGTCGACGACCTGCCGCACACCGCGACCGGCAAACTCCTGAAAACCGCCCTCCGCGAACGCTTCAAGGATTTCGCGCTGGCCGCCGCCTGATCGATCCGCTCACCGCCGTCATTTGATAACCAGGTACAACGAGCATCGCTCGACACTTACACCGCTACACCGCGCGGGGTGTTCGCTTGGCCTTTCTGATCCGGGGCTCGGCGATCATGTCGGCGGCCGCCTTGATCTCCTGACGAAGCTCGTCGCGCTTCTCATGGATCGAGGCGATGACGGGCCCCATCGCTACCCCGAGATCGACCAGCACCGCCTCCGCCAACTGCAGCGAACTCTCCAAAGTCTCCGGCACCGCATCCGTCACGCCCGCCCGGTACAGCTCGGCCGCATGCGCCGTATCGCGCGCACGCGCCACGATCGGCAGATCCGGCGCCAAGGCCCGCACACGCCGCGCCAGCCGCACCGTCAACACCGGATCATCCATCGTCAGGATCAGCGCCTTGGCGGTATGCAGCTTCAGCCGATCGACCAGTTCCGGGCGAGCGACATCGCCGAACAGTACCGGATGGCCTTGGGCGCGCGCGGCTTCGACCGAGTCGATGTCCGCCTCGACCGCGACGTATTTCTGCCCATGGACCGCGAGCATGTCCGCCACCATCCGGCCCACCCGGCCAAAGCCGATCACGACCGTTCCCGGCCCGTCCTCGTCGATCTCGATATCGCCTGCATCGGCACCCGATCGGCTCTCCAGTTGGCGAGAGACGGTGCGGCCCAGTTTTGCCAGCAGCGGCGTGATCGTCAGCCCGATCGCGGTGACCGTCTGCCAGAACGACGCAGTCGACGGCAGGATCAGCTGTGCCTGTGCGGCGGTGGCCAGGACGATCAGCGTCGTCTCGGACGGACTGCCCATCAGCAGGCCGGTTTCCGCTGCAACGCCGCGCCGAGAGTTGGCGACGCGCAGGAACAGGAACGTCACGATCGCCTTGGTCGCGACCACGCCGGTCACCGCGAGCAGCAGCGATGGCCAGTTCTGTGCGATCAACCGGAGGTCGAGGCTCATGCCGACGGTGATCAGGAACACGCCAAGCGCGAGCCCCTTGAACGGCGCGGTGATGACCTCGACCTCGCTATGATACTCGGTCTCGGCGATCAGCAGTCCCGCCAGCAGCGCGCCGACGATCGGCGACAGCCCGGCGGCGGTGGTCGCGACGCTGGCGACAATCACTACCAGCAGCGACGCGGCGAGGAAGAGTTCGGGGCTCTTGGTTCGTGCGGCCTGTCCGAACAGGCGGGGCAGGACGAGCCGTCCGCCGACATACATCGCGACCACGGTCAGCCCGCCGCGGAACGCGACGCCGGCGATATTCGACCAGCCATCCGCGCTCGCGGTCGGGGCCAGCGCGCCGAGCACGAAGATGATCGGGACGAGCGCCAGATCCTCGAACAACAGCATTGCGAACGCGCCGCGCCCGACCGCGCCGGTGGTGCCGACAAGCGGCAGGACCAGCGCTGTGGACGATAGGGCGAGCGCGAACCCAAGCCCGATCGCTCCCGCCCATTCCTGGCCGATGAAATGAAGCGCCACGCCGATGATCAGCGCCGAACCGATCAGTTCTGCGGCGCCGGTGCCGAACACCAGGCGCTTCATCGACCACAAGCGTTTGAACGACAGTTCCAGGCCGATCGAGAACAGCAGCAGGATGATTCCGAACTCGGCGAATGGCTCGATCGATTCCGGATTCGAGATGGTCAGGTAATACAACCACGGCGCAGAGCCGGTAAGCGAGCCCAAGCCGGCCGGGCCAACGAGCAGCCCGACCAGGATGAAACCGATGACCGGACTGACCCGGAACCGCGCGAACGCGGGAATGACGAGGCCCGCCGCGCCGAGGATGACGAGCGTGTCGCTGAAACCTTGATTGTCGAGCCGTAATGCCATGCGTGCGACCTTAGGGGACGCATGACGGATTTGTCACCCGTGGTGACGTGCTGCCGCAATCGGCAGCGGAAAGAGGTGTATTTCCTCCGTCATCCTGACGAAAGTCAGGATCCAGAGCCAAAAACGTCAGCGTCTATAACCCTGGGTCCTGAATTTCGTCAGGATGACGGGAGGGATAAGGCCCCGCCCCTTCAGGGGGAGCGGGGCAGTGCGATCAGGCCCAGTTGGCCATTTCGGTCTCGAGGTTCGCGCGCACCTGCTCGAAGAACTGCTCTGTCGTCATCCAGGGCTGGTCCGGGCCGATCAGGATCGCGAGATCCTTGGTCATGTGGCCGTTCTCAACCGTCTGGACGCAGACGCGCTCGAGCGTCTCGGCGAACTTCGTGACGTCTGGCGTATCGTCGAACTTGCCGCGATACTTCAGGCCACCGGTCCACGCGAAGATCGACGCGATCGGGTTGGTCGAGGTCGCCTTGCCCTGCTCGTGCATGCGAAAGTGCCGCGTGACGGTGCCGTGCGCCGCCTCGGCCTCGACGGTCTTGCCGTCCGGGGTCAGCAGGATCGAGGTCATCAGGCCGAGCGATCCGAAGCCCTGTGCGACCTGGTCCGACTGGACGTCGCCGTCATAGTTCTTGCAGGCCCAGACGAACTCGCCATTCCACTTCAGCGCCGATGCGACCATGTCGTCGATCAGGCGATGCTCGTAGACGATGCCGGCTTCCTTGAACTTGTCCTTGAACTCGGCCTCGAACACCTCGGCGAAGAGGTCCTTGAAGCGGCCGTCATAGGCCTTGAGGATCGTGTTCTTGGTCGACAAATACACCGGCCACTTTAGGTTGAGGCCGTAGTGCATCGAGGCGCGGGCGAAATCGCGGATCGAATCGTCGAGGTTGTACATCGCCATCGCAACGCCCGCCGACGGGAACTGGAACACCTCGCGGTCGATCACCGTGCCGTCGTCGCCTTCGAAGACGAGGCGCAGCTTGCCCGGACCTGGGACCAGATAGTCGGTTGCGCGGTACTGATCGCCGAATGCGTGACGGCCGACGACGATCGGGTGCGTCCAGCCCGGAATCAGGCGGGGGACGTTCTTGATCACGATCGGCTCGCGGAAGATGGTGCCGCCGAGGATGTTGCGGATCGTGCCGTTCGGCGACTTCCACATCTTCTTGAGGCCGAACTCGGTCACGCGCTGCTCGTCGGGCGTGATCGTCGCGCACTTCACCGCGACGCCGTGCTTCTGCGTGGCGAGCGCGCTGTCGATCGTGACCTGGTCGTCGGTCGCGTCGCGGTGCTCGACGCCGAGATCGTAATAATCGAGCTGGATGTCGAGATACGGCTTGATCAGGCGCTCGCGGATCCATTCCCAGATGATCCGGGTCATCTCGTCGCCATCGATCTCCACGATCGGATTCTTTACCTTGATCTTCGCCATATCCGGGTCCTTCGGGGAGGGGTTTGGGGAGCGTCTAGGGGAGCACGCCGCGGCGATCAACCACTGGTCCTGTAAGGAAAAGCGGGTTCATCGTTGTATCGCGCGTCCTGCACGGATAGACCCGCGGGCTATGGCATCGCTCGACAAGCCGCCCGTCACGACCTCCACGGTCAAATGGCGATTTCCCACAGTCCATCCGGAAGGCCACAAATACGTCGCGATCGCGACCGGCATCACACTGTTGCTGACGATTGTCAGCCACGTGCTGTTCTGGCCGATGGTCGGCGTCGTGATCTGGGTCGCGACGTTCTTTCGCGATCCGATCCGCACGACCCCTCAGGGTGAAGGCCTGATCGTCGCGCCGGCCGATGGACTGATCACGATGATCCAGCGCGTGCCGATCCCGCGCGAACTCGCCGGTGAGAACGGCCTCGGCGATGCGCCGCTGGTCCGCGTGTCGATCTTCATGTCGGTGTTCGACGTGCACATCAATCGCACGCCGATCGCCGGGACCGTCCGCCAAGTCGTTTATATCTCGGGCAAGTTTCTTAACGCCGACCTCGACAAGGCCAGCGACGAAAACGAGCGTCAGCATTTTGTCGTCGAAGATCGTCACGGCATGCGGGTCGGCTTTACGCAGATCGCGGGCCTCGTCGCGCGTCGTATCCTTGGTTTCGTCAAGGCCGGCGACATGGTCGCGGCCGGCCAGCGCATCGGGCTGATCCGGTTCGGCAGCCGCGTCGACGTGTACCTGCCCGATCATGTCGTGCCGCAGGTCTGCCTCGGTCAGCGCAGCGTTGCAGGTGAGACCGTGCTGGGTCGCGTCGGTGGTGTTCCGGTCGGTGGTGTCGCGCAATGATTGATCGCGACGAGATCGATGACGGTTCGACCGACTCACGCGGTCGCGGGAAGTTCGGTCGCACCCGCCGGGCGCCGCGCGGTCTTCCGCTGCGCGCGGTCGCGCCCAATGCCGTAACCGCACTGGCGTTGTGCTCAGGCCTTAGCGGCGTGCGATTTGCGATCGGTGGCGAATGGCAAAGCGCCGTCGCGATGATCATGGTTGCCGGCGTGCTCGACGGACTCGACGGTCGCATCGCCCGGATGCTCCACGGCGAAAGCCGTTTTGGCGCCGAACTCGACTCTTTGTCCGACGCGATCTCTTTCGGCGTAGCGCCCGCGCTGATCGTCTATCTGTGGTCGCTGGCGGCGCTGCCCCGCGTCGGCTGGATCTGTTCGCTGATCCTCGCCGTGTTCTGCGCACTGCGTCTCGCGCGCTTCAATGCCAAGATCGACGAGAGCCACCAGCCGCACAAATCGGCCGGTTTCCTTACCGGGGTTCCGGCTCCAGCCGGCGCCGGCCTCGCGCTAATGCCGATGTTCTTCTGGTTCTGGACCGACGAGCCGAAATTCGCGTCACCATATTTCGTGGCGCCGTGGGTCGCGTTCGTCGCGTTGCTGATGGTGTCGAGTATCGCAACCTACTCATGGAGTTCGGTCAAACTCCGCAGCAACATCCGGTTCGAGGCCATTGCGCTCGTCGTATTGCTTGGCGCTGCCATCGTGAGCGCACCATGGCATACGCTCAGCATCATCTGTGTACTGTACCTGCTCTCGATGCCGTTCAGCATCGCGAGTTACGCCAAAATCAGGCGGCAGCGTTCCAGCGGCGGGCGGGCACCGGAGTCGACGTCGAAGCCCAGCGCCTGACTGCAATCCGGCGCTCCGCAACGGCCAGCGTGCGGAGCGGCTGGAACGCGGGTTCGACGTTGCCCATCGCGAGACGGACGATACGGTCCCACTGCGGCGCGATCGACGAGACGATCATCATGCCCGCGATCGCGAATGCACCAGCAAAAACCATGAAGCTCAGAACCAACATCACGTCCGCCTTCCTATGAGTTGCGAACAAATTCCTAATATCCGCAAACACTTGGTCAGAAACATCGTTCCACTCGTCGCATTCCGAATCCCGTCATGCCGGGGTGATTCCGCGCCGAGTCGAACATCTGTTCCCCTCTGAGCCCTTTATGTTCTCATTGCGTTCCATGAGTCAAGCGGGCCTTGTGCGATTGCTTTTCGAATAGAGCCACGCTAAGGGCCGCGCCTCTAACCCCGCATGGGAGGCATCATAGCCCGGTGCGTCACGGTCATTCGGCCACGACGTCATCCGCTTCCCAGAGGCACAACCGGAAGGATATATCCCTATGGCGGCTCCAGTCGTCTCCATGCAGCAGCTCATCGAGAACGGGCGCGCATTTCGGCCACCAGACTCATCGGTGGAACCCCAAGATGAAGCCTTACATCTTCGGTGATCGTAACGGCGTCCACATCCTCGACCTTTCGCAGACCGTGCCGCTGTTCGCGCGCGCGCTCGAATTCGTCTCGTCGGCGGTTGCCGGTGGTGGCAAGGTCCTGTTCGTCGGCACCAAGCGCCAGGCGCAGGAGCCCGTCGCGGACGCCGCACGTCGCTCGGGCCAGCACTTCGTCAACCATCGCTGGTTGGGCGGCATGCTCACCAACTGGAAGACCATCTCGGGTTCGATCAAGCGTCTCAAGACGCTTGAGGAAATGCTGTCGGGCGACACCGTCGGCCTGACCAAGAAGGAAGTCCTTCAGCTCACCCGCGAGAAGGACAAGCTCGAGCTTTCGCTCGGCGGCATCCGCGACATGGGCGGCATTCCCGACGTGATGTTCGTGATCGACGCGAACAAGGAAGAGCTGGCGATCAAGGAAGCGAACACGCTGGGTATTCCCGTCGTCGCGATCCTCGATTCGAACGTGTCGCCGGACGGCATCGCCTTCCCGGTTCCCGCGAACGACGACGCAGCCCGCGCCATCCGCCTGTACTGCGAGGCGATCGCGATCGCAGCGACGCGCGGCGGCCAGGAGCAGCAGCGCCGCACCGGTGCCGACATCGGCGCGATGGTCGAGCCGCCGAAGGAAGAAGCATTGAGCGCAGAGCCGACCGTCGAAGCTACGGCTGACACGGCACAGGCAACCGCGAATGCCGATACCGCTGCGGAATTCGCAGCCGAGGGTGAGCGCCAGATCGACGCATAAGCGTCGTCGCCGAACCGTCATGCGGGCGGGGTAGGGCGAAAGCTCTGCCTCGCCCGCAACCATATTCAGACCTAAAAAGGATTAGAGACATGGCCGATATCACGGCAGCGATGGTCAAGGATCTGCGCGAGAAGAGCGGCGCGGGCATGATGGATTGCAAGAAGGCGCTGAGCGAGAACGCCGGCGACATGGAGCAGGCAATGGATTGGCTGCGCACCAAGGGGCTCGCAGCCGCCGCGAAGAAGTCCAGCCGCACCGCGGCCGAGGGCCTGGTCGGCGTCGCCGTATCGGGCACCAAGGGCGCAGCGGTCGAAGTGAACTCGGAGACCGATTTCGTCGCGAAGAACGACCAGTTCCAGTCGTTCGTCCGTGACGTCACGCAGATCGCGCTCGCAACTGGTGGCGACATCGAGGCGCTTAAGTCGCAGGCGATGCCATCGGGCAAGACCGTCGAGGAAGTGCTGACGAACAACGTCGCGACGATCGGCGAGAACCAGTCGCTGCGCCGCTCGCGCACGCTGGAAGTCAGCAAGGGTGCGGTCGTTCCGTACATCCACAATGCAGCGGCCCCTGGCCTCGGCAAGATTGGTGTGCTCGTCGCGCTCGAGTCGGAGGCTTCGGACGAGGTTCTCCAGACGCTCGGCAAGCAGCTTGCGATGCACATCGCAGCGGCATTCCCGAAGGCGCTCAACGAAGCCGACCTCGACGAGTCCGAGATCGAGCGCGAGCGCGCGATCGCGACCGAGAAAGCCGCCGAGTCGGGCAAGCCTGCCGACATCATCGCCAAGATGGTCGAGGGCGGTATCGCCAAGTACCGCAAGGAGCATGCTCTGGTCAGCCAGCTGTTCGTGATGGACGGCAAGACCAAGATCTCCGACGTCGTCGCCAAGGCCGGCAAGGATGCGGGCGCCGAGATCAAGCTGGTGGACTATGTCCGCTTCCAGCTCGGCGAAGGCATCGAGAAGGAGCAGTCCGACTTCGCAGCCGAGGTTGCTGCTGCTTCGGGCGTACCCCAGGCGTAAGCCGACTTCCTCCCTCGCCCCTCCGGGGAGAGGGAAGGGGCCCGCCGCGCTTGCGGTGGGAAGGGTGAGGGGAGTGGCTAGGTCTCGAACCTCACGCCCCCTCATCCGGCCCTGCCGGGCCACCTTCTCCCCGAGGGGAGAAGGATAGCGGGGCAGCCTTGGTGCTGCTCCGTCATCCGCGCGTAGGCGGGGATTCAAATGCTCTGGGACCGGTGATCCAGCGAGACGCCAGCCCATATGGGTTCCTACCTCCGCGGGAATGACGATAGTTCTCCGTTGCGCGCTTCTGCGAACTACGATTTTCCGTCTCATCTCCACCCAGAATCGATGCGCGCGCCGCACAGCGCTTCACATCGTGGGCCTCGCCGCCTAAGGTCCGCGCCGCCCCGCCAATCACAATTCGAGATTTATGACGCCTCCGCGCTACAACCGTATCCTGCTGAAACTGTCGGGCGAAGTCCTGATGGGGCCGTCGGGCCTTTCGATCGATCCGACCGTCACCGCGCGCGTCGCGCAGGAGATCGCGGACATCAAGGCCAAGGGCTACGAGATCTGCATCGTCGTCGGCGGTGGCAACATCTTCCGCGGTATGGCGGGCGCGGCACGCGGCATGGACCGGGCGACCGGCGATTACATGGGCATGCTCGCGACCGTCATGAACGCGCTGGCCGTGCAGAACGCGCTGGAGCAGATCGGCGTCGACACGCGCGTCCAGTCGGCGATCCCGATGGCGTCGGTCTGCGAGCCGTTCATCCGCCGCCGCGCCGAGCGTCACCTCGAAAAGGGCCGCGTCGTGATCTTCGCGGCGGGCGTCGGCAGCCCTTATTTCACCACCGATTCGGGCGCCGCTTTGCGTGCTGCCGAGATGAAGTGCGATGCGCTGTTCAAGGGCACTTCGGTCGACGGCGTGTACAACGCCGACCCGAAGACGCACCCGGACGCAGTGCGCTACGAAACGGTCACGTATAGCCGCGTGCTGTCCGACGACCTCAAGGTCATGGACGCGAGCGCGATCGCGCTCTGCCGTGACAACAACATCCCGATCGTCGTCTTCAACATCCGCGAACCCGGCAATCTCGCCGCGGTCCTGGCGGGTGATGGCGTGTCGACGATCGTCCAGAACGAGCAGGAGCTTTAAGATGGCTGCATACGACAAGACCGACCTCGAACGCCGCATGGCGGGTGCCGTCGAAGCGCTGAAGAGCGATCTCGCAGGGCTTCGCACGGGGCGCGCGTCGACCGCGTTGCTCGATCCGGTGATGGTGACGGTGTACGGCTCGTCGATGCCGCTCAACCAGGTCGCGACCGTGTCGGCGCCAGAGCCGCGGATGCTGTCGGTGCAGGTCTGGGACAAGTCGAACGTCGGCCCGACCGACAAGGCGATCCGCTCGGCCGGCCTCGGGCTCAACCCGATCGTCGACGGCCAGACGCTGCGCCTGCCGATCCCGGATCTGACCGAGGAGCGCCGCAAGGAACTCGCCAAGCTCGCGGGCCAGTACGCCGAGAAGGCGCGCATCGCGGTCCGCAACGTCCGTCGCGACGGCATGGATTCGCTCAAGGTCGACGAGAAGAAGGGCGTGTTCGGCGAGGACGAGCGCAAGCGTCACGAGACCGAAGTCCAGAAGCTGACCGACAGCATCATCGCCGAGCTCGACGCGACCGCGACCGCCAAGGAAAAGGAAATCCTGGGCAAGTGAGGGCGTTCGGCGCCGCTTCGGCGGGGGCTACCTCCGCCGCGCCGCTCGTCGCCGTCCCCTCGGGCGGGGCGGTGCCGCGTCATGTTGCGATCATCATGGACGGCAACGGCCGCTGGGCGAAGAAGCGGTTCCTGCCGCGCTTTGCCGGGCACAAGGCCGGCGTCGAGGCGGTGCGCAAGGTGACGCGCGCCGCGCGCGCGATGGGGATCGAGGCGCTGACGCTGTATGCGTTCTCGTCCGAGAACTGGCGGCGTCCGGCCGAAGAGGTCAGCGACCTGATGGGGCTGCTGCGGCATTTCATCCGCAGCGACCTCGACGAACTGGCGCGCGAGAACGTCCGGCTGCGCGTGATTGGTGATTATCACAGCTTTTCGCCCGATCTGGTGGCGATGGTCGATGACGCCATCGCGCGGACTGCGGGCAATACCGGTCCGATCCTCGCGATCGCACTCAATTACGGCGCGCATGCCGAGCTGGTTGGTGCGGCACGGCGTCTTGCCGAGCGTGCGCGTGACGGCGCGCTCGATCCTGCCAGCATCGACGTCGGCACGATCGAAGCCGAACTCGACACGCACGACCTGCCGCCGCTCGACCTGATGATCCGGACGTCGGGTGAACAGCGCCTGTCGAACTTCCTGTTGTGGCAGGCGGCGTATGCGGAACTGCTGTTCGTCGACACGCTTTGGCCCGATTTTGACGCGGCCGCGCTTGCCGATGCGGTAGCGGCGTTCGGGCAGCGTCAACGCCGCTACGGTGGGCTGTGAATTTCCTGTTCCCTCGCGAACGCGGGGGCGCGGGAGCCAGGCACTCCAACATGCGTGACCCTGGACCCCGCCGCCTTCGCGGGCGAACATTTGTAGGTTTGGAGTGGCCCTTTGACGACCCTGCCAGACCCGGCGAACGCGCCCGACCAGGTGCTGCGAACGCCGTCCAACCTGAAGCTCCGCATGATCGCCAGCGTCGCGATGATTGCCGTCGCCAGCATCGCGCTGACGCTGGGCGGGATCGCGTTCTGGGTGCTCGGCGTGGTCGCGGCGCTGTTCATGATGGCGGAATGGTCGATGCTGCAAGGCGCCGATCGCAAGACCAAGCGAATGACGCAGTTCGCGCTGTCGGTCCCGCTGGCGCTGATGGCGCCCGCATCGCTGATCCTGGTGATCCACGATTTCTTCACGCTGGGGCTGCTTGCCGGTGCCGCGTTCTTCGTCGTCATCACCACGCGCAAGCCACCCCTCGCGCTCGGCATCCTCTATTGCGGCCTTCCGGTACTCGCGTTGATGATCATCCGGCGGCAGGACGAGGGTATCCTCTTCACGCTGTGGGCGCTGTCGCTGGTGTGGGCGTGCGATATAGGCGCGTTCTTCACCGGGCGGACGCTGGGCGGGCCCAAGCTCGCGCCGGTGATCAGCCCGAACAAGACATGGTCGGGGCTGATCGGCGGCGTCGTGCTGGCAAGCGCGGTCGCGGCGGTGCTGCACATCCATTACGGCCTGCCGATGCGGATGACGCTGGCGACGCCGGTGCTCGCCGTGCTCGCGCAGATGGGCGATCTTTATGAGAGTTGGTTGAAGCGAGTGGCAGGCGTGAAGGACAGCGGCAACATCCTGCCCGGCCACGGCGGCGTGATGGATCGCCTCGACGGGCTCGTGCCAGTCGCCCCGGTCGCCGCGTTCCTCGTCCTGCTGCCGCATTTTTACGCATGAAGACCGTCACGATCCTGGGCGCGACCGGCTCGGTCGGCACCTCGACGCTCGACCTGATCGAGCGTGAGCCCGATCGCTTCCGTGTCGTCGCACTGACCGCGAACTGCGATGTGACCAAGCTGGCTGCGGCCGCGATCCGGACCAAGGCCGAGTTCGCTGTCGTTGCGGACGAGGGCTGCCTCCCCGAATTGCGCGAGGCGCTGGCGGGCACCGGCATCCGCGCAGGCGGTGGTGCCGACGCTATCGCCGAGGCTGCGGCATCGGGAGCCGAATGGACCATGGGCGCGATCGTCGGTTGCGCGGGGCTCAAGCCGGTGATGGCGGCGATCGAGCAGGGCGGTACCGTCGTGATCGCCAACAAGGAGCCGCTGGTTTCGGCCGGCGACGTGATCCTTGCCGCGGCCAAGCGGACCGGCGCGACGTTGTTGCCTGCCGATTCCGAACACAACGCAATCTTCCAGTGCTTCGACGCGACTCGGCCCGAGCGCGTGCGGCGGATTATCCTCACGTGCAGTGGCGGCCCGTTCCGCGACTGGACGATAGAGCAGATGCGCGGCGTGACGCTCGAGCAGGCGGTCAAGCACCCCAACTGGTCGATGGGCGCAAAGATTTCGGTCGATTCGGCGACCTGCATGAACAAGGGCCTCGAACTGATCGAGGCCGCCCGGTTGTTTCCGATCCCGCACGACCGGATCGAGATCGTCATCCACCCGCAATCGGTGGTCCACAGCCTCGTCGATTATGTCGACGGCTCGGTTCTCGCGCAGCTCGGGCCCCCCGACATGAGGACGCCGATCGCGCATACGCTCGCATGGCCCGACCGGATGGCGACGCCGATGGCCCCACTAGACCTGGTCGGAATCGGCCGACTCGACTTCGAGGCGCCCGATCCGGTGCGTTTCCCGGCCTTGCGACTCGCGCGCGAAGCGTTGGATGCGGGCGGGGCGCGGCCGGCAACCCTCAACGCCGCCAACGAAGTCGCGGTCGAAGCCTTCCTCAAGCGCCGGATTTGTTTCCTCGAAATTGCCGCAATCGTAGAGGATACGCTAATGCGCTATAACCCGGCTGCACCGGACAGCGTCGATGCCGTGCTGGCGATCGACGCCGAGGCGCGGATCCTGGCGGGCAAGCGTGTAGAGGATTGCGTGGTTTGATCGAAACGCCGGGTATCCTGCTGACCATATTGTCGTTCGTCCTGGTGATCGGGCCGCTCGTGTTCGTGCACGAGATGGGACATTACCTCTCCGGACGCTTTTTCGGGATCAAGGCGGATGCCTTCGCGATCGGCTTCGGCCGCGAGGTCGCCGGGTTCACTGACAGCCGCGGCACCCGCTGGAAGTTCGGCTGGTTACCGCTCGGCGGCTATGTAAAGTTCGCGGGCGATATGAACCCGGCGAGTCAGCCCTCGGCCGAATGGCTGTCGCTACCCGCCGAAGAACGCCAGCGCACCTTCCAGTCGAAGCCGGTATGGCAGCGCGCGATCGTCGTCGCCGCGGGCCCGGTCGTCAATTTCGTCGTCGCGATCCTGATTCTCGCTGGTTTCGCGTTTGCTTACGGCGACATCCGCATGCCGCCCGTCGTCGGTGGCACGATGCCCGGCAGTCCGGCCGCGGCTGCTGGCCTGCAGGTCGGCGACCGGATCACCGCGATCGGCGGACGATCGGTCGAGACGTTCGACGATCTCGCCCGCTTCGCGCGCATCCGCGCCGGCGAGCGTACACAGATCGACGCGCTGCGCGGTGGCCAGACGGTATCGCGCGATCTCGTGATCGGCACCGAATTGCAGCGCGATCGCTTCGGCAACGAATACAAGATCGGCCGCCTCGGCATCGCCGGCAGCAAGCCCGTGATCGTCCCCGTCAGCCTGATCGAAGCGCCGGTGATCGCGGTGAAGCGCACTGGCGAGATCGTCTCGATGATGGTCGAGACGCTGAGCCAGGTCATCACCGGGCGCCGCTCGGTCAAGGAACTCGGCGGGCCGCTCAGCATCGCCAAGGTGTCGGGCGAGCAGATGTCGCTCGGGCTCGACGCGTATGTCTTCTTGATCGCCCTGGTCTCGATCAATCTGGGGTTCATCAATCTGCTGCCAGTGCCGATGCTCGATGGCGGTCATCTCTTCTTTTATGCGATCGAAGCGGTGCGCAGGCGCCCGGTCGAGCCGCAGGTTCAGGAATGGGCGTTTCGCGGCGGCCTCGCGGCAATTCTTGCGCTGATGTTGCTGGTGACGTTCAACGATCTCGGCAATTTTGGGCTGTGGAAAAATCTGGCCGGCTTGATCGGCTGACGACGATAGGGCAGGGCGGGCGCGCCTTGTATGTGCACGTTTTTGGGGTGGGTTTGGTGACAGCGATCAACGGTTACGATTTCGCGCGGAAGGGCGCCCTGCTTCTCGCAGGCACGATCCTGTCCGGCGCGCCCGCGTTCGCGCAGACCGCACCGGTCGCGACGACGACCCCGGCTCCGGTCCGCAATCCCGTCACGGGGGCGGTCAATAGTGTAACGCCCGTCACGGCTCCGGTATCCGCCGGCACGATCAAGACTTTGCGAGTCGAGGGATCACAGCGGATCGAGGCCGAGACGGTGCTGAGCTACACCAAGCTGCGCATCGGTATTCCGTACACCGCGGAAACGCTCGATCAGGCGCTGAAGGACCTGCAGGCGAGCGACCTGTTCGCGGACTACTCGATCGCCGGCGTCGAGACGGGCAACATCGTGCTGCGCGTGCGTGAGAACCCGATCATCAACCGCGTGATCATCGAGGGCAACAAGGCGCTCAAGACCGACAAGATCACCAAAGAGATCAAGCTCGCACCGCGCCAGATCTTCACGCGCACCGCGGTCCGTCAGGACATTTCGCGGATCATCGAACTCTATCGCCGCCAGGGCCGTTTCGCCGCGGTGATCGATCCGAAGATGGTCAACCTCGACCAGAACCGCGTCGACGTGGTGTTCGAGGTCAGCGAAGGCCCGAAGTCGAAGGTCCGCCAGATCAACATCCTCGGCAACGAGGTGTTCTCGGACGATCAGATTCGCGGCCAGATGGCGACCAAGCAGTCGCGGCTGTTCCGCCTGCTGTCGTCGGCGACCAGCTACGATCAGGATCGTCTAAGCTACGATCAGCAGAAGCTGCGCCAGTTCTACCTGACGCAGGGCTATGCCGATTTCCGCGTGACCTCGGCGGTAGCGGAACTGACGCCGGACAAGAAGGACTTCATCATCACGTACGTGGTGGAGGAGGGCAAGCGCTACAAGTTCGGCGACGTGACCGTCGACAGCCAGATCCGCGACTTCGACAACACCAAGCTTGCGGCCACGCTGCCGCTGAAGAAGGGCGACTGGTACAACGCCAAGCTCGTCGAGGATTCGGTCGACAACCTGTCCCAGACCGCGGGCTTGTTCGGCTATGCGTTCACCGAGGTGAACCCGGAGTTCCAGAAGGACGCCGAAACGCTGACGATGGGGATTAATTTCAACATCGCCGAAGCCAAGCGGACGTATGTCGAGCGGATCGAGATCAACGGCAACACGCAGACGCAGGACAAGGTCGTCCGGCGCGAGATCCGTCTGGCCGAGGGCGATGCGTTCAACAGCTTCCAGGTGAAGCGTTCGCAGGATCGCATCAACTCGCTCGGCTATTTCGCGGACAAGATGGAAATCAAGCAGCTGCCGGGCTCCGCGCCCGACCGCGTGATCCTCGAGACCAACCTCGAAGAAAAGTCGACCGGCGAACTCCAGCTGTCGGCGGGTTATTCGAGCCTCGAGCGCTTCATCATCCAGGCGAACATCACGCAGCGCAATTTCCGCGGCAAGGGCCAGGAGCTGCGCGCCGGTGTGAACTATTCGAGCTATTCGAAGTCGATCGAGCTGGGCTTCACCGAGCCGTACCTGTTCGACAAGAACATCGCGCTCGGCGGCGACATCTTCCGCCGCGACTACAACTCGTTCAACTATGTCGGCAATGATCGCCAGACCAACTATTCGCAGGTCTCGACCGGCTTCCAGCTGCGGACTGGCGTGCCGCTGACCGAATTCTGGTCGCTGTCGGGTCGTTACGGTCTGTCGTATGACGAAGTCAGCCTCGACAGTCAGTATCTGAACGCCGACGGCTCGTGCAACCTCCTGGTGGCAGGGCGCTATCTGTGCGAGGCCATCGGCAATCGCTGGACCTCGTCGATCGGCTATTCGGTCAGCCGCGATACGCTGAACAGCCGTCTACGCCCGACCGCCGGTTCGCGCTTCTCGTTCAGCCAGGACTTTGCCGGTCTCGGCGGCGACGTGAAGTATCTGCGTACCCGCCTTGAAGGATCGAAGTACGTCAACCTGGGTAGCGGTTTCATCGGATCGCTGATCGGTGAGGGTGGCTATATTCATCCGCTCGAGAAGAGCCGCGGGCCTGGTATCGATGCGATCCGTATCACCGATCGGTTCTATCTTGGTGAGCCGCAGTTCCGCGGCTTCGACATCCGCGGCGTCGGCCCGCGTATCCTGCGCGCAGCATATAGCGACGGAACGCCGGCACAGATCCTCGCGACCGATCGCAACTCGATCCAGGACGACGCGCTCGGTGGTCGCGCTTATTATCTGGCGCGTGCCGAAATCGAGATTCCGTTGGGCTCGGGCGCGCGTGAGCTCGGACTGCGGCCGTCGGTCTACGCCCAGATGGGCAGCCTGTTCGGGATCAAGCGTCCGTTGCCGACCGCGACATTCGAGACTGCGGTCGATCCGGCCACCGGCAAGGAATATGTGAAGTCCAACTTCACGCCAGCCGTCAATTCTCTGGGTGCGCCGCTTTATACCTATACGACCACCAGCTCGTCCGGTGCGCCGGTAACGGCGAACACGACGTGTTCGACGGGGTCGCCCGACGCCGCAGGGACCTCATGCATCGGTACGACAGCCAATCCACGCGCGCAGGCCGAGCAGACTCCATTTGTCGAAAGCTTCCTCGGCAACTCGGCCCGGCCGCGTTTGTCGATCGGTGTCGGCGTCAACTGGAACTCGCCGTTCGGCCCGCTTCGTATCGATCTCGCCAGGGCTCTGCTCAAGCAGAAGGGCGACGACCCCAAACTCATTACTTTCAACGTAGGGACACAGTTCTGATGACGACGACGTTCAAGACGCTTCTCCTCGCCGCAGCGCTCGTCGCGCCGGCTGCCATGACCGCAACTGCCGCCGATGCGCAGGTTTCGGGTATCGCCGTCGCCGATGCGCAGGGCGCGATCGCCAACTCGAAGGCCTGGAACGCTGCGCGTGCCCAGATCGAGACGACCTACAAGGCACAGCTCGACCAGGCCGAGACGCGTCGCCAGGCGGTTGCCCGTGAGCTTCAGCCGCTGGTCACCGCATTCCAGACCGCACAGCGCGCGCCCGGCGCGACCGAAGCGACGCTGCGTCCGCAGGCTCAGGCGATCCAGACCCGCGAGAACGCAGCCAACCAGGAACTCGCTCGCCTGACGCAGCCCGCCCAGCGCGCGCAGCAATATGCGATCGAGCAGATCCAGGCGAAGCTCAGCGACGCCGTGACGGCCGCGGTTCGTGCCAAGAACGTCAGCCTGTTGCTGCGTCCCGAGGCCGCATTGTTCGCACAGCCGACCGCCGACATCACCGCGGCGATCACCACAGAGCTCGATCGTCTGGTGCCGTCGGTCAGCACCGCCGTCCCGGCGAACTGGCAGCCGAACCAGCAGGGTGGCCAGCAGCAGCAGGGCGCAGCACCAGCACCGGCTGGTCGTGCACCGGCAGCTACGCGCACCCCACAGGGTCGCTAAGCTACACCGATGACCGATATCGTGAACGATACTGAGGCAAAAGGCCTGACTGCGGCAAAAGGCCTGGGTCCGCTCGATATCGGGCGCGTCATGGCCGCATTGCCGCATCGCTACCCGATGCTGCTGGTCGATCGTGTCGAGGACCTGGTCCTCGACACGTCGATCACCGCGATCAAGGCGGTGTCGATGAACGAGCAGTTCTTCCAGGGGCATTTCCCTGGGCGTCCGATTATGCCGGGCGTGCTGATCGTCGAGGCGATGGCGCAGGCCGCGGGGATTCTCGCGGTCGAGTCGCTGGGTCTCGCGGGCTCGGGCAAGCTCGTCTATTTCATGGCGATCGACGGCGCGAAGTTCCGCAAGCCGGTCGAGCCGGGCGTATTGCTGAAACTCGAAGTGACGTTCGTCCAGAAGCGCAGTGCGGTGTGCAAGTTCGCCGGTCGCGCGCTGGTCGACGGGCAACTGGTTGCCCAAGCGAACTTCACCGCGATGATCGCCGACCCGCCTAAAGTCTGAGGCTAAGGCTTCAGGCCCGCGTTCTTGTAAAATCGGGCGCGTCCGTGTACGGGCGCGCCTTCCTTTCAGGCTGGTCGGAACCAGCCACATACGGAGAATTCCCATGAAGGCCGATACGCACCCCGATTATCACATGATCACCGTCCAGATGACCGATGGCAGCAAGTACCAGACTCGCACCACCTGGGGTAAGGAAGGCGATGTGATGACGCTCGAGATCGATCCGCTCGCGCATCCGGCATGGACCGGCGGCCGCGGCACGATGCTCGATACCGGCGGCCAGGTCGCGCGCTTCAACAAGCGTTTCGGTGGCGGTCTCACGCTCCGTAAGTAAGTGTAAACCCCGGAACGGATTGATACTAAACCGTTCCGGGGTCATTTCTTAAGATCACGTTAGGTAACGGCGGCTAGGCTTGTGACTGCAAGCCAGACTTAGGACTCGCAAGGACGAGGACGCCATGTTCGCCGCCGATTTCGAACCCGCAGAGCGCACCAGCCGCCGCGGTTCTCCCCGTGCTCCTGTCGCGTTGGACGTCAGCATCGGCAAGACGCGCCGCACTTTGTGCAAGGTCGTCGACATCTCGATAAACGGCGCGCGGCTCCAGACCTATTCGGCGCTGAAGCGCGGGACCAGCATCTGGCTCAACCTGCCGCAGATCGGCCAGATCGTTGCCGAAGTCATGTGGGCGGATGATTTTACCGCCGGCTGCAAGTTCCGCAAACCGCTATCAATCGAAGCGTTCGATGCGCTTATTCAGGATCATCCGGCATAGCGTCGCTAATCGCGATCACGTTAGCTCGCATGATCGCGTCGTCGCACCTTATACGACTTTGCGCTTTCTAACATCATGGATGGTTTGCAACCCTGGCATCGCACCGGACGAGGCTCGCGGTTTCGACTTCGTGTGGGGCAAATTTGACGTTCGTCTAGCGACTTACAGCGCGCAGCGTGACATGGTTCGGCCGGCGACAAGAGCCCGTAGAGCAGTGCAGGGGTCGGAAATTCCGAAAACCGACCAAA
>NZ_JASPFL010000002.1:0-66763 GCF_036855945.1 Sphingomonas sp. LR59
CCGCGGACGAACGAGATCTCCTGATCGCCGAAGCGGATTAGTCCGCTTTGCTGTGCATTATCGCCAAAGATCACGTCGGTAATCTGGGTGGCTAACGACGAAAGCAGTCTGCTCTGCAGCGTCCGAAGAAACTGCGATGCGGGATCGCTTGAGTTCAGCGCGGTGGGATCTTTGTACTTACTCTGTGCAGTGGCGACGCCAAGCAGATGTGCCGAGTTGAAAGGATTACCGCCAAATGAGGGATTGATAGGAGTATAGACGAGTTCAGATGCTGAGGCGGGAATCGGCGCCACTGACAATCCTATTATGGACGTCGCCGCAACGAGATGTCTGGTCCGCATCGCTCTCTCCCTGTTGCGAGCTGGGCTACTCCCGCTTTTAATCGGCGAAAATCCGTGTGATTACGGATGCCGGTACGTCCCACATTCGTATTATTACGGACTGTCGTGGTTCACCTATCCGCGGCTACGTTAGCTCACCTGCTCGGCAGCGCCCGATCCTCGAGCATCGCCGGCTAACGAGGAGATGGTTAGGTGGATGCGCGGCACTCTGACCGATCCGGCCTTACCCCGCCTGTCGAACCTTGGGTCGGGATTGCCTTATCGGATATCTCAATCCCCGCTCGACTGCTCGATGGGGCGGACCAGGTGATCTGGCGTACATCGGGGTCAATTCCGGCGCACAACGCCGCAGCAACGATCCCCGCGTTTGGTCTTGCCGGCGAATCCTTAAAGCTATGCCTCGAACTGACGACCACCGATTCTTCAGTTGATATGATACGCGAAGTTACCAACCGGGAGGGCGAGCATCGCGCGCGCAATATCGTCGCATTGGCGTTGGCGATCGCTCACCAGTCGCTTGGGAAGCTAATCGACGATCCCGTGGTAGACCGCTTCCTAGATCGTCTGCGAAGTTTAGATGCAGTAGCTAGGGTTGGATGTGAAGTTGAAGGCGATCGCTGTGCAATCGGTGTCATTGCTCGGCAGGTCATGAACCGGTTCGACGATCCGCAACAGCCCAGGATTCATCATTCTGGTTCGCCCGTATCAATTCCGGCGCGCTGGGCGCATCTGGTTGCGATCATACTGCATGAGCTTGGCGCAAACGCGATCCGACACGGCTCGCTGCGCGGACGATTTGGCGAAGTTCACCTCCGATGGTGCGTTGTATCAAATCGAGATTTAGGGAGGTGCACCCTGCAACTGTCATGGCGTGAAACTGGTGGCGCACCGGTGCATGCGATGGGTCCAAAAGGTTTCGGTAGTCGCATCCTGCGCGACGTCGGATCGGTGAATCGCCGTTGTAACGCGGTTTTCAAACTGCCTTCAACAGGGCTCGATTATCAACTTTCAATTGAGTTCGAAGACAACGAAGTGTCCTATGGCTGACGTCAATCGATGTGCACCTCAATGCCGAAACGCACGAGCTGTGAGAGGCTGGTGGCGCCTGTCTTCTCCATTAGGTGCTGACGATAGGTTTCGACTGTGCGTGGGCTGATTTCCAGTTCGATGGCGGTCTGCTTGGCGGTCAAGCCGCGGACGATATGCTTGAGCACCTGACGTTCGCGCCGAGACAGGGATGCCATGCACTGTTCGCGGGTGGACAAGCGCATCACGACATCGTGTACCGCATTGACCGACTCCAACAGCCTAGCCGCTTCGAAAGGCTTCTCAATGAAGTCGGCAGCACCGGACTTGATGGCCGTCACAGCGAGTGGGATGTCGCCGTGCCCTGTGATGAGGATCACGGGGTCGGTACGGTCGAGCGACGGCAAAGCCTGCAATAGATCTAGACCGCTCATTTCCTTCATCGCGATGTCGCTGAGAATGATACCGACCGGAAGGTGGGGCATCTGCTCGACGAATGCCTCGGCGCTGGAGAAAGAGCGAGTTTGGAAGCCTTCGATAGCGAGAAGCAGCTCGATTGACCGGCACATTTCTGGCTCGTCGTCGATGATGTAGACGATGTGCTCACGCTGCATAAGCCATCCTTTCAGGCGTCGCGCGTCGTGGCAGTGTGAACCAAAAAATTGCACCACCTCCCTCGTTTGTCTCGCCGGCAATCGTCCCATGGTGAGCTGTCACGATTGTCCGTGATATGGACAATCCGACGCCCAAGCCGTCAGGTTTGGTCGTACGGAACGGAACGAAGACGTCGTCTTCGAATCCGGGCGCAATTCCCGCACCGGTATCGATTACCGTAATCGTGCATCGGTCCGGTATGTCGGCTGTCGCTCTCAATTCGATGCGTCGTATCTGGGCATCGGTGACCGCCTCCGCCGCATTGGACAGGAGGTTGAGGACGACCTGCTGGATCTGCGTCGCGTCAATAAAGACTTCGCCGAGATCGTCAGCAATCAAGAGGGTTAGCTCGGCATCCGCACGTCGAACCGCCATAGCTCCAATCCTTGTACTATCCATAATTACTTGGCGAGCATCGACCCATTGTGGCTGGAGCGGGCTGCGCTGAATGAAGTCACGGAGCCGTCGGAGAACGGCAGCAGCGCCGAAAATCTGGCGTAGGGCGGCATCGAGCGGCTCACGAACTTCTGCTTCCGGGCACCCGCGCTCAAGAGCGACCTGCGCAACTTTCGCATAGTTGGCGGCAGCGGCAAGCGGCTGGTTCACTTCGTGCGCAATTGCCGATCCGAGTTGCCCCAGCGCCGTCGCACGCCCCAACTGGAGTAGCTCGGCCTGCAGTTGGGCAAGCTGATCGGCTGCCGTGATGGCTTCCGTCTCGTCGTGAATATAGATTGTCTGCAGTTCCGACGTATCTAACGCTATTGCCACGCTGGAAACAGAAAGTGTTAGACGCCGCCCATCACCGCGATCAATGACGCGAGATCCGCTAATGTTCGTTTGGTCGCCTGGAAAAACATTTGCAAGACGAAGATTAGTACCTTCGTTCATATCAATGCCAAGTATCAAGCGTGCACTGGCGTTGATGGCCACGACCTCGCCTTGTGTGTCCGCAATCAACATGGCGGCTGGCGTTGCGCTGAAAATCGACTGGAGAAAAACTTCGCGCCGGCTGCAGCGCTTTGCTTCAGCGTCAGCACGACTGCGCAGCGTGGTTATGCGGCCGCCGAATATTATCAGCACGGTGGAGAAGAGTGCTACGGCGACGGTGTTGGCTGGCGTCACGAAGGGGTGATCGGCGTTGAGTACCACAGCGGCGGGTATGGTCGTCATAGCAACTACGCTCGCGTTCAGCGCGCCGTACCAAAAGGCGCCAAAAACGACGGTGACAAGAGCGAACGCGAAGGGCAAATCAATGCCTGCGAGCCGACTGCCGATTGTCGATAAGCCGATGCAGCAACCGCTCAGAAGAACAGCGGCGAGCATCCTGCTTGGTCGTTCCGGAACCTCAAGCCGTTGGTCGACGATGCCCAAAAGACGGTGCATGGTGTCCCCAGTTCCTCTACCTGCAGGTCTTTGATTGTGACCCATTTTTTCGGCGAGTTTACGTGAACGACGCGTCAGGTCTATGCGTATAATTACGGAGTGTGAGTAGCCTCGCCTACACTGCGCCGCGGCCACCTAAAAAGGGACCTTTAGCTGGATTGGCACCTAGCCGGAAACGGCGGGCCGATCATAAACATGCTGGCGCGTACAAGGCGGTCGGCACGCCGTCAGGAACTGGTGGCGTGATCAATCAGAGGAGAGCGCTCGCGGGAGCAATCGACTTTCGGGAATGTCCAAGCTGGAGAGTAAAGCGGACTGGTTGCTTTCGATCAACGCTCCCCGTAACCACACAATCGCCTGGGACGCGGGGAGCTGGGTTTCAGCGCCTGCCGGACGCGTAGCGCTACGATGCCGTACGAACAGCATTTCGGCCAGCTGCCTTAGCGGCGTAAAGGGCTTGATCGGCGCGGCGGGCAAGGTCGGCAAATTTCTCGCCTTGCAATGCCGCGGCGATACCGATGCTTAAGCTGAGCAGTGCAACCGAAGTCTCATCGATCGCAAACGGCTCGTCACGAGCCGCGTCGCAGATACGCCGGCCAATGATATCCGTCTGACGTAGATCGCTGTTCGGGAGAAGTATCAGAAATTCGTCGCCACCTAGCCGCGCAATTACGTCGTTTGAACGGACCTGCGCTTTTAGGATGCCGGCAAGGTGGCATAAGGCAAGATCGCCCGTGTGATGCCCCCAACGATCGTTAATCGACTTAAAATAGTCGAGGTCGATAGCTATCAGGCTAATTGGAACAAATTCATCACGGCGGTGGAACTGGTGATTTACCATCAGGTCGAACCCAGCGCGATTGAAAAGTCCGGTCAGGGGATCTGTAATAGCCTTTTCCATCATTTCCTTATCATGCTCGGCAAGCGCGGCGGTGAGACGGGCACGCTTCGTCACCTCGGCAGCGACCGGAAGCGAAGTGACTAGGAGGACTGCAATAAACGCTTGGAACAGCTGCGCCTGCGCGATCGGACCATCAGCGATCATGGCGATCGGCCCTTGCGCCGCCATTGTGGCGGCGCCGCCGATCAGCGTGACAATTACTAGCGCTAACTTAGTTCCAAGCCGACCAGCGCGGAATGTCACGAGCATGATTGGCGGGAAGAGCGCAAATAGGAGTGGCCGGGCTGCGATGAAAAATACTGCGTACGCGATGAGACCAGTTAGCAACAAAAGTGAAATCATCTCAAATCGCAGCCGCCATGTTTTGCTGCGAAAACATTCGATGAACTCGCGTCGAAAGGCCGATAAGAAGATTGGCGTAAACACAATTAGCCCAAGTCCGTCACTAACGACCCAGACCGGGAAGGATTTGCCGATCGCTTCGCCGAAAACGAAAAAGGCGGTGGCGGCGCCAAGTAGGCCGCTAATACACGGCGCGATTAATCCCGCTGCAATGAGAAATCGCAGCGTAGCCTCAGTCGATCCTAACAAGCCGGCCTTTGCACGAGCAGGACCGATCAACTGTGTTGCGATCACAACTTCAACAAGATTGGCAACTGAGAACATAAGTGGCGCAGCGAGCGTGCCGCGCGTCAACATATTCGCGGCGACGTTGCCAAAAAAGCCTGCAGTAAGGATGGGTAGCAAGCGTGGCTCGTCGTCCGCCAGTAGCAGCGCGAGCAGAATTGCGTTGGCAGGCCAGATGGTCGCGATGTCGCGACCGTCGCTTGTCAGGTGAATCGTAGCGGTGGCAGCAATCAAATAGAGTGAGAGGGTTACAAGCCAGGACCGGACAGAAGTGCTGTCGAAGTGCTTGATAGACCAAGGTTTGTGAGCCATCATCCGTTGATGCGGCCGGATCGGTTTCAACGTAGTTAAGAGGATCGCTGCCGCATTTCGATCGGGGGTGCGCCGGCAAAGATCACAACCCTACTTGGCTCGACCCTCAAAAATCTGAAGCTGAACGAATTGCCGTTGTCGGGGGCCGGCTTACCAGCCTGAGCGTCGGGTTGTGGGCGTCAGCGGTCCGGCCTCTTTTGAACTGCCCGCGCCGCCCTGTCGCAAAACACACGATAGTCGCCACTCTGGGTTAGCGACGGCGTTTTTCGACGATCGACATGATACCGTCCGAAATCACCCGTTTGTCGTGCATCCAGGATGGCGACAGGGTTTTCCGCCGTAATCGATGCCTTCAGGGACAAAGGCGTCGTCCCGGCACGGTCTGCTGAACAACAGCTACTGCCAGATCCGGCCGCTCGTGGGCGATGTCCCGTCCTACTATGGCGCAAATCTGGTGGAGTGCGGTCAGACAGGTTTCAGCAAGGAGATGGCGATCGCGGGCGGTCCCACAAAGGATGGCGTTTTGAGAATGCCGATGCGTACCTACCGCCGCTGCAACCCGATCACGTCCAACAGCGCATCCGCGGCTTTCGTGCGATAGCGTTCCTTATGCCGCAGCCCGAAGAAGGGGCGAGGAGCGAATGTGATCGGTGCGACGTGCAACAGACCTGCCTTGATGGCCGGGTCGACCACCAGCGCCGACAGGACAGCAACGTCCACCCCAGCCTCCACGGCCGTTCGGACGCTTTCATTAGACGGCATCGTCAGCGCCACGTCGAGGGCAGCCGGATCGACCCCAAGCCGCGCAACTCGCTATTCAACGTCGATCGCGTGCCTGATCCAGGCTCCCGTTGCACCCAGCGCGCTCGTCGCAGCCATGTCGCGTCGATGTCGATGTCGGCGAAAGGTTGTGCTCCGACGAGCAACAGCTGGTCTTCGCCGATCGGCCAATGCGCCAACGCTGGATCTTCGATCTCGCCCTCGACAATACCCAGATCGGCCTTGCCGTCATTGACGTGTACCGCGGCCTGCCCGGTGTTGCCGATCGACAGTTCGATACTGATCGCCGGATAGCGCTCATGGAAAGTTGAAAGGATGGGCGGCAACCAGCAGACGGCGATGGTCTGGCTGGCGACGAGGCGCAGCGTGCCCCGCTTCAGTCCGCCAAGCTCCTCCAGCACCGTCTCGGCCGCGTCGGCCCGCGCAAGAACTCCGCGAGCCTCGGTCAGGAACAGCCGTCCGGCCTCTGTCAGAGCGATGCCGCGCCCGACGCGGTGGAAGAGCTTGGTTGCGTGTCGCTCCTCAAGCGAGGCGATGGCTGCGGAAGCCTCTGACTGCGTGACGTTTAAGGCCGCGCCGCGACGGTCATATGCTTGCGCTCGGCCACGCCGACGAAGATGCGCAGTTGCTCCAGTGTCACACCGCACCTGATATAGAAACCGATCACGATTGACGATCGGAATGACAACAAGGCTAAGTTGGAGCGATCGGTAGGCAGGGTTTAGATCGTGCGACGGAAGGAACACCGCCGTGGCCAGTTTTGCCTATCCCGATCGTATATTCCCGACCGTCCAGACTAGCAGATTGCCCGCGCTGCTGCCCGGCGTCGGCCTCTGCCTCGCCGTCACCGGCTCGGCCTACGCGCTGGAGGTGGGCGAGCGCGCACTGGCCGGCAAGGCGTGGCTGGAGGCGCTGGTGCTCGCCATCCTGATCGGCACCGCCGTGCGCAGCCTGTGGACCCCGGATGAAAGGTGGCACGAAGGCATCGCATTCAGCGCCAAATACTTACTGGAGGTGGCGGTCGTCCTGCTCGGTGCTTCGGTCAGTGCCGCGACCATCTTGGCGGCCGGGCTGCCGCTCCTCGCCGGTATCGCCGGCGTGGTCGTGAGCGCAATCCTGCTCAGCTTTGGGATCGGCCGATTGCTCGGCTTGCCAACGCGGATGGCGCTGCTGGTGGCTTGCGGCAATTCAATCTGCGGCAACTCCGCCATCGCGGCCGTGGCACCGGTAATCGGCGCCGACAGCGACGACGTAGCTGCCTCGATCGCGTTCACGGCGGTACTGGGTGTGGTGGTAGTGCTTGGCCTGCCACTGCTCGCGATTGCGCTCGGCATGGGCGGGCTCGCCTTCGGGGCGCTCGCCGGGCTCACTGTCTATGCCGTGCCGCAGGTGATCGCAGCCGCCTCGCCGTTGGGCGCCACCGCCGTGCAGATGGGTACGCTCGTCAAGCTGGTGCGCGTGCTGATGCTCGGGCCGGTGTGCCTTGTTCTGTCGCTGGTGGCGCCTCGTCTCGCGCCGCAGTCGGTTCCCGAAGGCGAGTTCGTCGCCGGTGCGCCTACGGCCAAGCGGATGGACCTCGCCCACCTCGTGCCCTGGTTCATCATCGGCTTCCTCGCACTGGTCGCCTGCCGCTCGCTAGGTCTGGTGCCGACCGTCGCCATCGCGCCGATCGGCCGGAGCGCCACGCTGCTGACCGTCGTTTCCATGGCGGCGCTCGGGCTCGGCGTGGACGTCCGCACCGTCGCCAAGGCCGGGGGCCGCGTGACCATGGCCGTCGTGTTGTCGTTGCTCGGCTTGGCCGCGATCAGCCTGACGCTGCTGGCCGCGCTGCACATCGCATGATCGGGCAAGATAGTGAGGATGAGGCCGAGGCCAAACCGATTGTCAGGCGTTACAATAGCATGAGCGAGCTGATGATAGAGCGGAACCCCGAGCCCTACAACGCCGAGCCGGTGCCCGGCGCCTTGATCGAGCGGTTTTTGACGCCACAGAACCTGTTCTATGTGCGCAGCCATGGGCCCGTGCCGGACCTGCCGGCCGATCACCGGATTGAGGTGGGCGGGATCAGTGTGGGCGAGTGCTCCATCTCGATTGCGGAGTTGAAGGCGCGCTTTCCGGTCCGGACTGTCACGGCTGTGCTTCAATGCGCCGGCAACCGCCGGACCGATCTCCAACAGGTGGGCAAGACTTCAGGCGATCCATGGGACATAGGCGCGATCGGCAATGCCGAGTGGACGGGCGTGCGGCTCGCAGACCTGTTGAATGCAGTTGGAGCATCGGACGCGTCCAACCTGTTCGTCTGCTTCACCGGCGCTGACGAGGTGGATGTGGAAGGCGAGGTGGCACCGTTCGGCGTCTCGATCGCTATGACCAAGGCGCGCGCGCCCGACGTGCTGCTCGCCTGGGCGATGAACGGCGAACCGCTGGCATCCGAGCACGGTGCGCCGTTGCGTCTGGTCGTGCCAGGCTATGCTGGCGTGCGTAGCGCCAAGTGGCTGACCCGGATCGAGGTCAAGGACACGCCCTCCGAGGCGCCGATCCAGGCGCACGATTACAAGCTTTTTCCGGCCGACGTGACCAGCGAGACGGCGGACTGGACGCAAGGGCTGACGATCAACGCCATGCCGCTCAACGCCGCGATCTGCTCGCCTGGTTCGGGCGAGAGCCTGCCCGCGGGCAAGGTCCGGATCAAGGGCTATGCCGTCGCCTATGAGCGCGGCGTGTCGCGGGTAGAGGTGTCGCTGAACGGCGGTCGAGACTGGCGGCAGGTCGATTTCTCCGACGATCCGGACGGGCAGTGGAGCTGGCAGCGCTGGTCACTCGATGCGGAACTGCCCAAGGGGCGCCAGCACCTTGTGGTGCGCGCGTTCGACGATGCGGGTCAGGGTCAGCCCGAACTACCCGATACGATGTGGAACTTCGCCGGATACCTCTGCACGGCCTGGCACCACGTCCACGTGCTGGTCGAGTGAATCCGCCGCCTTTGTCGGTCGATCTCGCCTTCTGGGTCGACGCGATCGGCAGGATGATCGTGGCGACGGCGGCCGGCATGACGCTCGGCTGGGAACGGTCACGCGAGAACCGACAGATCATGGGTCTGCGGACGCTAGGGCTGGTCGGGCTCGCGAGTTGCATCGCCGTCCAGGCGATCGTCCACAGCGGCTTGCCGAACGTGAACGCCGATGCAGCAGGTCGGGTGATGCAGGGCATCCTATCCGGCGTCGGCTTCATCGGCGCGGGCGCGGTCCTGCGCGTCGGCAGCGGGCAGGAGGTGCATGGGCTGGCAACGGCGGCGTGCATCTGGGTGTCAGCGACGCTCGGAGCGGCAGCGGGATTGGCGGTGTGGCCACTGCTTGTGGGCGGTCTGCTGCTGGCGATGCTCGTGCTGTTCGTCGGCGCACCGCTCGAACGCCGTATCCGCGAACGCGCCCGGCAGACCCCGGCCGAAGCGGACCGGCGGGACGCCGAGCAGAAACCCTGAATAATCCTTGGCGCGAAACGGTGTACCAGTAGTTTTGCAGACGGAGGACTTCATGAGCGACATCGACAAGAAGAAGCCCACTACGCAAGGATCGGCCGAGATTCTTGAGCTGGAGGAGTTGGCCCGCGCCAAAGACAAGGCGAAGGTTGACAACGTCAAGGAAGATGATCGCTCCTGAGCCGGTTGGCGCCGTTAAGCCGGGCTGAAGGAGCGAACGAGAGCGAGGCCGCCGAACAGCGCGAGCACGCCCAGCCCAACCGATCCGACAACATAAAGGGCGGCTTGCCCGACTTCGGCTCTCTCCTAAAGCACGGCCGCTTCCAGCGAGAAGGTCGAGAAGGTCGTGACGCCGCCCAGCCCGCCGGTGGTGAGGAACAATCGCCATCCCGGGCTCGATCCGCTCCGCAAGCCATCACGCCGGGTGCTGGTGATCGGCGGAGGCGTCACCGGCCTGTTGTCGGGGCTGGTTGGAAGCGCCGGGCTGCTTGGTGCTGCGGTCTTCCTAAGTCTCGGCCTTCCGCCGCTCGCTTATGTCGCGAGCGATGCAGTCGCATCTGTAGCCATGCATGGTCCCAAGACGGTCGTCTACGGTGCGACATTCGACCTCGGGCCGACCTTCTGGCCGTTGGCGATTGCGATGGGCCTGGCAATGATCGCAGGCACCTGGGCCGGACAGTTACTCATCAAACGTTTGCCGGTCGACCGCTTCCGCCAGTTCGTGATGGTGCTACTCGCGTAGATAGCAGTCGAAATGATCATTATGGGGTGACAGGGTAGAAAGGGAGGCTCTCTGCCAAATCGACCTTCCCGAAAAAGAAGGTCAAACAGGACAAGGCCGTTGATACACGCGCTGCACGTCTCTTCCGGGTACGGTTTCCCAAAATCTGTTCCCGATTGGATTTTTCCGAATTGCCGGTCGGACATGGGAAAACGCGAATTGGACGAGCGGTTTGAACGGCCGGTTTTGGGAATGCATACCGATCGAGTGAACGGCCCAAATGGGGCGCGAGCGGCAATGATGCGCTCAGTGTCACAACCGAACGTGGCTGTTGATAAAGTCGATCAATCACCGACGCGGCCCAATCGGTTGATTGTCGCTATTGTTGCGCCTCTGGCTCAAAATTCACTGATTTGCGTTAGAACCTGAAGGGTGGAAATTCGGCCACCCTGAACAGGGGTCAGCCATATGGATCAAACCGCCTTCATGATCGGCTTTACGGTCATGTCGCTCGCCTCGCTGGCGATCTACGCGAGGGGGAGCAAGGCGCCCCCGTCACTTCACCACACGCTTCTTCACGCAGCCGTGCCGTTCATCGCGGCGACGGCCTATCTCGCTATGGCTTTCGGGATTGGCACCCTCGTCAATGCCGATGGCTCGGCGACATATTTTGCTCGCTATGCTGACTGGACCTTCACGACGCCTATCCTGCTGTCGAGCCTGGTGCTTCTTGCGTTCCACGAGCGCGGCAAGACGGGTGAGGTAGGCGGCTATCTCACCTCGATCATCGTCCTGGACGTGCTGATGGTGGAAACCGGCCTAATCTCGTCGCTGGCAGAAACGCCTTTGGTCAAGTGGGTCTGGTTCCTGTGGTCGTGCGTCGCCTTCCTCGGCGTGCTGTACCTGCTCTGGGGGCCGCTCCGGTCGATGGCGACCGAGCGCGGTGGTGCGTTGGGCCAAGCCTATGGCAAGAACATCGTCTTCCTGACCGTTGTCTGGTTCCTCTACCCGCTGGTGTTCCTGATCGGCCCCGAGGGCCTGAAGATCATCACCGATCCGGCATCGGTCTGGGCGATCCTCGTCATGGATATTGTCGCCAAGGTGATCTACGCCTTCTATGCGGCTAGCAACCTCGATAAGGCGCTGCACGAACACGATCGCCGTTCGTGAGCCGCAGCATCGCACTGTTGGTAGTGGGAGGCGCGCTTGCCGCTGCCGCCGCCTTGCCGGTCCAGCTGGCCTTTGCGATTTCGGGCATCGGCGTCGTGGGCATGGTCCACGGCGCCGGTGACCTCGCCGCCGTCCCGAGAGGACGGTGGCCCTTATTTCTAGCGGCCTACGGCCTGGTCTCTCTGTCGACCTTGCTTTGGTGGATCAACGATCCGGCGATCGCGCTGCCAGCCTTTCTGCTGGCGTCCGCGATCCATTTCGGCATCGAGGATGCTCGCGATGGAACAGCGGCGGAGCGAGTTGCACGAGGCCTAGCTCTAATCCTGACGCCAGCGGCGCTGCATTCCGCACACTACACGAGCCTCCTGCGATTGGCGGGCGGTTCGGCGTCTACGTTGGCGGCGTTGACCCCTATGCTTGCTATCATCGGCGGTCTAGCCGGTACGGCTTTGCTGCTTCTCGCTTGGCGTCGGCATGATTTCCACCTCGCATTGGGTATCGGCGCGCTGGTACTGCTCCCCCACTCATCGGCTTCACGATTGGCTTTTTGGTGCTGCATGCCTTGCCACAAACCACGGAGCGCCGTGACCGACTGGGGTGCGACAGCACCTTGGTCTATCTGAAGATGGTGATGCCGATCTTCGTGGCTGCCGTGCTCCTGGCCGGCGTTGTCGAAGGGTTGCTCCTGCAGTTCGATCCGAGCGGTGTACGTGGCCTCTTTGCCGGTATCGCAGCACTCGCCGTGCCTCACCTTCTGGTTACGCCTTGGTTCGAGGCCCGATCACCGCTTTCAGCGCTAGCGGCCTCCCACGGCATCAAGGCTCAAGTAAACGCATGACGTCGGTCATTACGCGCGAAAGCAAAGGAGCTTTGTGTGAGGTCCGTTGACCTTCTGCCCGGCAAGCTGCTTCGGCGTTCTGGTGCCATTGAGCATGCCGATCACTTCCGCGGCTGCCAGATCGATGACCCCCGGCTTGCCGAGGTTCTATCGCCAGATGCACCCTTGCTCGTGCTGCATGAGGGCGCAATTCATGCCGAGGGGCCTGCCTGGCAAGGAACCCATGGTCGTCTCCTCTTCTCGGACGTTCCAAACCGCCGATTGAACGCGTGGTATGAAGAGGATGGCCGTGTCGAGGTCGCGATCGATGCAACCTGGTTCATGAACGGTAACGCTGTCGCGCCCGATGGGGCGGTCTGGCATTGCGAGCACGGCCGTCGCTGTATCAGCCGTTCGCCTTCCGACCTGGCAAGAAGTCCTGAACCGATCATCACCCACTATGATGGCAAGCGCCTCAACTCGCCCAACGACGTGACGGTGGCACCTGACGGATCGATCTGGTTCACCGATCCGATCTTCGGCATCGTCATGCCGAGCCAGGGCGCGCTCGCTGAGCCCGAGCTCGATCACCGAAGTGTCTACCGCTTCGATCCCGCAAATGGTGAACTCATACGGGTCGCCGACTTCGAACAGCCCAACGGCGTCGCGCTGTCCCCCGATGGGAAGACGCTGTACGTCTCGGACACCTCGCTGTCGCTGGGCGAAGTGCCGGGCTTTGCGGCAGGTTCGAAGCACGAGGTGTCACGCTTCTACCGCCAACCGAACGGTAGCTGGGGTAACCGAACGCGGTTCTGCCGAACCAATCACGGCTATCCTGACGGGTTCACGACAGACGCACGCGGCTGGTTGTGGGTAAGCGCAGAAGACGGCGTCCACATCTGGTCGTCGGAGGAACGCCGGCTCGGCTTTGTCCCGATCGACGGAACGGTTTCCAATCTATGCTTCGGCGGCTCTGATGGGCGCCGCCTCTTTATCGCAGCGGGCACCCGCCTGCTCGCCCTCGATCTAAAGGCTAATGTATGACCTCTCCCATCGCGGACTATGCTCTGATCGGCGACGGACGCACGGCGGCCATGGTTGCGCGCAACGGGTCTATCGATTTCTTATGCCTGCCGAATTTCGACAGCGACGCTTGCTTTGCGGCAATGCTCGGCGATCAGGGCAATGGCTGCTGGCAGATCGCCCCGACCGGGTTCGTGATGGCTGTGGAGCGCCGCTATCGCGGCGATACATTGATCCTCGAGACCGATCATTCGACCGACAGCGGCGCGGTGCGGGTCACCGACTTCATGCCGTGGCACGACGGCGAACCGATGGTCGTGCGGATGGTTGAGGGTCTGTCGGGCGAGGTCGAGATGGCCAGCCTTCTCCGCCCCCGCTTCGACTATGGCCGCGTACCGCCATGGATGCGGCCGTTCGATGGTGGCCTATGCGCCGATGCCGGGTCACATCAACTCGTCCTGCATGCTCCTTGTGCATTGGAGGCCGTTGACGGTGATGCGCGCGCGACCTTCCGCGTGAAGAAGGGGGAGCGGCTCGTATTCGCGCTCTCTTATGCACCCTCCTATGCCGAGCTGCCAAAGAAGCCTGACACGACGCGGCTGTTGAAGCAGACCGACAAGGCGTGGAGCGATTGGATCGGCCGCTTCGATGCACCCGATCGCTGGGGTGCGCCGCTCAAGCGCTCGCTTCTTACACTCAAGGCGCTCATCGACCGGCGAACCGGCGGGCTGGTCGCTGCGGCCACGATGGGTCTACCTGAGGTGCCAGGCGGCGCCATGAATTGGGATTACCGCTACTGCTGGCTGCGCGATGCAACCTTCACGTTGACCGCACTGCTGAACGCCGGCTTCGGTGACGAGGCAATCCGCTGGCGGGACTGGATCCTGCGCGCGATTGCGGGTGATCCGAAAGACATGCGCATCATGTACCGCATCGACGGTGGGCGTCGATTGCAGGAATATGAAGCGACATGGTTGAAGGGCCACGGCGGTGCGCAACCGGTCCTGGTCGGCAACGCCGCCTCGGACCAGACCCAGCTCGACGTGTATGGGGAGTTGATCGACAGCTTCCATGTTGGCGCCCGCGCCGGTGTGGAGCGCACGCCACGTGACATCGCGGTGGAGATCGCGCTGATCGAATATCTGGAGGGTGCCTGGGACAAGCCCGGTGCCGACATCTGGGAGAGCCGCGGCGACCCGGGCTGCTATACATATTCGCAGGCGATGGCGTGGGTCGGCATCAACCATTTCGTCGAGAGCGACGTCATGCGGGCCGCCGCAGGCGATGAACTGGTTGGGCGCATGCGTGGCCTAAGGACACAGATCCACCAGACCGTGTGTGAACGAGGCTACTCGGCCAGCGCAGGGCATTTCGTGCAACGCTATGATGGCGAGACGCTCGATGCCTCGCTGCTCCTGCTGCCCCTTGTCGGGTTCTTGCCTGCCGACGACCCGCGTATCGCCGGCACAATCTCGGCTGTGGAGCGCGAGTTGATGGAAGGCGGGCTCGTTCGCCGCAAGGCGGCGAAGGGCGATGGTCATGACGAAGGGGCGTTCCTTGCCTGCTCATGCTGGCTTGCCGACTGCATGGCGATGCAGGGCCGGCGGGATGAGGCAGCGACGATGCTCGACCGGGTGATCGGCCTTAGCAACGACGTCGGGCTACTAAGTGAGGAGTTCCACGTCCCCACGCGCCGGCTGATCGGCAATGTGCCGCAGGCATTGACCCATCTGGGCGTGGTCAACACTGCTCTCTTCCTATCGCGCCCGGTGGTACAGCGTGGCGCAGTCTGATCAGCCGCCGGTCTGATGTAAATGCCCGTCCGGATCTCGCAGCAGAGCCGGCGGGCCCTCATGCCAGACGATCCGCGTCGCTGCGACGTCGTTGACCGCGACGGGCTTGGAAGATGCACCGGGTGGTTGGTGATAGTGCAGCAACTCGACATGAGGAGGCGCCGCGGCGGGCTCCATCGGCACCACATCGGCGACCGGGTTTTCCAGACCGTCGAGCGCCATCTGTTCGCTGCCCTGGTTGAGCGTCGCATCGCCGCAGGTCAGGCCGTGAGCGGTGTAGAAGGCTTGGCTCGCTGAAAGATCGCTCACGACCATTGCGCTGTGATCGATGCCGAGCATCCCGCTGCCGTGCCAGCCCTTCTCTACTGCGTCGGGGAAGCTGATCAGTTCGAGCGGGTGCCCTTCCGGATCACGAAATTTGACCGCAGTGACACCACCTGATGACTCGGGCAGAGTTACCGGTCCAACCTCACTGATCAGCGTCGCACCAGCCGATCGGGCGTCCGACCAAGCCGCGTCCACATCGTCGGTGACGAGGGCGAGATGTTGGAAACAGATGGACGCAGCATTTGCATCGGCGGGATAGGGTCGGCCAAGCAGATCGTAGCAATCGAGCTCAACCGTCGCCCCACCCAGCCACATTGACCACCGCATCCCTCCGCCCACGATGCCGAGCATCGCCAGTTCACCGTCGTCGATCGTTCGCGGATCGCCAATGGTGAAGCCCAGCGCGGCATAGAAGGCGACGAGGACGTCGGGCTGCTGCGTTACCAATCGGAACGCGGCGATGCGGGCAAAGGTCATTTGAGCTCGCACGGTCCGACCGGGTCGCGGTGCAGTTGCACCGTCATCAGGCGACACGGCTCGTCCCCGATCGTACCCGACTTGTGCCCTTTCTTGCCGTCCTTCTCGATGCAATTCTGGTCACCGCCGAACGAGAATTCGCCCGGGCCCTGTTCGATGCGCGTGCCGTCCATCGCTTCGATCCACCAGCGGCCCGAAAGCACCACGATCCACTGGGGAGCGGGGTTCTCGTGCCAGTCGCCGACCCAGCCAACCGGCTGTACGGTGAAGACGACAGTGGCCTCACCGCGATCCATCTTGTCGTTCCATTGGGGATCGGCATCGCCGACGCCCTTCAGCTCGTAATCGGTCAGCGCGCATTCGCTGAAGCGGCTGACGCCGTTCTCGTCGGTGTAAAGATGCTGATAGGGGACGGAGGGTTTGGGTCCGGCATCGGACATGGTATTATCTCCCATAGGGGTGGCTGGAGGCGAACGGCGCGTCGAGGAAAGGCTGGAGCCCTGACCCATCGGTGCCGACGATGAGGAGAAGGAAACCGGCGCCAAGCGACAGGTTCTTGAGGAAGTCCCAGAACAGGGTGCGTCCCTTGCCGCCCGGATCGGCAAAGAAGTCGCCCGGCTTCCAGAACTGCTTGTACAGCACCGCCGTCACGGCGCAGTAGCCGGCAACGACGAAGGCGGCAGCGCGGTCGGCGACGCCTAGGACAATCGCGCCGCAGCAGACGATCTCGATGAAGAGCCCGACCATCAGCACGGCGATGGCGAGCCAGCGAGGAGAAAACCTGCTGTGCTTGGCTGACCGCGTGATCGAACGAGAAGATCTTGTCGAGCGCGCTGAACGGCAGGAACAGCATGACGATGCCATAACGCACGATCAGCGCGGCAACGGCCGCGGTCGTCACAGGCGGGCCTCGATGATGCTGGCGACGCGAAGTGCATTGGCGATGATCGTCAGCGTCGGGTTCACCGCGCCGATTGAGGGGAAGAAGCTGGCGTCGGTGACGTAAAGGTTGGCGACTTCATGCGCACGGCAGTCGAGGTTGAGGACCGAGGTCGATGGATCGGTGCCGAAGCGGCAGGTGCCCGCCTGATGCGCCGTCCCCGACAAGGGTATGTCCTTGCCGAGATAAAGCGAGCGTTCGATCAGCATGGCCGGCCAGCCAATATCGGACAGCACCTGCTCCAGCTTGGCCTTCAGCCGCTTGAGTGATTCTTCGTTGGTCTCGGTCACGTCGAGATGGACCTGACCATTTTGATAATAGACCCGGTTCTCCGGGATCGGCAGGTCCTCGGTCTGCAACCAGAAGTCCATCGAGTGCCGTGCCATCTCAGCAAAGGGCATGTCGGGCAGATGTTTCATGATCGAGGCCAGCGGCGCCTCGCCTTTGATCTGGTCGGCATGGCTGGTGGCGCACATCTGGATAAGGCCGAGCGGATGTGGATAGTCGGGATCGCCACTATTGAAGTAGAAGTCGCTCAGCGCCAGCGTCTTCTGGAACACGGTCTCGTTGACGTGTTTCATCACTGCCATGACGATCGACATCTCGTGG
The DNA here is from genome assembly GCF_036855945.1 of Sphingomonas sp. LR59. Lineage (NCBI taxonomy): Bacteria > Pseudomonadati > Pseudomonadota > Alphaproteobacteria > Sphingomonadales > Sphingomonadaceae > Sphingomonas > Sphingomonas sp. LR59. Next base: position 17,380 of record NZ_JASPFL010000002.1, read on the forward strand.
CGCATATAGTTGCGGCCGACCTGATCCGAGCCGTTGGCAAGACCATTCGGGTGCTGCTCATTGGCGGAGCGTAGCAGCAGCAGCGCCGAAGAAAGCGACCCACATGCGACGACGACCGTGTCCGCGCTATAGCGTTCCTGCCGGCCGTCACGCTGGACCAGGATCGACTCCACTCGGCGTCCGCTGGCATCCGTATCCAACCGCTCGGCATAGGCCCCGGTCAGGAGCGTCACATTTGGGTAGTCGCGTATGGTTGGGTCGACGCACATCACCTGCGCGTCGGCCTTGCCGTTGAGCAGGCATGGAAAACCGTCGAAATAGGAACAGCGCATGCACACGCTGGTGGGCGTCGCAAAGCCGTCTTCTTTTTGGTCGAGCAGAATGCCGAGCGGCAGATGGAACGGGTGTAGACCCAGCCCGGTCAGCTTGTCGGACAGCTCCTGCACCTTGGGCTCGTGCTTGACCGGTACGAAGGGGTAAGCGGTGCTGCCCGGATCGAGCGGGTCTTCGCCGCGACGTCCATGAACATGGAATAGGGCTTCTGCCTCGTCGTACCAGGGCGCGAAATCCTGATAGGAGAGGGGCCAGGCAGGAGACACGCCGCCAGCATGCTCGACCTCGTCAAAGTCGCGCTCGCGAAGGCGGAACAGCGCCGAGCCGTATACCTTGGAGTTGCCACCGACATTGTAGTGGAGCTGTGGCGCAAACGTGCCGCCATCCTTGTTCACCCACTTCTCGTCAGCTTGATACTTGCCCTCGACGAACACCGCCTGGCCGCTCCAGTTTGCCTCTTCGCGCGGCAGATAGTCGCCACGCTCGAGGATCAGGATACGCTTGCCGGTAGGCGCCAATCGCTGCGCCAAGGCTGCACCACCGGGCCCGCTGCCGATCACGATGAGGTCGTAGTGAGTGTTCTCAGCCATGTATATGTCCGCTGCGAAGTGATGCCGTTGTGGCCAAAGCCGGAACCCCGTTGACCAAGAGCTGTTCCCAACCTTGATCAATAAGGAATCAAGCATGAGCAAAGTCGTCGTCGTCACCGGAGCCGGGGCAGGAGTAGGGCGAGCTACCGCCGAAAAGTTCGCGAGCGAGGGGTATGACGTCGCGTTGCTGTCACGCGATCCCGATCGGCTGGAGCGCGCAGCCGAGCAATTGCGCCGGCATGGCGTTCGTGCGCTGCCGATCCCGACCGACGTCGCCGACGCCGCGGCGGTAGAAGCGGCTGCAGACCGCACTGAGCGCGAGCTCGGACCGATCGACGTATGGGTCAATGTCGCCATGGCAACCGTCTTTGCGCCCGTCGCCAAGCTGACGCCCGAGGAAGTCGAACGCGGCACCAAGGTCACCTATCTTGGCCAGGTCCATGGCATGATGAGTGCGCTCAAGCGGATGCGAACGCGCCGCGGCACGATCGTCAATGTCGGCTCCGCGCTGGCCTATCGTTCGGTGCCGCTTCAGTCGGTCTATTGCGGCGCGAAGGCGGCGATCCGGGGGTTCACGGACTCGTTGCGCTCCGAAATCATCCACGACAAGATCGATGTGCACCTTACGATGGTCGACCTGCCGGCGGTCAACACACCGCAGTTCGACTGGGCCTTGAACAAGATGGGGAAGAAGGCGCGCCCTGTTGCGCCAATCTTTGAGCCCGAAGTCCCTGCACGGGCCATCTTCTACGCGGCCACCCACAAGCGCCGCGACGTGTGGCTGGGCTTCTCCTCGGTGAAGGCGATCCTGGGCAATCGTGTCGCACCCGGGCTGATCGACCGCTATCTCGCCAAGGCTGGCTACAAGGGGCAGCTGACGGACGAGCCGACGCCGGCGGACGCTCCGTCCAACCTATTCGAGCCGGTGCCCGGCGACTACAGCGCGCACGGTCGCTTCGACGACAGCTCGCGTCGCCGCAGCATGGAGTTCTTCACCGACCGCCACCGCACGGCCTTCTATGCACTTGGACTCGCCGGGCTAGGTTATTTGACGCACCGGGCCGCCAAGCGCCTGGATATCTGACACCCGCAGGGAAGATCAGCGTTTCAGGACGGTGATCTTCCCGCTTGGCTCGAGCGTCACCTGGCGTGCGTCATTCACGCTCGACATCCCAGACTGACGCAGCGCTTCGTCAAGGTCGGCCTTAGACACCGAATGGCGTAGACGGGCGCCATGATCGGCCTTGCCCTCCTTGAAGATCGTGATGGCTTGTCCCTCCAGGAGGCGGGACATGGCCGGGAAGCGCGCAGCCAGATGCGCCAACAGCCAGTGGAGAAGCAGGAACACACTGGTCGCCGCAAGCGTGCTCAGCAACGGCGCGCTTCCGGTCAGCGCCCGGCTGAGGTTCGATCCGATCACGATCGAAACGACGATATCGAGCGCAGACCATTTCCCGAAAATGCGCCTGCCAACCACGCGAACCGCTAGGAGGCCGTAGGCGAGCACCAACACCGCACGCGCGCATTCCTGCGCAACGCTCAGGTCCTTGCCGCTGCCGAACGTCGCTGAGAAGGCGGTTGAAAGCCCCTCCACCGCTACATCATTCGGTCGCGCAGGTTGAACATGATCACCAGCGTGCCCGACACCATCAGCGTGACGATCAAGCTGGCGAACAACACCAGCAGCAGATCATCGCGCGACGACTTGGCAAGGCTGATGTGGAGGAAGCAGCGGAATTGCACGACCATCTGCACGAGCGCCAGGCCGAGGATGATTGCCAGCGTAGTGCTGGCCGCAGCGACCGGCCATTTGACTACCGCGAAGGCGGCCACCGTCAGCACCAGCGCCAGCACGTAGCCGATCAGATACGTCAGTGTTTCGCGGCGACGCTCGTTCACAAGACATGCCCCTGAAGATAGACGACGGTCAGAATGGCGATCCAGATGACGTCGAGGAAATGCCAGAACAGACTGAGGCGCAGGATGTTGATCTTGACCCGCGTGTCGAAGCCATAGGCGAGGACCTGCCCGCCCATCACCAGCATCCAGACGCATCCAGCCAGGACGTGCAATCCATGAAGCGGTACCAGCGCGAAGAACGCCGACAGGAAGGCGCTTCTGGTCGGATAGGCACCGTCCGAGAACATGGTGGTGAAATCATGCATCTCCATCGCCAGGAAGGCGACGCCGAGTAGGAAGGTGATGCCCATCCAGGCGAAAACGGGGCGCCGGGCGGTGTCATATTTCATGGCGAGCACCGCCAATCCGATCGTGAGGCTGCTGGTTAGCAGGAACAGCGTTTCGGCGAAGGCGCTGCCGAGCTTGAACTCGCTGGCGGGGGTTGGGCCGCCCGCTGTTGCCGCCACGGCTGTGCCATAGACAGCGAAGAGCAATGCGAAGATGATCGCATCGCTCATCAGGAACATCCAGAAGCCGAAGATGCCGCTCTCGGCATTGGCATTAGGATCCTGCTCGGTGCCGCCCAGATTGATGCCGGCGTGGCGAAGGGAAGGCTGGGTCATGCCGGGACCTCCGCCAAGCCGGTGTTGCGATGCGTCAGCTCGAGCGGACGCGGTGTCGGATCAGCCGCCTCGATCGCTGCGTGCCAGCGGTGCTCGGTCTCGGTAACGTCGGCCGCAGAGATGGTACGGTCGCTGTCACGCACGAAACTGCGCAGGATGAGCGCTGAGACGACGCCCTGCATCGAGATGCCGGCCAGCCACCACATATGCCAGACGAGGCCGAAGGCGGCAGCCGTTGCACCGATACCGATTATCAATCCGGTGATGCTGTTCTTGGGTACCGTGATCGCGCCGTAATGGGCGTGGCGCTCGTAATACCCGTCCTTGCGCTTCCCGTCGTAGAACGGATCGCGCCCCCCGACATGGGGGATGACGGCGAAATTGTATTCCGGAGGCGGTGCCGAGGTCGACCATTCCAGTCCGCGACCATCCCAGGGGTCGCCCGCGAACACCCGGTTCTCATCCCGCTCGCGGATGCTGACGACCAGCTGGATCACCAACGATGCCAGCGCCGCGAGCAGTATCAGCGCGCCAAAGCCGGCGACGTAGAGCCAGGGACGAAATTCAGGCTGAAAGATCTCGTGCGTACGACGTGCCATCCCGCTGGCACCGAGCACGTAGAGCGGCATGAAGGCGAGATAGAAGCCTGCAACCCAGCACCCGAACGATACCCGGCCCCAGCGCTCGTTCAGGCGGAAGCCGAACGCCTTGGGGAACCAGTAGGTATACCCTGCGAGCATGCCGTAAAGCAGACCGGGGATTAGCATGTTGTGGAAGTGCGCGACCAAAAACAGCGTGTTGTGGAACACATAGTCGAGCGGTGGGATCGCTAGGATGATACCGGTAAAGCCGCCGATGACAAAGGTGATCATGAACGCAAGCGAGTAGAGCATCGGCACGGCGAAGCGCACCTCGCCGCGGAACATGGTCCAGATCCAGTCATAGATCTTGACCCCCGTCGGCACCCCGATCGTCATCGTCGCGATGCCGAACACCGCGTTGATGTTGGCCGACTGCCCCATGGTGAAGAAGTGGTGGACCCAGACGGTGAAGCTCAGCACCGCAATCGCCATCGTTGCCAAGACCAGCGAGACGTAGCCATACAGCTCTTTTGACGAGTAAGTCGAAACGACCTCGGAATAGACCCCGAAGGCCGGCAGGATCAGGATGTAGACCTCGGGGTGTCCGAACAGCCAGAACAGATTGGCGTAGTTCATCATGTTGCCGCCGAGGTCGTTCGTGAAGAAGTGGAACCCCAGGTAGCGGTCGAGTGCGAGGAGCGCGGTTGCGACGGTGAGCGCCGGCATCGCGAACAGCATCAGGATGCTGGTGCAGAGACTCGTCCAGCAGAACAGCGGCATCCGCATGTACGTCATGCCGGGGGCACGAAACTTGAAGATCGTGCAGGCGATGTTGATCGCGGCGAGCGTCGAGCCGATTGAGCCGAGCGTCACCGCCCAGATCCAATAGTCTGGGCCGACGTCGGGACTGAAGGCGAGACCGGTGTAAGGTGGGTAGCCGCTCCACCCGCCGGTCGAGAATTTGCCGACGACAAGACTGATCATCATCAGGATGGCGCCGCCCCCGGTCAGCGACAGCGCGACCGAGTTAGCCCAGGGGAATGCCATGTCGCGCGCGCCGATCTGGAGCGGCATGACATAGTTGATGATGCCGGTGAGGAAGGGCATCGCCATGAAGAAGATCATGATCGAGCCGTGGGTGGAGAACAGCTGCGAGAAGTGATCGGACGACAGGAAGCCCGGATCGCCGACCGCCGCGGCCTGTTGCATGCGCATCAGCACGGCTTCGACCAACGCCCGTGACAGCATCACCAGCGCGATGACGACGTACATGATGCCGATCTTCTTGTGATCGAGACTGGTTACCCATTCGAGCAGCGTGCCCCAGCGCCGATACCGGGTCAGTAGCGTGACGGTGACGACGAAGCCGATGATGACGAGCGATGCGGCGCCGGCACCGATGATTTCGCTGGCAGTGGGGTTCTCCCAGGCGCGGACGAAGGGCAGATCGTGCCAAGTAAAGCGGCCGAGGACCTCGGGCCAGATCGGAGGATGAGCAGTCTGCACAGGCTCAGGGCGCCTTTCGTGTGGCGGGATGCTGACCGGAATGGGGGTGCGAAGCTCCGCCCGTCGCGGTCACGACGTGATTAAAAAAGTTGCGTGGGACCCGGGAGTACGTCTCGAGCCCGGTGGTATCGCGGCGCGAAAGCCTCGCCCAAGTGGCGGCATCGAGCGCCTTGGTCCCCTGCCGGGCGCGGGCCACCCAGGTCGCGTAGGCGTCCGGGGTCATGCTCACGATAGGGAATTTCTGGTGAGCGAACTTGCCGCCGTTGAACTGGACGTTCTCGCCGAGATAGCGACCGGGATGATCAGCTGCGAAATTCAGCCGCGTCCGCATGCCCGCCATCGCATAGATCTGGCCGGCAAGCTGCGGCAGCAGCAGCGACTGCATCACCGTGCCACTGGTCAGTTCGACTGCCACCGGGCGTCCCGCCGGAATGGCAAGCTGGTTTACCGTCGCAATGCCCTGATCGGGATAGATGAACACCCACTTCCAATCGAGTGCGATCGCCTGGACGCGAACCGGCGCCCCTTGTCCGGTTAGCCGGGTATAGGGATCATCCTTCTGCGTCGCCGGCCACAACAGGAAGGCGAGAAGGATGACGATGCCGATCGGCGGTATCCAGATGAAGCCTTCGAGCGGCCAGGAAAACGCCCACTTCGGCCGATAGGCGTCCTTTGCATTGGAATGACGGTAGTGCCACGCGATCAGTGGAACGAGGATCACCACCGGCACCCAGACGAACAGCAATATCCCCGACACGACGAGTAGCAGGTGCCGTTCGTTATGAGCGACCGGACCCTGCGCGTTCAAAATTCCATGGTCGAGCGCGCCGCATCCCGTCAGCAGCAATATCGCGACGATACCAAGCGCAATGCGCCCCCGCGTCAACGTCGGATCCGGATCGTCGCACGCCGGAGTTCCCGATCGTTGCGCGAATAATAGAGCCACAACGCCCCCTCGTTGTCGACCAGCGACGCCGCAAAAGCGATGTCTTTTGGACCGTCAACATCGGTTGGAGCTGAAATCAATGGCTTGTCCGAGCGTGCGACTACCCGGCTTAGGTCGGGTGAAAAAGCGACCCAGCCGATCCCCCAATCGGTGTTCTCGTCAGCGCCATTATAAAACATCACCGGCATCTCGGGATCGCCGCGCCATAACGGTCCGGTCGAGAGGTGAAAGCTGTCCCAGTGCCCTTTGCGGATGCCGAACGGATCGGGCTGTTCGTTCCACGGGCCCGCGACCCCTTCGCCATAAGCAAGGCTGATCAGCGAATGGCCCTTGTGTGCATATTCATACAAAAGCCGCCAAGTGTCGCCGTCGCGCAGGACGGTCGCTTCCTTCACGTTGTTCTCGGTCTTACTATCCGCAAGCGCGACCCCGCGCTTTTCGAGTGACGCTATAGTGGAACCGGTTGCGTAGAGCATGTGCCCGGTGCCGCTGCCGTCAACGCCGGTGTATAGAACAGTGTACCCATCCTTGGTTTGCACGACGGTTGGGTCCTCACAACCACGCACGTCTTTACCGCCGGGCCCCGGCACGATGGTGGGCGCAGCGTCCATCTGGAAGAATAGACCGTTGCTTCCACTCTGCCCATACCAGATGCGACCACTTTCCGTTTTCTGCTCATCCTTGTTCGACGGCACCGCGCGGACAAGCATGTGCAACCGCGCATCGTCCTTCTCCTGCCAGACGAAAGGGCTCATCAGTTGCTTCGACAGCAACTCGTCCGGTGCCGAAATCGAGACGGTATCAATCCGCTCGACCTCAAATTCGATGGGCATGGTGTTGCTCCCAGTGCAGAGGTTAGGCGCCCAGCGCCAGCATCTTGGAAAGGCCGCCATCAATCGTCAGTGTCGAGGCCGTGAAATAATCGCCAGCAGGCGAAGCTAGGAATACAGCGACGTTGGCCACCTCTTCGGGCTGGCCTGGCCGCCCCAGGGGTATAACCTCCCCTTTGACCTTTCGCACGATCCACCAGTCTTCGGCCGCCTTATTCATCGGTGTCAGGATCATGCCGGGCGCGATCGCGTTGACAGTAATGCCATCGGGTGCCACCTCGATGCCCAGCGTCTCCACAAAATTCTTCACGCCGGCTTTTGCCGAGGCATAGACCGAACTGCCCGAACGTACGATTTCGGCATGGATCGAGCTGATTGCGATGATCGTTCCCTTGCGTTTCTTTTCACGCAGGCGACGCACACAGCTGCGGCAGGCGAGGAACGTGCCGGTGAGATCGGTCTTTAGCATGTTCTCCCATTGTTCGAGCGTCAGCTTGGCGACCTCGATACCGTAGGTGTTGATTCCTGCGGACGTGACGAGAATGTCGACGGTGCCAAGTTCCTGCTCGACACGGTCGAAGCTTTGCTCAACCGCAATTTCGTCGCGTGCATCGCTACGCATCGCGAACGCACGACGACCGGAAGCACGTATGGCTTCTACCGTCTGCTCGGCGCCTACGTTATCGTGCAAATACGTGACGGCGACATCAGCCCCAGCCGCTGCAAGCGCCTTTGCGCATGCAGAACCAATACCCGAGTCACCTCCGGTCACCAGCGCTACACGGCCGACCAGCATGCCGGTAAACATCGGCGATTTCGTGTCATCGGCCATGGTGCTCTCCTTGTTATATTTGTCAGGTCTCGCTGGCTGCCCACGCAGCAGCAAAGCCCTGCTTGCAGTCGCTAACTACTTGTTCGAGATCAAGATCGTAAATGGAGTCGGGCACGTTGTCTGAAAAAACTTCTACGACATAAGGCAGATCATAGCCGGTTTTCCGCGTCGCACGGATTAACTCGGCAAGCGGCAGATCCCCCACCCCCGGAACGATGCGATCGGCAAACGAATGGGGCGTCCGCCAGTCACTTGCCTGTACGGTGAAGATTCGCGAGCCGGCACGGGCGATCTGCGCCGCGACATCGGCATTCTGCCAGATATTCCAGTAATCGAGGCACAGGCCGACCGTCTCGCTGCCGGAACGATCGATAACCTCGAGCGCTTGGTCGATAGTCCAGATGGCGCTTTCGATATTGACGGAGCTGGGGTTGAGCGGCTCCAGTGCCAACAGCACGCCATTGTCCGCTGCTACTTTTGCCAGTTCGCCTAGCTTGTCACCGACGACGCGCATGGCATCTGCCATGTCACCTGTCGGATGCGCGCCCGTATTCGTGATGAAGGGCACCCCTGGCGCGTACCGGCTAAGTCGCTCGATCGAGCCGCGCAACGCGGTAATACGGTCGTTCAGCCCCTGCGGATCCGGCTTCATTCGACTGGAGAAAAATGTCCGCACACTCGGCTGCACGCCGCTGATGGCCAAGCCCGCCTTACCGATCGACTGCATCTGTTCTGCAAAGCGATCAGGATCGAGCTTGGCCTCGACAACTTCGATTGTGTCGACCCCCAGCCGCGCATACCGCTCGACATCCTCGTCGAAGGACCATGGCTGCGTCGTGAACTCGCTGATCCCAAAACGATAAGGCGTGGCGATCATCGTTGCAGCTCCTCGTCGGGCGTGATGCTCCGCAGAACGCACGCTACGCCGACTTCCATTTCCAGCCAATGCAAAAGGCGTCGATGGACAATATCTTGATCCGTCTCAACGCGTTACGACCAAGCCACCCCGGCTAGAAAGTCGCTTGTTAACCGTTGATAGATATCAGGGTTGAGAACGAAGAGTTATGCAACAGGTTCGTTCTTTAGGCGACGTAAAACACATGATTGCCGACACCCCCGGGCCTGCACTCTGGCCGAACCACACCCGCCTCCGGTTTAAATGATCGACAAACCCTGTCGCTTTGATAAAGTGTACGAGAATATACTTTCGGGGGTTTGTCGTACATGCTGGTCGGATATATGCGGGTTTCGTCGGCCGACGACCGCCAGACGGTCGATCTCCAGCGCGACGCGCTGGTTGCAGCTGGTGTTGATCATCGGCATCTCCATACCGACAAAGCATCCGGCGCGCGCGACGACCGGCCGGGGCTGAAAGCCTGCCTCAACTATTTAAACGCGGGCGACACGCTGGTCGTTTGGAAACTCGACCGGCTCGGACGCTCACTGCCGCACCTGCTTACGATCGTTACTGACCTGAAGACGCGAGGTATCGCGTTCCGATCGCTAACCGAGCAGATGGATACAACGACGCCGCACGGCGAGTTGCTGTTCTCCCTGTTCGGCGCGTTGGCACAATATGAGCGTGCGCTGACGCGCGAACGGGTAATGGCAGGACTGGCTGCAGCCAAACGCCGGGGACGCCAAGGCGGCCGCCCGCCGATGATCGACGCGGAAACGCTCGAACGGATCACCGCCGCGCTTGATGGCGGAGCCAGTAAAGCGTCCGTCTGCCGGACTTTCAAAGTACCGCGCTCTACCCTGCTTGGCACGCTAGCGCGGATCGGTTGGGCCGCACCGGGGAAGGCCTAAATTTCGCAACAGTGCTCTCGACGGTCGTGTTTCCTCATACACTTATGTCGCAAAAGTCTGTTGCAATACACTTTTGTTTCGATACAGTTATGCGACATGTTGATTGGCTACGCCCGTGTGTCCACCGATGACCAGGATCTCCGGCTGCAACGCGCCGCGTTGAAAGAGGCCGGATGCAAGCGGACGTTTGAGGAAAAGATCTCGGGCGCAAAGCGTGACCGGCCCCAGCTTGCCAAGATGATCGAGCAACTGCGTGACGAAGACACGGTGGTGGTGACGCGGCTTGACCGGCTGGCACGCTCGACCCGCGACCTGCTCGATATTGCCGAGAGGCTGAAGGAGGTCGGCGCCGGTCTGCGCTCGCTGGCCGAGCCCTGGGCGGATACGACCTCGCCTGCGGGCCGCATGGTGCTGACCGTGTTCGCCGGCATCGCCGAGTTCGAGCGCGAGCTGATCCACCAGCGCACCAGCAGCGGACGGGTCGCGGCCAAGGCAAGAGGGGTGCGCTTCGGCCGCCCGCCCAAGCTCACCCCCGATCAGGTCGCGCTCGGCGAACGATTGATAGGCGAAGGCACATCGGTGCGCGAAGCCGCCAAGCTGCTCAAATGCCATCATGCCACACTCTACCGGGCGCTGACCGCAGCGACGGTGGCTCCATGATGCGGTGGGCTGCGCAACCCGACGTTTCGGCAGGGAAGGTCTGATGCCTATCCGCCCCGAGCACGTGTTCCTGTACCCGATCGACTGGGCGCAGCTCTCGCACCAGATACGCTTCGTGCGGGCGGGGGGACACTGCGAGCATTGTGGACGCCCCCACAGGCAGAAGGTCTTCCACCTGGGCGACGGACGGTGGTGGGATCGGAGCCGGCAATGCTGGCGCAATGGCCGGGGCCGGCGCGTGCGAAGGCCTACGGAGAACATCCTGCTACTAGGCCGGTGGACACCGGTGGTCCTGGCCTGTGCGCACCTCAACCATGATCCGAGTGACAGTGCGCTTCACCAGCTCGCAGCGCTCTGCCAGCGCTGCCACATGCTCCACGATGGCCCGGAGCATCGACGCCGGCGCTGGATGAACGCGCACTATCGGCGTGCGCTGGGGGATCTGTTCTACGGTCCCTATCCTATGCTGGGAGGCGACTGGATCACGCCCACCCCGCTCAGCATGCTCGACGATCACCGCGTTGGAACGTCCTCCCGTTGACGCTCGTTTCACTTATTGCGTTTGCGCGTTGCAATCACTAGATGGCCTCCGCCCTGGGAGACGAAACATGGCCGCCGTGGCCTTCAATATCGACGAGGCCTACGAGCCCACCGCACACGAGATCGAGGCTGCCGGTAACGCCGCGCGAGCACTGTCGCGGGTAGACTCCAGCCGCCCCATTCACCTGACTGTAGAAGGTGCAGGCGAAGACGTTATCAGCCTGCCGTCTGGTGTGTTCAACAGCATCGTCAAGATGCTGGTTGAGATCGGCAACGGTCATGCCGTCACCGTCGTGCCAGTACAGGCAGAACTTACAACCAGCCAAGCAGCCGACCTGCTCAACATGTCGCGTCCACACCTTATTAAGCTCTTAGAACGCGGTGACCTGCCGTTCCGGATGGTAGGCACGCATCGTAAGCTGCTCGGGCGCGACGTGCTGACCTACCGCAGCCGCATGGATGCGGCCCGGCATGAGGCCCTGCAGGGGATGGCGGATCTGGATCAGGAAGCCGGTCTTTTCGACGATAACGCGCCCCTCGATCGTCCCTGATGCTGGTTGGCCGCTACACCGTCCTGCTCGATGCAAACGTCATGCACCCCTCCATCGTGCGGGGCGCGCTTTTGTGGTTCGCCGCCAGCCGGCTGTTCCGGCCGCTCTGGAGCGAGGCCATCCTGGCCGAGTGGGAGGAAAGCCTGAGGCGACGGTTTCCCGATCTGGCAGCTGACCATTTCCAACGCCAGCGGGCCTACATGGACAGCTTCGGGGAAGCGCTGGTGGAAGGCTATGAACCGCTGATGCCTGCCCTGACGCTGCCTGATGCCAAGGACGTCCATGTTCTTGCAGCTGCGATTCACGGCAGAGCCGATGCGATCGTCACTTACAACCTCAAGGATTTTCCGGTCGAAGTGGCCGCCCGCCACGGTATCGAGGTGAAGCATCCCGACGACTTCATCGTCAATGTCATCGATCTTGATACGGCCAAGGCTTTGACCGCGATCGGTAGCCAGCGCCGTCAGTTTCGCAATCCCGCTGTAACCGCCGAAGATTACCTCGACCGCTTTCGGAAAAGCGGCTTGGTCCAAGCGAGCCACCGACTGCAACCCCTCGCCGAGCTATTTTGAATAAGGGTTCTGACACCGGTAAGTAGTTGAAAGACGCCGACCCATCTGATGCGTCAAAACCCTCCGGTTTTGACACCTCTGTGTCTCTATGTCGTAACGGGCCATAGGCGGAACTGCGGCTAACCACTCTTCCGGTGTTGAGCTAGAGCGAGGGGCGGGCGTTTGGGGTCAACGGATTGCCTGCCCTAATTTTTGGCAGCGATCTGCTTGAGCTGGCCTGCTACCCCATTCCGGGTTCCAAGCAGCGCTCCCCGTGCCTCCTCGGTCGCAGCACTAAGAGCCAACACGGTTTCGTGAAGCTTCTTGTGCTGCCGGAACGGCGCGGCAAGTTGATCGCCACGGAGCATCACGCCGGTGATCTCAGCGGGCCGGTCCACAAACGTCTTTTCTTTATGGTAGCGCAGCCCGACCCCGTGGATCATCTGCTTCACTTCCCAAATATCGCGCTTCGGCACGTGCTCACCGGATATGGTAACGTCATCGACATAGACCGTGAACACATGCCCGCGTTCTTTGCAGAATGCCGCGATATCGCGCCACAGGTCATAGTATGCGAAGTACGCCATGATGGGACTGAGTGGGCTGCCAGTCGGCAAATGTTGCTGATAGCAAGCGAGCTGCGCGAGAAGGGCCGCAATGCTACGCTCGCAATGCATTACCTTGTGGAAGAACCAATACACCCGCTTTTGCGTCGTGCTGGGGAAGAACTTTTGAAGATCGAGACATTGAACCATTCGGTTGCCACGATGAGTCGCCGCATTTGTTATGTAGCAGCGCCCCTTGACCGGACAGAACAGAAAGTCGGGTGGATCGATCCGCGCCAGCAGCCGAGCCATCCTCGCTTGCAACAGCTTGAGCGGACGCACCGGGTTCTCGACGTGGCGAAAACCGTTGCCCGACTTCTTCGGAATATCGAACTCTTTGTAGAGCGCATCGCCAGCGGCCAGTCGCCTCAAATCGCCGTTCGACACGCCCAGTATGCGCGCCAGCTTTGGGCGGCTCCCTAGCTTGTAGAAGGGGGACTGATTGAGGGGATGGCGTTTCTTAATCGGCATGGGTTCGCCCGGATCGCGCTTCCAAGAACTGGAGCAAGCCGACCATCTTTCCCGCGACAAAGGCACGAGCGCGATCGACGGTTGTTTTGCCTTCCACCGTTTCGGCAAAGAACATGATTGATGAAACCGGAATTCCAAAGGTATCAGAATATCGCTGGATCAAATCGAGCGTAGGCACTTTGTGGCCCTTCTCTATTTCAGAGAGATACTGTGGAGACATCTTGAGGCGCTCTGCGACCTCTTTCTGCTTCAGGTCGTGGTATACACGTATTAACCTGAGCGATTCTCCTAGCATTTGAAATCCCGAATAGAGTTTTATGTGTGAAGCAGGGTGGGGATTCATCCCGTGAACAGCTTAACCAACTCAAGAACCACCTGAACAATTTTCACTGCCAGTTGCCCTGTCGTAAGTACCGTTTTCAGCACTTTCGGGTTCACCATTCGGCTCGCCCAATTATGCCTAGTTCCCGTATTCGTCGCCCGACGTTCCTTGTCGCGGTCTTGATCTAACATTGTAGTCCTCCTTCCACACCGACCATCGGAGATGGTCTGCCACCTTGGCGTGAAGGCGGGGAAGGAACGTCTTGACCCTGATCACCTGGCGCGGTCCCCGCCATCGGGGCCGCGCCGGGGCCACTCGCGCTCTCGCACAAACGGCCTCGAATGTAGGAAGCTTTCGCGTCCCGCGAGGTTTTACCCTCGATGTGTGGTGGCTATCCCCTTATCCTGACCTCGATGACACTCTGATGCCTCGCGATTGCGGGGATGTCTATAACTTTCTACGCTACAAGCGTACTTTTTAGAATCAGCTCTACTGCTCCCCAAGCACGATGTGGCTGAGCGACCGCTTTTGGGAATGGCTAATTCTGATTGAACGACCTGATGGGGCGCAAGCGACTGATCATCGCAGTGTCAAAACCGAGGGGTTGTGACACTCGCTGAAAGCGTTGCGGCACTGTCTAGCTCCGCATTGACCCTGTGTGACCGGTCGGCGACATTGGCGTCCCAATCGTCGAGGTACTGATGACAGGATCGAATTTCGGCATACCGCGTCCGACCGGCACCGGGCCGACCGAGCAGCCAATCCTCCTTACCCACGCCGCCAGCACTTTTCTCAATGCCCATGCGCGCATCGTGGCGGCAGGCAAGGTGATCAAGGCCAGGATAGACAAACGAGAGACGCGGATGGTGGCCGTGCCGGGGCTGATTGCCCTGGCGACCCTGCTGTATTGCGTATTCCACGGCTACATCGTGTCAGGTGTCATTCTGGCGGCGATCGTCGGATTTGGGGCGCTCTGCCTGGCAGGCATGGTCTCGGCGGTCATCAGCAAGCCGACCGATTCAACGCCTGCGCAGTTGATCGCCATTGGCGTCGAGGAGGTGCAGCGCTTCGCCGCACTTATGAACCGCGGCCGCTACCAATGGGTTCGTCGAGACTATGATTTCGTCGGCGTGTTCCCCGATACGGGGTTCGTCTATTATTTCGGTCCGACAACCCGTTGGCAGCATCTGCTGATGGCCGGCCACCAGACCGTCCGCCAGGTCCGGGTCAATATAACGACAAAAATCAGCCAGACCTCCACCAGCACGACCGAGCACGGCAGGCGTTATGCCTTGGCACCCACCCGCAACGTCGCGGTGCTGTCCAAAGGTAAATCGACCACCACGCACCAGACTTCGACGACCACGCACACCAGCCATGTGCTGGAGATCCAGTATCAGGCGGGGGCAGGAACGGCACCGGCCTGGTTGTCGGTGAACTTCGGCGAAGACGGACGACTTGCCGAGGATTGGCGACTGATGATCGCTCAGACGGCCGGGCTGGCCTAGCTTCAGACTACCATCCTGGTCCGGCAACCGCCCGAATTACTGATCCTGGACGGACGACCGACGGCAAGGTCATCTCGTGCCACCTCTGTCTACCGTTCAGCTTCGCCCCGTTACACAGCTAGGGATACTGTCGCTGACGGAGATACGATGATTACGAAGAACGCGTTTTGCATGCTGGTGCCGGTATTGGGCCTCGCCAGCCTTGGCGCATGTGCAACGACCGGAAGCTCGATCGTACGCCGCATCGCCCCTGGTGATACGACCACGAAGGACTTCCGCGAGGAACGCGTCACGGTCACGATAGTCAACGGTCAGGTGGTTGCCCCCTCCTGTGGCTGAGCGTCACCGGTTGGTAAGAATGGTCCCGACCATGCTGTTTCTCATCGGCTGCGCTTCTACCCGCCCGGTGGAAGGGCCGGTACGCCTAGGACAGATGGCAGCCGTCAACGGCCCGCGGGTCCGGGCGGATCGCGTGATCGAGGACAGCCGATGCCCGACTGACGTGCAATGCGTCCAGGCGGGTCGCCTGATCGTGCGGGTGACCGTATTCGGGGGTGGGTGGTCCCGACAGTTCGATCTTCAGCCCGGCGTCCCCGTCCATGTCGCTGACGGCAGCCTGACGCTGGTCGAGGCTACTCCGCTCCCGCGCACGACGCGGCCTCGAACCAGGATGCACGCGTACAGCTTCACCTTCAATTTTCAGGGAGGGTTGTGACTAGGTGGCAAACTAACCGATCTCCTCGACCTTTACGATCGTGGGAATGGAAGACCCGCCATGCTCGACCGCTTCCTTTCCCAGCGCCGCGTCGCGCGCGCCCTCTTCGGTGGCTTGATGGACCTCGAATACCTTCTCGATCGGCTTTCCCATCGGAAAGAGGCAGCTCACCGTCACCTTCCAAAGCCTGTCCATCATTGTGACTTCTCCCTTGCCAGCTGATCCCGCCTGTCGATTGCAGCCGGTGTATCCAACCGCAACGGGGTAATAGTGCATTTCGTGGATTTGGCGTTCTTGCCCATAGCCCTGCGGCATCCGTCCACCGCATCGCGATTGTCCTGCACGATGACCGCACCCTCCACCATCGTGTCCCAATTGACCGGCAACGCTGCCGCACCGAGCCGCCCGGCCCCGTTCCACATGCCATCTGTACCGAGCGTGCTCGTCGCCATCCGCTCGGGCCATTGCCTGCTCGTTGGAGCAACGTTGCGCGCCACGAACCCCGGCAGCACTGACCATATCCGAACCGATCGAGCGTGTCGCTGTGGCAGGCGTAACTTATGCTTCCGCGTCCCGCGTCGATATCGCCGATATGCCTTCAGTCGGGCAGTGGTGAACCTAGATATCCGTCGAGGGTAGGTATGGATCGCATATATGTACGCGAAGGTGATGGCCTGTTTCTGGGTGCCATCAAACTTGTTTATTTGCCCCTATACTTGCGGTGCCGATTTATGCCGCAGTGCGGGGACGGAACGCGCTCACAGCGTTGCATTGGCATCCGGCCCTGATCGTAGACGGCATTTGTTGCAATTGGCGTCATAACCGCAATTCTGACTGCACTAGCGAACGCCCTGCCCCGCACGACAGCTGGGATCGGCGTTCTCTACTGCACGGCCATGTATGGCCTTGCCGCTTATGTCCCCACCAGCGACCCGATCTGGACAACGGTAATCCCGCTTTTAGCGGCCGTCTTATTGTGGACGCCTGTTGGCGCATTCATCGCACACCGAGCAGCCGGCTAATCTCTTCAGACCTGTGACTTTCCGGCGCGGTCGTATGCCGAGCCCGCGTTGCGCTGCCACCTTTTCAGCTCAACGGCTCCGTGTCGGCAATCCCGGAATACGGAAGGGTTTCAGTCCCTGTCGTTCAACTTCTGACGTAACCATGTTCTTAGTTTGCGAGTCTGTGGTGGTGCGCAGCAGCAACAGGATTTCGACCAGCATGTCATTAAATCCGCCAGTGGTTTGCTGATCTACAGCAGGGGCAACAGACCGCTCGGCTAGCTGATCGCGAAGCTCGTCCATCGTTTCACCCATTTCGATCATGGCCGCGCGGATGCTCGCCAGCTCATCATCGATCCTGTCGGTCTGGTCGAGGCGGTCCCGTATGTAGGCGGCAATGCCGACCCCGCGCTGTTCAGCCTGAGCAGCATAAACAAGCGCCTGTCCCTCCCTCAACCGGACCTTAATGGAATCTGACAGCGCCATATTGCCTCCGACCACAGCCTGGACCTCATATATACCATGGTTATCATTGTTTTACAGTGGCTTATGACGTATTGGGGTCCTCTTAGGGTCCAGCTCGTTAAGCTACACCCGTTAATTATTGCTTTTTATCAATCACTTACTGGCACCGGAAGGTGCGTATGGTGTACGACCCGAAATCACCGATTTAAGGGTCGGAAATGAAGCTCTGGCAGGTCCGAAATGGGCTGGCCGAGCTTTAAGGGGGTCATAACTACCCTGATGAACGAAGTTCAGCAGGTTCTACAGTCGAACCAGGGGCAAAGGACGCACAAAGAATACACAAAGGACGCAACAGGGAGGCAGCGAGGATGCAGAAAGGAGGCACGGAGAACGCATTTTGAGCGAAACTCGATTGACAGCTTTGACACCCCCGACAATACCGATGATGTAGCATGGAACCGGGTCACGATGACGGATCGATTGGAACAGCTGGCCGCGATACCGCCCCGTACCAAGGCTGCAAAAATCCGGGCATTTATGCCTGCGATTGAAAAACGCATTTCGGATGGCGTATCACACCAAGCTATCATCACATGGTTGGCCGATGGTGGAATCGAAGTCACGCTCGGCACATTCAAAAGCTATCTGCAACGATATCGACGGGACGCTCAAACCTTACAGCAACCCGTAAATCAGATCCCGACGCAGGCACCTGCTTTAATGAACACGGATCGCAATACTGGTACCAATCCGGAACCGATGGAGGGCGGCAATCCCCCGTCGGAACTACCAGACCCTGATCCCGAACCCGCTAATAAGCGGGCCCTCGCTGACATTCTGGACGGGGAAAAAAGTGAAGCTTACTTGGATCAATTCTTCATCCGTAAGCCGCTTGTCGGTCGCAATCGCGATAAGCCGTAATGCTGAATTACAATGCGTTAGCTGGCCTCGATCCGTCGGTGTATTTCCCGTCCGTCCCCTACCGCCAGAAGCAGATCGTTGCTGAACCGGTCCATGTCTCTTCGAAAATTGCTTATTATTTTTTCGAACAGATCATGCCGCGGGCCGCGGGACGTTTCCAGTAGCATCGTTTGCGAGATGGAATTGAAGTCCTCCAGTTCGTCGATCACGAACTCGACATACGCATGCTCAGGCTTGGTCATCTGAGATGGGCGGTTCAAGGCAACTTCCAATCCGGTTATCGCTGCTGCATTCTGTTGGTCATCTGGGGCTGATGCATGCTGCTCGCGTTTGCGCAGCTTTCGCAGACCGAGCATAAATTCCCGGGTTCTGTATTCCAAATCCGCAAATTGCTTATCGGGTTTTTCCAGCTTGTCGATCATGCTGCCTCCTCGTTTTGAATGGAGGCAGACCCGGCTGAAGAGCCGGGCGTTCGTAACCCTGCACAAGCACAAGGCGCTGCCACCTTTGGGCAAGCCTTGGACATGCGTGACAGCCGCCCGGCCGAGAAGCTCGACCGGACCACGTGATTGTCGGGGTTTCCACGCCCCACGGCCGGGATTGACCGAACCGCAGGTCTATGGTCGCAGAAGCGAACGCTTCGGACAAGCTGCTGCGACAGAGACGGGCGTTTTGACGATCATTACCCCATCGAAACAGGATATCGTGGCATAAGTGATGACCTTCCGGCTTCTGCACACCTGCCGAGGAAGCCGGCTACGCTGCCATCCTGGCTGACCTGGCCGGTCGCGATCGGGGAGACGAGGCGGTCATGATCTTCCGCGAGCCGACCGATCCGGACGCGGCGGTGACCGCCGATGCCATGACCCGGGCCGGCAGCGTCAGCGACGATGCAATACGCCCGCCTGCTCGCCGCTGCCGATCGCCTCTATGCTCCACCGCCGGTCACCCGTGCAGTCGCATTCGATGCCTTCGGTACGCTGGTCCATATTGGTCGCAAGCGGCATCCATTCGAGCGGCTGATCCGGCAGGTCCGTGACCGGGCAGAGGCCCTGCCCTCGCCGATGGTCCAGCCAATCGGCCTCGCCGACTATGCCGCGGCGTTGGGATTGCGGCACCCGGATGCCGAGCTGGCGATGCTGAACGAGGAACTGACGACGATCGCGCTCTACCCCGACACGCTGGATGCCCCGCGTCGGGTTCGTGAGACGGGAGTGAGGGTCGCCGTCGCCTCTACCTCGCCCTACCCTATGCGGCCCCGCTGAAGGCCCTCCTGGGCGATCTGGTGGATGTCTGGCACTTCTCCTTCGATGCAGGCGGCGATCAAACCTGTCAGGGCGTTCTACGCCGGCCTGACGGCATCTTCTGGGATGCGAAGCCGGTGAACTGCTGGTGGTGGGCGCTACCTGGCGCGATGATATCGTCGGCGCCGTCGAGGCCGGATCACGTGCGCGCTGGATCGATCGCGAGGGCCGCGCTTCCTACGGCCGCCGGTTTATCGCGGTTCGCGAAGTGAGTGACGCCTATCTCGATCGCCTGAGAGCCGGGCAAATGACGGAGCTAGAACTCGTCCGCAGCGGCATCAATGCGAACCTTGAACGACATTCCCATGCCCAGCAGTGGGCGCTCGAGGCGGCACGGTTGCGACAGATCCTTGCGGATGCCTCGGAGCCGGAAAAGGCAACCGTGAAGCAGGCGCTGGATAATCATTACAACACTCGTGATCAGCCTGAAACCAGCCGTGCCGGCCTGATGCGAAACGCGACTGCGACTATTTCCGCACGAAAGCATGCTTGACGGCCACGGAAGACGCAGGAGGAGCGTATTTCGTTTAACGGCCAGCCGGCCCTGGGGAACCTCGGGTCGTTTGATCCCTACCGATGGCGTTTACGCTGCGATTAGATTAATCGCTTTCGACCACCGGGCCACTCCACTCCTAGCGATCTATAGGGAGCCCGGTAATCGGCCTACGCGTCATGCTAAATGCTTGGATACAGGCACGACCCAATCCATTTTTCAAAGATATAGAAACTCGTTGGTTAGAGGGTTTAAACCTAATGTTAATGAGTTAGGTGGCTTTTTAACGGGCCAGACTGCCCTGTTTTCCGTGAGTTAGCTCGATACCGCTGTTCCGGATGTGTCGTCGTCTTGTTCCTGGAGTGTCGATGACTACGTTCCCAAAGGATCGACCTTGCGTTCCCGAAGGATCGAGCCTTGTTCCTGGAGTGTCGAAGGCTCGTTCGATTGTGTAATTTTTTCGGAGCAATTGAATCAGTTCGCTAAGGTTTGTCCGAAGGGACGTTCAATTGCGACAGATACTCAAGCGTCAAGCGGGAGGGACATTCACAAGCACGACACTTCGGGAACGGTTGGGCCAGTCTATAGCGATTTTGACGTACGCGCGGCTCCCTGCCGTCCCGGGACAAAGGCGGTTCGTAAGGCGAAGCAGTGTTAACGCCCAAGTTCGTGGCGGTGCTTTTCATGGTAACGCCGGACAAATCCGATGAACGCCGCCTGATAACTCACCGGCGTTCGGGCGCTGTCTGCCTCAACCCACGTGCGAAACTCATCGTGCAACGTCTGGTAATCCCATCCCGGGCATTCCGCGCGCAGCGTTGCCATCGTTGCGTCGGTAATTTCGCCAGCGGTCGCTCGTGTCGCCAGACTGGTCCGCGACCGTCGCAGCAGCGCTGTTACGTCAATTGTCTCATTCGCTTCGTTGGCCGTTGCAGCGGGGTTGGTTGACGTTGGCCTTGCTGCAGCGTTAGCGCCCCCTGCCCCGTGCGCCGCCACGGTCTTCAGCGGGCGCTCGACATCGCTGCGGCGTTGCATCCGCAGAGAGGGCTCCCGCTTGCCAGCTGGGGTCTCCAAAGCAAGCGCATAGCCCGGCAGCTCGTTGCGCTCGACGATCTTAGCGATCTCGAACTTGAAGCGGCGGTATTGACCTTCGGCGCCCGACTTCTCGAACAGCGTCGGCATGGCGATTGCGAAGCCGACCTCCCCTGCCCCGCCAGCATGCTTGCGCGCGACGCGGTACAGCCAGCGCTCACGCCCGCCGGTCAGGTCGAAATAGGCACGGTCGATCGACAGCACCCCGCCCTGCATCATCACGCCTTCCCAGAACCAGTTCGACACCTCGATCGTCATCCCACGAGACCGCTCGGTTTTTTCGTCGACCAGCTGCGTCCAGCCGTCCAGCCAACTGAACGTCGCCTCTCGGCGGTTCTCGGCGCGAATGTTGGTCTTGATCGTGGTCGACACTAGCCGGTCGAGCGCCTGGCCGAGCAGCTCATACGCGCGTCCGGTCGTAGGCCGCCCGATCGCGCGGAGCAGGTCGTAGGGCATAAGGTGGAGCTTGCGCGGAACGTCGTTGACTCCGCGCCGGGCCATGTCCGCAAGCACGCTCGCGCAATAGATTAATATGTCTGCATCCCAGATCGTCGCCATCCCGTAATCGGGGTTGCCCGAGACGTGCACCCACAGCTTGCCGTCAGGACTATGATAATCGATTGGTTTGACGCGCTTCGATTTGGCGAGGCTGAAGAACGGACGCTCCATCATCTCGCGCTGGTCGCGCAGCGGTAGGTCGGCGAGGTAGGGGAGGAGCAGGTCGAACCGTTCCGACACCCTCTGACGATCGGCGCGGGTCATGCCGCCATGCCCTGAGTGTTTCCCGGGGGAAACATCGTCGGGGCGGTGGCGGCAACCGTCCGCGTTGATATCGAACGCAGCATGTTTCCCCGGGGAAACACGTTCACCGCTGCAGTCCGCGGCCTTCGGCCTCCAGATGCACTAGCGCCTGCCGCAGCGCGTCGACCAGCTCGTCGTTCCCGGCGCCCGACCCGGCATGGAGCCGGATCGTCACGCCCTGTCGGTTGCTCGACTGGATGCTGAGCCCAGGGCGCCCATGCGGCGTGGTCCATGTGAACGGGGGCGCCGCGTCGGCGGGATCGTTCGACGCCTCGAGCAACCGCCGCAGCACGTCGGCAGCAGGGTAGGGGGCGCACCCCGATCGCGTCGTGCGGCCTGTTCACGCGCGAGATCTCGAGCAGCACTTTGAATGGCCTTAGCGGCAACCTTGTCGTCGAGCGCCTGCGCCAATGCATAGGCAGGTTTGAGTTGGACGTCGGCGGGGGAGGCGAACGCGGTGATCACCGCGTCGGGGATCTGTGCGACCTTGACCATCTTTGACAGCCAGCCCTTTGACACTTTGAGACGCTCCGCCATCCGCGTCAGGTGGTTGCCGTAATGCGCCTTGAGCGCCTCGGCATAATTTCGGGCACGCTCGAGATCTGACACATCTTTACGCGCGCGGTTCTCGAGATCGGCAAGCCGGAATGCGGCTTCGTCGTCAAGGTTGGCAACCTGCGCCACGAACTGCATCTCAGGATAGGAGTGCGCGCGGAGCCAGCTGATTGACCAGTGGCGTCGCGTGCCCGCAATTACCTCGAAGTCATGCGTAGGATCGCCGTTGACACGACGTACTACTGCAGGAACCTTTTGCCCGCCCTCGGCGATGATGGAATCGATCAGCTCGCGGCAGCCTTCTTCTGTCAGATGCTGGTAGCTACGCGCATTACCCGGCCAGATCCGTACGCGTGCGGGGTCAAGCAGCAGCTGCGTCACTTGTCGCACTTCCCCGCTGGTCACGCGCGCTAGCGCAGTCTCGCGGTTGAGCAGTGTCGTCCCACGTGTCCGTTCGGGCGCGGGCGGGGCAGGGGCGCGCCGGTGTCGATTTCGGCTGGTTCGTCGGCCAGCAAGGCCGCGAGATAGTCGGATTGCTTACGCGCCATGCGGCACCTCCCGCATTAGACTTGTTAGGAACGTTGCCGCGCAGGACAGCGCCATTTCTGGCTCACGCGACATGGAGTAGATCCTCCTCGCGTGCGGGCTCGACCCGGCCCCAGCCTTGCCGGACGAGCTGCTCGATTTGCCCCATGGCCTCGTCAAGATTGGCACGGCAGCGCTTGTGCGTCTTGGGCGTACCGATCGGGCGTTCAAGTTCGTAGATCGTCATCATCCGCATCGCGGCATGGCTTATCTCGGCGGATTCCAAGATCGGCACCGGGAGTAAGGCTGGACCGAAGCTCTGTTCCATGATCGTGCGGACCATCGCGTGGCTGGGATCGTTGCTGTCAAACTTTGAACATATAAGTCGGAGGAAGCTGTATTCGACCTCTATTCCGGCATGCGCGAGCTGCTGCAGCACCTGGTTCATCATCGACAAAAATTGGACGGTTGAGCAAAAATCGGGCGTCGTCGCGGCAAGCGGGACGAGCAGCGCATTTGCCGCCTGCATCACCGCGAGGCTGATCGTCCCGAGAGCAGGTGGGGGATCGAGCAGTACCACGTCGTAATTGCGCGCGAGATCGGCCAGCCCCTGTTTAAGCTTGCGGAAGCGGGCGGCGAGCACCGACTGCCCGTCCGATCCCGCCGCGGCGAGTTCATATTCGACGTCGAACAATTCGAGGTTCGATGGGATAAGGTCGACGTTGGGCCACGGCGTCGATTTGACCGCATACAGCAGGTCGGCCTGGGTCGGATCGATCGACAGATAGGGGTAGAGCGTTTCTTCTCGTGTGATATTGAAATGGGGGTTAAACCCGAACAGCGTCGTTGTCGTCGCCTGGCTATCGCAATCGACCACCAGCACACGGTACCCCTGCACCGCGAAATAATGCGCAAGGTGGCAAGTAACCGTCGACTTGCCCACCCCGCCCTTGAAATTCTGCACTGCGATGATCGCGGGGATATCAAGCGGCGCGCGGGCAGGAGAGGCGCCAAGCACCTCGCGCATCTGCAGCAGTTCTTCGACCGAATAGCCAAGTCTCCGCCCATTTTCACCCGCCGGGGCAGGGGGAGGCGACCATCATCCTCGGCCATGCGGATCCGGTTAGTAGAACAGCCAAGCAATTGCGCCGCCTCCGCGATTCCGAAGCGGACATTGAGGCCCTTCCGGCTTTCGGGCAGGAATGCCTTGCGCCGTAAGCGTTCGATCATCCGCTCCCCGGCGTCCGCAAGTTCACCGATATGGTTTACGATGGCATTCATTAACCGGTCCGATCGCTCATTTGAAGCTTTCGACCGTATTTATACGCGAATGAAATTCAAAACGTAAGAGTGCGGCGCAAAAGGTTTACGATGAGCCGGTATCGAGCATTAACGTGCTACGCTGCGATCTTGTAGGTACCTATCTGCACAAGAACTTACTCTCACCAGGAAGCAGAGGCGTAAAGCGGATCGCCGTTGGTGATACGTAGCGCGCCGTCGCCGCCTTGTCGCGAACGTGCTGATTTTCGCGACACGGAAACTGCTGCCGCTATTGGATGATATGTGCCGAAAACACCTGTTTGTCGCACAGCTGTGATTACGACTGGGTTTTCCGCGCACATGACCGCTGAACGGCGATAATGGAAAGGACTGCGGACCGTATGGCACTGCGGAACCGCATCCACGTACTCGGGGTAAAGACCGTCCTAGACGGTTTCAGCACCGGCTCCTCGAGCCTCGGCTATTTGCAGCACTGTCCGTTCGATAAGGTCAAGATCGACAAGACGTTTGTCAACGACATAATGGACAATGGCGTGGCGTTCGCCATCGTCGACGCAGTTCTGTTGCGCAACGAGAGCGTGAATATGAGGCTGTTGCACGGGGCGTTGAGACGGTTGATCAGTTCAAATGGCAACGCGAGCTGGGCTGCACCTAGGTCCAAGGCTATCTAATCAGCCGACCCCTGCCGATCGACGGCTTTATCGGGTCGGTGCTGCGGCGGTCCAGTTTTGGTAGATGATCTAACTCCAAAATGCGCTCTCGCGGCTGATGGCGCTCCATCGGTAGCCCTGTGCCCCTACAACCCCCGGCTACTATCCCCGCCCTCATCCATCGCATTCCAGTGGCGATATCAGCCAACGGCGAGTTTCCGCACAATCTGCCTTTTACGATAAAATCCCACAATGCGGAATGATAGTGCAGGTGATGAAAATAACGCTTGCAGAGTCAGAATGCTCGGGTTAGGCCAAGCTCAGATAGCAAAGACTGTCGTGCTAAATCACGTTTAGCCAAATATCGGGGAGCGATGCTGTATGAGATGCATTACCTAGACAAGTTGGCTCGCCGAGCGGTTTGAGCACTTCCAGTTCCATTACTGTTGGAAATAAATACTTCCGCGACGCAGGGATCTGCGCGTGTTCCGAAGACGAGGGGATGTACATGAATACGCGGAATCTCATGGCTACGCTACTGGCGACTAGCGGTATGGCAATTGCCGTACCGGCATTTGCGCGAGCTCAACAGGATGTCCCGGTCAGCGGCCCGTCGGTCAACGCGGCGCCATCGGCTTCGGCCGCGGATGCGCAGCAAGTCGGTCCCCAAGAGGCTCCTGCGCCCACCGAAGAGGCTGCCGACATCGTCGTCACCGGGTCCAGCATTCGCGGTGTCGCCCCCACCGGTTCGTCGTTGGTCAGCGTTACACGTGCGGACATCGTCGCGACCGGCGCCAGCACGACGACCGAACTGCTCCGCACTGTTCCCCAACTTGGCAGCTTTGGGGGAGTGGCGCAAACAACGGCCAAAACTCCGCCAACTTCGTCGATCAGCCTGCCATCCACGGCGTCGGCGTGGGCAACGGTGGCGGCGGGCTGACGCTCGTTCTCGTCGACGGACTGCGACTGCCGGGTGCCGGCATCAACCAGACCGCACCTGACCCCAGTGCCATTCCGCCATCCGCGATCGAGCGTGTTGAGGTCGTGGCTGACGGTGCTTCATCGATCTACGGTTCGGATGCTGTGGCGGGCGTCGTCAACTTCATCCTGCGCAAGAATGTGGACGGCGTGGAGACTGCGGGACGGGTCGGCTTCGGAGACGGCTACCGCACCTACAACGGCAGCATTCTTGCCGGCAAGAAGTGGGATACGGGCTCAATCCTCGCCGACTACGAATATTCGCAGAACACGTCGGTCAACGGCACCGAGCGCGATTATTTCGGCATGAAGACCTTGTCGACGCTGTGCAGCCCGGCAAACGTGACCGTCAACGGCGTGATTTATGGTCTGTCTGCGACAGGCGCTCGTGCCGGTGTGCCGAACCAGTGCGACATCAACAAAGCGAACGACCTGTACCCCGCGCAGCATCGTCATCAGGGCCTGGTCTCCATCCGGCAGGAACTGGGCAGCGGGATCGAAGTGCATGCACGTACGCTCTACTCGGCACGTGAACTGCGCTCGCGTCAGGCGATCTCCGGCGGTAACGTAGCGAGCGGCGGTCTCAACCTGACGGTGACGGGCGGACCTTTCTACAATGCCGTTGTCGCTTCCGGCGTACCTGCCGGCCCTCAGCAAGTGACGTATAACCCGTCGAACGATCTGGGCGCGACCGTCAAGAACCGCATCTCCACCGAGACATGGTCGACGAACGCGGGCATCGGCGCGGATCTCGGTGGCGGCTGGCGCGGTGCGATCGACCTGAACTACGGACGTGAACGCGACGACATCACGCAGCGCGGTATCGATCAGGCGTTGGTCACCAGTCTCGTGAATGCAGGCACCTACAATCCGTATGGTATCGGCGCCGCCAACGATCCGGCGCTGGTGCAGCGGGTAGGTAACTACCGCACACGCTATTTCGGCCAGCAGGAGGTGAAGGAAGCCATCGCGAAAGTCGATGGATCGCTTTTCTCTCTTCCTGGCGGCGCAGTGAAGGCGGCGGTCGGTGGCAGCCTGCGTGAGGAGCGCTTCTACGCCAATACCGATACCGGCCCTGATGGTGGCGCGATCCAGACCGAGGCGCTCGGCAAGCGAAAGAGCTATTCGGCTTATGGCGAATTGTTCGTGCCGATCTTCGGCGAAACGAACGCAACGACCGCGTTCCAGGCGCTTGATGTCTCGCTCTCGGCGCGCTACGACCATTACAACGACGTCGGCGGAACGACGAACCCCAAGATCGGCGTTAATTGGACGCCCGTCCGCGGGCTGGTGCTGCATGGCAGCTACGGCACTTCCTTCCATGCGCCGAGCCTTGCCGACGCCGGGACGGCTATCGACACCCGCGTCATCCGCTTCGCGGACTTCACCGGTTCGACGACGCCAGGGGCGTATTCGATCATTCTGGCGGGCGGGAACAGGCTTGAGCCGGAGACTGCGACGACGTGGTCGTTGGGTGCCGACTTCAAGCCGGCATTCCTGCCTGGCTTCAAGCTCACGGCGACCTATTTCAACATCGACTACAAGAACGTCATCACTTTCCCGGGCTTTAATCCCGTCAGCGAGCCTAACAATCCGCTGTTCGATCCCTATCGCACCTACGCGCCGAGCGTCGCGCAGGTCTTGGCTGCAACCAACGGGATCAGGCATGACGGTCTGTCCTATCCGGACGTCGCCGCACTGCCGACCGCGATCTACGATCTACGTCGCCAGAACTTCGCGCGCCAGAAGATCGACGGGCTCGACTTTGATGTCGGGTATGCACGCAGCACGTCGGCCGGAGACTTCAACGTCGGCGCATCGGGCACGTGGCTTTGGGGTTTCGATCAGCAGATCAACGGTAGCGACGTCGTCACGAGCCGCTTGCGGACCGGCTATGCCATCAACTTCAAGGCACGCGGACGGGTCGCCTATGCAAACGGCCCCGTCGATGGCGCAATCTTCGTCAACTACATCAACAAGTACCGCAACGTCGTCGATAACAGCCGGGTGAAGGCCAATACGACGGTCGATCTTCATCTCGGTCTGAAACTGCCGCTGGGCAACATCGTCGAGGACCCGCAGATCACGGTCGACGTGACCAACCTATTCGACAAGGACCCACCGTTTTTCTACGACGCCAGCACGTCTGCCTACGGGTTCGACCCAGCGAATGCGTCGGCGCTCGGTCGCATCGTTTCGGTCGGGCTACGCGGAAAATTTTAAAGCTCTCCCTTGGGTGGCGACGGTGTCGCCACCCTTTTTTGCGTCGGCGCGGCCGGCGCTACACATTTTTGCCTTCCCGGAGACCCGTATGATCCGCTTCGCCAGACAGTTGCTCATCGGGACGGCGGGTGCGGGTCTGATGCTTGGAGGTGCCACCCTGGCGTTCGCTCAAGCCAAGAGGACGCATCCTGCCGCGGCTGTCGTATCCGATGCCGACGCCCGTGCGAATGCCATCGTGCGGCACATGACGCTCGATGAGAAAATCGCGATGGTGCACGGCACTTTCGGCTCCACGATCCTGAAGACAAGCCCGAACGAGAAGCGCACCGGCGCCGGGCACGTGCCCGGTGTGCCCCGGCTCGGTGTGCCGGACCTGTTCGAAAGCGATGCCAGCCTGGGCGTCGCCAATGGCGGACAGATGCGAAAGGGCGACGTCGCCACGGCGCTTCCATCGAGTCTAATGACCGCGGCAACTTTCGATCCGCCAACAGCCTATGCTGGCGGCGCGATGATCGGGGCGGAAACGCGGGCCAAGGGCTTCAACGTCCTCCTCGCTGGCGGCGCCAATCTGGTCCGCGATCCGCGCAACGGCCGCAATTTCGAGTATCTCAGCGAGGACGTCCTATTGACGGGACGGATGGCGGGCGAAAGCATCCGCGGCATTCAATCGAACGACATTGTCTCCACAATCAAGCATTATGCGCTGAACGCGCAGGAGACAGGTCGCAACGTTCTCGATGCTCGGTTGTCCGAGGCGGCGCTGCGCGAGAGCGATCTGCTCGCGTTCCAGATCGCGATGGAGGTCGGTCGGCCGGGATCGGTCATGTGTGGCTACAACCAGGTTAACGGTCACTACGCCTGCGAGAACGCCGTGCTGCTGAACGACGTGCTCAAGCGCGATTGGGACTTCACCGGCTGGGTGATGTCGGACTGGGGCGCGGTACACTCGACTGCGAAGGCGGCGAACGCGGGTCTCGACCAGGAATCGGGGCAGGAGCTCGACAAACAGGTCTTCTTCGGCGCGCCGCTCAAGGCTGCCGTCACGAGCGGACAAGTATCGGCCGCTCGGCTCGACGACATGGTCCGGCGGATCCTGCGCACGATGATTGCCCATCGTCTGCTCGACAACCCCACACCGGTCGACCCGCAGCCGATCGACTACCGCTCGCATGCCGATGTCGCGCAGAAAACTGCTGAGGCCGGGATGGTCCTGCTGAAGAATGATCGAGGCGTCCTGCCTGCCGCTGCGACTGCGAAGCGAATCCTGCTTGTCGGCGCACATGCGGATATCGGGGTTCTGTCTGGTGGAGGGTCGTCGCAGGTCCGCCCAGCGAGCGGCGTCGCGCTCGAACTGCCAATGCCGGGAGGGGGCCCGCTCAGCGGCTTCATCAAGATCACCTATCATGCGTCATCACCGCTCGCGGCGATACGAGCCCGCGCACCGGGTGCCGAGGTTACCTATCTCGACGGTTCGGACGTTGCCGCGACTGCCGCTGCAGCGAAGCGTGCCGATCTGGTCCTGGTGTTCGCGCAGCAATGGCGGTCGGAAGCGGTCGATGTCGAAAGCCTCGCATTACCCGACGCACAGGACGCCCTCATCTCGGCGGTGGCCGCGGCTAATCCGAAGACGGTCGTCGTACTCGAGACCGGCGGCGCTGTGTCGATGCCGTGGATCGACCGCGTCGGCGCGGTGCTGGCGGCCTGGTATCCGGGCGAGCGTGGCGGGCAGGCGATCGCCCGCGTCGTGTTCGGCGACGTGAACCCGTCAGGGCGCCTGCCGATCACCTTTCCGGCAAGTGACACACAGGCGCCGCGTCCGGATATTCCTGGCCTGCAGCTGGTCAAGGCCGCCGCCGCGGAGGCCGCGCGCAAGCCGGTCAACCCGGACATCAGCACGGTCGACCTGACCGGAGGCGTGCCGAGCTTCCCGGTCGAGTATCCCGAAGGTGCCGACGCGGGCTATCGCTGGTTCCAGGCTACGGGTGCCAGACCGCTATTTCCGTTTGGCCACGGCCTTTCCTATACGACGTTCGCCTATCGCGGCCTTAGAGTAACGGGTGGCGACGCGCCGCGGGTCACGTTCACCGTGACCAACACGGGTCGGGTTCCGGGTGCAGACGTTCCGCAGGTCTATGCGACACGGCCCGGCTTCAACGGTGCGCCTGTTCGCCGTCTGGTCGGCTTCGAGAAGGTGACGCTTGCTCCTGGCGAGAGCCGGACCGTCCAGGTCGATGTCGATCCGCGCCTGATCGCCGACTATGATTCTGCCGGCAAAGGCTGGCATGTTCATTCTGGCGCGATGCCGATATCGGTCGGGCATAGCGTCTCGGACATCGCGCTGACCGGCACCGCCAGCATCAAGGATCGGCGCTGGACTCAATAGCTCATTTTTTGCGTTCGAGGTTCGATATGCCCTTCATTTGTTCGACACGGCCGTTGCTCATCCTGTGCGGCGCATCTGCGCTAGCGATCGCGGCGGGTGTTGCTGCACGAACTGCGCCGAGCGACTATCGTGACCTCAACCACAACGGCCGGCTCGACCCCTATGAGGACAACAAGCTACCGGCCGGGCGGCGGGTCGAGGATCTGCTTGGGCGTATGACGCTGGCCGAAAAGGCAGGAACGATGATGCACGGCACCGCCCCTGGTATCGGGGACGCGGTCGGGCATTCGAACGGTGGCTACGACCTAGCGAAAGCACGAGCGATCATCGTCGACAACGGCGTCACCAGCCTGATCACGCGTCTGTCGATGGCACCTGCCGACCTTGCCGAGCAGAACAACAGGTTGCAGAGGCTCGCCGAGCAGTCGCGGCTCGGCATACCGCTCACCATAAGCACCGATCCACGCAACCATTTTCAGGCCGTACTGGGCGCCAGCACCCGCGGGGGCGGGTTTACGCTCTGGCCCGAGACGCTCGGCCTGGCCGCGCTCGGCGATCCCAGCGTGGTGCGGCAGTTCGGCGACGTCGCACGGCGTGAATATCGCGCGGTCGGCATACACATGGCTCTGTCGCCGCAGGCCGACCTCGCCAGTGAACCGCGCTGGCCGCGCGGCACAGCGACCTTTGGGTCCGATCCGGTCAAGGTCTCCGCGCTCGTGGGCGCCTATATTCAAGGCTTCCAACACGGCAGCGCGGGTGTCGCGAGGGACGGTGTCGCGACGGTCGTAAAACACTGGGTAGGCTACGGTGCGGAGCCGCAGGGTTTCGACGCGCATAATTACTACGGCCGCATCGTCCGGCACGACGACGCCAGTTTTGCCCGCCACGTCGCGGCGTTCGACGGCGCGTTTGCCGCGCATGTCGCGGGCGTCATGCCGACCTATCCGATTATCGCCGGTGTCACTCTGAACGGTCGGCCGCTGGAACAGGTCGGCGCAGGTTTCAGCCCACAACTGCTCACGGGACTGCTGCGCGGCAACAAGAAATTCAACGGGCTGATCCTGTCGGACTGGGGGATCACCAACGACTGCCCAACCGCATGTTCGGCACCGACGCGCGAGCGCCCGCAGACGCCTGCCGCGATTGCAATGCCATGGGGCGTCGAGGCAATGACCAAGGTTGATCGCTTCGCCAAGGCAGTGGACGCTGGAATGGATCAGTTCGGTGGGGTCGACGATCCCGCGCCACTCATCGCCGCGGTGGCCGCTGGCAAGGTGACGCCAGCACGTCTCGACGAGTCCGTCCGGCGAATACTGATGCTGAAATTCGAACAAGGGCTTTTCGACAATCCCTATGTTGACGCGTCAGCCGCAGCGACCACGGTCGGCAATGCCACCGATCTCGCCGCGGCCGAAGCGGCTCAAAGAGCGGCTCAGGTATTGCTGCAGAACAGGAATGCGCTCATCCCGGTTCGATCGGGGCGCAGGGTCTGGTTGTACGGCGTGGATACGGCGATCGCACGGGCAACGGGGCTCATTGTCGTCGACGATCCGACGAAGGCCGAGCTCGCGCTGGTCCGACTGGGCACACCGTCCGAGAAGCTCCATCCCTATGCCTTCTTCGGAAGCCGGCAGAACGAGGGCAGGCTCGATTTCCATGCTGATGATCCCGGCTATGTCGCCATCTTGAGGGCGACAGCAGTGGTCCCTACGATCGTTGCGGTAGACATGGACCGTCCTGCGATCCTGACCAACATCCGCGACCGCGCTGCGGCTATGCTGGCGGTGTTTGGTGCCAGCGATGCGGCGGTGTTGGATGTCGTCACCGGCAAGGCGATGGCGCGGGGCAGGCTGCCGTTCGAACTGCCGTCCTCGATGGCGTCGGTGGCGCGGCAGAACCCTGCGCGATCCGACGATTCCGCCTCTCCGCTGTTCAAAGCAGGAGCCGGAATCGTCGAGTGAGCGCGGCGCGTATATCTCGGTTACGGAAGCGCGTCAGGCGGGCAGGGCGTTGGCTCGCGCGATGGCCGAAAACACGGCAGCGCTCGGTTTCACCGTCCGCATCTGGCTGACGCGATCGACGGCGATCAGTCCGAACTTTGGACCGTAGCCGAAAAGCCATTCGAAATTGTCCATCGCCGACCAGTGCCAATATCCCCGGACGTCGATGCCGGCGGCGATGCAGTCTTGCAGACCCGCCAGCGCCTCGCCGATGTAGCGGGCGCGCAAGGTATCGTCCTGTGTGCCTATGCCGTTTTCGGTGACGAGGATTGGCTTCCGCGCGACGCTTGCGGCGTAGCGTACCGCGCCGGCGAGCCCGGCCGGATAATATTCCTGGTCGAGCTGCGTACGTACGGTCCCCGCAGGCGGCGGGATCGAGCCCTTCGTATCGAAGCGCTCGCGAGTATAGTTCTGCACCCCTACGAAATCGTCATCTCGCGCGAGTTCCAGCCATACGTCGTAGCGTTTCGATCGTTCGGCGATGCCTGCTCCCGGTGCGCCAGGCGCGTCCTGGATGTCGGACATGGCGAGTGTCAGCCCGACGGGCAGGTTTGGCCGGATCGTCTTTATCGCTCGCCGTGCGGCCACGTGGCACGCACGCACGAGCGGCTTCGACCGTGCGCTGTCATCGAAAAGATAGGAGCGGTAGGCTGGGGAACCGCTCGCCTGCTTCGCTGCGTCCAGCATTGGTGCCAGCGCCGTTGCCGGGATGAAGTCCGAGAAGCTGAGATTGGCTTCGTTGAACGTACAGAGCGTGTCGATCAGGTCTCCACAGTGTCGTACCACCGCCTCGGCATAGGCGGTGAACGCAGCCACGGTAGCCGGGTCCTCGAAACCACCGCGCGCGGCCAGCCACGCGGGCGAGGTGAAGTGATGCAACGTGACCACCGTGTGCAAGCCTTGGCTACGGCAAACCCGTAGCATATCGCGATAGTGATCGAGCTGACGGATGTCGTAGTGCCCGGCGGTCGGCTCGATGCGCGCCCATTCGATCGAGAAGCGATAGCTGCCCAAACCCAATTTCGCGATCGTCGCGATATCCTGTGGGTAGCGATGATAATGATCGCACGCTGCCCCGGATGGTTCCTTAATGATCGTGCCGGGGACGGTCTCCAGCAGCCACCAGTCGCTGTTCGTGTTGTTCCCCTCGACCTGATGCGCGGCGGTCGCCGTGCCCCAGATGAAGCCCTTGGGGAACGATCGGCGTGGCGCACCGGCGATCGCAGCGGTGATCGGCGCCGTGATTGAGGCGGTCACGGCCAGTGCGGTGCCGCCCGCGATCACATTGCGCCGGGTCCAGTTGGAGACGGTCATCGCGCTGCTTCGTCCCGGACCGCGATGATGCGGACCGGATCGAGCAGTCCGGACGGGGTCAGTGCAGTCGAGGCGGACAAGCCCTTGCCGAGCATGGCGAAACCGCCGCCCGATGCGGCATTGGTCCAGGCATGCTGGGTTGCGCCTGGCTGCAGATCGCCGACGAAACGGTTCTGCCACGTGTTTGCGACCTTGATCTCCAGCCTGTTTTGACCTCGTCGCAGCTGGTCGGTCACATCGAGGCGATAGGGGGCGCCCACGCTGTTCCCGAAAGGATGCCGTTGATCCGGACCTCCGCGACATCGCCGATATGGCCCAGGTCGAGATACAGGCGCTTGCCCTTGGCGAACCATCCGCCTGAAGCGCTGAAGGATTGGCTATAGGTAGCAACACCCGAAAAGTAGCGAATCTCCGGATTGGCGTTGGCGGTCCATGATCCAACGCTGGTGGTGATCGGGGCGCCTGTCGGGAATTGCACGCTCCAGTCCTTTGCCAACGTACCGACGGTGCGCATTTCCGGGGAGGCAAGGTCAGGCCCGCCGCGTCGGCCGGCGTGCGGAACAGGACGAATACCGATTCATACGCACCGAGCGTCAGCGGGACTCGCGTTCGATCGCCCTCGACGGCATAGCTGACGCGTTCCGACTTGCCTGTATCCGCGTGCCACAGCTCGGGTGCGTGGCCGGAGGTGCGGAACCACGTCGGTACGGTGGCGGCCCTGTCACTCTGGTTCGTCACGAAATAAAGTTCGCCATCGCTAAGACGACGGTGAGCAAAGCGCAGGTCCATCGCTGGATCTGCCGCCGCATAGTCGAAGTCCCGTCCGACCCGTTCCGCCGCAAGTACGGCCTGTACGTCGCGACGCCAATAGACACGCCCCTTGCCGTATGCATTGACGGTCAGTGAGCCGCCATCGGTCTGGCCCCAGAGATCGTCGGCGATCGTGCGAATGGCATCGTCGCTGGAGCCGAGGCTCGGCGAGCCCGTAGGCTTGGGGCCGACCAGCACCGCACCCGCCGCGACCATATCTCGCAGCTTCGTGATCATCGGCAGCGTCATCCGATCGAGTGCCTCGGGAAGCACGAGCAGGCGGTAGCGTGCACCGCCAGGAAACGCGACCTGGCCCTGATCCACCGTTGCCAGCCGCAGCAATGCATCGGCGTTCACATAGTCGAACCCGTGCCCCGGCAGATCGGGCGCGCCGCCCGCGTCGCGATACGGCACCCCCGATGGAGCGCCTTCGCCGTAGAAGTAGAGCACGTCGGCCACCGGCGTCCCCTGTTGCAGCATGTACGAGCTGCGCGAGAGGTAATCGATCCAAGGCTTGGCCAATTCCCCCAGGTTTCATGACGCGTGAACACCTGGCCGAACGGCCCCAGGGTCAAGCCAGGCTTGTGCGTGTCGTCGGGCTGATGTGGCGACGTGTGCAGGACCAGGCGGTTCACACCCATCGCCATGTATTTGTCGACCACCCACTTCAACGACCACGGTGTCGACGTCCATTGCGGCAGCGACGAGGTCAGCGCTTCCGCAGCGACCAACGGCTTGCCATAGACATGGGCCGTCGACCGGGTCTCGATGATGTCGGCTGGGAACTCGTCGCCAACGACGCCCTGGAATGCCGCGGGTTTACCCCCGAATGGCATGGCCCAGAACTCGCCCATCGGAATGTCGGTCTGGCTCTTCGCGAGCATACCGTCGGCTACCGTCGGCCACGCGGCCCCCGTCGCTTCGCCGTAATACCCCAGCTTGTGCTCCTTGGCGAAGCGCGTGATCGTTCCATAGTGGTTCTCCGCGACAAGATCCGCGAGCGTGCGACGGAAATCCCACAGGAAGGCATCGCTGCGCTCCGCACTGTCGACGACATGACCGGCCAGCACCGGTAGCATCCGGGTCAGCGCATAGCCGCGACGACGCATGAACTCGTCCGGCATCGGCTCGGTCCAGTTCTCCTGACCGGCCTCCCAACTGTCGGTCAGCAGATACCGGAGGCCACGGTCGCCGACGAGTGGTCCCAAGGTCTTGATGACGGGCGCCATGTACGCGTCGAGATGTGCCCGGACATGAGTGGCGTTCAGCTTGTCGACTTCCAGCCCGGTGCCCTCTGGCGTGGCAGGATGGTTGACCTCGCCGGTCAGCGACCAGCCGGCCCTCAATATCGTCCAGTTACCGGCGGGTGCCGTCCAGTCGAGTGTGCCGTCTGGGCGCAGTCGGTCGGTCAAATCGAGGATGTCGGCCGATCGGATCGCTGCCGATGACGCGACGTCGGGCGTCCGCACTGCATCGGCATCCGCGATCACACCGAAACCTGCACGATCCTCGAAGAGATCGACACGCGCGCCTGGCACGAGCGCGAGTTCGGCAAGCGTGATGCCGGGAGCCTGCGGCCAGGGATTGCGCGACACTTCGGCGCGGTCGAATACGACGCGGAAATGCCGGGCGGTCGTCGCAGGGAACGCGAAGGTGCGCTGCGGCGCGGGGTTGTGTGCCTGCCCGACCAAGGTGCGGATCGAACGCCATGTCGTGCCATCGTCACTCGCCTCGACCCGACCTTGCGGCCCATCTGCGAAGCGTCCACCGACCGAACCGACATAGGTGAGCGCGCGGATCGTCGCCGGCGCCGCAAAGTCATAGCGCACCCAGGTCGGCGCGCCGGGCGTGGGCGAAGGAAGGGTGATGCCGTGCTCGGTATCACCATCGACCAGCTTCGCGGTTTCGATCGCAGGGGCATTCGTGGTTATGCTGGGCGCAAGCGAGCCAAGCGACACGTCGCCCCCTGGTGTGCGGAAGGCGAGGACGGCGACGTCACGCGCCAACACCGGCCCGCCCGTCTGCGGCTTGCCCGTGAAATCATGCTTTGCCATCGCCTGGAACGGTCCGGCATTGGCGGGAAGCGGGGCAAGCTTACCGGGGCGCCGGCCGCCAGCAATCCGCGTCTCGCTCCAAACGAACTTCTTCATGCCCCATTCGGGTTTGACCCAGGGACCACCGGTCTCGCTCCACCCCGGCGCGGCAGCCATGGCGAACTCCAGGCCCAGCCGGTCGGCCTCCGACGCTGCGAACTGCAGATTACCGAACCATTGCGGGCTCAGCACCGTCACACGCTCGGGCACGATCTTGGGCGCGCCCATGTCCCCGTCGAACATCATGGCCCCGGCGACGCCGATGCGCTTCATCCATTCGAGATCCTTCGTGATCCCGTCGCGCGACACGTTGCCGCTCAGCCAATGCCACCAGACACGAGGGCGCGCCGACTCCGGAGGGGCAAGGAAGCCCTGCCGCAGCGTGTCGCCCGCAGGAGTAGGGGAAGCGGGCAGGGCGACGGGCGTGGGCGACGCCACGTCCTGCGCGCTCGCCGTGCCGGTTAATATCGTCCCTGCGAGCAGCAGGAACACGGGAAGAGAGGAGCGCAGGCGCATGGTTCGTTCCTTCAGGACGCGAGGCTGTTGCCGTAGCCGATGATGACGGTGGCGAGGACGAGCAGGGCGACGCCCGCCCAGACGGTGGCACGAATTCGAGTGGCCGCGTCGCGCCACTCACGCAGGGCAAAGCCCCACAAAGTGCCGAAGATGATGATCGAGGCCATGTGAAGCGTCCATGACGAGAAGCCGAAGCGCCCCATCTGGCTTTCGCCCATCGTGTAGAAGAAGAACTGAAAGTACCAGAGAGTCCCGCCCAGCGCGCAGAGCAGGAAGTTGGCTAGCAACGGAGGTCGAGCGCCTTCGATGGTGGCAGTTGCATCGTCCGGCGCTGCACCGAAGCGGCCGACCCATTGGCCCGCCGAACGATTGCGGACGATCAGGATAGTGCACCATACCGCGTTGGTCAGCAGGCCGCCGAACATGACGAGGCACAGCGTGGGCAGGCCCGTCCACAATGGCCCCGTGCCGGCCGCAGCGGACAGCGCCTTTACGGGCTCACCCGCCGCCAGCCCGAAGGCGAAGCAACTCGACATGATGCCCGAGAAGATGGCGACCGCCACGCCCTTGCGGAAGGCGAACTCCGCGATCGTCGCGGCCTTCTGTTCGGCGGGCAGCGACGCGTCCTTCCACGCCCCGGCAAGCGCGACGACGATGATGCCCGCAAGCGTCACGAACAGACCGACGAGGATGACGTTTCCGGATACCGTATCGAACAGCTTCGCGCTGAGATCACCTGCGAAGATCGGCGGAATGAGTGTGCCGAAGACCGTCGACAGTCCCAGCACGACCGCCATGCCGAGCGACAGCCCGAGGTAGCGCATCGTGAGGCCGTAGGTCAGTCCGCCGAACCCCCACAGCACGCCGAACGCGACGCACCAGAAGATTGTCATGGGCGGCGTCGCGGCGATGACGCCGAGGAGGTCATTGGTCATCACGCTTGCGAACAGCCAGGGCGCGAACAACCATGAGAACAGTCCGCCAGTGAGCCAGAAGATCTCCCACGACCAACGGCGCACGCCGCGATAGGGAACATAGAAGCTCGCAGATGCAAGTCCGCCAAGCCAGTGATAGGCGACGCCGACGAGTGGATTACCCATTGTCGCGATCCTTGAGTTCGAGTCCGAGGCGATAGATGCGATTGGCGTTGCCGCCCCACAGCGCGCGACGTTCGTCCGCCGAAAACGGCGCGAGGATTGCCGCATAGGCGCCCAGGGTTGCGTCGAAGGTGCCGAACAACCCGTCGGTCGGAAAGTCGCTAGCCACGCAGGCGCGGTCCGTGCCGAACATGTCGAGCGCCTCCAGGATCCAGGGACGCGCCTCGTCGGTCGTCCAGGGTCGCTGTACGAACCCGAACCCGGAAATCTTGATCGCGACGTTTGGAAGATCGGCGAGCTGACGCAAGCCTTTTGCCCAGGCTGTGCGTCCGTCCGGATCGCTTATGACGGGCATGCCCAGATGATTGATCACGACTTGCGTGTCGGGCGATCTCGCCAAGGTACGCGCCAGCCCGGCGAACTGTGCGGGGTACGCCTGAAGGTCGAACGACAAACCGTATTTCGCGAGCAGGGCGAACCCGTGCTGCCACGCCGGCTCGTCGGTCATCTCGCGATCGGTGTAGCTGAGCTGCGGGTTCGCGTGCCAGTTGACGATATGGCGCACGCCGCGGACCCGGCCGTGCGCGCAATGGGCTTCGAGCAGCGGTTCCAGGTCGGAATCGTTCAACGCCGCATAGGCGACGATACCGGCAGGGCCGTCGTCGAGCTGCTCCAGCCAAGCAGTTTCCGCGGCGGCATGTGCGGGGTCGGCGCCCGCCTCGACGTGAACGACGCCAGCGACGTTCCACCGGGCGGCGTCGCGGCGATAATCAGCCGGTAGGTAGGTCTGCGCGATCGCCTCGACCGAGCCGTTGGGGCCGTCGTCCGCAAAGGGCGGTGTCAGCCAGGGGTAACGAAGCCGTGCCAGATCCCAGAAATGGACATGGGCATCGACGAAGGGAATGTCGTGCATGGTGTATCCTCTCCCGGAACGCCCGGTATGCCGGGTCGCGATACGTTTGCGTGGACTGTCGGGCCGTCCTTGGAATGGTGCCGTTCAGAAGGTTGTGCGGCCTCCGGACGTATCGAACGTCGATGCGGTGGTGAAACTGCATTCCTCGCTGGCCATGAAGCAGACCATCGCAGCGGATTCCTCGATCTCGCCAAGGCGGCCCATCGGAATTTTCGACCGCATGTAATCGACCTGACTTTGCGGCAGTTGGGCAAGGATCGGGCTTTCGAACGTGGCGGGCGTCAGCGCGTTCGCAATCACGCCCTTGCCCGCCAGTTCCTTGCCAAGAGACTTGGTCAGGCCGATCACCGCCGCCTTGGTCGCCGAATAGGCGCTGGCGTTGGGGTTGCCTTCCTTGCCCGCGACCGACGACAGATTGACTATCCGACCGTAGCCGTTCGTGAGCATCATCGGTACGATCGTCCGGTTGCAGTAGAACAGGCCATTGAGATTGACGCCGACGACCTGGAGCCAGCTGTCGATGGGAAACTCATGCACCGGGGCGGTCGCGCCCGTGATCCCAGCCGAACACACGAGGATGTCGATCTTCCCGAGTGCCGCGTGCGTAGCGCGTGCGGCCTCCTCGACCGCAACGAGGTCGGCGACGTCCACGGCCTCGACATGCGCTGCCTGGATTTCGTCGCGTACCGCCAACAGGGCCTCCGCATTCAGGTCCCACAGCGCGACCGTCCCGCCTTCCGCGATGATGCGTGCCGCGACGGCCTTGCCCAGCCCCGAGGCACCGCCCGTGACGATCGCGGTCCGCCCCGCGAACCGACCCGCAAAGACGGTCACGCCGCGGCGCCTGTACGGGGATGCTGCCAAGCGACCACATCCTGCGTCTGCTCGCCGAGCTTGGCGATCGTCAGGTGCATCGTGTCGCCGGGCTTCAGATAGATCGCTTCCGGCTTCTTGCCCTCGCCGACCCCGGGAGGCGTCCCGGTGATGAGCAGGTCGCCGGGTTCGAGCGTCACATACTCGCTGACATAGGCGATCAGTTCGTCGATCGGGAAGATCATCGTCCTGGTGTTGCCCGTCTGCATCCGCACGCCATTGACATCGAGAGTCATGTCGAGATCCTGCGGACTGCCGACTTCGTCGGGGGTTACCAGCCAGGGGCCGACCGGGCAGAACGTGTCATGTCCCTTGCCCTTCGACCACTGCGTACCGCGCTGCTTCTGGTTGAAGCGTTCCGAGACGTCGTTCGCAAGGACATAGCCGGCGACATGGTCGAGGGCGTCAACCTTGTCGACATAGCGGCAAGTCTTGCCGATGATCACCCCGAGCTCGACCTCCCAGTCGCCATGCGTTGCCGCCTTGGGCAGCATGACGGCGTCGTTCGGGCCGGTCAGGCTGGACAGCGGCTTCATGAACATCATCGGTTCGGTCGGGATTGGCAGGTTCGATTCAATCGCATGGTCACGGTAGTTGAGACCGATCGCGACGATCTTACCAATCCCGGCGATCGGTACGCCGTAGCGAGGCGTGCCCTCGACGAGCGGCAGCGACGCGACGTCGACGGCACTCAGGTGAGCAAGCGCGGCGATCGAGATGTCGGCGACATGCCCCGATAGATCGCGGATCTGGCCCTCATCGTCGACCAGACCCGGCTTCTCGTCGCCCTTGGCGCCGTAACGACAGAATTTCATGGGAAGAACCTCAGTGTGTGTAGGGACGGTTGAGGGGAACGTCGCGGTTGAGCTCGACACCGAACCCAGGTTTGTCGAGCTGGCTGGCCTTGATCCGACCGTTCACGGGGACGGGTTCGCCGAGTAGTTGCGGCGCGAACATCGGCACCACTTCGGTCGGGCCCGGATGCATCATCAGGAACTCGGCGAACGGTGAATTGTGGCGCGTGATGACGAAGTGGTAGCTGTAGACCGACGAGCCATGCGGCACGACCATCTTGCCCTTGGCATCGGCGAGTGCGCTGATCTTGAGCAGCTCGGTCACGCCGCCGCACCAGCCGACATCGGGCTGGATGATGTCGCAACAGTCCATCTCGAGCAGCATGCGGAAGCCCCAGCGGGTCGCCTCATGTTCGCCGGTCGTGACCAGCATGCCCTTGGGCACGTTGCGCTTCAATTCGGCATAGCCCCAGTAGTCGTCCGGGCTGATTGCTTCTTCGATCCATTTCAGGCCGTGCTCGTGGCACGCGATCGCCAGACGCGTGGCATAATCTACGTCGAGCGCCATCCAGCAATCGTACATCAGCCAGAAGTCGTCGCCGACCTTCGCCCGCATGTCGGCGAGCATCGCGACGTTCTTATGCAGTCCTTCCAGCCCCTCGGCCGGGCCGTGGTGCAGTGGCATCTTGCCGCCGATGAAGCCCAGTTCCTTCGCGACGTCCGGGCGAGCGCCGGTCGCGTAGAACTGCAGCTCGTCGCGGACGGGACCGCCGAGCAGCTGATGCACCGGCTCGCCGCGCAATTTACCCAATAGGTCCCATAGGGCCAGATCGACGCCGGAGATCGCGTTTACGACCAGTCCCTTGCGTCCGTAATACTGCGTCGAGAAGTACATCTGGTCCCAGATCTTCTCGTAGTCGGCAGGATTGCGACCTTCCAGAAAGCGCGCGAGATGTTTCTCGACGATGTAGCAGGCGGGCTCCCCGCCGGTCGTGACCGCAAACCCGATCGTGCCGTCGTCAGCTTCGATCTCCACGACCAAAGTGCCGAGCACGTTGATCCCGAAGCTGCGTCGTGACTCACGGTATTCGGGATACCGGCTCATCGGCGTTGCAATATGATCGTCGATCCAGTGCGCACCGGTCTGATCGTGATAGTCGGCGCCGCCACCGGTCGCAGTGAAGGCTCGCACGTATTTGATCTTTGGTAGCGCCACGGTTCATCCTGCCCTTATTCTGCGTTGTTCTCTATGAGAACCGCAGCACCTATTGCCATATTATGGAATAGTATCCTAGGGAATGAAAATCATGGCGTCAACAGAACCGCTCACGAGCACGGACAAGGAAACCACCGTCGGGGCTGGTAGCCAGACGCTGATGCGCGGTCTCGATGTGATTGAGGCGATTGCACAGGAGGTGCTGGGGCTCCCTGAGCTGGCTGATCGTCTGGCGCTGACCAAGAGCACGACGCATCGCTTGGCGAGCGCGCTGGTGGAGCGCGGCTATCTCGCCTTCACCCCGCGGGCCGGGTATCGGCTTGGCCCGAAGCTGCTCGAACTCGGCGCGTTGGCCCATGTCCAGGCTGACATCATTCAGGTTGCTCGACTTCATTTGGAGGCTCTGTCCGCCTCGACCGAGGATACCGTCCATCTCGGTATCCTCGAGGGCGACCGCGCATTGTATCTCGACAAGATGCCGGGCCGGCGCCGGATAACGATCTCCAGCCGGGTGGGCGATCGACAGCCGCTCACGTCGACCGGACTTGGCAAGGCGTTGATGCTCGATCATCCCCCTAAATACTGGCGAGCGCGTTTCGATGCCGACCAGGCTGAGGGATCGCACCCTGCCGACTGGACGGTGTGGGAGAGCCGAATGCGAAGCTATGTGGAAGCCGGCCGCGCGTTCGATCTCGAAGAGAATGAGGACCAGATCCGCTGCGTTGCCGCGCCGGTTCGCGACGCGAAGGGCGTCATCGTCGGGGCAATCAGCGTCTCGAGTGCCGCGCAGTACAT
Organism: Sphingomonas sp. LR59; assembly: GCF_036855945.1. Lineage (NCBI taxonomy): Bacteria > Pseudomonadati > Pseudomonadota > Alphaproteobacteria > Sphingomonadales > Sphingomonadaceae > Sphingomonas > Sphingomonas sp. LR59. The sequence continues at coordinate 60,345 of NZ_JASPFL010000002.1, forward strand.
GAGCGACGATCGAATGGGCGAACTGTCCAAAACGGTATCCGATGCAGCCGACGCTGTCAGTCGCGACCTGGGCTGGACCGCTGCGCTACCGAACAAATAGGAGAGAGAGATGCTGCTAGAAGGAAAGGCCGTACTCGTCACCGGCGCATCGGCTGGGATCGGGCGGGCGACCGCGATTGCCGCCGCACGACACGGTGCAGACGTTGCGATCAATTTCCTTGGCAGCGAGGACGACGCGGCATCGTGTGTGGCGGCGATCACCGCGCTGGGGCGCAAGGCCATTGCGGTGGCGGGCGACGTCTCCGACCCGGCGACAGCGAGCGACTTCGTAACCCGGGCTTCCGAAGCGTTGGGACGGGTCGATGTGTTCGTTAACAATGCCGGCATCTGCCCGTTCCATGCGTTTCTCGACATGCCCGTGGAGACGTTCGAACGAACGATGCGCGTCAATCTACACGGCGCGTATTTCATGGTGCAGGCTGCGGCCAACCAGATGGTGCGTCAGGGGCAGGGGGTGCGATCGTTGCGGTGTCATCCATCTCCGCGCTCGTCGGAGGCGAGTATCAGACCCATTACACGCCGACCAAGGCTGGCGTGCATTCGCTGATGCAGTCGACGGCAATTGCCCTTGGTCGCCACGGTATTCGGTGCAACTCGGTATTGCCGGGGACGATCCTCACCGACATCAACAAGGAAGATCTTGCTGATCCGGAGAAGCGCGCGCGGATGGCGCAGCGTATCCCGCTCGGGAGGCTTGGCGAACCGGACGATATCGCAGGGCCGATTGTGTTCCTTGCGTCCGACCTAGCCCGATACGTCACAGGCGCCGCGTTGCTGGTGGACGGCGGTGCATTCGTGAACCTTCAATGATCCAGCCGAGTATCCTTCGGAGCGTTTTTCGGTCCGCACCGTATTCCTTAACGCATGAATTTCAAAAGGCTCGGTCATGAAGGCAGCTTCCGCGATCGATTATCGAGAACTTGCGCGACGCCGCCTGCCGCACTTTCTGTTCGAGTACATCGACGGAGGGAGCTATGCAGAAGTCACGTTGCGGCGGAACGTCGCTGATCTGGAAGACATTGCGCTGCGACAGCGCGTCCTGACCGACGTCTCGACATTGGACCTGTCGACGACGCTTTTCGGACGCAGCCAAAATCTGCCAATCGCATTGGCGCCAATCGGGTTGGCAGGAATGAACGCGCGCCGCGGCGAGGTCCAAGCTGCTCGTGCTGCTCAGACGGCAGGCGTCCCATTCTGCCTTTCTACGGTTTCAGCATGCCCGATAGACGAGGTTGCCGCTGCCACGTCGCAACCCTTCTGGTTCCAGCTTTACATGATCCGCGATCGTGGCTTCATGCGTGATTTGTTGGCTCAGGCGAAAGCGGCCCAGTGTTCCGCTCTGGTGTTCACGGTGGACATGCCTGTCCCAGGCTCTCGCTATCGTGACTATCGCTCCGGATTGGCAGGAGCGTCGGGTTTCATGGGCGGCGCCCGACGCGCGGTGCAGTCGATGCTGCGACCCGCCTGGGCCTATGACGTCGGAATAAGGGGACGGCCACATCAGCTCGGTAACGTCGCGCCCGTTCTTGGCAAGAATACCGGATTGGAAGATTTCTTCGCCTGGATGCGTAATAACTTCGACCCGACGGTTTCCTGGAAGGACCTCGAATTCATTCGGGATATCTGGGACGGCCCGTTGATCATCAAGGGGATATTGGACGTCCAGGACGCACGCGCCGCAGCCGACCTCGGCGCAGATGGGATCGTTGTCTCAAATCACGGCGGGAGGCAGCTCGACGGCGTTCCCTCCACAGCTCGTGCACTGCCACCGATCGCTGACGCGGTGCGGGACCGGTTGACGATATTGGCCGACGGCGGCGTTAGATCTGGGTTGGACGTTGTTCGGATGCTTGCGCTTGGTGCACATGGCGTGTTGCTCGGGCGAGCGTGGGTCTATGCGTTGGCAGCAGCAGGGGAAAAGGGCGTTGACCACATGTTGAAGCTGATCGAAGCCGAAATGCGCGTTGCGATGGCATTGACGAGTTCGACCAGCATCGACCGAATAACACGCGAGACCTTGGTCAGGGATTTGCTCCGTTAATTCATCGGCTCGATCGAGAGGCTGCCGTCCGAAATCACCTGTTTATCGCGCAGTGCTGTCGGAATCAGGTTTTTTACATAACCGATCACTGAGTGACGATGATGGGCTTCTTCAACGTCAAAAACATATTCGATCCTGATAGCTGTCGTGATCGCCTTCAACGACAGTCAGAATCGCGCAGCCATCTGTCGAGGCCATGACGCTGACTTGTGAAAGAACGCGACGATCACCGTGCACTCGCGTGCGTCCCCGGTGGTGTGTTGCCGACACGCCAGTAACAGTTAGATCATATTGCACCGTCTTAGGTACGATGCTCTGACCTGCCACTGTGATGACAATTCGTCCGTCGGACCGGGCTGTCGTCATAGTAACCGAATGAGGAGCGTCGTTCGTCATAGTCGTCATTCCGGCGATGGTGGCTATCTGGAGTAGGCGATAAATCACTTGCGGTTATTACCAGTCGACGGGGGCGCCGGTGCGGCGATCGGCGCAACGGGCCACGTGTCGATATCTGGCCGGAACATCCGATCCGCGTTCCTGAACGTCGACAGGAAGGTGGCGAGATTATCCGGGCCGACCGATTGGGCTAACAATTCAGGGGAGGGCTGCTGGCCGCGGGCGCGGATCGCCTGCCAAGCGAGGGCCACCTCACGATAGAGCGCCATGTCTGGTCTTTCAGACGCAACGTCCCGCACGAGGTCGTTCTCCGGCGACGCGTTTCCGTCGACCCGGCGGTCCGCTGCGACCTGATCCATCCGTTCGTCGGATGACGTTCGCTCTAGCTGATCAGCCATGGGTTTGGATGAGCTTGTTTCGATCTGCGTCATGGGAGAAATCGAGGCAGCATCCAGTCCGTTTGGTCGAACTTCCGTTTCCGCGCGCCCAACGGCGCACGCGGACGGTAGGATAGCGATCACGATCAGCGCCGATATCCGCTCAAAGAGGGGCTTACAGGTCATCTTGTCTGCGCGACGGAAACCGCCGCGTTGCCATATTGCGACACGGAAATGGCAAGCGCGTTTCCCGTCTGCGAGACCGCGGCGCTGTTATAACTCCCCAGCTGATCCAAACTGATCAAATTACCGCTGCCGTCCTGCAGAAGGTCTGCGATATTGTCGGTGCCCGACTGTTGAATCATGAGCATATTAAGCTCGCCTCCAGTCGCGCTTTGCGACGCAGTCACGAAGTTGCGATCGCCGCTCTGTGTGGCGTTCAGCAGGTTCGTCCCGCCGGCTACGCCGTCCTGCCCAACGTCGATCGAATTGGCAGTGCCTGATTGAGAAAGGGTAGCGTGGTTCGTCGCTGATGACTGGATCAAGTGTATCGAATTGCCGTCCCCCTCCTGTACGACCGTCGCGTCCGAGGTTCCCGTCGCGGTGGGGTCGATCTGATCGATCAGGGCCTGAGGTTGCGTGGCAACCTGGCCAAAGGCGGGAGTGCCGATAGCCAAACAGACAGCACCGATCGTTCTGGAGATGCGCATGATCCTGCCTTTGTAGAGAAAAGGACCCGCCCCGGTGGTCAAGGTGCCGGGGCGGGCATCGAGAACCTACTGGCTCACGGTCGCAGCGTTGCCCGACCCGGACTGGGTCACAGTCGAAAGGTTGCCGTTGGTGAACTGCTGCACCAGCGCATAGTTCGACGATCCCGACTGGGTCACGAACGAGGTGTTGTTGTCCCCGTACTGACCGACGCCGGCATAATGCGACGAGCCCGTCTGCGAGATAGTCGAGTTGTTGAAGTCGCCGGTCTGCAGGTTCACCGCAAGACTGTTGTCACCGTCCTGTACAACCGACGACTCGTTATCGTCGCCCGACTGGATTACCAGTGCCGAGAAGTTCTCGGTCGGCGGGCTGTCCTCCTGCTGGTCGATGCTCGCCAAGTTGCGGCTTCCAGTCTGCTGGATGAAGGCGTCGCTATCCTCGGCGCGCTGCGTGATCGACGCAGAGTTGTCGTCGCCCGAGAGCTGATGGACGTAGGCGACAGACCGGTTTCCATAGTTCAGGATGGTTGCATCGCTGTTCGTGCCGCCCTGAAGGACCTCAGCATACCCTTGGTTGGCGCGCTGCATCACGTCGGACAAGTTGTTGTCGCCCGACTGATTTACGAACACCGAGGAGTTAATCGGCCGTACGCCGCCAGGCGAGGTCTGGTCGACACTGCTGTCGTTAGCGTTGCCCGACTGGATAACGGTAGCAAGCACGTTCTCACCATCCTGCACGATGTCCGAGCCGTTTGCGTTGCCGCTCTGCGTCACGAATGCCTGATCGTTCGTGCCGGTCTGCAGGATCGCCGACGCGTTGCTCTGTCCGCTCTGGGCGACGAAAGCTCCGTCAGCGTCACCCGTCTGATCGATTGTGCTGCTGTTGAAGCGTTCGGTCTGCGAGACTTCGGCGATGTGACCACCGCTGCCAGCCTGATTGATCGTGCTGTCGTTACCCCAGCTGGTATCACTCAGCGCAGCAACGGCGTCTCCCTGCTGCACCAGCGCCGAATTGTCATCACTCGACTGGACGACGGATGACGACTGACCGTCATCGAGCTGCGTGACGTCGGCGGTGTTGCCATTACCCGACTGGTCGACGGCCGAATTGTTCTGCAGTGCGAACGTGCTGGCATTCTGCAGGACCGTAGCGGCATTGCTGTTGCCCGACTGGTTCACGTCGGACACGTTGACGGGATTGGCGCCCGAGTTGTCGTCCTGCTGTGTGACGTCGGCGGAGTTGCTCGCACCACTCTGCGTGACGGTGGACAGCGCGCCTGTGAGCGAGCCCACCTGATCGACAGTCGCGAGGTTGCCGATGTTGGACTGCGTCACGGTGCTGGTCGACTGGGCCAGCGCCGGTGCGGCGATCGACAGCGCCAGCACGGATGCGGCGCCAAGGAGTACGTTCTTCATCGCTTCTTCCTTCGTTCCCGAACGGCAGGATTGCCGCCCTGTTGACGTTCGCCGCCCGAAAGGGCGACGGCCCAAGGTCGCGGTCGAGCAGTTGGCAAGTGCTCGGTCGGCGGGAGAAAGGAACCACTTGCAACGTCTGCACGTCTGGACAATCATGACGTTGCAGCGTGTCGTGGTCCGAACAGGTCCCGCGGCCTGCTCACCCGGGTCCATCGGCGTGCGATCGGAAATTGACCGCCGGTGGATCCGATCTCGTTGGCCGCTCAGGCGGCTAAATTTATCATCCCGGTCTCGGTTTGCTGACGAGCACCTCGGTGTCCTTTGCAACGGCGGGTGTAACAATCATGGGACCGCTGCTCGTCGGGGTCGATCTGATGGGCTTGGGAGCCAATCGAGCGATCGACCTCTGCGTCTCACACTTACCGACGTAGTGTGTTCCGTCGGGCCGAAGCGCGAGTTGCACCCGCGTCGCGTCAACGTCGTCACGGCGCGCGTAGTAGCTGCGCACGATGCCCTCCGCGGCCGAGGCGTCGGCGTCGAAGCACCACAGCCCTTTTACCGAACCCTCGACGATCAGACCGTATACGGCAGCCTCGATCGCCTGCTGCAGCGCAAGCACATCGGGCTCATTGTAGGTTATACCCGTCTCAAGCTCGAGAAGATCCTTGAAGGCCACGAACCGAAACGCGTTTGCGTTGATTCCAACCGAGGCAATCGACTTGCGGACGCTGATAGTCGACAGCACCTCGCCGGTCTTCACGCTGACAGCGCGAAGATACACAGTGACAGTGTCCTCGCGATATTGGGTGCTGCCGCCAATACCAAGAAAGCGCGCGCCGGCACCGCCAGTCTTGGTATTGCTATCGTAGCCGATTATGCCTCCTTCGAGTAGCACGCCTGCGAAGAGCAAAGGTGGCAGCGCCTGCCGATTAAGCGTACGCTCACCGAGATAAGCTGAACGCATTTCGCGGATCACCGCACGCTCGCGAAGTAGGTTGTCGAGCCGTTCGCGCTCAATGACCGTGAACCACCGCTGGTTGCCCGCCTCCTGCAGCGCCTTGACCAATATCGAGGTTGCTCCCTGAGTCACGGCGCGGGACAGCGTTTGCACGCTGTCGCTAGGCTTGAACTGCCCAGTCTGGTCGGCAAAGTTGTAGACAGCGATCGCTACACGCTCTCCGGCCGGGGGAAGCGCCTGCAGTTTGACCGTTGCCGGCGTCGGTCGTGTCGATTGGGCGGGCTCCCAGACCGACTGGTTATGCACCGCGCACCCCGACAGGAGAACGCCAATGGCGAGAGCGGGCCAATGCTTCATCTCAGCCTCCGAGCCCAGGAGTGCCGCTATCAAGAAGCGGGACGACGATGACGGTAACGCTGCCGTCCGCGTTGTTGGTAATCGTCAGCGTGACAGAATCGATA